>JAQYWR010000097.1 GCA_029379225.1 Nostoc sp. S4 | reverse complement strand
AGCAACATGATTTAATCTCTGGTCTCACTTGCTACCACTGGTGGCCAAAAACAAGGGTAGCTTAATTATAAGTGTTCATCCGAACTTGATATTAGCCCTCTTTTGTCACTCTGGGAAAATAAAAATAGAAGCCAAATCTTCAACTATAGATATAATTGGCATTTGAGCGTTTATTTTCTAACACAATGCTTCAAATCAAGGTTTTTAGTAAAAGTCTTATGTTGTAAGCATCCTAGTTTATTTTCTCCCGAAAGTGACAAAAGAGGGATTAGGTAGGGGCGCAAAGCTTTGCGCCCCTATATATTTTGGATCTGTCGCAAAGATTTTTTGAATTGGTATTAGAGCGCTGATTTTCGGCACTCTAACTTTCGCTTTATGGGTGGAGTATTCTAAATTCTGAATTCTGACTGCTGTTTATTTATGTCGCTGTTGATGCCACTGCCACGCATGAGCAACAATATCTTTGATGGATGGGTACTGAGGTTGCCAGCCTAAGATTGTTCTAGCTTGCTCGCTAGTGCCAATGAGAATTGGGGGATCTCCAGGACGGCGATCGCGTTCTTCAACTTTTATGCTAGCTCCTGTTACCGCCTCGGCTGCTGCAATTACTTCTCTGACGGAGAAGCCGCTACCATTGCCCAAATTAAAAACTTCACTATCGCCACTTTTTAATAAATATTCCAATCCCAAAATATGAGCATCTGCTAAGTCATTAACATGAATATAATCACGAATACAAGTACCATCGGGCGTGGGGTAATCGGTGCCAAAAATTGAAATAGATTCTCGTTTGCCTAAGGCTGTCATTAACACCAAGGGAATCAAATGGGTTTCTGGATTGTGATCCTCGCCCAGCAAACCATCGGGATTAGCACCAGCAGCATTAAAATAGCGGAAACGCACTGATTTTAAACCGTAAGCCTCATCAAAATCAGTCAGAATCCGCTCTACCATCAGCTTCGTAGCACCATAGGGATTAATCGGATTTTGAGGATGGGTTTCTGGAATCGGTACAAATTCCGGTACACCATAGGTGGCACAAGTAGAAGAAAAGACAAATTTATTAACAGAAGCCGTCAACATGGCTTCCAACAGCGTCAGAGTCCCAAGGACGTTATTGCGGTAATATTTGGCTGGGTCAGTCACGGATTCTCCCACATAGGCATAGGCAGAAAAGTGCATCACAGCAGCAATATCATGAGTTTTGAATAATCGATCGAGCAGAGGGCGATCGCTTGTATCGCCTACTATTAGTTCTACTTGTAAAACCTTTTCTACTAGGTCGCGATGCCCATATACCAAATTATCAAGGATGATAACCTTATAACCCGCTTGCTTGAGAGCAAGTACCGTATGGGAGCCAATATATCCAGCTCCCCCTGTGACCAAGATGGTAGGCTTTCCAGACAACATAGTTTTTCCTTTTAAGTTAACAATTAGCCAATTAATTTAATTTACTGGTGCCACATTACTCTTCTGGAAATTTATAAATAATAGACGCAGTGTCAAAAAATTGCACTAAAATCACTACGACGGTAGTCTTTCGGTGTGAGGTTGAGGTGTTTTAAGTCAAACGGTGCAATTACTATTTGACGATAAAATAAATCCATTTCCCGAAACCTCTAGGCTAGCTCTTACGGGTTAGCCAGTTGACGCCAGTTGCTCATAGGGAGCCAGTAAGTTGTTCGGTATTTCCCGCCCAACAGACTGTCTCCATAAGAATACACTGGTTGATTTATGTCGGGAAACCATTTTGGCAGTTCCTTGTGGGAAGCCATAACCTTGACAGGCAATGCCTGATTTCAAGCAAGTGGCGCAAAAACCCCGCTCAAAACGGACTGCTTTACCACCGCACTGGCTCACCGCACCAGAAAATTTGAGAGTTAATCTATGTTTCTATTGCTAAGCCGGATACTGCTGTGGCTGTTGATTGGCACTATCGTATATTCTCTGTTCCAGCGATTTTATCCTTCAGGAACTTTTGTCGGGCGATTAATCTTAGTCATTGTGTTGATAATCATAGCCCTATCGTTTGTCAACCCCAGCGAACCAGCTGTGGCGTCGTTATGGAGGATGATCTCTTTTCCACTCAAGCCTCTAGGAGCCTCTGTTTTAATGATGATTTTTGCAGCCCAAAGAATCAAAGGAGGCGGGATAGACAAACCAGGAGGATACTTAGTGGGTTGGGCACTAACGATTTTGCTGTTGGCAAGTACACCAGCAGTTGCCTATTTTCTTTATAGAGCACCTTTAGCAATGACAGGTGAAACCTATGTAGCAACTGCTGTCCCAACCTCTGACACATTAGTAGCATTAAGTCAACAAACCACCACAGCAAACATTTCAGATGTGACGGGGAATAACATTCTTTCTTATAATTTGAGAGTGCCTCCTTACTTATTGCAAGGAAATCCTCAAGATATTCGCACACGCGGTTTACGACTTGAAGACTTTGTACCTAATGCGGAAACCCTGCAACTGACAACGAGAACTTGGGAAAGTTATCTCATTGAAATTTACAGGTTCTTGCGTGTTCAGCGGTAAGAAAGTAAAAAAGAAATACTCAAAAGGCCGCAATCCACACCCTAGTAACGTTTTTGGGAAGTCAAAAATTAAAAGGAGCCACTGCGGTGAGGCAGCCCTCTGGCGGTTTCCGTCGTTAGCGCAAGCGGTAGCGAGGAACGAGCGTCTGGGGGACTGCTCAACCCGAAGGGTCTTGGGGGTTTCCCTCATGAGCAACTGCCGTCAAGTGGCTCTCAAAACTCAAAAAGCTGCTTTAATCAGCTTTTGGGTAATTTTAAATAGTTGATTTACTTTTGTTGTGCTGTACTAGTGGCTGGATTAATTGCTTTGTGGGAGTCGCAGTTAATCTCAGATGATAAAGTTGCAAAATTGCTTTAATGGCAAAATCTCGAAGACTCGCTAAACTTGGTGCTTACCTTCGACCCCATTGGCGGGAAGTGTCTTTAGGCATTCTCGCTTTGTTGTCTGTTAATGCCTTGGGTGTTTATATTCCTTGGTTGATTAAGGATGGTGTTGACAAACTATCAGCAACCTTCACCTGGAATCAAATACTACATTATGTAGTTATTGTTGTATTACTCAGTTCAGCAATGTGGCTGATGCGTATGGCTTCACGCATTTGGCTATTTGGGGTAGGGCGTCAGGTGGAATTTGACCTCAAACAACGGATTTTTGAACACTTACTCAGGCTGGAACCGTCTTATTTCGCCAGTAATACTGCTGGTGATTTGATTAATCGGGCTACCAGCGATGTGGACAATATCAGACGGTTGTTGGGTTTTGCCGTCTTGAGTTTGGCAAATACAGTTTTTGCCTATGCTTTGACACTGCCAGTAATGCTAGCGATTAGTGTGGATCTCACGCTAGCCTCTTTGGCAGTGTACCCTTTTATGTTCTTATTAGTGAGTTTGTTTAGCGATCGCTTACGCAAACAACAAGCAGTAGTCCAAGAACAACTGTCTGAAATTAGCGAACTCATCCAAGAAGATATCAGTGGTATTGCTTTAATTAAAATTTATGCCCAAGAAGCAAACGAACGCCGAGCTTTTGCCAAGAAAAATCAGCAGCTATTGGCTGCTAATTTGGAACTGGCAAAAAGTCGAAATACGCTATTTCCGTTAATTGGCGGTCTAGCTAATGTGAGTTCGCTGGTAATTATCTGGCTAGGCGCAGGGCGAATGTCTTCTGGAACGCTGGAAGTAGGTGACTTTTTAGCACTGTTAATCTATGTAGAGCGTTTAGTTTTCCCTACTGCTCTTTTAGGATTCACAATTAGCACCTACCAACGAGGTGAAGTTAGTATCGATCGGCTTGAATCTATTCTCAGTGTTACACCGAAAATTCAAGACACAGCCGATGCGGTACATCTAACAGTGGATGAACTTAAAGGACAACTGACGGCGAAAAATCTTAACTACACTTATCCTGGTTCTACTACTCCAGCTCTAGCAAATGTAAACTTCACCATTGTTCCTGGAGAAACCGTGGCAATTGTTGGGGCAATTGGTTCGGGCAAATCTACTTTAGCCAATGCTTTGCCGCGTTTGTTGGATATTGAATCAGGACAATTGTTTTTAGATGGGCAAGATATTACTAAGATAGCCTTGGCAGATTTACGAAGTGCGATCGCCTACGTTCCTCAAGATAGTTATCTCTTTAGCACCACAATCAAAAATAATATCCGCTACGGTGACCCAGTTAGCGAACAAGAAAAGGTAGAATCTGTAGCCAAACTGGCTCAAATTGATACAGAAATTAATAATTTTCCCCAGCAATACGAAACTATTGTTGGCGAACGTGGCATTACTCTTTCTGGCGGTCAACGCCAACGTACTGCCTTAGCCAGAGCTATGCTGGTCGATGCACCAGTATTAATTTTAGATGATGCCCTCTCCAGTGTAGATAATCAAACAGCTACACAAATTCTCAAAAATCTCTCCACTGGTACACAGCGTAAAACAGTAATTTTTATTACTCATCAATTATCTGCTGCTGCTGCTGCTGACCGAATTTTTGTTATGGAAAAGGGAGAAATCGTTCAAATGGGAAATCATTTAGAACTTGTACAACAACAGGGGCTTTACAGAAGTTTGTGGAGCCAGCATCAAGTTGAGGAATTACTACATTAAAAATAAGAATTTATAGCAGCAGGCAGCTATGCTGTTCTTGCTAGAGGTAAAACATTACTATTCCTAACATCCAGGCTTTCAAGATGTCCTAACCGTTAATTCGCTTACTATAAAATTGAGAATACAGAATCAATTAGTAGTGGCTGTTGACTGTTAACAGATGACACTCAACAGTTAACGGTCAATAACATGGGTAGCAAAATTTAACTTTCTCATTTAGTACTACTATACGTATGTTTATTCTTATTTTTGATGATTGCTTTGTTTAAAATGTTTGGGAGACAGGTTGAAACAGCTTCCCTGCAAGTAGCCGAACAACAGTCAATAAAAGTTTTATTTATTGGCAACAGCTATACATATTTTAATGACCTCCCTTGGTTAACACAACAACTAGCTGAGTCAGTAAAAGAAGCCAAAACCCTTAAAACTGAAATGGTTGTGGTGGCTGGGGCTACACTAAATAGTCACTGGAAACGTGGTGAAGCACTCAAGCTGATAAAAGCTAAACACTGGGATTACGTAGTACTGCAAGAGCAGAGCATTTTACCGATTACCAATCCCCAGGAAATGTATGAGTACGCTAGTCTGTTTGATGCTGAGATTAAGCGAGTTAATTCTCAAACTGTATTTTACCTAACTTGGGCAAGGCAAAATCAATCAGAAACGCAAAAGATATTGACTGATTCATATATGAGCATTGCTCAAAAACTGAATGCTAAAGTTGCACCTGTGGGAATTGTTTGGCAAAATATTCGAGAAGCAAATTCACAATTAAGTCTTTATACTTCTGATGGAAGTCATCCTAGCCCTATTGGCTCGTATGTAGCAGCATGTGTATTCTATACAACATTTTATGGCAATAGTCCTGTAGGCTTGAGTCCTCGTATATATAGCAGTAATTCTAGTACTCCAAAAGAAAGCAACAGAATTGAGTTAGAAAGTTTAAGTCAAACAGATGCCCAAATGATTCAAAATTTGGTTGATAATATCCTCAGAAAAATATAAAAAAACTTTTTTGATATGCTTAATAAAGTTAGTTATAAAAAAATTATATTTTTACTTTGAGTGAGGTTGTGTTTGGGCATAATTGCACTTGGTTGAAAGAGGACAATCCTTACAAAGAGGATTTTGTGCCTTGCAAACCATCGCTCCAAAATCTAGCAAGCTTAAATTCCATTTTCCAACTTTCTTATCGGGAGCAATTATGTCCGCTGCACTCCAGAGAATTTTACAGCGCGATTTCACTCTTTCTCCTTGCAAGCCAAAGAAGCGTTCGAGGATGCGAGCTACATTAGTATCGAGTACGGCTAGCGGTTGATTGAAGGCTTGAGAACAAATAGCACGAGCTGTATATTTACCAATCCCAGGCAATTCAAGCAACTGTTTTTCTGAATCGGGGATTTTTCCTCCATACTGCTCTATTATGATACGAGCACACTGGTACAGTCTTTCTGCTCGGAAGTAAAGACCTAAAGGCTCGAGCAGTTCGCTCAATTCATCAATGCTTGCCTTGGCTAAGTTTTCGAGGGTAGGATATTTAAAGAGAAATGCTTTGTAGATAGGAACAACCGTAGCTGCGTCTGTTTTTTGCAGCAGATTTTCTGCAATAAGAATGGCATAAGAGTTACAAGTATGCCGCCAAGGAAAATCGCGTAAGTTTTGCGTTCCCCATATAGAGAGATGGTGGCGAAACCATTTAATTTTTACAGCATCCAAATTTGACGCTGCGTTTTCTTGAGGTTCTTTAGTCGCACCATTCACGATTGTTTTCTCAACTTAAATCTAGCAGACTTTTACCACCGTTATGAGAAGAAGTACGCAGCCATTGTAAAACTCAAGGGTTAAGGTGGGAGTTTCTCGTAAGCGCTGCAAATCTTCGCTTTGTTTTGCCATTTCTCGTACTGTAAGCGGATGGTTGGTAACTATTTCTTCCTCGGAAACGTCTTCCGAGTTTTCGTCTTCAGACTCGCATGTTAAATAATCTATATACTCAAAAAGAGTTTGGTGTATTTGTTTTGCTACTAAAATAGTCTGTTGTGCAGTTGGATCTAAACAAAGTTCTAAAGTATTGAGAATTGCATCCGCAGCTCTTTGTCCTTCTGGAGTTTCTACGTTTTCATAGTCGCTGGGGTAGCTTTGGTCGCAATCAGAGTACAGTTGACGAAATCTAGACGCATCAACTTTTTTTCCTGCTAAAAATTGCCAGATTTCATCGAGTGCTACTCTAAATAAATCTTCTCCATTCCAGTCATCTTCTCTAATTGTTCGCAATAAAATATTATAGTGTGGATACAATCTCTCGCAACAAGCTGCCGCAAACGCCACTCGATGCATCGGTGGAAAAGCTTCTAGTTCTCGCTCCAATATATGGAATTCACTATATTTGAGATTCATTTTTATAGTTTAGTTGTATTGTCAGCTGTTGTTGAAACGATGATTGATTAACGATCGCCTCTTAAGTACAAACTTATTGATTATTTATACATTAATTAACAACATACTGTAACTACTACTGAAACTTTACATAACTTTATAAAGTTAAGATGATTTATCGTTATTATCACGTTAGTTTTTTGGAAGAGGTGGGTAGTATAAATTACCGAAAAACCTAACTTGGTATGTGGTAATGTTCAAAACTA
Organism: Nostoc sp. S4; assembly: GCA_029379225.1. GTDB lineage: Bacteria > Cyanobacteriota > Cyanobacteriia > Cyanobacteriales > Nostocaceae > Nostoc. Next base: position 2,590 of record JAQYWR010000097.1, on the reverse strand, counting down.
AATTATCAGGATTCCGTGCTACACGGGAATTTTATATCTCTAAGGTAGTCGATCGCCATATTGGAGCGATCGCAGCTCTGATTTTTATTAGCTTGCTCAGTTCGTGGAGTGGAACACCAGCCGTTCGCGCCATCTCTAATTCTTGGGAAGGTTTTCTCTGGGGAGTAGCAGATCCAGTCATTAGCTCAAAATGTTTAGTTGGTATTGTTGCTATTGGCTTACTGTCAGCTATATTTGTTCGTGGCGCTTTGATAGTTGGATGTTTTGTCTTAGCAGCAATTTTGGGTATTGTAATTCATTTATTTCAAGTAAATCTACCAGGCACAGAAATAGCGTTGGCAATTTCTACTATCGTCTTAAGCATAATGTTGATAATGCCAAATCAAGCAAACTTTATAGTAGTTGCTCTGGCGGGTGTTAGTGTTGGTTTATTTCAAGGTTATACTCACGGACAATCGATAAGTGAGATAGGAATAATACCATTAATTACGTATATAATAAGTATGGTTTTAACTCAATTTGCAGTTACCATAAGTGTTAGAGAAATTGGCGATGCAATGGGGATAGGTGAAATCAATCGAATTTTACCCTGGAAAATCAGTATTGCTGGCTTGTCTTTGTGTGCGATCGCCATCGTGTTTTTGAGCAATTCGATTGTCTAAATTAAAGATTTTACTTTAAAGACTGACAAATAAAAAATATCCCACTGTTTACAGTCATCAGCCATCAACTTCAAAGGAGATAATTTATTTCTTGGATTTCCCTAAATAGAATACAGTTATTCGTAGGGATGCACAGTTAACGTGTGTATCCCTATTGCTATTTTTCCAATGAGTAGAAGTAATTAAGAATTATTTGCAAATACATGCATAATTATCCTTCAACTACATAGCGTTTTGAGTAAAGAAAATTTAGACTGATTGATTTTGTGAGCGATAGCGATCGGCATTAATAAAAGTAATAAAATTAATAGTCTAACCAAGCTCCTCCTCAGTTGTACTGAAATAGAAAAGGTAAATTGCAATTCTCAAAATTGAAAATTAGTACTTAATTCAATCCTGATTTATTGTCTTTGATAAATTGTTGGACGAAACGTTAAATAACAAGTGTATAATTACTTAGACTTAATGAGACTAAATATTTAGTTAGTTTAAAAGTATTTATTTTAACTATAGATTTACTTAATTTTGGTAAAATCTATCAGGAGAATCTAACCACATTGATTAAAATATTTTTTAAATAACTATTTTTATATATAGTTAACTATTTTAAATATCTAATTCCGAAGATTGATTAAAAAATGTAATTCATGAAGTACCTAAACATAACATTGGGTAGATGCATCAAGCAACAAAATCACACATATTATCGGAATAACAGTGTTATCTAATGTTGGTACTGAAATCAATTATTTCAATTAAAATTAGGAATTTTACTAAGATGCTCTCTCAAAATTAGGGTGGTAAAGAAATGATTTCAACAGGAGTTGAAGTAAAAATAAATCGCTTGGAATCTATTGTCGAACAAATTGGGGAAGCTGTACTTTTAACTACTGAGACAATTGAACGTCTTGCGGAAAGATTGGAGACTGTCAGCACACAACTCGAAGTACAGGGACAGCAGGTACAGCAACAAGGCTATCAAATTGTTGCTTTATGTGATGCAGTACAAACTCTTGCTGAATCTCAACATAATTCACTGCAAAAACTTAACGAGTTAACACAAACTCTAGATAGATTTATGTGCTTAATTCAAGGAACGGGTGATTAAAAAGTACAAAGAACTATCAATTTAATCTTTGTTTTGCCTTGTGGCTGCTTTTGCTTTGTGTCAAACTCTTAATTTAGTTACAGCGATATTACCAGAAAAACACACATCTACATCGCTACCAGGAGTGCGATCGCGTTTGCTATATTCCCCAACATAATAAAAATCATTACCCTCAATGCGATAATTGACGGGCAAAGGTTTGATACACGGTTGACAAAACACCACCTCAGGATGTGGTTCTCCTGGTTGCAGATGTGGCAAGTTTACATTCCAGAAGCTTCCTGGTTCCAAGGGACGCTTGAGTAAGTCCCTTAAAACTTCAGCTGTCAATTTTGCAGCTAAATCCCAATCGAAATATGAATTGGCTTTGCGGTAGTGGGAAATAGCAATTCCAGGAATACCGTGCATTGCTGCTTCTCGCACGGCTGCAACAGTGCCAGAAATGTAAGTATCGACTCCCAAGTTACCCCCAGCGTTAATACCTGAAAGTACCCATTTGACATCCATAGGAATTTGTGTTAAAGCAATTCTTACACAATCAGCGGGAGTGCCAGCGATCGCATATTCAGTTTCAGACCGTCGCTGGAGTTTGATAGCACGAGTGGTGGTGACTTGATGTCCACAGCCGGACTGATGCTCGGCAGGAGCCGCAACAATAGCATTGCCTTTGACAGCTTTGACCAGCGCTCGGATACCAGGGGCATCTATGCCGTCATCGTTAGTTAGAATTATGGTCATGTATTTATATTGATATAAATTTAACTGAACGTGAGTTCGACGGATAAGAAAGCCCAAAAAGTTTGCTAGGTAATAATTTGAG
>JAQYWR010000096.1 GCA_029379225.1 Nostoc sp. S4 | reverse complement strand
CACACTCAAAAAGCCAGTTATATCTGGGCTTTGCGATTAACAAGCGTGCCATTCGTACTTAGGGTTAGAGCTTGAAGGAGCCGACCACCGCCGCTATTTTGATATCACGCCTCTAATACTCTTGGTATGTGTGGTGTTTGTCGTTATGCGGTTCATCGGTCTGGGAACTAGCGACCAGGCACTTTATATTTTTGCAGGTATCGCCGCAGCTATTTTCTTGGGATTGTCACGCCTATTGTATAATTTGCCACGTGAAAGCCAGAGAAGACGTTAAGTAATTCGTAATTGATAATTCGTAATTATGTTGGGGATATCGCATCTATTAATTAGTGGAACTGCAACTAGTTTGCTCTTGGGGACAGCAAGCCCCACGCTAATTGCAGCAGGTGCGATCGCTGGTCTTCTCCCCAACATCGACATCTCCACATCTCCTGCTGGGCGTGTCCTCCCGTGGGTGAGTGCGTTCTTTGAAGCTAAGATGCCCCACCGCAGCTGCACCCATAGTTTAGTTGCTAGTGCAGTTGTGGCAAGTGTCAGGTATGGTGTAGCCCTCTTTAATCCCCAGTTTATTAATCTCGTCCACGCTCTGAGCATCGGCTATTTCTTTGGCTGGTTCGCCGACGTGTTCACCCGTGGCGGTGTGGAAATGTTCTGGCCGTCCCCGGTGCGGTGTGTTTGTCCTGGTAATCGGAACTTGAGACTGAGGACTGGTAGTAACGTTGAGTATTTCGTGCTGATTATTCTGATTGCCATCGCCCAACAAAATCGTCCTCTAAGAATGACTATATCAGTTGATAGCCCGTCATTTTTAAAAGTAAAGGTTGGCCAAGAAATTAAACAAGGTGATGTAATTAGTGACATTTATATAGAATGCGATCGCTTAGATAAACAAAAGAAATCCATCACACTCCAAATTGAAAATCTAAAATCTAAAACTATTCCTGAACCCTTCAAACCAAAGGAATCATTGGGATTAAAGCCACTGCCACCAGCGATTTTCTCAGAGGAAAGTGCTGCGATCGCCCAGAAATGGCTACATTAGGCGGATTAAACCTTGGGTGGGACGCAATGGGAAGTATGAGACAACTATTACTATTAGCGCTGCTGCTCCTTCCTCTAAAAATGGGAGGGGCGATCGCAGTTCCAGCACCAGTCCCAATCCCAGTAGCAAAACCAAACCCTAGCACTAAACTGAGGCAACCACCCCCGCAGCCGATGACAGGCAATAGTGCAGAGCAAGCACCGGAAGAACAGACACCGGACGAAACAACCCAGCAAGAGGAACAACCCCAAGAAAATTTATCGCCAGAAGAGGCACAGCAAGCGGACTTTGAATCTGATTCTAAACTTCCCAAACCCGAACAAAATCCTTTTAATAAACCCAGTATCGATGCAATTTGGCAACGTGAAATGAACGATGACAGTTGCGTAAGTCCTAAAAAATTTAAAATCCAAAATTCAGACAAATTTGCTTCCCCTAGTTTTCCCCGATTGTTTAGTAATCTACAAAATATCGAGCAGAGGTTATTTTATGATTCACCATATTTCTATTGCTGTTAAAAACCCCAAACATGTTGCCCAAGTTCTTGGAGAAATTTTAAAAGCACAAGCTGTTCCTTTTCCTCCTAACCCAGGAAGTTACATGGTTCTACCTTTCGATGAACACGGTACAGGTATTGAACTTTATCCTTTAGGTTCTCAAATAGAACCTGGTGAAGGCGATGAGGGAGCTGTATTTGTCCATACTGCTATGAGTTCGAGGTTTACAGATATTCATGCAGCTATTTCTGTACCCACCAGCCAGAAAGAAATTGAACAAATCGCTGTCCGCGAAGGCTGGCGTGCAGTGCGCTGTAACCGCGATTCTTTCTTTGATGTGATTGAGTTTTGGGTAGAAAACAGATTAATGATTGAATTCCTCACACCAGAAATGGCGTCTCAGTATTTGAAATTTGCTAGTCAGAAAGAAAATCTGAAGTATTTTTTGGCAGAGCCGGCATTAGCGACAGTTTGATAAATATTGAAAGCAATCCTATTTTTTTAAATCCCTGGTTTCTTGAAGAATTCGGGGATTTTTTTGATGCCAATAGTGTCGATCTACTCATTAGCATTGCTAACTTTTCACCGCATCTGGAAAACCTCACTTCCATTCCTCTGTCTTTATAGGGGAAAGGCTTTATTCCACTTTAACTTCCTCGTTGCTACCCAAAAAAATCAGCATACTCTTTCAGCAGTTTTTCGACAATGTGGCTATAATGAGTCCTCAGTAAATCCATCGGATAATTTCCTCCTTTATGTATTGAAGGTAATTAAACGAATAATGCCATCTTCAATATATCTTTAGCAGGCATAGTAGCTTTATTCTACTGCACTTAGCGATCGCACATTCCAACTCAAAAGTAATCGCACGCTCAACACCTTCAGGCGATCGCACCACCTCCCCATCTATCCATCCCCCACCATTCTACTGCTGATATTTTTTAATCAATTCCAAAGCTTTTTGATACCACTGTGTATTTCCTTGTTGCCAAAATAGTTCAGTTGCTTTTTGTAAGTCTACAATCGCGGCTTCTTTGTTTCCCCAATTCTTGTAGGCTATTCCTCGGTTGTAGTAGGCATAAGCATCATTAGGATTAATTTTGAGAGCAGCGTTGTAATTAGCAAACGCCCCTTCCTTGTCTCCCAAATCGTCGTAGACATTACCTCGCCCGATGTAGGCATCAGCATACTTGGAATTAATTTGAAGAGCTGCGTTGTAATCAGCTAGTGCTCCTTGCTTGTCTCCTAAATCGTAGCGGGCATTTCCTCGGTTGTTGTAGGCTAAGGCATAATTAGGATTAATCTTAAGAGCAGAGTTGTAATCTGCTATTGCTCCTTGCTTATCTCCCAAATCGTAGCGGGCTAATCCTCGGTTGTTGTAGGCATCGGCATCATTAGGATTAATCTTAAGAGCAGAGTTGTAATCTGCTATTGCTCGTTGCTTGTCTCCTAATCTGTAGCGGGCTAATCCTCGGTTGTAGTAGGCTAAGGCATAATTAGGATTAATCTTAAGAGCAGCGTTGTAATCTGCGATTGCTCCTTGGTTGTCTCCTAATTGACGGCGGGCATTTCCTCGGTTGTAGTAGGCATCGGCAAAGTTAGGATTAATCACCAGAGCAGCGTTGAAATCAGCTATTGCTCCTCGCTTGTCTCCTAATTCGTCGCGGGTACTACCCCGATAGAGATAAGCTTCAGCATACTTCGGATTGAGGCGAATGGCTTGGCTATAATCATCTATGGCTCCTTTATAATCTTTCTGCTCATACTTCTGGTTTGCTGCAATATAAAAATCATCTGCTTTTGACGCCCCAGCAACATTGATACTTGGCAGATTTACTCCCAAATCTATCCCCAGTGCTAGCATTTGCCGTGCTGCTGAATAGATAGTAGTACCGATGCCCGTAATAATTTTACTCTGGCTTTTTTCACTTATTGCTTGCTCGTCAGACCTGCCATGAACTGCGATTACTTCCCCTTGTTCATTGAGTACCGCACCGCCACTCATACCTTTTAAAGTATCGTTATCGTAAATGATGTTATAACCGTCACGCTGTGCCATGCCGTTGGCGTTGACTTGTCCTTTGTTGAAAAATAAACCTGGGTTAGAAATCGCTGCTGTCCTAGCAGGGAAACCAGCGACATAAACAGTAGTGGCGCGTGTAGCTTCATCGGAATTACCAATTTTGGCAATGTTGTAAGTTTTACTACTGCTAAACTGCAAAACTGCTAAATCTTCATTTGATAAGGGCTGCATCGATTTAATGAGATGACTTTCCCCATCTGGTGTCAATATTTGATATTTTTGACCACTTATGAATACATGATAGGCAGTCAAGACAATATAAGTATTCCCAGAGCGTTTAATAATAATTCCCGAACCGGAATCGGTAGACTTTTGAGTGTTAACAATTTTTACAGTAATATCTTGAGCGATTTTTTCGATTGCTGATGCAGATAATCCTAAAGCTACCTGGGACTGCACCAATACCATTGATACACCAATCAGCGCAGGTGAAAGTGCATAATAATATTTCATATTTTTACCCGATTTTTTTGGATATACAGTTCAGATAAGCCAAAAAAAATTGCGTAGGTTAGATTGAGAAACAAAAGCCAACGTTCAAGCAATTGTTAGGTTTCACTACCCTTTGGGAAGCCACCTTCGGTGTCTACAATTCAACCCAACCTACGATTCTACTCACCACTCTTCATGGTTCAGGTTGGATATTATTTAAAAAAGTATCAAAATCAACATAAATTTGCGTATCATCACTATTTTGATTTTGGATTTTTCCAGATGCTAAACCACGTTTATCTAACAGCCTTTCCGCAGCTTGTCTGGCATTAGAACCAGGCTTGAGGGTAAATAATACAGTTTTGTTCGTGCAAACATCGTTTGTACTCACAGCAGCACAGACTACCGGATAACTATTGATTTTCCCAGAGATAATAGTTCTGAGATTACCACTGTCATAGTTCTGTTGAAATCTGTAGGAAACTTGCTTACAGCGTTCTAAAGCCGTCAACCTAGAAGAGAAAAATTTTTCGTCGCTCCAGCGAATTATTGGTATTTTTCTGCCATCTTCCATACGCACAAATGTTGTAGGCTTGCCTTGGCTTTTAGCACATTGAAAAGTAGAGCTGCCAGCATAACTAGGCTGATGAATAATTGCAGTTGTTGTAGATGCCATTAGCAAAGCTATGCCAGAAACTCTAGCAACCTTGGTCAACGTGGAATACTCTAACCTGCTAACCATAAATTTATGAGTGTTTGAGTACTAGAAAAGGGTATAACTTATAATTATCGGAATTATACCGATATTTACAACCTAAATTTACATAAATTCTGGATAATACCTAAAAATACCAGTAAAAATCATGATAAAGATGGTTAGCTACAAAAGTTTTCTCCTTCCCTCTCCTTTTGAGACAGGGTTGGGGGTTAGATTTGAGACAAAGTTGCACACAGCGTGATTTAGGATTGGTATATATCGGCCAGTGGGTAATCAGTTTTAGGATCTAAGGTGAATATCAATGAGTAAGCTTGGTGGACGTTACCAAATTCTCGAACAAATCGGAAAAGGAGGGTTTGGAGTGACTTTCTTAGCCGAAGATACTCAACGGCCAGGAAATCCCAAGTGCGTTGTTAAGCAGTTTCAACCAATACTCACCAATCCAGATACTTTACACGAAGCAAAACGTTTCTTTAACAGCGAAGCAGTGATTCTCGAAACCTTGGGAAATCACGAGCGAATTCCGCGACTTCTGGCTCATTTTGAGGAAAATCAGGAATTTTATTTAGTTCAAGAATATATAGAAGGTCACGATTTAAGTAAAGAATTACTTCCTGCTAAAAAGTTAAGTCAAGCTTATGTAATTAAATTTTTACAAGATGTTCTGCAAATTTTAACTTTTATCCATCAACAAAGAGTCATTCACCGAGATATCAAACCCTCAAATATTATCCGACGCCCAGATGGTAAAGTTGTTTTAATTGACTTTGGTGCAGTCAAACAAATTAGTACTCAAATAATTAAACCTTTAGGGCAAAAAAATATAACTGTTGCTGTTGGGACTCCAGGGTATATGCCGAGCGAACAAACATCTGGTAATCCTGACATCCGCAGTGATATTTACGCAGTTGGAATGGTTGCTATTCAAGCTCTTACAGGAATCTTGCCAGAACAATTACCAAAAGATGCTAATAATGAAATTGTTTGGCGCGATCGCGCAGAGATTAGCCAAGAGTTAGCATCTATTTTAGATAGAATGGTGCGTTATGACTTTCGCCAGCGTTATGAATCAGCAGAACGAGTCTTACAAGTCCTAGAAAAACTATCATCAAACTCTAGATTACCACCAACAATTCTTCCCCAACCTATCCGTCGTCCGCTACCGTGGAAATGGATAATTCCTTTGTTTGCAGTCATAACAACTATTACAGCTATTAGTATTTTAAGACCTTTTATATTCTCTCCTCCACCTCCAACTGTAGAATTATCGCCTTATGAAGATCCCGAAGTTAAAATCAAGATAAAATATCCGGAAACCTGGACTAGAGAAGATTTGAAAAATCCGATTACTGGCGAATGGGTAAAATTTTCACCAAAACAAAGTACGACAAAAACTTCCCTAGAGCAAGTAACAATCTCAATTGAAGATTTTGCTGGAACTTTAGAAGATTCTAAAAACAAATTTGTTGAAGAGATTAAAACTTCCAAAAACGGGCAAATTATTAGTACTAATAAAACTACTTTGGCATATAGACCAGCCTATAAATTGATTTATACTGTCAAAGATGGAGAAAACAATTTAAAAAATTGGCGAATCTGGACTTTAAATAGAGATAAGGCTTACGTAATTGTCTACACTGCTGCCATAGATGATTATGAGAAATTTCTGCCAATCACAGAAAAAATGATTCAATCATTTGAAATTGATTGAATCATTCAGAATTCAGTAGGGTGTGTTATGCCGTAGGCTAATACCAATTCAAAAAATCTTTGCAACAGATCCAAAATCTGTAGGGGCGCAAAGCTTTGCGCCCCTAGCCAATCTATCTGTCTCATTCTTTTTTCAAATTGGTATAACGCACCTGCAATTGTTGAAGCAATTGTTTAAGGTGTGTTGCGGTTTGCGACAACGCATTCTACAATTTATGATTTTATAGCAATAGCCAGTAGTGTTAGGACACAGAAGATTTGAGAACAGATTCCATTACTTGTCGCAAGTCGTATTCGTCAGATAATATCTGACGAATACGACTTTTGAGCCAAGCCCAACACTTTTCAATCCGGTTGAGGTCTGGAGAATAAGGAGGCAAATATAACAAATGACAACCAACCTGCTCAATCAATTGGGCAATACGTCCTCCATGATGAAAGGTGGCATTATCAAGAATAATCACCTGTCCTGGTTGGAGTACAGGAATTAAGCTTGTGGTTACCCAAGTTTCAAAAACTACGCGGTTACAAGCTCCTTCCACAGTAAATGGTGCCATCAACTGTTGTTGGCAATATGCAGCAATCATATTGACTCGACCAGTTCTGCGTCCTGACTTGAGTGCTTCAAACCTCTGACCGCGCTTGCACCAGCCATAACCATAATCATCCCGTGCATCCATTCCTGATTCATCTACATACACTCGAAGGGAATCTGGAATTTTTTCTAATTGCTGGATAAAGATAGCTCGTTTGCTATCATCCCGTTCTCTGTAACCATAAGTCTTTTTTTTCGAGACCAACCTATTTTTTTCAACCCTCGTGAAATCGTCCTCTTACTGATGTTCAGAGACCACAGTTGTGCCATTTGAGCTTGTGTTTTATCTCCGTGTATCTGTGCAAACTGGCTAAACTTTTCCCAATCAGTGATTTTGGCGTTTGTTCTGTTGGGGCGATTCGACTTAGGATGGTAGTCTCCGGTTTGGGCGTGCCTTTGTAGCCACAGGTTTATGGTGTTGCGACTTATTTGGAATATTTGAGCCGCTTCAGTTTTCTTCATCCCATCTAACACGATCGCATTGATTACTTTTTGCCGTAAGTCATAACTGTAGGGTTTAGCCATCGATTGTATCAAATTTTGGATTGTCTTTTCTCAGTATACGTCCTAACAGTTTTGTCCACTGCTATATATATGAAAACGATTGTACGTGATATCAAAATCCTTATTCTTTTGGGAAATTCGTAAGCTGTTCCACATTTAACTTGCATATATTTGGCGGGCGAGACGCCCACCCCACAAGAAATGTACAATTTCAGATTATGCAAACTAGATGTGGTTTAACTTATTACTTCTGACTTCTGAATCCTGATTCCTGAATTCTGCTCTATCTATTGGTACAGCCCAACTAAGGCGATTAATCTGCTCGTGTAATTCCTTATCTGCTTGGGAACCATCAACAAAGATAGAGGGAGCATCCCACAAAGGATTTGCTTGCATTCCATTTACACCCACCACCTCACCTCGACAATTTAGCAATGGACCACCACTCATCCCTTTTTGAATATCATTGCTGTAACCAATTTGATAGCCACCGTCTAAAGCTTTGGGTAGTAACAGTAAAACTTTACCGTTAGTGAAGGAAAACTGGTGTTTATCTTCGTCTTCTTGTGAATAAAAACCACTCGCAAAAACTTCATCGCCTACCATTAATTTACTAGCAATAGATGCTACTCTATAAATTTTCTTGGGGCTGCGAAACTGCAATATTGCTAAATCATTGTTGCCAAATTTTGTGTTTCTAGGCAAACTGGCTGTATATATCTCACCATCAGGAGTTTGAATTTGATAGGGAGGATCGTCTGCTCTGAGTACATGAGCATTAGTTAAAACTGTATAGATTGATTCTTGTTTTTGCAAAAGAATCCCAGAACCCAAGAATTCTTTTGACATCACTTTTACTGTAATAGCTTGAGCTTGAAAGCCTAACTTTTCTGTTGATGTTTGCGGTATTGGTAGTTTCAAACTTACAGTCTGTGAGAAAGGCACTTTACAACTAGCGATCGCACATCTACCACCAGCGCTAAAATATAATGCCGATGCATATATCGCCAATGATAAACAACCAACACAGGTAACTAGTTTCAATCTATCCTTAATCATCCCACCTGGAAGCTAATACCAAAGTTTTGCTCCGATCCTCAATCTTACTCTTGCCAGAATAAAGAAATCTACAAACTAAATTTACAGATTCCGCAATTATACTCAGAAATCATTGATTGAGATGAAGGTGGCGATCGCACTTCTCTACATCTTCAAGCAATGCGTGAGGTGTTTGCTAGCCTACGCACTACATTCTTATCCCCTATCTCTTGAGTCTAGCTACTGTCGAAGTTTTCTGATGCGATTAAGTGCATCCTGATAATCTTGATTTTTACCTTGTTGTTGATAAATGTTAGCTGCTTTTTGAAAATCAGCTATTGCTCCTTGCTTGTCTCCTAATTTGTAATGGGCTACTCCTTGGTTGTAGTAGGCATCGGCATCGTTAGGATTAATCTTAAGAACAGCGTTGTAATCAGCTATTGCTCCTTGGTTGTCTCCTAAATCGGAGCGGGCTATTCCTCGGTTGTAGTAGGCATTGGCATAATTAGGATTAATCTTAAGAGCAGCGTTGTAATCAGCTATTGCTCCTTGGTTGTCTCCTAAATCGGAGCGGGCTACTCCTTGGTTGTAGTAGGCTTTGGCATCATTAGGATTAATCTTAAGAGCAGAGTTGTAATCAGCTATTGCTCCTTGCTTGTCTCCCAATTTGTAATGGGTTACTGCTCGGTTGTAGTAGGCATCGGCTAAGTTAGGATTAATCTTAAGAGCAGCGTTGTAATCAGCTATTGCTCCTGGGTTGTCTCCTAATTTGTGATGGGCTACTCCTCGGTTGTTGTAGGCTTCAGCATAGTTAGGATTAGTCTTAAGAGCAGCGTTGTAATCAGCTATTGCTCCTTGGTGGTCTCCTAAATCAGAGCGGGCTATTCCTCGGTTGTTGTAGGCATCGGCTAAGTTAGGATTAATCTTAAGAGCAGCGTTGTAATCAGCTATTGCTCCTGGGTTGTCTCCTAATTTGTGATGGGCTACTCCTCGGTTGTTGTAGGCTTCAGCATAGTTAGGATTAGTCTTAAGAGCAGCGTTGTAATCAGCTATTGCTCCTTGGTGGTCTCCTAAATCAGAGCGGGCTATTCCTCGGTTGTTGTAGGCATCGGCTAAGTTAGGATTAATCTTAAGAGCAGCGTTGTAATCAGCTATTGCTCCTTGGTTGTCTCCTAAATGGGAGCGGGCTATTCCTCGGTTGTAGTAGGCATCAGCTAAGTTAGGATTAATCTTAAGAGCATCGTTGTAATCAGCTATTGCTCCTTGGTTGTCTCCTAAATCGGAGCGGGCTACTCC
>JAQYWR010000060.1 GCA_029379225.1 Nostoc sp. S4 | reverse complement strand
AGCAACATGATTTAATCTCTGGTCTCACTTGCTACCACTGGTGGCCAAAAACAAGGGTAGCTTAATTATAAGTGTTCATCCGAACTTGATATTACTTATTTATACTCCTGTAAAGCACCTAATTTACGAATTCCTGGCCAAATCATCGCTGTCGCAATTACTACTAAAATTGTGCCAATTCCCCCACCGACAACAGAAATCACCGGGCCAAATAAGGCAGCAGTCAAGCCTGATTCAAAGCCTCCCAACTCATTGGAAGCACTAATAAACACGTTATTAATCGCAGCAACTCGACCACGCAAATAATCTGGGGTTCTGATTTGAACTAATGTATGACGAATCACAACACTAATACTATCTAGTGCGCCACCGAGCGTCAGCATCAACATAGACAGCCAAAAGGAATGAGAAAGCCCAAAGATAATTGTCACAACCCCAAAGCCACCCACTGACCATAATAAAGCTGGGCCTGCTTTGCGTAATGGTGGTAGATACGCCAAGGTAATTGCCATAGTCAAAGCACCGATGGAATTAGCTCCCTGGAGGTATCCCAACCCCACCGGGCCGACATGTAAAATATCTTTGGCAAAGATGGGTAGTAAAGCGATCGCACCACCCAACAACACAGCAAACATATCCAATGTAATTGCAGCTAAAATTAACTGATTTTGCCAGACAAATTCGGCACCACCAGCAAGGGCTTTGAGCGATATTGGCTCGCTGGCGCGGATGCCTTTTTTCTCTGTAATTGCCAGCGTCAACATAAAACACAGCAACGCCGCGATCCCTGCTACTACATATACTCCCGTGGCACTTTTGAACAGCGCAATCCCGAATCCTCCCAAGGCGGGGCCGATGACTGCGGCTAGCTGAAAACTACTACTATTCCAAGTAGCTGCATTGGTAAAAGCACTCACAGGTATTAACTGCCACATCAGCGCATCACCAGCAGGTTTGAGGAATGCCCTAGCGATACCTGTGAATACCAAACAGACATAAATTAAAAAAACTCCACCATGAGTATAGGAAAGCACTGCTAAAGCCAGGGAACACAGAGCGAGCAACATTACTGAGAGTAACATGGTGAGTTTGCGATCGCGGCGATCGGCCACATCTCCAGCAATCAACGTTAGAGCAATCATCGGTAAGACTTGTGCTAGCCCCACACCACCTAAAACCAAAGCCGAGCTAGTACGCTCATAGAGTTCCCAGCCGATGGCTACATTTTGCATTTCCGACCCTACGAACAGCAGCACGCGTCCAATGGTAAATAACCGATAATCTCGAAATCTCAGGGCTGCAAAAGGATCGTGCTGTGCAACCTCAGAGCTATGGCGATTTGATTTCTGTTTGCTCGAAGACATTTTTGAGTAGAGTTAAGCCTTCTTCAATATTGGAAATTTGCTCTGGTGTCAGACCTTGGAGCAGATCGGTAATATGAGCGCGAGTTTGATCTTGGGATTGCTTGAGTTGCAGCTTTCCCTCCTCGGTGAGATTGAGCAGCACTCGCCGCCGCTCTTGAGGATCGGCGATGCGTTCGACAAAGTTGCGTTGGACTAAGCGTTCTATGGTTGCTGATGCTGTGGCAGAGGTGACACCCAAATGCTCTGCCAAGTCAGATAATGAAGCACCAGGATTGCGGTTAATAAATGCCAGCGATCGCAACTGAGGTATAGATAAAAAAGCAGCACTGTGGGCACGCATATCCGCTCGGATAAACCGCATTACTAATGGAACTGTTTCCATTACTCTGGCAGCACATTCTTCGGAAGTTGTACCTTGAGTAGGTTTATCCAAGGTCATGGGATTGTTGTTCTCCTGATTACATCGCCACCCGTGGATAAAGTCGTCCACTAATGATGGCTAAGATTATTAATGTTAATAAGAGAATTGTACAATCCAGACCAAAGCCATAGATGCTAGTGCCTCTGAACAGCATGGTGCCGCGTAAGCCATCAACCTCATAAGTCAAAGGATTTAAATGGGAAAGGAATTTTAACCAATTGGGCATCAAGGAAATGGGATAGATAGCATTGCTAGCAAAAAACAAAGGCATCGTTAACAACTGCCCAATACCCGTCATCCGTTCTCGTGTTTTCACCAAACAGCCAATAATTAATGAAAACAGACAAAAGCAAGCCGCCGCTAGCAACACCAACACTAGCACTTGCAGAATCGCTAGGGGATGGAGATTGAGTTTAACACCTAATAAAAATGTTAATCCGTAAATGACTACTACCTGTGATAAGCACCGCACTCCACACGCCAGTGCTTTGCCCAAAACCATTGCCATACGGGGTGTAGGACTAGCTAAAAATTTATGCACAATTCCTAAATCTCGCTCCCAAATCAACGTTATCCCACCAGTGAAAATTGCCACAAAGAGGACACTCTGAGCCAGAATCCCAGCAGAGATGAAATCTAAATAAGGTACGTTTCCCGTAGGAATGGCGCGAGTCCGGGAGAAAACTTGCCCAAAAATTAGCAACCATAAAGCTGGTTGCACAGCTCGAACTATTAAATCAGTGGGATCGTGGCGTAGTTTACGCACTTCCAATTCAGCGATCGCTATGGTTTTGGTAATTAGCTCGAAAAATGCAGAGATGAAATTAGCTCGGCGAGTAGGTTGTACCTTAACCCAACCGTTGAGCAGTGCGTCTGGTTCTTGCTGTGTCACGGTAGTCTACTCCTGATGTTAACTGGTCGCCTGTGTAGTGAATAAAGACATCATCCAAAGTTGCGTTAGGTTTACCCAAAGAGGCTTTTAAGTCGCTTGGTGCGCCTGTGGTCACGACTTCGCCTTGTTGCATAATCGCTACTCGGCTACAAAGACTGTCCGCTTCTTCTAAAAAGTGGGTTGTTAAAAATATAGTTGTGCCGTAATCAGCACAAAGTCGTAGCACAAGCTGCCATACTTGAGTGCGGGCGATGGGGTCTAGTCCGACAGTCGGCTCATCTAGAAATAAAATTTGGGGTTGATGCAAAATCGATTGGGCAATTTCCAGCTTGCGGATCATCCCACCAGAGTAGGTTCGTACTAACCGCCTGGCTGCATCTTGCAAACCCATATACTCTAGAATTTCACGGATGCAGCGATCGCGTTTTTTTGTTGGTATTTCATACAGCTTGGCAAAGATTAACAGATTTTCGTAACCCGTAAGGCTACCATCAGCAGACAGTGCTTGGGGCACATAGCCGATAACGCGTCTCACAGGATCGGATTGACGAGTCACATCATAGCCAGCTAAGATTGCTCTCCCTGCACTAATAGGCAGTAAGGTTGTCAGCATTTTAATCACTGTACTTTTGCCTGCCCCATTCGGCCCGAGCAGCCCAAATACTTCACCTTGTTCCACAGATATACTCAGGTTATTAACAGCAGTTAACTTGCCAAAACGGCGTGTCAGTCCCTGAGTTTCTAAAATCACTGATTTTGACTCGCTAGGTGGTTGCGAGCGATTAATTTTTCCTGTAAGTATTGTCACAAGTTTCGATGCACTTAATTTTATTAGATTAACTAACTATTAGTTTGTCAAAATATTAAAGTCAAGTCAATACTTCGCTTGCAGGAAAAATTCAGACTCCTATGTTGAAAAATTAGCCAGATACAGATGATTTACCGAGTATAAAACTATAAAGAATAAATTTATACTTAGATACGTAGTTTTCTGCATTCTGCAAAAATATGACTCAATTTATTACTGTTTGAGGATGACTAGTAAAACTTATGTAAAAATCGTATTCTAATTTATAAGATAAATCTATAAATAAAACTATAAGACTAGGGCGTTTCAGAAATTTAAAATTCAAAAGTTGCTAGATTGACACCTGGCACAAGTTGCTTGATTGCAACTGATGTAGTGTCACTACTCCACAGTTATTGAAAATAGTGTAAACTGTCACCAAACATAGTAAAGGGATTGCTCATTTTTGACAATCCAGCATCTGCAAATCCGAACTTGTAAAGAGCAATTAGCAATAGAAATGGAGGTCTATATGTTTAAAAAGATTTTAGTTGCATTAGATCGCTCGGAAATAAAGCAAAAGGTTTTTGACCAAGCATTGGGTTTAGCAAAGTTAACACAAGCTAACTTGATGCTATTGCATGTCCTATCACCAGAAGAAGATGGTAGTCCTTACGTACCTTTCATGTCAAATTTTGACTACTACCCAGAATTGAGTACTCAAAACTTCGAGTTATACCAGCAGCAGTGGGATACTCTTAAAAATCAAGGT
Organism: Nostoc sp. S4; assembly: GCA_029379225.1. GTDB lineage: Bacteria > Cyanobacteriota > Cyanobacteriia > Cyanobacteriales > Nostocaceae > Nostoc. The sequence goes on along the minus strand of JAQYWR010000060.1, from coordinate 38,901 downwards.
ATCCAGATGTTGCAATCTTTCTGTGCCCAAGGGAATACAGCAAGTCTGACTACGGAATTTACTCAAAATATTGGCAATCCTGGTCGCCTTATTTGTGAGACAGCCCGTAGTTATGGCGCTGACTTAATTATTATGGGGCGTCGCGGTCGCTCTGGGCTAACCGAATTATTTCTCGGTAGTGTGAGTAACTACGTCCTTCACCATGCTCCTTGTTCAGTACATATTGTGCATCTTTCAGTTATCGATAAAAAAGATGAACTTATAAAAGAAAATACAAGTACTTCAGGCGTGAACTAAGTACGAACATTGCACAAGTGATAGCTAACCATATTTAGAAACTTTTCTTTTGTGTGGATTTCATTTCAACTATCATAAGACTTGTAGTATTTTAGAAAGTAGTTGATAGAGATATAGCAATCCTATTTGATTGCGTGAAGAAACTCCCCACATTTTAATCTTCTATAACCCTCTTACAAGAGTACCTTTTGCCTCTTATGTTATGTCGGTTGATTGCTTATAAAATATCATTGCGAGCGCAACGAAGTGTAGCGTTCGCTGAGCGTCTCGTAAGAGAAGCAATCACACAAGACCTTGTGATTGCTTCGCTCACATGATATTACCTACCTACACAGGTAAGTTCATGAATCAAATCTGACTGCTATATATAGTTAGGGGTGTATAACTGTACGCTCCTACAACTAATTTGTGTGTTATAGCTATTTTTAGACATGATTATTAGGGAAACGTAGCGTTAACTGCACGGTATTAAGTAAAGACCGATGTTTACAGCGGGCTTCTCTACTAGAGAATACGCTAACGTCAACGCTTTTTAAGTAATAAAAAGTATACTACCTAAAATTAGAGTTGAGAGCCAAAAGTGGATCTAGGAAAGATGGAAGAAAACACTATCGAAATCACTGGTTTTCACGCTCACGTCTACTTTGATATTACGACTCGGGATGTCGCCGCCTATGTACGTGAAGAATTGGGTGCTAGATTTGATGTGAAGCTTGGACGCTGGTTTGACAAGCCCATCGGCCCTCACCCAAAAGCAATGTATCAAGTTGCTTTCTTACCGAATCAGTTTGATAAAGTTGTCCCCTGGTTAATGCTCAATCGTCAAGGTTTAGATATTCTCGTCCATCCTGAAACAGGTGACGATGTGGCAGACCACGCGGATCGTTCATTATGGTTAGGAACAAAGCTAGATTTGAATATTGAGTTTCTTCGACATATTAAAACAACTTAGTACTGCTGGACGTAATTCGTAATTACTATACTATAAGGGTTTTATTGATTTAAAATGGGTGGTTTATTTACTCGTCTGCTGTACTAACTAAGGTAAAAGTAAAAATTCAATTTTATATAGGATAGGACTTACGCATTGATAGAATGGTAAAATAATAGACTGAGAAACAAGTGTAGTCAAAAAACAGTTATTGGACAATTAGAGAAATCAGCAAACCCTCGACAGCACAATGTAATCTGGCATTACAATTTTTTGCAACATTTTAGCCTTACCACGCCACTACATATCTTTTCAAAAATCAAATAGTAGTCCTATATTATTATTATGCTTAATTAAGCGGACATAATTTTAAATATTATGGCTCAGTTGGAAGGCAATACACATTTTTATGATACCAACTTTACTATTAACTTCTTTCTTATTAACTGCTCAATTACCTTATCCAGACAAAAAATTTATTGATTTAAAAAATAAATTAAAAAAATTTGGATTTCAGGTAATAATTCAACTACCACCAAAGCGAGGCGCTTATGGTTTATTACAAGAAGCTAGTAAAAAAATTTGGATTAATCCAGTAGTCTTTGAGCTAAATATTAGTACTCAAACTCTAACTCACGAAGCTGTTCATGCTGCACAAGTATGTGCAGGAAAAGGAAAGATAAAAACTTTAGGTTTAAAGATTCAGCCTATTAATTATGCTCGACCATTTTTTATGCACTATCCCGATGTCCACAGGCAAGATTTAGAAAGAGAAGCTTATGCAGTACAAACTCAACCTAATAGTTTTGAATTGGCTATATCTCTTCTTCAACAACACTGTAAATAATGTACAATTATAGATAATTTTTTAATTCACATACAGTTGAATTTTCATAATTACTTATTTAACGAATTATAACAATAATCTCTTGAGAAACTTAAAATAAGCGATACACTAAGAAAAATTCCTTGAGGAAATGTTGATGCCACGGTCAAATGGAGTTAAAAATGAAACTTCTGCACAGGAATTGCCTACAATTTCAGACAAAGATACGGTAACAATTGAAGAGGAGCTTGAACCAATAGAAGATGGCCAAGATATTGATGATATCTTGAACTCATTAAAAACCTTACTGAGTTCTCTAGAAAAGCTCCAAAAAGTTCGCCAAGAAGTGGGCGACATTAAACCTTTGATTGGGCGGATGCTTGATGGAGAATTAGTTAGTGGTGAAGAACTTGAGCAACTCAAGGCAGGTGTGAGCAGTCTTTCTCGCCTCGTTCGTGCTTACAGCGACCATCAAGCAGCGTTGGCTAAAGCGCAACCTGCACGAAACTTGCTAGACCAAGTACTCAAAGAGCGTAAAGCTAATTGATATTTGGCAAACAGGGAGTGTCACAGAGGTGGGGAGATTTAGAAAAGCTTCCCACCTGCTTACACTTTCCACACTCCTTCATCTCTCCTCACTCCCCACTTCAAATTATTATTTGTTGAAACTTTTATTAGATCAAATGCACGTCAAACAAGCTGAGGATATTGTAAAGGCACTGTAATTTACATTGCCCCTGTTAACACAGGCAGTTTACGATAATTAGTATGCAAGTACGAAAACACTACTCACGCGCCCCAATCACTGAAGCGTTGATTGATATAGAAGTTCAACTTCCACAAGAAGTTAAACTTGATATTTTGGTGCAGGTGTACTCAAGCATTCAAACAGAGTACCGCAAAACTGAAGAAATGCTTGTGTTTCAGGGGCAAATGATTGCTGGTGCTAGCGTTGGAGCAACAGCAAGCCAATCTCTAATCGGTTATAGAGTCTTCAGTGACGATCAAAAACAGATTCTGCAAGTGCGTTTAGACGGCTTCACCTTCAGTCGGCTTGCTCCCTACGACTGCTGGGAAACATTTCGGGATGAAGCAAAGCGACTGTGGAGTATCTATCGGTCGTTGACACATCCAGAAGCCATTACTCGGTTAGCAGTGAGATACATTAACAGACTGGATATTCCCCTACCTGTTGGTGACCTAAAAAATTACTTAAGGACATTTCCTGAAGTTTCTTCTGACCTGCCACAAGGAATAAGTGGCTACTTTATGCAGCTACAAATTCCTCAAGAGAAATTAGCAGCAATGCTTGTTCTCAATCAAGCATTAGTTCCTCCTCCAACACCTGATTTTATTTCTATACTGTTGGATTTAGACCTGTTTCTGGAACAGGATATTCCCAAAGATGAAATAGAACTTTGGGAGATTGTAGAACAAATGCATGAACAAAAGAACAAAGCTTTTGAAGCTTGCATTACAGAACACACAAGGGAGTTGATTAACTAATGGCTACAATAACCCCTCTACGTCCTAATGACACTTCAACTCAACCCAGGTTAATTGTACTTGAGCGTAGAACTACCTCTGTGTTGCAAAGTCCAGAAGGACGAAAGATAGCAGAGGTAACTGAAAATGCTTTGCAAGTTTTAACTCAGTTCAAAGAATACCTAAAGTATATTAAAAGTATTGGTGAAGTAGATTACAATCCAGTTCCACCAAAGCGCTCAGAGCGGGTAGTTATGCGTGCCCAGTTCAAAGGGCGTAAAAAACCTCTGCCGTATCTTTTAGACGAAGAATGACGATAGACCCTTTTTGGGTGCAGGTTTATGAACCGACTCTGAGGCAAGGTGATTACTTGCCTGGGTGTCTCCTACCAGTACCATTATTTGACCCTACAACTTTTGGAAAAAAAGACAATGAAACTCAAGAAGTAGAGGTAGAAGTAAACGAATTAGATTTAATTGTTTTAACTCAAAGTTGCGATCTGGACAACAAAAAGGTCAGTCAAGTAGTTGTATGTACAATTTACCCAATCTCAGAATTTGAGGAAGCGAACCCAGCATTTGTAAAAAAGGGCAAATGGAATGAGGTTTTAGGGGGTAGAATTGAGGGTTTACATCTACTCGCATCGCCGAGTAACCCTGATAATAATAGAGAAGCGTTGGTTGTAAATTTTAGAGAAATATACACTTTACCTTACGAATATATTTTGAAATACGCCACAGACACAGATTGTCGGTGGCGATTAAAGTCACCTTACTTAGAACACTTTTCTCAAGCATTTGCAAGATTATTTATGCGCGTGGGCTTGCCATCTTCAATTCCACGTTTTTAGTAAGAGTAAAAATACTAATTGAATTAATCTGTAATTCATTAATGATGAACGTTGCACCCGCCATTGTAATACTAGGTCAAAATAGCGTAGCAGTAGCACGCAAAATAATCAGCATCTTACCAGGAACGACGTTATACGGTTTAGAGGGTCGCACGTCTGGAGTCGATGTCAGCTTCAAGAATTTTGGCGAGACGTTGCGGGAGTTATTTGCTCAGGGAACGCCGCTGATTGGCATTTGTGCAGCTGGTATTTTGATTAGGACGCTAGCTCCGATGCTCTGTGACAAACGACAGGAACCACCAGTGCTAGCTGTAGCTGAAGATGGTAGTGCTGTTGTCCCCCTGTTGGGCGGACTTGCTGGGGTAAATAATTTGGCACGCCGGATTGCTCAAGCGCTTGAGATCAAACCTGCAATTACCGCCACAGGCGATTTACGTTTGGGCACAGCGCTGTTGTCTCCTCCCCCCGGATACCATTTAGCCAACCCAGACGATGCAAAAAAATTTATTTCAGATTTGCTCGCTGGGGCGCAAGTCAAGCTAGAAGGTACAGCACCTTGGTTGAGCGATAGCAAACTGCCTATAGATGCAAATGGAGATTTGACCATTCAGGTTACAGAACACTTAGTGACTCCTACGCCCAATTGCCTTGTCTATCATCCTGGAACTATAGCGATCGCCATTGATGGCATCATTGCCTATACAGACCCAGTAACTTTAGTACAGCAACTATTAGCTGATGCTACACTAGCAACTGCATCAGTCGCAGGCATATTTGCACCCATCACTGCCGCTGCCGATCCCGCCATCCACGCCGTAGCTAGCGCCTTGAGAGTGCCTGCTCGCTTTTTCAGCTCAAATCAGCTAGAAAACCTGCTTTCTGAAGGTTATAGCTCCGCTCAAGCCGCAGCGATCGCCGTCACAGGCACATCTCCTATATCTTCTTCTCCTCACATAGCGATCGCCATTGCCCAAGAGCCAATCGACCCCAACACCATTGGTCAGCCACGCGGACGGCTAGCGATTATTGGCACAGGCCCTGGCGGTCAAGAGTGGATGTCTGGAGAAGTCAAGGAAATACTCAAATCGGCCACTGATTTGGTGGGTTACAAAACTTACTTAGATTTAATCGGTTCTCTCGGAGATGGGAAGCAACGGCATGAGTCTGACAACCGCCAAGAAGAAGCACGGGCAAAAATGGCGCTTGATTTAGCTGCATCTGGGCGATATGTAGCTGTGGTTTCATCTGGCGACCCTGGTATCTATGCGATGGCAACAGCAGTTTTTGAAGTATGCGATCGCTATCCTAAACCCGAATGGGACAGTATCGACATTTATGTAGCACCAGGCATTTCAGCTATGCAGGCAGCAGCAGCAGCGATTGGTGCGCCGCTTGGGCATGACTTTTGTGCAATTTCCCTTTCTGACATCTTAAAACCTTGGTCGGCGATCGCCCAACGAATTGCTGCTGCTGCCGAAGCTGATTTCGTAATTGCTTTTTATAATCCTGTTTCCAAAGAGCGTACTTGGCAACTGGCAGAAGCGAGAAATATTTTGTTGCAATATCGAACTTGCGATACGCCAGTAGTCTTAGCACGAAATCTCGGCAGACCAGGACAAATTGTGAAGGTAATAACACTTGAGGAGTTAACACCGACTACCGCCGATATGCGGACAATTATTCTTGTCGGTTCCACAAAAACCCGAATTATCAAGCGCCGTGATGGTAATATTTGGGTTTATACACCGCGTCGCTATAACGAACAATCAGATATCCAAGTTTGAAATGAATTTATAATTTGTAATACTCGCCTGTTTTTGGGATTGCTTCTGATTGGTCACAATGACGGCTATTAGAACGCCATGATATAAATATATCAATCTCCCATTCAATTAATCTAAAGCTCTTAAAATAATATGTTTTTTTAAGTCAAAATCAATTACACCTTGTTCTTGTAATTTGCCCATCAATCGGGTAATTGTAACTCTCGTAGTACAACATGCACTAGCAATATCTTCATGAGTTAAACGAACACTCAAGCGAGTCCCATCCGGTACAGTCTCACCGATTTCCTGTTTCAAAAGTTCTAATAGATAGTGGAGGCGCTCTTGTACTCTTCTTCTGCCAGAAATAACTAGAAAAGATTCTGTTTGCTGTAATCGGTGATTGATTTTTGGTAAAAGAGTATGACTCAAAGTTGGCGAAGTTGCTACTTCTGCTACGTAAAGCGATACCAATTCAACATCACAGAGAGCTATTGCTTGATAAACATTTAGAGAAGTCAAACTAGTACCAAAAACCATTCCTGGTGTTGCTAATCCTAAGAATACTTCTTCGCCTGTTTCACAGTAAGTACTTAACTTGACTAAACCCTGGCAAACATAGCAAATTACTAGTGGATTAAGAGGAATAGTTTCTCCTTTGGAATGTTTACGCACAGGATACTCAGAAAACAACTCGCTGCTATGATTCTTGACTACTGCTGATTCTAAAGACTGACGCTGAGAAATATTACGTAGCATCCAGCGCAAAGAGGTGGCTTTTCCTTGCAGATTACGGACAACAAGCACTGTCAAAGCTGCATCAAACAACTCGCCATGACTTGGTTGCAAACGTGTTAACAACTCTTTAGCTCTTCCTGATTGGGATAGTTGGATGAGTTCGTCACAAACCTGTTGGCGTTCTTCTAGAGGGACAAAATTAATTATTAATTTGCCCACTAGAAAATTCTTTGAAACATTAAATAACTTAGCTGCTGTGTGATTAGCTTCTTGAATAATACCTTCTGTATTCGTTACTAAATAGCCGTCTGGTGCCAACTCGAATAAATCTTGGTAGTGTTGGCGTTCTGCCTCTAGCCAATTCCGTGTTTGTATTAATTCCTCGTTTTGTTGATACAGTTCCTCTGCTGCTAACTGCACTATCTTTGAGGTGCTATAGAGTTCCTTAAAAGCCTGTGGCAGAAGATCTGATGGAATCCAAGGCAATACGCTAGCAGTTTGGTATAAATCTGCTAAACGCTTGTGCAATACTTCTGCGCGTTGGATAAACTTTTCTATATTCACCTTAAATTCCCGCTACTTACTTGCAGAGGTTGGGCAAAAAAATCTACTTGGTAAAGACTTGGCATTGCAGCATTTTTAATTTTGTTGAGTAAAAAACTGGATTTTCATGAAGCTGCAATTGTTGTTAAATTGAATTGATAAGAGTACCTTTATAAAGATTTTCGACAATCTAAACATTAAAATACTACATTCAATTCAGTTTTTAAATGATACGTTTGGCAATTAGCTCTAGATACTCAATGTAAATTGAATCTAGAAATTGCTTAATAAGCACTGAACATTTTTGGTATATTTATTAATTTTGAAGAAAACAAACTATAACCTTTTGCTAAGTATTACTTCTATCTTTGGTTGGAGGATTTTGTAGCTTACACAAATACTAACCCAAAGGATGATGACTTGAGATTATACTAATTTGTCAGCAACCCGATCGCCTAGTCAAAATTCTGACTAGCAAATAAATTAGATTCGGTACGACACTCCGAAAATCCTGGATTTCAACCTTAAATTCTCATTGTTGTTTAATCCGCTTTGTCACTCCTTCGATGATTGAGTACTAATAATAATTGTTTCTATTATTACCCAACTTCCATCACAAGAATTAAGCCATTACTACTAAAGACATACAATCTAAGTTAAGTTTCTTTGTGTTCGTGGATACGTTTTCTTAAAAATTATTTCAGTGGATATTGTTGTAGTCTTGACAAAAATAAGGCTACTGAGAACAAGCAGTAGTCAAACTACTACATCTAAAATTGCAAATAGAATTATTAATTCAAAATAAATGTATATAAAAATACATAAAAGGTTAACAATTAGCCGTTTCTTTAGTTAAAGGATAAATAAACTATTAAGCTGGTGTAATTTAACAATACGTAACAGCCGATCGACGCCCAACTTACCAGGAGTGATGGATAGGGTATTAATAATATCAAATTTCGTCACTTATTTTTATTTATTTAAACTTACTTACGAATATAAAAATCCTCTCTAATTTGCAATCCGTGTAAGCTGTAGATACCCTTGTTATAATAAAGATTAAGCATCTTATTTCTTGTGAATCAGTTTTTGCCAACATCACGTCTTGTCCATTTGACAGCAACTTATAAGAGAACTTGGTTAATTACGACAGCACCACGGCTAGGACGGATAACGTATAAGTAAACTTGTTCATTCTGAAATACCCACTCCCACTGGTTTTGACCATTGATGGCACCTGTTCGATCTGTTGCAATTAGTTTTGAACGCTGCAATCGTTTGAGTATTTCACTGACTCGATCGTCTAAACAAGTTTCGACTATCTCAAATAAATTAGCGATCGCTCCTTGCCATATCTCTAGCCCAAAAACTTGTGAAAATAGTAGAGATAGCCGTTCGTAGATGATGGCATGGGTGTAGCAAAGATAAGTTACCAACAGTATCAGTTTATTTTCTAGAAGTTATGCGAGCGCATTTTTTGCTCGAGGAATTCTAGAAAGACCTTGACTTTCATGGGAATATATTTTCGGCTAGGATAAAGTGCGTTAATTGGGATTGCAGTTGATGACCACTGGGATAAGACGTTTACTATATTCCCACTCTGTAACTCCTGCTGAAACACAAATTCCGGCAGCAACCCAATCCCTACTCCAGTAACGATTGCTTGATAAATGGGGGCAATGTCATTGCTGAGTAGTCGTGGACGAAAGGAGAGTGTTACTGTTTCCTGCTGTTGATTGTGCAATGTCCAGGTCACTTCGTTCTGATGATGAGCCATACAAAGCAGTGTATGACTAGTCAAATCAGCGATCGCTCTTGGTTCGCCAGCAGTTTTGAGATAGGTTGCGCTGGCAAAGAGTTTCAAACGGGCTGTGCTAATTCGCCGCACGAGCGAGGTTGAATCGTCCAATTGCCCAATCCGAATCGCTAGATCGTACCCTTCTTTGACAATATCCTTGTATTCAGTCGTGGCATTGAGAATCACTCGAATATCAGGATAGATCAGCAGAAACTCCGCCAAATTAGGTGCAAGAAAAGACTGCACAAACAATATGGTGGCTGTCACTCGCACAGTGCCTTGCGGATATCCCTGCAAGCTAGCGATCGCATCATTACCGTTATCTAACGCATTGAGAATGGGTAAACAGTTTTCGTAATACAGTCGTCCTTCTTCAGTTAGAGAAACCCGCCGCGTCGTGCGATGAAATAATCGGACTCCTAACCGTTGCTCTAGCGCATTCACCTTCAGACTGACGGTAGATTTAGGTAAGTCCAGCGATCGTGCTGCGGCGACAAATCCTCCCAGTTCTGCGACTTTGAGAAATATTAAAACAGCGTTCGCGTCATCCATACCTTAAACTTACTGCCTTGAGATTATCAAAACTCCGCTATTGTCCAGCATTATAAACAATCAATCCATAAAAACTATCTTTATCTAGATGAATTGATGAATCATACTAGTGATGTCAAACATACGGAGACAGTCCTAATCAAAGCCGCATTTCTCTAATCAGAAAACCCACTAAGCGTTAGATAGGAGAGTTAAAACATGAAAGTCCTAGTCATAGGAGCTGCTGGCAAGACTGGTAGAGCTGTAGTCGAGCAGGCTGTTGCTGCTGGTCACGAAGTCACCGCCTTCGTTCATAAAGCTGATGAATACGAGGTCTCGGACGTTCGCGTCATCGAAGGTGACGCTACCGACAGTGTTGCAATGGACGCAGCAGTCCTCGGTCAAGACGCTGTTCTTGACACGATTGGCGGCAAAACGCCTTACAAAGCAACTACGCTCGAATCGAGCGCCGCTAACACAATCATCGCTGCCATGCAACGAAACGGTGTGCGCCGTCTGGTGGTAACTTCCATGATTGGCGAAGGAGATAGTGAGGCGAATGCCACCCTGTATGAGCGCTTACTTGTTGCGACCTTTTTGCGCGGCGCGGATAAGGACAAAGCGGCAATGGAGTCCGCTGTCGAGTCGAGCGGTCTGGACTGGGTGATTCTTCGCCCAGCCCTGCTCACCGACGACCCTGCCAAAGAAAACGTTCGAGTCTTCAATCCCGAAACGGGCGACAAGGCCCATAAAATTACACGTGCTGACTTGGCTGACTTCATGCTTGCCCAGCTTGACAGTAACGAATACCTCCATCAAACCGTTACTATCGCAAATAGCTAAGAACTCTTTGGCTATGCTCTCTTTTTGGGGTCAGCGGTATGTTAGTTAAGGCTTCGGTGTCTGCTTGACCACGCACGCAGTATGCCTCCTTTTTTATCGGGTTTTCACAACCAAGCAAGCTAAACAGAAGTGTCCTATGCAATATCTTGTTATCTTTACGCCAAAACAGAAATTCGAGACTGATGGAATGCCTTGTGACTTCCAGAAATGGGAACTCGAAGAGCAGGCGCAAGCGCAAGTCCTTTACGCACAGGGAGGTCTACGTCAAGTGTGGGCGCTGGACACGAAAAACCGCGGCGCAGTCGTTCTCTTTGAAGCGGAGTCACCGGAACATCTGCAAAAGATGATCGATAGCTTTCCACTGATCCAGGTTGATTATGCTGACTACCAGATCTTGCCGCTCGTGCCGTATCCAGCATTCGCCAAGAAGTCCGTCTAATCACACTGCCTAACAATGCGCTCCAGGGAATGCAGGCTGGCGCGAGCTACCTAAAATGGACTAATATCCCCTTTAAAATGCCAGTTGTTATTCGAGGTAAATATGAACAAACTAGACAATTGATTAGAGGTCGGTGTAGTTACAAAACTAGTTACACTTTAAACAGTGATTGCTTCTGGCAATTACAGAGTGGATCGCGAACCCCTTTTCTTGGGAAATCGTTGAGTAAGCGGATGAGGCGCAGGGAAAGTATGATCGGTCCATAAGGGCGGTTTGGTAGCAAAGTATTCAACTAAGGTGTTAAGTAAACTGCTGTAAGCGGAATGCATCTCTACAAACTGTTGCCACGCCGATTCTGCATCCTTTAATACAAAACCCGCCTGCGCTAAACTTGCTCGTGACTGCTCAAAATGTTCGCGATCGACTTCGAGTATACCTGCTAGGGGAAGTTGAAACAAGTGATGTAGATCGAGAACAATACGACAGCCCATTCGGTGCATCAAATACGCTCGACCACTATGCTCGGTTTGCACAGTAGTGAGCAACAGCGTACAAGCGTCGAGCATTGCACCAAGTGTACTAATCCAGGAATCACCTTCTAGAGTCGAGCGAAAAAATGAGAGAATGGGATACGCCCGATGGCTCTCTAAAATTTCCGCTGCCCAAACTTCCCAATCACCAATGTCACGAGGTAGTTGGTCGAGAATCTTTAACCGAGTATAAGTTTCCAACAACGTCACCCCCGATGGAGGACTGCCAGCCCGCGCCTCAACGAGATTGACAAAAACTTCACGATGCTGTAAACAACTATAGAGTGAGAACAAAAACGCGATCGTCAGCGACATTACTGCCAATCCCGATCCTGCTGCCGCCAGCATCACTACCCGCGCAATCCCAGAGGCAACAAAATCCCCGAATCCAAGGGTGAACAGCGAAGTTCCTGCCACATAAAGAGCGCTACCAAAATCTCGAATTGCAGGTTGGATGGAGTCTTGCAGAGCGTACAGGATCAGTCCATATCCAACGATCAATGTAATGACCCAAACCGTAAGCAGCAGCATTAAAGATAACGGCGCGAATACTCCCAATAAATATTCCTGCCGCTTACCGGTATGCAAACTCAATTGTCGCCACGGCAACCAGAATACCCTAATCAGCAGCGATGAAATTCTAAACGTGCGCGGCGAACGACGAGGAACGATAACTGCCTGAAACACATCAAACGACACAATGACAATGATTAAGATACCGATGCTAGCCTCACATATTGCCATCGTTTGATTGCCTTAGTCTGAATTTCTACCTTTTACCAAAATTGTAATCCGTATATGGCAGGAATTTTGAGGATCTCAGCGACCACTTAAGTCAGGAGAACGTGTTAGATATTACCGCTTGAAAACTTTTGATATAGCAGTTATGCTCTGAGGTACTGCAATATGGCAGTGGAAAAGGTGAATACATTACCAATAAACTTAGGGTGTGAGGGTGTAGGGGAGGGAAACCTTACACCCTTATACTTAGTCTTAACAAACAATCTTTGTGCGTAAGTTCTGTTATTTAACTAAGTCTTTAACCTTGTTCATAATACTCACTGGATCGATGCCTTGATGTGGATACTGTTCCCATAAACCACCGCAACCTTCCTTATGAGTGCCAAGATGAGCGTATTTAGGAGTAAACCCGCGCTCTAACAGCCACGAACCGAAACGGCTACCTAATCCGGTTCGCCGATTGAATGCTTCTACCACAAGGACAAAAGGAGCTTTACCGACTTTTGCGATCGCTTGTTCATCAATAGCATTCAAGGTTGGTTTATTAATCAAACCTACATCCAACCCTTCCTGTTTGAGACGTTCCACTGCATCGACGGCACGGTACAGAGCATCGCCAAAACTAATGATATAACCTTGTGTCCCTTCTCGAATCACCTCATCTTTACCAGGGGTAAATTTATAGTCACCAGCAAACAAGTCGTTACCATTACTGTCAAGAATATTCGGCACTTTAGAACGAGTGGAGAAAATAAACCGCAGTCCCGGCTCAAAGAACACAGCGTCTACACAAGCTTTCATCTGATTATTATCTGCGGGAAAGAACAGCTGTGTTGGTTGGCCATCATCCAAGCCATTGTCAGCAAACATGTTGTTTATACCGAAGTGGCAGGTGTTATCTGCCATATCATCGATACCTGCGTGGGAAAAGTGGCAAAGAACATTCGAGTAGTTCAGCCGTGCCATCGTAATTTCTGAGATGCACATTTCTAAGAAAGCGCTGAAAGTTGCAAAAATCCCTTGCTTTCCTTCGTCCATGCCAAACCCAGCAGCAGCAGAGAAATTGCCCCGCTCCATAATTCCAGAGGAAATAAAAATTTCCGGGTATGTATCGTGAATTTTCTTGAGTCCGCAAGAACCTTCTAAATCGCTATCGATCACCTTGACGCTTTGCTTGCGTTTTTCTTCACTCATCCGGCTTAAGACATCAACCACTGCTTCACCAAACACATTGCGGTTAGCGCCCCATTTATCGCCGGAACCAACAAAAGTATAAGTTTGTTTGGGTTTTTCAATGTTTTTCAGACATTCGACAGCAGCTGTATGTCCGCGTGATTCGAGATATTTAATCGCCAAGTCTACCGGAATGACATCGTGACCGTGAGTAGAGCCTTCTAACCCTTCAATACCAGGACACATCGGGCGTTTGTTGATCAGAGCGATGGGGCCAGGAGTATTTACTGCTTCACAAAGGCGACTATACAAATCGTCTAAGTCTTCCCCGTCTCCTTCTAGTATCTTCAACCCGTGACCTGCTAGGGTTTTGGCAACTGTAAAACCAGGTAGATATTTGGATGGATGTCCGGCAATAGTGACATCGTTATCATCAATAATTAACTTGACATTGAGATGTTGAGCAACAGCCAAGCGGGCAGCTTCCGCGTCATTGCCTTCTTGCTGCGAGCCATCAGAACCAAGACAGAAAACTACTTTGCCAGGATTTGCTAAGACCACACCATTAACATAAGGCCATATATGCCCCAGTCGTCCAGTACTAAACTTCACACCAGGAGTTAGTTTTAGTTCGGGATGTCCTGGTAAGGCAAAGTGTGCCTCACGATAGTGTAGAAGTTGGTCGGCATCTAACTCACCATGTAGGGTTGCCATCAAGTACTGGGTTGCAGCTCTATGTCCCGCTTCATCAAAGAAAATCGGCACAAATTTATCGGCTGCTCCCCGGAAAAATGCGTCGAGAATCATCACCTCTGGTACTGTGTCGTAAGGGCCACCAGTATGACCGCCTACTCCTCTGGCAGCACCAGTGGCAGTAAACAAGACGATCGCATCACGGCACAGTTGAATGTTTGCTTTGAGGATTTCTCTTTGCTCGTCTGTGAGAGTTGGATTTGCAGGATTGAGAGCCAGAGGTTTATAAGCACCGAGATTAATGGGAAATTGCGTATCATTAACTGTCATGTTTTATGCCTTTTATTTGAAATGTGGATTGATGATTATTGACAACCTTTGTAAGCGATCGCCCAAATTAGATGTGTTTTTGCTTAAGTTGTTCCATCCTTTTTATTAGCGACTGGTCTACGAGGAATCATGTAGCTTATAGGCTTCCGTTACTACGAGGGATCGGCTAAAATCGTTAAACTCTCCAGATGCACGAATATGCTTGAATTTCTTTAAACCCAAGGAAAAATATGCAACGATCCGCATAGCTATAAGTATAAACTCACAAACGTGCAATTTCAAGGGCAAATATGCAATTTCATGAAAAACCTTCTATGCTAACGGCAGAGCGACGACAATTCATCTTAGAAATTCTGCGTCGTGATAAAAAGGTGCTGTCATCGGAACTCAGTGCTGTGCTAAAGGTTTCCGAGGATACGATTCGTCGAGATTTGCGGGAATTAGCCGAATCTGGTTTTTTGCAGCGCGTTCACGGAGGAGCGCTTTTGGCTTCTCCGGCGATCGCCAGTTATGCAGATCGGCAAAAACAAGCACCAAAAGAGAAAGAAGCGATCGCCCGTGCGGCTGCAAAATTAATTTGTACCGGGCAAGTGGTAATTTTAAATGGCGGTACAACAACTCTCCAAGTAGCCCATCATTTACCCTTGGATTTACAAGCGACAATCGTCACAAATAGTCCTCCAATCGCCGTTGCATTAGCAGAGCATCCCCACATTCAAGTTGTGATGTTGGGCGGACAACTCTACAAAAAAGCTTTGGTAAACGTCGGTGCAGCTACAATTGAGGCATTACGGATGATTCGTGCAGATTTGTGCATGTTGGGCGTATGTAGTTTGCATCCAGAAGTTGGTATTAGCGTGCCAAATTTAGAAGAAGCCCATGTTAAACGAGCAATGATTGCTGGAGCAGCGGAAGTAGTTGGATTAGCGACAGCAGAGAAGTTAGACACAGCAGCTCCTTATGTAGTCGAGTCAATTCATGCACTAACTTATCTGGTAACTGCACCAACAGTGTCCAATAAGATGCTAATTGCTTATAAAGCTTTGGGTTTAACAATCGTCCAAGATGAAGGGACTTCCAAAGAATAAATTATTCCAAAAAAATAAAAGACAGTATTTATATAATCATTATGAAGAGGAAAAAGGGGCTGCCGTCGGCAACCCTTTCTCCCCCCTTGAATTAGTTATGAAGAATCTATACACCTCTGGTTTCGGTCAGGGTGAACTATACTAGGACTTACGCACTGTACAAATTTCTTATTTTGTGAATTAACGTAAATATGTCGTTTTTGGCTTTGAGCAATTATCCTTTGATAAATAGCGATCGCGTTTAGGCGATCGAAAAATCAAGGTTTAATACCTGAAATCCATACTCCTTATTTGGTTTTTCCTGTCAATGCGTAAGTCCTATAATTAATAAAACTGAAATATTAAATTATACTAATATTATTTTGGTGAGTACTACACCTTCAATCTCTGCAAATTACTCGCTTTATTCAACACGGCGGGGCAAGCACAAAATCTTTATTGGCATGGCTCCTGGGGTAGGTAAAACCTACCGAATGCTGGAAGAAGGACATGCACTCAAACAAGAAGGAATTGATGTAGTTGTTGGGCTTTTGGAAACCCACGGACGCAAGGAGACAGCAGAAAAGGCACAAGGACTAGAGATTGTCGCCCTTAAACAATATCCTCGCGGTGAGTTGACCCTAAAGGATATGGATACAGATGCTATTTTAAACCGATCGCCCCAATTGGTCTTAATCGATGAACTTGCCCATACTAATGTCCCTGGTTCGCCACGCGAAAAACGCTATGAAGATGTAGAAATCGTCTTAGCAGCAGGTATCGATGTTTACTCGACAATGAATGTGCAACATCTGGAAAGTCTCAATGACTTAGTAGCTAGAATTACGGGTGTGATAGTACGTGAGCGAGTTCCTGACAGAATTTTAGATGAAGCAGATGAAGTAGTAGTAGTGGATGTGACACCAGAAACACTCCAAGAACGATTATTAGAAGGCAAGATTTACGCACCGCAAAAAATCCAACAATCCCTCGATAACTTTTTCCAACGTCGTAACCTCATCGCTTTGCGGGAGTTGGCTTTGCGGGAAGTCGCAGACAACGTAGAAGAAAACGCGATTGCCACCACACCCAATGGACAATTTTGTAGCATTCACGAGCGAGTTTTAGTATGTGTATCTACTTACCCTAACTCTGTGCAACTGCTACGCCGTGGTGCAAGAATTGCTAGCTACATGAATGCCCCGCTGTATACTTTGTTTGTTGCCGAACCAGAACGCTTCTTGACTAAAGAAGAAAGTTTACACATTCATACTTGTGAGAAACTCTGTAAAGAATTTGAAGGAGCTTTTCTACGAGTAACTAATAGTAACGTAGCTAATGCGATCGCCGAAACAGCAGAGAAATATCGGATTACTCAAATTGTAATTGGAGAAAGTCAGCGATCGCGCTGGCAAATACTCTGGAAAGGCTCTTTAACACAAAAATTGGTACGCTTGCTCAAAAACATTGATTTGCATATCATTGCTAGCGAAAAAATGGTTTTACCTAAATAAAATTGGGCAAAAAAATAACTTTTATTAATCAATATATAATCTTTTCTTAATCAAATTTGTATAGATTTTAAAATTATTGAATTTTTAATTTATTTTCCGGAAATAAATTAATTAAAGCTCAAGAAAATGAACTGAAGAAGCAAATTTTTTGTTACTTTCTGCCCTCTACTCTCGATAATTTCTTCTAGTAAAAAGCATTTGTTTATATGGTTAAATTTCAGGGCTTTGTATTTTTGGCTAAATAAAGCAAAACTCAAAAAAGAGTTAAATACACGATTGTTGCATCAAATTTGCAGGTGACAGCAACTAGTTTCAGATTGCAAATTTCCGCCATTTTCTCAGAATTATGCACAAGGAAAATAGTATGTTTTTGTTCAAACAACGCAAATTCTTTTTGACTACCATAGTTGCTGGCATAATTCTTAGTTTTACTACAGCAAGCAGCAGCAATGCAGATTATTCTAAATTCCCCAAATTCCACAGATTCCCCAATCAGCCTTTAAGTCGCGGTCGCGTTCAGAATATTATCTTGTTCATTGGGGATGGAATGGGCGATTCAGAAATTACTATTGCTCGTAATTACTCAGTTGGTGCAGCTGGTCGTCTTTTTATCGATACACTACCATTTACAGGCGAGTACACAACTTACTCTATTCAAGAACAGAATCCCAAATTACCTGACTATGTGACCGATTCAGCCGCTTCGGGGACAGGCTGGGCCACAGGAAATAAAACATCAAATGGTCGAATTTCTACTACTGTTGGTACAGATAAAGATTTGAAGACAATACTCGAACTAGCAAAGCAAAGAGGCTATAAAACTGGTGATGTTAGTACTGCTGAATTAACTGATGCTACGCCAGCAGTATTATTATCCCATGTGAGCGATCGCAGTTGCCAAGGCCCACAAGATATGGCCAACTGTCCGCAAGATAAAAAATCAGCAGGCGGCCCCGGTTCAATTGCCGAACAATCTATCGACCATGATGTCGATGTACTCCTGGGTGGTGGCAAACAGCGATACGATCAAATAATTGATGGCGGTAACTACGTAGGTAAGACTGTCATTGATGCAGCAAAAGCACGAGGTTATCAGGTTGTAACTAACGCTGCTCAGTTGCAGATGGCACAACCAGCAAGCAAGTTACTTGGTCTATTTAGCCCTGGCAATATGAGTCTCGAATGGGCTGGACAAGCAGCGATACCTTATCCTGGTAGCGGCCCGCAGCGCTGTATAGAAAACCAGCGACCAACAAACGAACCTAGTTTGGCTGACATGACCAATAAAGCAATTAGTTTACTCAAACAAAAAGCAGGCAGAGGTGGATTCTTCTTGCAAGTTGAAGGAGCTTCCATTGACAAACGCGATCACGCTGGTAATCCTTGCGAACAAATCGGAGAGACAGTAGCACTCGATCGAGCAGTCAAAGTAGCCCTTGAGTATGCCAAGAATCATCCAGACACGCTGATAGTTGTTACCGCCGATCACGGCCACACCAGCCAAATCATTCCTCCCCCAACTGCTAGCAACCACAGTCCAGGTAAGTTTAGTACGCTGATCACTGCCGATGAAGCAGAAATGACAGTAAATTATGCAACAAATCTTCCTGCTCAATCTCAGGAACATACTGGTACTCAGGTACGCATTGCTGCACAAGGGCCACAGGGGGAAAACGTTGTTGGCGTACTCGACCAAACAGATCTGTTTCACATTCTTGCTCGGGCGATCGGTGCAGAATAATTCCAACAGGACACAATCATAGTAAACTGTCCTGCATTTAACTTGCACATCTTTTCGCCTTCGCTGTTGACTGTTGACGATTGACATTTAACCCTCAGCAGTCAACTAACCCAGATTCGCACTTCAAAAGATTCCTTCAGCCAACTACAAAATTTACTAACTTTCCAGGCACTACAATTACCTTTTTAATTTCTTTGCCTTCGATGTAACGTTGGGCAACTTCAGATTCACGGGCATATTTTTCCAACGCTGCTTTATCCGCTTGTGCTGGTACTTGAATCGCGCCACGAGTTTTGCCCATGATTTGAATCACTAGGGTAATTTCATCAGCGACTAAAGCAGCCGGGTCAAACGATGGCCAGGTTTGCCTGTGAACTGAATCACTTTCACCCAACAACTGCCATAATTCATCAGCAATGTGTGGCGCAAAAGGTGCTAGCAATACTACCAAAGTCCGAATGCCTTCTGCATAAATTGGTGAATTTTTGCAGCTGGCATCAGTTAAAGCATTACTCAACTTCATCAATTCTGAAACAGCTGTGTTGAATTGATATTCGTCTTCCACGTCTTCTGTCACTGCTTGAATAGCGGTGTGAATTGCCCGGCGCAATTCTTTTTCTGGCTTACTTAAATCAGATTGGGGTTTTTTATCGGATATTCCAGCAGCAATATAATCTGTTACCAAACGCCAAACTCGATTTAAAAAGCGAAATTGTCCTTCTACATCGGCTTCATCCCATTCCAAATCTTTTTCTGGCGGTGCTTTGAACAAAATGAACATTCGCGCTGTATCTACACCGTATTTGGAAATTACATCTTCTGGTGCTACACCGTTCCCCTTGGACTTAGACATAGTGGCGTAGAGACGTTGCAGTGGTTCGCCTGTCTGGGGGTCGCGGGGGTCAGCAGCATTCACCAGATTAGAAGGAATCCATTTATCCTTACCACCCTTTTTGGGATTCAAGTAAGTTAAACCCTGCACCATCCCTTGAGTTAACAGGCGTTGGAAGGGTTCGTCAAAATTCAACAAACCTCTGTCCCGCAGTACCTTGGTAAAGAACCGCGAATACAACAAATGTAAAATTGCGTGTTCAATCCCACCCACGTACTGGTCTACTGGCATCCAATCATTGATTTTACTGGAATTAAAAACCTGTTCTTCATTCTTAGCATCTGGAAACCGCAAGAAATACCAGGAAGAATCGATAAAAGTGTCCATCGTATCTGTTTCCCGCTTGGCCGGAGTCCCACAAGTCGGACAACGCACATTTACCCAACTTGACAACTGAGTTAAAGGTGAACCGCCACGTCCGGTAAATTCCACCTCTTCCGGCAACTCTACTGGCAAATCTTTGTCTGGCACTGGTACTATCCCACAATTAGGACAGTGAATTACGGGTATCGGCGCGCCCCAGTAACGCTGCCGAGAAATCAACCAATCGCGCAAGCGGTATTGTACCCGGACTTTACCAAAACCTTGTTTTTCGGCGTATTCAATTATCGCCTGTTTAGCATCTGTGGAAGCCATGCCAGTAAAAGCCCCGGAATTAATCAAAATTCCTGGTTCAGTGTATGCCTGATTGTATTCAATTTGAATCACTTGCGTGACTTCATCCATCTCTGATGTTGGAGTTAAATCAAAACCTGCAACATCATCCGGGGAAGCGATAACAAAATCAATCGGCAAATCATAAGTTCGGGCAAACTTAAAATCCCGGACATCGTGTGCTGGTACGCCCATGACTGCCCCTGTACCATACTCATACAGTACGTAGTCAGCAATCCAAATTGGCACTTCTTCCCCTGTAAACAAGTTAATTGCTTTACCGCCTGTAGGAATACCCCGCTTAGGTTTGTCTTCAGCAGTACGTTCCAACTCACTTTGATGAGAAATCTCTTTAATAAAGGCTTCTACCGTTGCTTGTTGTTCTTTTGTGGTGACACGCTTTGTTAAAGGATGTTCTGGTGCTAACACCAGGTAACTTACGCCATAAACGGTATCTGGGCGTGTGGTGTATACAGCGATTTTTTCATCTATTCCCGTGATGGGAAATTCTAAGTAAGCGCCTGTAGATTTGCCAATCCAGTTTGCTTGCATTAATTTGACGCGTTCCGGCCAACCCGTTAACTTATCCAAGTCATTGAGTAATTCTTCAGCATAGTCGGTAATCTTAAAAAACCACTGGCGCAACAATTTACGCTCAACTATTGCGCCACTGCGCCAAGAACGTCCTTCACTATCGACTTGCTCATTTGCCAGTACAGTTTGGTCAATGGGGTCCCAGTTCACCGCCGCTTCTTTTTGGTAAGCTAACCCTGCTTGTAAAAATTGCAAAAAAATCCATTGCGTCCACTTGTAATAATCTGGCGAACAGGTAGCGAGTTCGCATTCCCAGTCGATGGATAAGCCAAGACGCTGTAATTGTTGCCGCATCTGGGCAATATTCTGATAAGTCCACTTTGCTGGCGGTACACCACGGTCAATGGCAGCGTTTTCTGCTGGCAAACCAAAAGCATCCCAACCCATTGGGTGTATTACCCGATACCCTTGCATTCGCTTCAGGCGGGCGATTACGTCAGTAATAGTATAATTACGGACGTGACCCATGTGTAAACTGCCTGATGGATAAGGGAACATGGACAAAGCGTAAAATTTTGGCTTGTTACTAGCTGTAGGTGTCTTATCTAAGCCAAGTTCTGCCCATGTTTTTTGCCATTTTTCCTCAATTGCTGCCGGGTTGTATCGAGAATCAACTGAATAAGGTATTTCCAATGGTTTCATCCCTGTTACACTTTATTTCTACTAATCCTAAGTATTTACCGCTTAGTACATTTGAACTGATAAGTGAATTATCTGTCTAGTAATTTAGGTTTGACGTGAATTAAGTCTTGGAACCGTTGTAATTTCGTAGGTAGTGCTAAAACAATGATTTTAAGGGAATCTAAAAACTCTTGTGGGGTAAGAGGTGTTTCTAATTCACTTCTTGAATAATTTATAAAATTAAATTATAAAATCAATTTTGAAATCTCCTGTATTTCTCATTCCTATCTATCTTATATCCCTAAAGTTCTTAGACTATCAGGGATAGTCTTTATTTCAAGTTCGGATCTCAACATATAGAAAAAATCAAAAAACTCCCCATTGTTGAGGAGTTCGGTAAGAATTTTGTAAAGTGTTGACTACTGACTCACTAGTGCGATCGCCTCCTCAAGCCTCATCTTAGCCAGATGTAAGTTCAGCAACCTTTCTTGCTCAAATCTATCTGGGTAACTCATTCGCCTACCTTCGAGTGTGATTCTAATCAGCGCTATTTGCTCATTAGTAGGTGTACCCATCTCATCTATCGCTGCTATAAAAACTTGGATAGAAGCAAGGGAAGGTGACTTTAACCCTTTTCCTACATCCATCTGTTGAAGCGCCAAAATCGGGAATGCCATTAAAGAAGTGATATAGCTTGCTTTGTAAGCTGCACTCCCTGTAGGGCGAATACCGTATCGACGGCATAAATCCTGTAATTCAGGGACAGTCTTTATTTCGAGTTCTGAACGTGTAAACATAGAATTACCATTTCTCTAAAGTGGTATCAGTGGGTAACAACTTTCTCAGGGTGGATACCCACTGATTAATCATTATTCAATACGCTTCCACATTAGTACAGCTTTATTAAGTAACGTAAAGTGTCTAAAGATAATCGTGGCAACCCAGACATTAAAAACTATGGTTTCAAAACTGATAGAGAAGAACCCTTAACCGAAAAGATGAATATACGCATGACTAAATCAATGAAAGAAGAAGTACATAAACAAGACAACCCTCCAGAATTTTGTAGAGAAGCAATTCAGAAAGCACTGGATGAGAAAAAAGGAAAAGACAAGTAAGCTGTAATGTAAATACTTTCTTATAAATTAAAAACCCCTCCTGATGATGTAAGGAAGGGTTTATTAATCAGATGGTTAAAATAAACAATGTTTGAATCAAATATAAAATTTCCTGATTTGGTACAGGTTTTTGTTTATGGCACCCTCAAACTAGGTGAAGCTAACTATAAAAGATACTGCGCTGGCAAAGTCGTAGATGTCAAAAAAGCTTTTGTCCAAGGCAAATTGTTTGCTTTGCCAATGGGCTACCCAGCAATGACGCTAGGTGATAGCCAAGTCTACGGTTATTTACTTTCTTTTCCCAAACCAGCAATTTTAAATCAGCTAGATGTGTTAGAAGATTACCACCCCACTAGAGAAATCTCAGAAAACCTCTATAATCGAAAAACTGTCGAGGTTTATCAGGGAGAGTGGCTTTCTCTAGGATGGGCTTGGGTTTACTTAATGAGTTTAGAGCGAGTTAACAAATTAGGAGGTGTCCTCCAAGCTGACGGCTGGTGGAGTAGCTCCGGCTTAACTACAAAGTACAGTTATAATCTGTAAATTGTTAATGCAATTAATTTATGTCGTCTGTGGAATCCTGGCGTTGTGGCTGTACCTGATAAATTGAATTTTCCGGAGATGCTACTGCTGCTTTCGGAATTTCAATTACTGGATTATTTAGTCCTACCATGAGCGAGGAAGGAGGTACTAAAGACGCTGACGACATTTGTGCCGATTCTATTTGTGGTCTTTGTGCCAGTTGTGGTGTTCTCGAACCACCAGTTACTAAACCAGATATTGCGCCGATAGCACAAGCCGCAGCAGCTACGCTTCCAACCATCCAGTTGAAGCGAGAACGGCGGCGCAAACGTGCTAATACCTGCTGGGCTGTTGCTTCTGGTGACTGTTGGACTGTTGGCACTGGGAGAGTCCGCAAGCCTTGCCTAAGCTTCAATAATCGGGCATACAAGCATTGAACTGAGGCATCATTTGCCAGCCATTCTTCTACTTGTCTGCGCTCGGCGGCTGTGACTTCACCATCAAGATAAGCACTTAATAACTCGAAGCGATCGCGCTTCACCATATCCATAAAACCCGTTGATTCATTGGTATACTCAACCATTCCATCTGACAAATCTTCAGGAAGTTGTAAGGGGGAACGATCATCAAACTGAGAATCAGTAGTCATCTTAACATTATTACCAATTCATACACGGGTAAAGTGAATTGAAAATTCAGAAAAATTACGCAATTTTCCTCCTAATAGCAGAAGTTATCTAAATCTTTCTAAGGATTCTTAATCAATGCTTAAATTCCACCATTGGGCAGAGGGAAAATACTGTAAATTAGGAGTCTAGATAGTTTTGCAACTGAGCTTGCAATCTAGATCTAGCTCTAGCAATTCTTGACTTAACAGTTCCTAAGGAAACTCCAGTAATTTCAGCAATTTCTTCGTATGCCATGCCTTCAATTTCTCTGAGGACAATAGTAGTACGAAACACTTCTGGTAAATCGGCGATCGCTTCCCGTAATTGCTCGTAAAATTCTCTAGTTGTCAATTCTTCTTCCGGCCCTGGTGTATCGCCAGCAATTTCCCAATCCATCTCACCATCCTCTACCGAGCGGGGAGCATCGAGTGACAACGGACTGACAATCCGCTTGCGTTTTCGCAACTCATCGTAAAACAAGTTGGTAGCAATGCGGCTTAACCAGCCCCGAAATTTAGCAGGCTCTTGTAATCGATTAATATTCCGATATACTCGAATCCATACTTCTTGCGCCAAATCGGCTCTGTCAGCCCAATCTGGAGCTAAATGGTATAGAACCCGATCGACTTGGGTTTGATAGCGGCGCAGTAGTTCTGCAAATGCAGCACGATCTGGGCGCAGTCCAGCTTGACAACGCAAAATTAAATCGTGGTTAGGAAGTTTGTCAACCTGCACTGATGCTTCTGGATACTTTGCATCAACTGTTGACCAGGATACAGTAATCGACTGACTCATAAATCGTACTGGGTCTAAATCATCCCTTTCTATTAGACCTGCTAATCAGGCACAAGTTCCTTGCTAAGGTGACGGATTTATGACTGGAACACTGAGGCACACCATTTTAGCTAAATTTATAGCAATTAAGAGAACCTCTTTGTCCTTATACTGCTTGCATGTTTTTGTTTTATCTATCAACTAACAAAGGCGCACAATTTATGCACATTTTGTTACTTTTAGCAACTGGGTATATACGCTTGCTCAAAATAATTAAATTTAGTTATAAGGATGAGGATAAAAATTTTGTAATTTTAGCTTCTTGATACCTTTAAAATTTAGGCAATAATTTCCGAAAGTTAGGTTACTCTAGTGACGATAATGGTAGTTTATTTTGGAGATTTTGTTACCACGATAGTTGCTGATTGTTCTGGTTGTAGTACGTAACTAACACCAGAGTTATTTTGCTCTGGTAGGTGAACTTGAAAAAAGAAGTTGAGGGAAAATGTAATCGTGACTGCTAGTAATAGTTTTTCAAACATGGCTTTTCTCCCACTCGCACCATTGATAATTGATTGTTCCATTTTCAAAGTTCCACCAGAAAGTCCGAGTAGAGGCTTACAACCTCCTGAACTTTGGAGGAATGATGATTCCGACTGGGAGTTTTGCTGTTGGGACAATGCGTATAGCCTTAGTTTGCCCAAAGCTATTGGCAGATTAATAGCACAAGTGATAAGTATTGATAAATTTTTCACGATCGGATGATGAACCCATCCAATTGTTCGGTTGGATACGTCAGGGATAAACAATAGGCGATGGCAATGGTAAGAAACGAATCTGTAGGGCGGATGGTAATGTTACTTTGTTTTGGCACAGCATTTTTGTCTTTAGCTGTGCATTGGCGCATTACTACGGCACAACGGCAGTTTGAAAAGTCGGCATCTGCTTCGATGCGGCGAGATTCTAGCTTAACCAACCCTAAGGGAAGCCGCTCAGAACAAGTCTATAAGAATTTTTCCCAAGTGAGTTTAGGAGAAGTTGCGCTCGGTGCAGCTGTTTCTCCTGGTGAAAATAGGCAAGACTTAGGTATTGAGTCTGGTACTAAGTCAAAAAGAATTAAGAAGAATATAGCTAAAGCAACAGTTCGCAAGTCTTCTAGACTCAAGCTTCAAACCAAGTCGAAAAAAATTAAGAAAAATCTAACTCAAGCAACTGAGCAAAGAGCTTCGGCGCTCAACTCTGGTGTAAAGTCGTTAATTAAGCCCCAAACAATTAAGAAAAATTTAGCTAATTCTCCAGAGCTACCAACCAAGACGCGCTTAGTAGCACAAGCACAAAGACAAAATCCAATTCCAATTGCAGATAGTTGGCCAAAAGCATTATGGCCTCAAGCTTCAGCCCAACAAATACCATCTAATAAGTTACTATCTGGAAAAACAAAAGTGGTGGTTGATTTAAGCGATCGCCGCACCTACGTATACGTAGGAGACGAAGTAATAGCAAGCTACCCGATAGCTGTCGGTAAGAAAGGTTGGGAAACGCCTACGGGTTCTTTCCAAGTGATACACATGCGACATTATCCAGTCTGGCGTCACCCAATTACTGGCA
Source organism: Nostoc sp. S4 (assembly GCA_029379225.1). Classification (GTDB taxonomy): domain Bacteria; phylum Cyanobacteriota; class Cyanobacteriia; order Cyanobacteriales; family Nostocaceae; genus Nostoc. The sequence goes on along the minus strand of JAQYWR010000060.1, from coordinate 12,617 downwards.
AAATATTTCAAGCAGGTACAGATAGTCCGTTAGGAGACAGATGGATTGGCTTTTGGTCAGATGGACGGAATGAAATTGGCTTTCATGGCACACCCGACATTGACCTGGTAGGAACAGCTGTATCCCACGGTTGCTTAAGAATGCGTAATTCTGATGTGAGATTGTTGTATGAACAAGTGAGTTTAGGAACAGCGGTGCTAGTACGTGAATGAGTCAAAGGTCATTGGTCATTTGTCTTTTGTCATTGGGGATAGGGCATCATTGATGAAAGACAAATGACCAATCACAAAGCGTAAGGTCACTAGCCGAGGTTTCCTTCAATAATAACTTTGTCAGAGCAGACAAATAACAAAGTAGCAAAGTCACTAGCGCCGAAAGTTCGGCACTGCTGACTTTGTAAGAGAGGACAAAGGACAAATGACCAATGACCGATGACTCTTAAAATTATGATTTTTGCTCAAAGTTAGGTGCATATGCCCTAAGTAAAGCACCAACTTGGTCGAGAACTTCATTGCCAGTACTTTTACCTAAGGCTTGTCGTTCTGGGAAGAAATTAGGTCGATCTAAGTAGCGACCGAGCGCTTCATTTACTTGCTGGGAAATCAGTTCTTGCAGTTCTGCTTGAGCGCGTTGGCGCTGGTAGTTAGCACCTTCTTCTGTAGTTGCATACAAAGGCGGTAACCGATTAAGAGCGTAAGCTGCAATATCACCAACATCTAGGGAACTTTCGCTGGTGGCTTCAATTTCGGCGACTCGGGCGATCGCTTCCGTTAGTACCAATTCTTCCATGACGTTAATGAATTGTTTTCGAGGTACCGCCACTACCTCACCAGTTAACAACGCACCCATTAGGCGATCGAGCGCCATATACTCTTCAATTGAGAGTTCCGAAGCGTTGTCACAGATTCTACCGACTTCTGCTTCCATTGCTGGTGTCAAATAACCATCCTGGAGAGCTTGTTCTACAATTTTTTCGATACTCATAACGCTTATCATCATTTATGTTAGCCAAGCAAGGTAGGGACGGTATCAATTCAATTAATTTTGCTGGATTTGTGCAAAAACATCCAAATTATACACAGACGCGATCAATTCCGCCTCTACTATTTAACGACCTTAGTTCGCCAAGGTGTTGGATCGACAGATAGTCCGTTGACATATAGACCCCAGTGCAAATGTGGCCCCGTGGCTGCACCTGTCGCACCTACTGCGCCAATGAGTTGACCAGCTTTGACAAAATCACCTTCTTTAACGTTAATACGACTCAGGTGCATGAAAATACTAGTTACTCCTTGACCGTGGTCAATGCCAACTACGTTACCGTGAATCCGAAATCCTTGGGATACCCTACCTACCAAAGCAACTCGCCCAGCGGCTGGGGCAATCACGGCTGAACCGGCAGCACCAGCGTAGTCAAGACCACGATGATAGTAGTCCTCTGCAAATTTACCATTATAGTAGCGGCGTACACCATAGTTTGTACTCATCCGTCCTGCATTGGGTCTGAGGAATACTCCATTCCAATATTTTTCTGGTGTTTGTAGTGCTTTAAAAGCTGCTACACGCTTGAGTTCGTACTCTGTGGCGTCAACTCCAGCTTTACCCGGTGGTAAAGTAATGCGTTGTACGGGAAACTTGCGATTTTGCACATTCACCGCCAAGTTTCGCACCTGACCATCTCCTGTAACTTGATACGATCTCCTTCCAGCCTTTTCTAAGGGAGTTGTTGGAACAAAAGCTCGATACTGATTGGGTGCAATTTTAAATGCTGGATATGTATTTTTACCACTAGCTACTGTTGGATTTGTACCATTCTCTGGACTATCTAAATTAATTTCTACTGAAAGTGTATCCCCTAATTGAGGATTAGTTGGAGTCACTTTTACTTGCAAAGCATCTACAGGCAATGCCCAAATAATGGGGAGAACGGCAAACATTCCCTTGAACAAATTTATTGCACGGCGATTAGCTGTCAAACTTTTGACATTCAAGCTGAGCAAGTTATTGTTTGAATTCCTAGTGCGATTCTCAGTAATCATAGAGCTAGAAAAAATCCTTTGCTTGTGTTGGAAAATAGACTAGCTTATTACTAGTGATGTTTCTTTTTGAAAGTGGATGTTGTTGAAACTCATAAATTTTGTTTAGCAAATGCTTTAGACACTTTATAAAGGCGAAGTAAATAACGAGCAGGTCGTAACGAAGAATAATTTGTAAGTATAATTTTGTAAATTTCTATTAACTTTAAGAACTAAGGTGTGTGACATTGTGATTGTTCGTAAAATTTGACTACATTGATGGTAAAAATCCTTTAGTGGCTTATCATAAGAATTCCTTGTTAGGCAACAAAACAAACCTTTTATGGTTAAACTCACTACATAATGGTACCTGAAGGTAATTTGGGAATCAACTGGACACTTGTTCAACTGGACACTCGTACCCCACTATGGGGTCAAGATTCAGTCTAAGTACATCAGCCAGCTCGACTAAGTCAGAGAAAAAGTGCCAGAAATAACCCAAAAAATTAAGGCGATTAAGATCTTACACGAAGCTAGCTGGATTTACTATGTAATTTATAATCTCCATTTACATAGTCATAACAGATTTTTTAATGTTAGTAAATTATATTTGATTTAAGTAAAATTACTTAAATTATTGTTTTCACTAATAAACAGAATAATTGAGTTTGAATTTTAAAATTTTGAGTCTTCAAGGGTAAGAATGGGGTTTTAAAGTAGAATTTTAGTAAATTTAGAGAATTTAAATGAATTTGATCTGATTAACTCTAGACTGATAGTTTTACTTGTGAGTTGAGCTTACCATCTTGCATGTGAACGATGCGATCGGCAATGTCTAGGATGCGGTTGTCATGAGTAACCATCAAGATGGTACAGCCTTGTTCTTTTGCCAGTTTTTGCATGAGGTTAACCACATCTCGTCCCGATTGACTGTCAAGTGCGGCGGTGGGTTCATCGGCTAGAATAATTTGAGGGTGGCTGACCAAAGCACGGGCGATCGCTACCCTTTGTTTTTGTCCCCCAGATAGTCGATCGGGATAGTAATGCAAGTGATTTCCTAATCCAACCTGCTCCAACATCTGGGCTGACAAAGTTCGCATCTTTTTTAACCCAATACGTTTGTGTAATTCCAAAGCCATTTTCACATTTTGCAGCGCCGTCAAACTACCATGCAAATTATGTGCCTGGAAAATGTAGCTGTTATGGCGTCGCACTTGTACTAGTTGTTCGGTGTTAGCACCACAAAGTTCTTCACCCAACACCCGCAAACTACCAGATTGGATGGAACGCAACCCACCTACTAGGGTCAGCAAAGTACTTTTTCCAGAACCAGATGGCCCAGTCATGATAATGATTTCGCCAGTGTTAATCTGCAAGTTGATATTAGATAAAACTTGCTTGCGAAGTGAACCGCGACCAAAGTAATGGTTGAGATTGTCAATCGAGATGATGGGAAGCATGAGAATTGGGGATTGGGTATTGGGGACACTTCGGCATTTTTTAAAACATATCAGCCGGGTCGGTGGCGTGGAGTTTGCAAGTGGCGATCGCACCGGAAATTGCACACATAATTATTGTCAGCACTAATACCTGTAATGCCCGAATCACGGTTATGTACATGGGCAAATTTGTAGCTGTGCGAGTCAGGTGGTAAAGTGCTAAGGATACTGCCAATCCGGGAAAGAAACCCAGTGCTGCCAATATCAAAGACTCTTCAAACACCACGCCTAGCAGGTAGTAATTGCGGTATCCCATTGCTTTGAAGGTGGCGTATTCCCGAACGTGGGCATTAACGTCGGTAGAGAGGACTTGATAGACAATGATTACGCCCACCACAAACCCCATTGATACACCGAGATTGAAAATAAACCCAATTGGGGAATTTGTTCTCCAAAAGTTATTTTCAAATTCAATAAATTCTGCGTGGGTTAAGACTCTGACATCATTTCTCAGGTAGACTTTGAGCATTGCTGCCACTTTTTCGGGGTCATAGCCTGGTTTTGTTTGAATCAAACCTAGACTGACACTGCTGGACTGTCGTCCAGAAAATAGCCATAAAAAATTTTGATCGCTAGTAATCAAGTTACCTTCAGCGCCAAAGGAAGCCCCGACTTGAAATAAACCACTAATGATAATTGTGCGGCGTTCTATTTCCGCAGTCACGATTTTACCTTCTTCAATTTGGGCGATCGCTTTTTGATAATCTCCTCTAGCACCACGGTCGAATAAGGCCGTACCCGGCAGCTTGATTGCTTGCAATTGCTGATTAACATCCGGCAAGTCAAAGGCTGGCTTGTCTGGGTTAAAACCGATAACTAACACCCCTGTCTCGCGGTGTGTTAGAGGATTTTTCCAAATTGTGTTGTTGAAATACATCGGTTCTGCCGACTTCACACCTGGTATATCCATTGCTTGGTAAAGTCGCCGCCGAGAAAACGTAGACAAGCTTGGTAAATTACGAGCTTGGGGACTAATTAAAACAATGTCTGCTTGCAAACTGCGGTGTAGTCTAGTATTACTGTCATATAGCGCAGTCTGAAAGCCCAGCTGCATGAACATAAGCAGATCGGCAAAGGCAATGCCTAACAATGCCACCAATAGACGACTTTTTTCATGACTCAGTTGCAACCATCCTAAAGGGGTTCGGCGTCGCAGTTGTTCAATCAATCCCATAGTTTAGAGTGGGGAGATGGGGAGATGGGGAGATGGGGGGATGGGGGGCAGGGGAGAATAATTAATGACTAATGACTAATTTCAATTACTGCTTTAACTTGCATATTGGTTAGGTTGGCAGCTTTTTGGTTGAAGGGTCGATCTAGTCGGATGTGGACTTGTACTACTCTGCTATCGATATTGCTAGCAGGATCGGTGTCAATGACATTTTGCCGTTGCACTTGCAAGCCTTTGCGATCTACGATTCCTTGCAATTCAATGGGTAGGAAATCGCCAAAGATTTGTACTTTTTGCCCTGAATGCACTTTGTCGATATCGCTTTCGTAAACTTCGGCGATGACGTACATCTGGCTGGTTTGCCCAATCTCAGCAATGCCATCATTTGATATTAATTCGCCAGGATGAGTGTGGATCTCGAATATCTGTCCATTTTGAGGCGATCGCACTTCGGCTTGCTTGAGGTTAACTTTCGCTAGATTCATGGCTGCTAGGGCACGATTGACTTCTGCTTGGGTAGCTGCCAAATCTACTCCTCGGACTTCGCTTATTCGATCAAGTGTTGCTGTGGCTTCTTTGATTTGTTGCTGGCTAGTTAATTGGGTGCGATTTAACTGTACTTGGGCTTGTTGTAAATTTTTTTGGGCTGTCTTCAAATTTAAACGTTTGCTGTCTCGTTGGGAGGCGGAAATTGCTCCTTGTTGATATAGTTGCTCATAGCGTTCGTCTTCTGCTTGGGCGTTATCCACTTCTGCCTGGAATTTGGCAATTGTCGCTGCTTGAGTATCAATATCACCAAGGCGTTCTGCTTTTAAGCGGGCGATCGCAGCTTTTTGGGCAGTAATTTCACCGGGTTTAGCACCTGCTTGGGTGCGGTTGAAGTTGGCCTGGGCTACTTTTACCTGTGACTGTGCCTCTTTTAATGCTGCTTCTAGGCGATCGTAGCTGCTCAAAATTGCAATTACTTGTCCTGCTTTTACCCTATCGCCCTCCTTCACCAACAACTTTTCTACTCGACTTCCTTCCCCAGACACCGCAGCAGACAGTTTAATTACTTCCCCCTGTGGTTCGATTCTTCCTAAGGCTGTTACCGTTTTTAACTGTGGCAATTGTTTTGCTGGCACTTGTGCTTCTTGAGTGGCGGAATTTTGCCAGAGTTTTACTGTATAAAAACTTATTGTGCCAACCAATAAAGATGCAATTATACCTATAGCAACAGATGGACGCAGAACAGACTTAGGGGACGTTGTGTACCCTAGCTTTGAGTTTCGCACCATAGATTACCTCTTAACTAGTGGCGCCCAAAAAATAATAATTTGAAGAAAAAGTCACAATTCAAAATTTAGATATTGTTGGTTGATCGCTGCAAAATCCTTAACAAAATTGGAAATTTTTGAGATTTTACTTAAATAAGGCGAATTAGCCACATAGCAGAACAAAACTCTCTACTGAATCAGAGATTTGTGTTCATAGTGAACTACTTTTGTTTTATAAAAGTACTTAGGGTATAGTAAACGTTTTTAAAATTATGGGTTGTAACAGCGCCAACAATCAGACATAAATTAAGTAGATATAAATATTTGTATTTTCCCAGCCAGATAAATTTTAATTATATTTATCTGAAAATTTAAATTATTTATTGTTTGACAACTAAAAATTATTTACTTACTTTATAAATAGCCTGGAAGATAATTTATAATTATTTAACTTAAGACACGCAGCGTATTGTAAGTTACTAGCAAAGCTTGTTGACCAAATAATTACTAATTCGTAATACTCACCTTTGATGAGAAGCAAGCTATGTCTTTTTCGTAATTTATAGTACAAGCTCTTAACTCTAGTTATAGAGACTGATAAATTTATTCCTTGTTTCAAGCCCCTAACTTCTTTTACAAAGTTCTGAACTCAAAAAGCCGACGCTCAGATTTGGCGCTTATTAGTTATGGGGTAATAATTACGAATTATTTTGACAATGGTGCAAGATGTAAAGTAGAAAAAAACACAAGTTAGAAAACTTACCTAAAATCACTATGAGTCTTTTTTGTCTAGTTCACGGCGCCTTCCAAGGTGCTTGGTGCTGGGATTTATTAATTCCTTATTTAGAAGCACAAGGTCACAAAACAGTAGCAATGGATTTGCCAATTGAAGATGCATCTGCAAGTTTATCACAATTTGCGGATGTAATATTTCAAGCACTTCCAAAAACTGATGATATTGTGCTGGTTGGTCACTCAATGGCTGGTACTGTTATTCCACTTGTTGCCCAAGCGCATCAAGTACGTCAACTGGTATTCCTTACTGCGCTTATTCCATACCCAGGAACCACTACAGTTGATCAATTTTCTCATCATCTCGATTCTGATAACCGCAAATCATTAAATTACGAACCAAAAGACTCACGTCAACTCGAACAATTCAATGATGAACCTTATATGTTTAATCCGGTTTCTGCTGGAAAAAACTTTTCAGATGAAGCAGTATTGAGGCAATTTTTCTATCAAGATTGTCAACCGGATGTAATGCACTGGGCACTTTCAAAAAGACGTTTGCAACAATCAATGGCATATATTTTTGAAGTCAATCCCCTAAAAGCTTTACCAAATGTAGAATGTAGAGTGTAAATATATTCTTTGTACTGATGACCTAATAATCTCTCCTGCATGGTCACGCTACGCTGCACGTAAGCGTTTGGGAGTTGAGGCTATAGAACTGCCTGGAGGACATTGCCCGCACTTATCTCGTCCTGCTGACCTTGCCTCAGTATTAACTAATGATATAGCAGGAGGCAGGAGGCAGAAGGCAGAAGGCAGGAGGTAAAACATTACTCCAACATCCAGGCTTTCAAGATGTCCTAACCTTTAATTCGCTTGCTATAAGTAGAACAGTGTGGAAAAACAAAACTATATTAATAAAAATTAAATAGGCTTAAACCCTCTTCCATCCAGCAAAGTTGCCCTTCTCCTGTCAGAGACACTACGCGAACGGGTTCAGCAGTGACGCTCTACGTCGAAGAGAGCTAACGCTAATGCAATCGACGCAAAGCGCCAAGACTGCGCGACCTACTTAAATTAGACTAAAACCCTGTTCCCTCATGCCTCTTGCCTTATCCCAACTACAAATATTCAGCTAACCTAGCTTAAAAAATTTGTGATTGCTGTTAGCGGTAGCAGAACTTTTAGCTTATGCTGAGTAAAAATTACTAGTACATTTAAGTTACTGAGACAACAGCACGATCGTTTACTAGCTTGCCATCTTCCATGTGGACAATGCGATCGGCAATATCTAAAATGCGGTTGTCATGAGTAACTAAAACAATTGTACAGCCTTGTTCTTTTGCCAGTTTTTGCATTAGGTTAACTACATCTCGTCCTGATTTACTGTCAAGGGCGGCGGTGGGTTCATCCGCTAAGACAATTTTCGGATGACTGACCAACGCCCGAGCGATCGCTACTCTTTGTTTTTGTCCCCCTGATAAGTCATCAGGATAGTAATTCAGGCGATCTTCTAATCCTACCTCCCCTAACATTTGGGCTGACCGCGTTTTCATTTCTGATGGCGAAATATTCTTATGTACTTCCAAGCCCATTTTGACGTTCTGGAGTGCTGTCAGGCTACCGTGGAGATTGTGCGCTTGGAAAATATAACCGTTAGTGCGTCGCGCCTGGGTGAGTTGTCCTGTATTAGCACCACAAAGTTCATGTCCTAAAATCTGTAAACTACCAGATTGAGCAGAACGTAACCCACCTACTAAGGTCAGCAGTGTAGTTTTACCAGAACCAGATGGCCCTGTCATAATAATAATTTCGCCGCTATTAATTTCTAAGTTGATATCAAAAAGAACTTGTTTGCGAAGCTGACCACGACCAAAGTAGTGGTCGAGATTTTTAACACAAATAACGGATTGACTAGTCATAAATAGCTTGATATACTCGTGACGATCGTCCTTTGTCATTTTTGCTCTGCAAATGACCAATGACTAATGACAATTTTTAAAACATATCTGCGGGGTCGGCGGATTGTAATTTGCGAGTGGCGATCGCTCCAGAAATCATACACATAATCATAGTCAGCATTAGTACTGTTAAGGCTCGCGCTAAAGTCATATATACAGGTAAATTTGTCGCATTTCGAGTTAGGTGATAAAGTCCCAAGGGCACGATTGCACCTGGAATAAAGCCTAGTACTGCCAGAATTACTGCCTCTTCAAATACCACACCTAGTAAGTAAAAATTGCCATACCCCATTGCTTTGAATGTGGCATATTCTTTCGTATGGGCGTTTACATCAGTAGATAGGACTTGATAAACGATAATTACTCCTACTAGAAACCCCATCATTGCACCCAAGCTAAAAATAAAACCTATGGGAGTGTTTTTCTGCCAATAGTCTTTCTCAAAAGCGATAAATTCCTCTTTGGTAAGGACTTTAGTATCATCGCCTAAGTATGATTTTAAGTTTTTTGCTACTTGTTTTGGCTCATAGCCAGGTTGTAGTTGAATCAAGCCTAGACTGACACTGCTTGCCTGTTGTCTGGGAAATAGTCGTAAATAGTTCTGATCGCTAGTAATTAGACTACCGTCAGCAATAAAAGAAGCCCCGACTTTGAATAAGCCACTAATAGTAATTGTTCGTCGTTCTATTTCGGTTGTGACTGGTTTACCTTGTTCAACTTGGGCGATCGCCTCTGTATAATCTCCCCTAGAAGCACTGTCGAACAACACAGTGTCCGGTAGCTTAATCGCCTCTAAATTACGGTTAACTTCCGGCAAGTCTAACATTTGGCGATCGGGATTGAACCCCATAACTAATACTGCTGTATGCTGGTGTGTTTGGGGATTCTTCCAATCGATAAAGCTAAGATACATTGGTTCTGCTGACTTTACCCCCGGTATATCCATTGCTTGGTACAGTCGCCGCCGAGGAAAGGTAGACATATTAGCTAGGTTACGTGCTTGGGGACTGATTAACATAATGTCTCCCTGCATACTAGTATGTAACCTAGTGTTACTGTCAAACAGAGCATTTTGAAACCCTAGTTGCATGAATATCAGAACATCAGCAAAAGCAATGCCTGATAATGCTACTAAAAAACGCCCTTTTTCATGACTCAGTTGCAGCCATCCTAGAGGTGTTCGCCGTCGTAGTTGTTTGATCAATCCCATAATTACGAAGTGGGGAGTGGGGAGTGGGGGAGTGTGGGGAGTGTGGGGAGTGTGGGGAGAGAGGGGAGAGAGGGGGAAAAGATTTTTTCCCCATCCTCCCACACTTCCTCCATGCCCAATGCCCTTTACAAGTCAATCACCGCCTTGACTTGCAGATTAGTGAAGCTAGAAGCTTTAATGCTGGATATTCGATTCAGTTGCACATGGACTTCCACTACTCTGGCATCGATATTGCTAGAAGGATCGGCGTTGACGATGTTCTGCCGCTTGATTTGCATCCCAATCCAATCCACCCTTCCCAATAATTCTTGGGGAAGGGAATCACTGGTTACCCGCACCAGCTGTCCGCGACGCACTTTGTGGATATCACTTTCGTAGACTTCTGCTACTACATACATTTGGTCAGTTTGACCGAAATCCACAATCCCATCATTACCAACTGTTTCTCCCGCTCGTGTATTAATTTCTAAAATTTGACCGGGTTTAGGAACTCGAACATATACCTGCGCCAGTTGTGCTTTAATTTTATCGACGGTGGCTTGAGCGCTTTCTACTTCTGCTTGGGCGAGTGCTACGTCTGTTGGACGCACTTCAGTAGTTTGGTTAAGGGTAGCTTGTGCTTCGTTAATTTGCTGTTTTAGAGTAGCGATAGTTCTGTCTCGGTTGGCTTTTGCTTCATTAATTTGCTGTTCAAGGGTAGCGATAGTTGTTGTCTGTGTAGCCTGACTTTCAATTAACTGCTGAGTGGTAGTTGCTGCACTCAAGCGTCTGTTGTCAACTTCTTGATTGGAAATTGCCCCTTGTTTATATAAAGTCTCGTAGCGTTGGGCGTCAGCTTGAGCATTACTTTTTTCGGCTGCTATGCGAGTTACTGTTGCTTGTAACTGCTGTTTTTGCCCTTTTAGTTCTGCTTCTAACCGATTAATTGTGGCTTGCTGAGTTCTAATATTTCCTTCTAATTCAGCTTGCAGACGGATTACATCAGCCTGTCGTGCCCCGATTTCTCCCTGCTTTGCTCCCGCTCTCACTTGGCCAAGACGGGATCTGGCTACTAAGACTTGTTTTTGTGCTTCACGTAAAGTTGCTTGTAAGCGAGCGCGACTATCCATAATCGCAATTACCTGCCCAAATCTGACCTTATCCCCCTCGTTAACCAATAATTGTTCAACACGATTTCCTTCATTGGAGGTAGGTGCAGACAGTTTTATTACCTCTCCCTTTGGTGCTAACCGTCCCAATGCTGTCACTGTTTTTACCACTGGCTTCATGGCTGCTGAGGTTTCTTGCTCGTTGCTTACTCTGCCTTGAGACCTTTGCACCAGATAAAAACCTAGTCCACCTATAAATAAAGATGCAATTATTGTTAACAGTACAGGCAAGCGAAAAATATTCTGGGAAGACCGTGATTCTTCTAGCTGTAAATTTGGCTCCATACTGCCCCCTCTTACCAGCGGTCAACAAAACTAAACCGTCTAGTTCTAAAATACTAAACTAAACCGTACAGTTTAGTCAATATCGCGGATCTTAACTTCGATTAATTTGTTCTAAACTAAAGACTCAATCAAAATATTTGGTAAGTTGGCACAAAAAAATCAAACTAAGTAAAGAAAAGTAAACTAAGCTAAAACCCTCATGCCTCGTGCCGACGCTCGCGGACTCGCTAAGGCTGCGCTATCGTACCTGCTGCGTTATCTCAACAACAAATATTTACGCCGAGCTACTTTGTCAAATTGTTTGAAAAGTCAAAATATATACTCAAAACCTCACTTGCATTCCTCTCTCTTGCTTTTGAGAGGCTTTGAAACCCCCATTCCCTTGTATACAACTCAGTACCCGATTAAATTCAGGTTAAGACAGAATTTAATCGCGGTTAGGGTCAGGGGGTTAGGTTCTAAGGCTTTTGGTGTTTCAGACAATACTTTCCAAACATGCTTTTAGAGAAAAAGAATATTTTTAGTTTAAGTTTAATTAGTTTAATAGTACTTAACAGTAGAGGTTCGTTATAAATGACACGTACAAAAGCTAGTGAAATTGAGCGAGAGAATTCAAGCGATAAAATCGAAAAAATTTTACAAGGGTCAAAGCAAGAGTTTTTAGCACATGGCTACACTGGCGCAAGTATGGATAGAGTAGCGGTAGCAGCAGGTGTTTCTAAAGCAACAATTTACAGCCACTTTCAAGATAAAGAAGGACTTTTTAAAGCTTTGATAGAGCAGTTAGCAAGAAAACGGTTTGAGTCAATTTTTGGCGCACAAACTTTAGAAGGAGAACCCAATATTGTATTACGGCAGTTATTAGCTAAAGCATTAACACAAATGCTCGAAGACAGCGAATTTCAAGCATTTCAGCGAGTAATAATTGGAGAATCTGCTCGTTTTCCTGAGTTAGCTCAGATTCTCTTCCGCTGCATTGCTAAACCAGGAAGTGAAATTATCAGTCAATATTTGGCTTCTCGCTCAGAACTTAATATTCCCGATCCAGACGCAATGGTATGGGTATTGATGGGGTCGATAGTGCATTTAGTGATTGCTCAAGAGATTATGCATGGTAAGGAAATTTTACCAATGGAAAGCGATCGCTTAATTAATGCTTTAACACACTTGATTAATAAATGTGGTGAATAAAACTTACTTATAGTAAATATAGGACTCATATTTGATTTCTGAAAAAACTCCGTACACCTGTAACAGTTTTATTCCCTACTCCCCACTCCCTACTCCCTACTCCCTGCCCACGCAAATAATTTCATGAATCAAATCAGATTCCTATA
>JAQYWR010000059.1 GCA_029379225.1 Nostoc sp. S4 | reverse complement strand
TCGACGCAACGCCGCAAGGTCGCTTGACATCTGGGCTGAGGCTTTAACTTGACACCAATGGCAAGATGCCCGCCCAAGATATGCAATTTAAATGTGGAAAAGCTTATTAATTTCAATCTATCGGCATTAAAGAATGTAGATTAGAGATGGCGATCGCACTCATCAAAATTATCTTATTTTTGTTTACAGTCAGTCGAAGAAACTTCAATTCGATAAACTCCAAAATTGTCCGGAGTAGTTCCCACAGTCAGCCATAATGGTTTTATTATTTACTCCATCGTTAATAATATCTAGACATTTATTCTTTCCCGTAAATTGAGTTTTCAAACGAAAAAATCCAGCAGATTGTGTAGGTTCTATTTTCCACAATTGTCCAGAAAAGTTACCACATGTAGCCATAATTGTTTTATTATTTACCCCATCATTAATAATATCTAGACATTTATTCTTTCTTGTAAATTGTGTCCGGAGATAGTAATATCCCTTGTATTTACTAGGCTTTATACTCCATAACTGTCCGGAGAAGTTACCACATGCAGCCATCGTAAGTTTGTTGTTCAATCCATCGTTGATGATGTCTAAGCACTTATCTGAACCTGTAAACTGAGTTCGTAAACGAGAATCACTTGACTGAGCAGTTGCATTTTCTAGTAAAAGGAAAGTTCCCAAAATAGATGCTATTGTACTTAATAAGGTAATTTTAGCCAAGCATCTGATACTTTTCTTCATGTATTTAAATAAAATCAGTTATTTTTGTTTGTTATCATCATCTCAAATTTGATGATTTTTTGCTAGTATTAGCAAATTACCAAATAAACAGAAGTAATGGATTTTGGATATTAATTATACGATGTTTATAAAAGTTAGATACTTGGGAATAATAGCTCATAAAGCAGCGATCGCAATTATTGATAATACTGAGTAAATAAAAATACAATAGTATATATTATGCCCAAAATTACTGTTTGTATTCCTACTTTTAATCGTATCTGTCTTTTGCCTTATGCGATTGACAGTGTACTTCATCAATCAGAGCAAGACTTTGAACTAATTGTTTGTGATGATGGTTCTAGCGATGGTACACCTGAGTTAATGTCAAAGTACGCAGACCATCGGATTAAATACATTCGTCATCCGCAAAATATTGGTAAAAGCAATAATATGCGCTCTGGCTTTGATGCTGCTAGCGGTGAATATTTTATTAAATTTGATGATGATGACCGACTAACACCTGATTTTCTTGCAAGCACAGCAGCTATTCTTGACCAAGACTCTAATATCGATTTTGTTGGTACAGACCATTGGATCGTTGATATTAATAATATCCAGGATGAGGCAAAGACTCAGGAAAATTCTCATCGCTGGGGAAGAAATAATTTACCCGCAGGTATTGTAGATAATTTACTGGAAGTTGTCTTTATTCATCAAAGTTTTCAAATTGGAGCAACATTATTTCGACGTCAAACATTACAAGAATTAGGATTTATGTTGCCAAATATGCAAAATTGTGAAGATAATGATTTATTTGTGCGGCTGGCTTTGGCTGGAAAAAAGGGTTATTATTTACCAAAATTACTGATGGAATATCGTTGTCATGCAGAACAGCAAGGCATCAATCGAGCTATTCCTTATTTGTTTGATAAAGTTCGGTATTTAGAAAGTTATAAATTTGCATCTGATAAACTAGAAAAAATTAGGCAAAATCGTCTCATGGAAACGCAACTATTATTAGGTTTGCGTTTAATTGAAAAAGGGGAAACGCAAAAAGGCAGAGAGCTAGTTTTGGCAGGACAATCTAGTTCAACTGCTAAAGCTTGGATTGGTTTAGGGTTATCTTTGCTACCAGTTGGGTTGCGAGGTAAGGTGTTTAATGCACTGCGACAAATGCAGAGTTAGGAAATATTACCACCGGACACACAGCAACCCGGATTTCCGGTTGGTAGTGACACCACTTGCAGGATTCAATTTGAACATGCAGACGGGAAATTGCAGATACGAGTTCTCACTTTATCATCTGCTGTTCCTCTTCCAACACAACTATTTTCATTAGTAGTTAGGATTTTTTCTCGACTCTCGACTCCCTAGTTTGTTGAAAGTTAAAAAAATTAGCGAACTGCGAATGATAACTGACAACAAACACGAACTTTGTCACAATGAGTTCGTCGATAATTGTTATTAGCGAAGAAAGCGAATTTGAAGGAGTCGGACTCTGAAAAACTTTGAATTCAAAGGTGTTGAAAAACTTATTGGACCAATAGCGGCACTTCTTGGGTTTGTCTGTTTGTTGCAGTGGTATATTCAAGGAGAATTGCGATCGCCCTCCGATCCAATCTTTGAAGTTAGACAGCCACCTTTGGTGATGAAGCAGGGTGACCCTTACATCCGCGCTTTAATGCGAACCATCTCGGCAAGTGAGGCAAACAGTAACCGTCCCTATTCTTTGTTGTATGGTGGACAACAAGTCAGCGACCTCAGCCGACATCCTGAGATATGCGTCGCAATTATCACAGGTCCCAATATAGGTAATTGTTCTACTGCTGCTGGTAGATATCAAATAATTAACACTACTTGGTATCGTATAGCCCCTCGTTATCACCCAAACCCAATGCGGTTGATGTTTTGGGTTAATTATAGTTTTGAACCAGAGTATCAAGACATAGTAGTTTACCGTTGGTTAGATGATTCAAAAGTTTGGGGAACTAATATTTCTCAACTCTTGCGTCAGGGAAAATTAAATGATGTTTTGCGCCGACTTTCTCCCACTTGGACAAGTTTGGGATATGGCATAGAAACTAACTCTATTAGTAGCTCTTTGCCTAAAATTTATCAGAAAATGTTGCAAGAGGAATTAAATGCAGCAAAGCAACCACCAACCCTAAATTTGAGTCCATCTCCAACTTCTTTACTCTAGCAATTGGCTGTAAAAACCAGTTCTTTATTCTCAATTAATGGAATTATTAACTTCTCTGTGTTTCCACTCCAACTTTTACTAAATTCTCCCGCACCGCCACACAACGAACATGTTCAACACCCCAAACTCGCTCACAAATTTCTAAAGCTTCCAAATAAAGTGATTCTGCTTCACTATAACGCCCCGTTGCCCGATAAATTTCAGCTAAATTGTTCAGACTTTCTGCAACATGAGGATGATTTTCTCCTAACAAAAGTTTATCAAGTTCCATAGCTTTGATACATAAAGGTTCCGCCTCATTGTAGCGTCCCTGTTCTCTATACAAATAACCCAAAGCATAAATAGTATCTGCTAAAAGTGGATGGGCCTTTTGTAATACACGCTGCTTCAGTTCCAAAGATTGTAAAAACAAAGATTCCGCTTCATTGTAACGTCCTTGAGCGCGGTAAATTAAACCTAAATTGTGCAAATCTGTCGCTACATCAGGACTTTCTTCTCCTAAAAATTGCTTATCTAATTCTATTGCTTGTTGTGACAAAGGTTCAGCTTCACTGTAGCGTCCTTGATGATAATAAAGTAAAGCTAAATTATTTAATATTAGAGCCATAGAAGGATGATTCTCATCAAGCAAACTTTTGGCAAGTTCTAATGATTGCAGATACAAAGGTTCTGCCCGATCGTAACGTCCTTGTTCATCATATAATAATGCTAAATTATTCAGACTAGCGACAACATCAACATGATTTTCTCCCAACAAGCGTTTTCTCAGTTCCAAAGCTTGTTGATAGAGAAGTTCTGCTTTACTATATTGTCCCGTAGATTTGTAAATTCCTGCCAAATTATTCAGGCTAGTAGCAAAAGTAGGATGGTTTTCTCCTAACAAACGTTTTATTAATTGCAAAGCTTGTTGATATAGTGGTTCTGCTTCACTGTAGCGTCCTGTTGCACGATATAATCCTGCTAAATTATTCAAGTTAGTAGCTAAATCTATTTGTAAACCTAATTCATTTTGCAATTCAATCGCTTGACGCCAATACTTAATTGCTAGTTCTTGTTCTTGTTGATAATTCTGAGACTCACCGCGTTCTAATCTGCTGCGGTAAATATCACCCAATCTTGAGTATAAAGTAGCCAAGCTAGGGTCTTTAGTCCCTCGTTGCTGTTGAATATTTTCAATTAGCCTTTGTAAATCTTGGATAGGTAAGAAAAAATGGTTATTTTCATTAGTATCTGTGCCAGCTAATTCCGTGTCTCGAAAAACAAAGCGTATAGGTTCTAATTCTTTACCAGCAATAGCATTTGTTTTTTTAGATGCAAACCGAAATACACCATTGCGCCAACTCCAAAAATCAGGAGCTTTTTTGCTCAGGTTGATTAAAATTTGATTAGTTACCCAAAGTACAATTGCAAAAGGAAAATCGCGCAATCCTTCCCTCGTCCACTGTAAGTAACCAAAAAATTTTTCCTGCTCTGATTGTTCGTTTCCTAATCTGAGAAAATAAAGTTGTTCGGCACCCGTTACAGTAATTATCGTCGGCTGACGCTGGCGGAGATATTCTTCTTGTTCTACCAATTGATTGAGAGCAGCTTTCAAACTCGGTTCCGGACGTGCTAAAATCACTTGATATGCACGAAAATTAGGTTGAAGTTCGGCTTCATATCGAGCAATAATTTCATCACGAAAATTAGGATCGTCGCAAACAGCAATCAGTAAATTTAATCCCTGCGTTTGAGCTTCAATAGAAACAATTAAATCATCATACGCATCTTGATTTTCTCCTTCATCATCTACAAAATATTCATCTAACATCAATAGCTCCGTGTCTGCTCAAAGTTTCTATAATAATTGGATGAACATCGTACCATGTTTCTTCAGTGCGATATTCTAGTACATATAAACCATGTAGCAAATCTAAAAACTCAGCTTGTTTGGGATCGTTGGGCATAAATTGCTCAAAAACACTTTGCAAAATGTCTATATCGACTTTTCCTAAACGTATGGAAAAATCATTACGAATTTTGTTGATAGCTTGGGTGAGAATTGCATCATTAATGATAACTTCAGCAGTCGAATTTCGGCGAATCATCCGCAAACAAATACGGCAACATTCTTTAGAAATGCGAATTAACTCTCGCAATACGCCACCACTATAGATCACAATTTTTTCAGCAGTTTGTGGTAAGATTAATTCTACAGGAATTCGCTTACATAAAACTTCACCAAGAATTTTTGTTGCTTCTGGACGCGGTTGAGCATTAGGAAAGCGATTTTTACCTTTTTCAAATATTTTGAGAACAGGCATTGCTACAATTTGATCGTTAGTTTCTGTAGCAAGTATTGTACTGATAAATGTTTCTCGAAGAACTGCGATGGGGATAGTGTAAATAATCCGAAAATTTGGTTGACAAAGTGCTTTAATATTATCCTTGTAAATTTCGTTGACTCTGCTTAAATCGAGTTTATCTAAATCATCAATAATGACTAAAATATCTTGTTTAGTAGCAACTTGAATCAAAGCAGCAATTTCGTTAATTCTTGCAACTAAATCTGATATTTGGCGTTCAAACTCTTGCTTGATTTCATCCCTAACGGTAGCATCAGCTTTTAATTTAGAGCTAATCAACTTGAGAAGGTTAAAACCTATTTCTCCTTCAGCGTGCCAATTGTATTCTTCAGTACGAGTGCGAGTAGCAAACCATTTATAAAGAGCTTCTTTAGTACTTTGAGGAATATCAACTCGGCGTGCTTCTGCCTCTGACATTAAATTAACTGCAATAGCAAACAGAATATTAATATGATTAACTGCTGACATCTCGATTTTGTCAGCAATAGAAAATAGAACTACAAAATACTTATTTTGAATTTGTCTGCTAAACTCGGCCAACAAAGTTGACTTTCCACAACCACGATGTCCTGTAAAGACAATTTTACTATCTCCATTGGGACTATCTTCAACTAATTGGTTGAGGTCTGCTATCAAATCATCACCATATTCGACTCTAAATCTTTCCATTTCGTTCCGTTCCATTAAGGGAAACAGTTCGAGATTGCTGTATGCCGACTGAAAGGAGATTAATAAGTCTTTAGACATTGGATCGTGCCAGAAAAAAGCTAACTATTCATATAATGCCTCATCCTTTTTGTAGTAAAAGCTTAGTTGATATCTAGAACAGACTACGCGTATCAAATCTCTCAAATTTCATTAATAAATGACTACTAGGTAAGTTATTTATTATGTTTTAAAAATAGACGCTCTCTTACCGAAATACCAACGAAAAATAGGTAATAGATGCGAACAGTAAAGAATTTTAAATAATATATTATACGTTGATTAGTTAAGAATGAATTGTAAAATATACATATTAAATAGTAAAAGTTACTTAACTGAGAAAGAAAATAAAATTTTAAATTATAAAAATAAATTTTTAATGTACTTCACTTCACTAGGGCGAAATGTCACTTATTTTAAGCTATTTTTAGGTAAATAGACTATGCTTGAGGACGATATCAGTTACAACACTGCTAAAATAAATCCATAACTAATTGATGTCCTATCCATTCTATGACCATAGCTCAAGAATTAGATGCTCAAGAAGGCATCCGTGGTGATGTGATTTTTCCCGCTGGTGATTTATATAGTGATGAACCTCCGTTAGAAACCGAACTACATTTACGGCAAATAATTTTACTTTTGACTTGTCTAGAATGGCTGTGGCGAGACAGAAATGATTTCTATGCCGCTGGAAATTTGACTATCTACTACAGTCCACGTCAACTCAAATCAGAATACTTTCGAGGCCCAGACTTTTTTGTAGTGTTGGGAACCCAACGCAAAACCCGTAAAAGTTGGGTAGCCTGGGAAGAAGATGGCAAATATCCAAATTTAATTCTAGAAATTTTGTCAGATTCAACGGCAAAGACAGACAGAGGTTTAAAAAAAGAAATTTATCAAGACACTTTCCGGACTTTAGATTATTTTTGGTTTGATCCGTATACATTAGAATTTGCCGGATTTCATTTAGTAGATGGAGAATATCAATCTCTGCAAGTAAATGAGCAAGGACATTTATGGAGTCAACAGTTAGGGTTATATCTAGGAATTTATCAGGGACTACTGCGGTTTTTTACACCAGATGGACAATTAGTACCAACACCTGAAGAAACAGCAGAACAGACACAAAAAAGACTAGAACAAGCAGAACAAAATGCAGAACAAGCAGAACAAAACGCACAACAGGCAGAACAAAGATTAGAACAAGCAGAACAAAAGGCGCAACGTTTGGCAGCAAAATTGCTAGAGTTAAATATTGACCCAGATAGAATTTAGACTACTACGATCGCATGATACAGCATATTTCAAGTGGATGAGGTACAAATTGACTGGTTTTGAGGCAGGAGGCAGGAGGGAGAAGAAGAATTTTTATCTTTAATTCTTTTTTTAAAATCGCCTAAAAGGCGCGACAAGAATTGATGCTATTTTATATTTATGAAACGCTTGGGATTACAGAACGAACGGCGTTGATAAAATTTTGAGCATAACTGTGGGTTGAAAAATCGAGGGCGCGTTGTCGTGCAGCGACTCCCGCACTTTGGGCGAATTCTTGCTCGTCAAGATAACGGAGAATAGCGATCGCTAATTTATCTGCATTGCCGTAAGGTGTTAATAGTCCATTGATGCCATCTGTAATAATCTCTGTCGGGCCGCCTGCATCGCCAGCAATCACAGGTTTTCCCAACGCCATCGCTTCAATAATCACAATCCCAAACGGTTCTTTATTGGATGCATGAACGAATACATCCATCGCCTGCACCCACTCTGGAATATTGCGCTGTAACCCAGCCATAATTACATGCTCTTTCAAGCCTAAAGCGGCGATTTCTGCTTTTAAAAAGTCTTGATAATCTGGTTCAAAATCATGCTTCCCGCCAACTACCAGACAGTGAGCATCGGGATACTGCTGTAAAATTTTCGGCATTGCTTGTACCAATACGTGCATTCCCTTCCATCGTTGCAATCGTCCGACAATTCCAATCAATGGCCCGTGCAAAGGTAAGCCCAACTTTCGCCGTGCTTCTTGAGGAGAAGGTAAAGCATCAGGTTCAAATCGCTCTAGTGCTACACCAGGATAGACCAAGGGTGTTGGTCTGTGCGGCCAAATCTGCGCTTGTGCTTGCTTGCCATCTTCAGATAAAGTAATAATTGCCCGTGCTGGGATTAAAGTAGCAAGTCGTACCAACAAAGGCTTATCGCTAGGTACTTCTAACTGATACCACACAGCAGGTAACCCCGCCAACATCGCTGCCAAACCTCCGGATATGTGCGTTATCCACATCCAATTGACAATTATGTCTGCATTTTCCTGGCGGGCGATCGCAGCTATCCGCAAAACAGCAGCAAAAAAACGATGAATTTGGCGTAAACGTCCGATTTCCACAACTTGTGCATCAATGCCAAGGGACTTTACTTGTTCTACCATCGGGCCGTTTTCTAAAAATATTACTAGCCACTCCACACCAGCATTACGTCCCTGCTGCATCAAATCCCAGAGCATCATTTCACCGCCGCCTCGTTGTTCGGCTAGTGGCATTATAATAATTACTTTCATAATTTCAACCTGTTTGCTAAACGTGTTTTTTCTTTTATTTTTGTTGATGAAGATAATATTTATGTCCTGCCATAGCCATAGCTAAAAATCCCCAAAGAATCATACCTGCTACACTCAACATTCCACTCCCGATAACTAGTTGTGTGGCAGAGCTAATACCAATGGCACGGGCAGCACTGATAAAACTATCAAAACGACCTTCTCGATATTTGCTAACATTAATAACTAATAAGATTAATCCACCTATATAAAAGATGGCTCCAAACCAACCCAGGGTAAAAAATATATCTAAAATACCACTATCAATTACCAATACTTCGATTTGTCCGGTTTTTTCGTTGACTTTCCAAATATTTCCTAATCCATTACCTAAAGCATTAGAAAGAGCTAGACTCAGATTTTTGTCATAACTTTGGGATCTATCTTTAAAACTATTATCTTCTTCCAGATTAGAAAAAGTTTGTAACCTATCTGATACAACGTGAGAAATTGGCTCGATGGTTGTCAACGGGATAACACAAATTGCCATCACTACAATTATGGTTACTAAGCGCATTTGAATTCGGGTTTTGACTGAACCCATAATCATAATGACTCCTAATAACCAACCTCCCCAATTAGTACGGGCTTGTGTTAACAAAAATGATAAGTAACCAACAGCGGAAGCAGGAAAAATTAAACTTCCGGAACTGGTAAATAACAACAATAACCCAGCTTGCATAACGGAACCAAAGGGGCCGACTGAGTGCAACGTACTCCAAACGCGCATCCCAAAAGGCACGGGATTTCCGGAACTCATGAATAGTTTTGATTGTATGAGCCAGTATCTATCCCACTCAGGAGCGACAACGAATTGATATACACCATAAGCTCCTAAAATTAACACACACCAAAGGAATGTTCGCTGAAGATTTTGGCGATAGCTGGGATAATCTCGCCAATTAATAAATAAGTGGAAAGCAAAAATCACTGGGCCAAGCCAATCCAATAAACCGCGTGCTACGGGGATTGGCGCGTTGTAAATTAAACCTACCAAAAAGCCGTAGAAGACTCCGATAAAAGCCAAAATAAACGGCAAACCTCCCTGATGAGAGGCGCTTTTAAAGCGTCGTAAAAAAGTTGCTATGGTGACAAACACTACTAAATATGGTGCTATCAACATTTGACGGGTAGGGTCCCATCCGACTCGATAATCAACTAAACGGGTAGCTAAAGGTGTGAGAAAGCATATCCACCAAGTAAAGCCAATGTAGAGAATCGGATGGCGCAAGTATAAAAACACAGCTACTACTAAAGCTGTCACCGGAAAAATCGAGCGCAATCCAGCAGTAGCACCAGCAAAATAACAAACTACAGTTAATAATATAAAGCCGACGATCGCCATCCAACCCTGTAGCGATCGTTCTTCGGGAGAATAGTTTTCTTGTGAAAAACTATTAAAAAGTATCTGCTTAGAAATCATTCAATATCAATTACGAATTATGAATTACGAATTTTTTATATCCTTGCCAACGTCCAGACCAGGATGCTAACAACTTCTTAGTTGCCAACTGTCCTTGGCTGGGTAAAAATCTCAGCCATTGGATTAAACCTAAACTTTCGCAAGTTCCAACTAATATTGCCCAGAATAAAAATACAATTCGGCGGATAAATGATAGATGTTCTAATAAAACTAAAGTTTCATTATGAACTAAATTAATCAAGGCAATTTCATTAAAGTTGTTTCGCAGGTCTTCGTCAAAACGCTGTGCTGGGTAATGTTCTACAGCAACATTAGGGTCGTAAATTATCTTCCAACCAGCTCGCTTTAATGCCAGCGTGAATGCCATTTCAAAGTGTACTTGCGCTCCTGTACCTCGCATCCGCTCGTCAAACTGCAATTTTCCAATTGCCTGTTTGCGAAAACTCATGTTTACGCCTTTGAGAACATCGACTTCGCGGGGTTCTCCTACTCCTAGATGATGGTTGCCAATTACGCGCCCAAACCACTGCAACCGACCAACAATCTGGCAGGAGTCATCTTCTAATTTGTTGCCATGATGTATCCAATCACGCCCACCAAGACCGCCAAGGCGACTATCACAGATAAAGTAAGTGACGATGCGCTCTAACCAATCGGGGTGGGGTGCAGCATCATCATCAGTAATGGAAACAATATCCCCCTCCACCTCTGCCAGTCCGGCGTTCAGGGCTGCTACTACCCCCGCTTGGGTGACTGTCACAGTTTGTAGTGGGATGTCTGCTTTGAATTGGGAGAGAAATTCCCAAGTTTCTGCATCCGTGTCGCGGACAACCACTATCACCTGATGGGCTGGTTTAGTTTGCTCCTGTAATGCTAAAAGGCAGCGTGAGAGGTCTTGTGGACGGCGATAAGTTGGTATGAGAACGGTGTTGAGCATTCTTGCTTAACTCCTCGAATAGATCCACATAAGTTTGTGCCATAGTAGTCCAGCTGTGTTGTTCTGCTACAGAACGAGCGGTTTGACCCATTTGTTGGATCGGCGCTTGTTCGCTCACTAAGGACATCAGCGCCATTGCTAATGCATCGATATCATCTGAGTCGGGTAAGACGATACCGCATTCTGGTGTTACTAACTCTGCACCTCCGGTAGCTGTGGCAGTAATTACCGGCAGTCCGGAAGCAAGTGCTTCTAACAATACGAGGCTGCAAGCTTCATATCGGGAAGGAAAAATAAATAAATCTACTGCACGCATAATTTCGGGGATATCACGGCGAAATCCCACAAAATGCACGCGTTCGTTTAACCCCAAGGAAGCGGCTAATTGGGGGAAGGGACTACCTTCGATGTGACCCACCACTACCAGATGTAAATCGGGAACTTTGGTTAAGGCGTGCAGGACTGTATCTAAGTTCTTTCTAGGTGTGCGGATGTCTCCAGCAAACAGTGCTAGGGTGACATTTTCTGGTAAACCTAATTGTTGGCGGTGGCTTGTACCAGGGGTAAACTCTTCGAGGTCTACTCCATTGACAATTACCCGAATCCGAGAACGGGGTACGCCAATGTTAATTAATTCCTGGGCTACCTTTTCGGATACGGCTACAACGACTTGAGCTTTTTGAAAAGCTTGTTTTTCCCAACGGGCGTTAAAAGCAGTAAATAGCCACTGATACAAACCATATAAATCTCGGCGATTGCGGGAAATATGAACTGGCGATCGCAACCATGAACTGTGGACAAAATGTACAGCATTCACGTCAGCAGCGGCCATATTAATCGCGCCATTGATTTTGATTAAATCAATGTTAGAGCGATGTTTGTGTAACCAATTTGCACTTTTTTGAGCAAAGATGAAATTACGAATCAATTCGCTGGGATAGCCTTTGACTGGAATTTTAATCCAATCAACTTGAGTATTGTGTTCTAGTTCTGGTGCAATTTCACTGGCTAATAATGTTAGGTGATGACCACGACAGATTGCTTCTTGGGCAACTTCGTAGTTTACTCGGCCTTGACCATCACCTTTTTTGATTTTATGGGTAATAATACAAAGTTTCATACACTATTTTTTTAGAAAGAAAAGCTCACGCAGAGACGCAAAGGCGCAGAGAGTTAAGGAGAGTTTTATTTGTGTTGTTTGTAGTTCGTTAAAAATCACTATATAATTGATAACAGTTTATATCTTATTTCGAGAATCCTATTAATTTATTTGTGAAAATTCGCGGCGTAAAACTGAGAGTCAGTGCGGTGAGAGTTCGCAGATTAAATTTTTGTTTTTTCAACGCCTGCCAAAAATAAGGACGCGCTGCGGCTATCTGTTCGTTTCGCAGTAAACCAATTCCCAATGTGGTATTAGCTTCTAACCATTTTTGTTGAAAGTGTGTGCTAAATTCTTGTAGGCGAGTGTCTTCCATTAAGGCTCGATAACAAAATATTTCGTTTTTAGCTTTGCGAATTTTTGCCTGTACATCTCGACTACCACTAAGCATGGTATCAGTTTGCTCGTGGGCACGATATCGCGTTAGTCTTTCTGGATAGTAGTAAGCACCATGACCAGATGTACAGCAGAGATAGGTTAAATATAAATCCCACATTCCACCAATTTCTAAGGGAATGCTATCCCAATCAACACAGTGATTACGAATTACACAAGATGCAGCAGTGGGTATACTTTTATCTATCAATCCAATTTTGGAGAAAGGTTGATGAATTCCTGGTCTGAGTTGATCGCGCTTGTAACCGCGTGTATTTTCTTCTGTTCCAATATGATTAATTATACCATTTGCATCTATAATATATTGGTCGCAAAAAGCGAGAATTAAGTCAGGATTTTCTTCTAATGGTGGTACAAGTTTTGCTAAAAAGTCTTGATTCCACATATCATCGTCGTGAAGGCTAGCAACGTATTTACCTTGCGCCATTTTGAAGGCATGTTGCTGATTAGCCAGCATACCAACGTTTTGCTGATGTCGCCAAAATCGAATGCGTGAATCATCAAAAGATGCGACAATGGCTTGGGGATTTTCTAGACTGCAATTATCAGAAACAATAATTTCAATATTTTGATAAGTTTGTTGAACAGCGCTAGCGATCGCTTGCTTGAGATACTCCGGTCGATTATAGGTAGGAATAATAACGCTAACTAATGGTTGTTGATGCAATGACATATTTTTATCTGTTAATTTATTGAGGAATACTCTATATTTTTTTATCTGGAGAATAAAAATCGGCTATTGTTTTTGCATAAATTGTTTGCAGGTTTTTTACGTGAGTATCCATTGTAAAGTTTTTCATCAATAAAGCATAACCTTGTACGCCCATCTCTCGGCTTTTTTGATAATTTCTAGACAAAAAATTAATAGCTTGGGCTAATTTTTTCACGTTATTACTAGGAACAAGAATACCCGTGTCTCCATCTTGTAAATGTTCGGGAATACCTCCGACTGCACTACCAATTACAGGTCGATAACGAGCGTATGCTTCGAGAGTCACAAGACCAGCAGGTTCAGGCCAAACACTGGGAAAGATGACTGCAAAACACTGTTGATATAGTTGATTTAATTGATGGCGATCGCACCAACCATGCCAAGTAATTCGGTTACTCAATCCTAAGGTATTTGCTAATTTTTCTAAGCGTGGTCGTTCCCAACCTTCACCGGCAATATCAAGTTTAATTTGCGGATTTGTATGTATTAAGGTTTTAATCAACCATTCTAAGCCTTTATCAGAAACAATCCGACCAGCAAATAAAATTCTTTGATTTTGGTGGACTTCTAAACTTAGAGGTACAGTTGATATTTTTGGTAGAGAAATTCCACAGTGTACTGTGACAGTTTGCTCGGTTGGTATACCGTTTTTAATTAACTGTTGACGTACATATTCGCTATTAGCAATAAAAGTTACTTTTAGCTTTTTTAATATATCTAAAAATTGTTGAGTACTTTGAATTTCTCTAAAAGTTCTTAAAGGTTTACGGCTGCCACATTTATCTACTAATTTACCCCAGGTACATCCTAAATAAGAAAAGTTGCGCTCGCAGATCGTCCGCTCTCCAGCTAAATACTTTGTACCACTAGGACAATACAATGCATGATTATGAACGCTAAAAGCTGTAGGACATTCACCTGTAAGCTGCAATAGTAAATCTGGACTGTGGAGGTGCAGTAATTTGAACTGGCTTTGGTCAATATTATTGAGCGATTTGATCGCGCGATCGCTAATATCAGGCGAACGATGTTCAAACAGAGAACCTAAATAAGTTTCAACACCTCCGCCTTCACCTACTTCAAAATTGGAGCATTGATAAATTAGGT
Source organism: Nostoc sp. S4 (assembly GCA_029379225.1). Taxonomy (GTDB): domain Bacteria; phylum Cyanobacteriota; class Cyanobacteriia; order Cyanobacteriales; family Nostocaceae; genus Nostoc. The sequence continues at coordinate 29,454 of JAQYWR010000059.1, read as the reverse complement.
TTTCTGCAAAAACTTCTTCATGCAATTTATTTTGCTTGAAATGATTAATTATTTTAGGCATTAATCCTCAATTATTTACATATAATTATTAATTTGATTGTTCGTATATCTAGGCTATATTTCATCAGTTTATCTGCCAACATTAAACCAAAATTTATGTCTAACATCACTAACATAGTGCCTAAGAGCAATATTTTTACTTGCAGATTTATCTGGATATATAAACTGGTCTTCTACATTCAGAACATATTTTTTTGGGCATAGAGGCTGACCATGATTGTGATGCATTGTCAAATGTACAATTGTTTGTTCGGTAAAATAACTAGGAGCTTCTGGAAGATTTGCTAAACGTTTGATTGCATAATCCCAGTCAAATTCATGTCTAAATAATATAAATCCCCCATTGACTGGATTTAATTTCTCAGATTCATCATAAATAATTCGTTTATCTAGCGACATAGAACAATCAGGTAAATAAAGCGAGAACTTATCGTTTGAGTTATTTAAATCAATTAAGTCTATACCGCCGGGAAAAAATAAAATATCTGAATCGGTATAAATTGTAGTTCCATTAATAGGAATTGACATTAATGCTGACAATTTTTTACCCATTGGATGCAGTTGGGCATAATCAACAACACATTGAGGTAAATCTGTTCTTACGAAGTTCTGTAAAAGTATTACCTGAACGCAAGGATGAATGCAGCGGAGTAAATTACAACTAGAATCAGTGTAACTGCCATCAGAAACTACTGTGAATGTATTTGGAATCCCGACATGACGGATGAATGAGCGAATACTTGCCACTTGTTCTGGCAAATCGCGTTCGCATGATAAGGCATAGACATTTATCGGAACTTTCTGAGTTTGTTTTATCGGGATGCTGACAATTTTAGAAAGTGCTGCTTTATATAGAGAACGATTAAATTTACCCTGAGTTTTAGCAGTATGGTAGCCTAAATTTACCATTGGTTTTTCCTTTATAAGTAATTGAGTAAAATAATCAATTTGTAATTAATGAATTACGTAGCTTGCTTCTCGCTGGAGACGAGGATTACGAATTATAATATTGCATTTGATGATATTCCCAAAGCTTACCTTTGCGTCCAAGTAATTCTTGATATTTGCCTTGTTCTACTATCCGTCCTGCTTCCAATACTACGACTTTATCTGCTTTAGAAATAGTAGAAAGACGGTGAGCGATCGCAATTACTGTTCTGCCAACAGATAGCTTTTCTAATGAATCTTGAATTAAGCGTTCGGATACAGAATCTAAGGCGCTGGTTGCTTCATCCAAAATTAAAATTTCTGGGTTCCTTAGTAGCGCTCGTGCAATAGCAATTCGCTGTCTTTGTCCTCCAGATAATCTAACACCCCTATCTCCTAATTGGGTATTAAAACCTTCTGGCATTTCTAAAATAAATTCTAGTGCATTCGCTAATTTAGCAGCTTCTTTAATTTCATCATTTGTAGCGTCTTGAGTCCCATAACTAATATTTTGCCAAACTGTGGTATTGAAGATAAAAGTATCTTGACTGACAACAGCTATTTTGCGACGTAAGGAGTTGATTTCAAACAATCGGATATCAATTTCATCGATAAAAAGACTTCCTTCTGTGGCATTATAAAATCGGGGAATCAAATCAGCAAGCGTTGTTTTACCAGCACCAGAGGCTCCGACTAAAGCTGTCATTTTTCCCTTTTCGATGGTTAGGGTAATATTATGCAACACCGGATTTTCAATGTCGTAGCCAAAATCTACAGATACTAAATTTATTGACCTTTTTAACCCATTAAATTTAATATGTCCATTTTGAAAATAATTTTTATCATCACTTTTTAACAAATTTTTAATGTTGTCTGCCGAGCCGTGTAAAGTACTGAGAAATGCTCTTGTACCATTAATATCTTGAACGAATGGGATAAAACGAAATAGTACAAAGAAAAATGTTAATAAAGAAGCAACTTGTAGCGTTCCATTACTAACTAGACTAGTGAATGCTAAAATAATCATTCCCACCAACACCGTAGTAGCTACCCCTTCGGCAATTGGCTTGACAAGTGTCCAAGTGAAAACAACTTTAGTTGTAGTACTTACTACTTTATCGCTAGCTTTGTAGTAACGCTGGCGCTCAAATTCTTGAGTACCATAAGAGTGAACGGTGCGAATGCCATTAATAAATTCTACGGCTGTTGATGTAAAATTAGCATTAGCAGTTGTCATGCCAAAACTTGATTCTCTAACTCTGGCATTTAAATTTGATAATCCTACACCTAAAAGGGTAAATATTAACGCTGAAATCAGAGTTAGTTGCCATGATATCAGAAACATTGATATTAAGTAGACAAAAGTTGTCAGTCCTCTAGTAACTAAAAAGGCTCCAGCACTGAAGCCTTGTCTGATCCTTTCGATTTCTGTAGTAATTGTGTTAATTAGTTCCCCAGAACGAGTTTTAGCAAAGTAACTTAAGGATAATGCTTGTAGCTGTTCAAAAATTTGCTTACGTAAGCGATCGCCAAGATACAATTGAGATAATTCTATATAAACTTGGGCAAAATAATTGAAGGCAACGCGTAACCAAGTACTCAATAAAATTAGCGAAGATATCCGGTATAAACGATTAAGTGCAGATGTCTTAGCTCCCAAAATAAAAATATCAAACCATTCTATTCCTGTTTGGACAGGTTGAGCGTTTGGACTAGTTAAGCTTTGTAGAAATGAGAGCAAAAAACCAATACTGACACCCTCAAATGTTGCTGCCAAAATTGAGAATATTAGAGCTAATGTTGCTATTTTACGAAAGTGTGTAAATTCTCGCAATATCAAATAGTTCTCCTGCCAAAAGCTCGTAGCTTTGAGCAGATTGCTGATTGGTTGAGGGAGTTTAAAAAGCATAGATATTTTTAACAATAATTGGGTACAAAATCATTGAAAATTCAGAATTCAGAATCATTGAAAATCTAGAATTAATAACACGGTTGCTTGATTTTATTCAAATTATTCAACTTGGATATCAAAGTCTGATAAATTCTAGATTCTGAATCCTAACGGTGAAACCATCAATCAATTACCGTACAGAAAAATTTCCGAATTCTCAATTGTGTATTCTTCTTCGATTAGTTGTATTGCATCTGTCAAAGTCCAAGAACGAGATCCTATCAAACTCATGTCACCACGCAGTACATTAAGTAATAATGGTAAATTGTTGAGGCTAGATTTATGCATCCAACGCCCTAGCGGTGTAATGTTGTCGTTTAGTGTGGTGGAAAATTTAACGGCTCGAAAAAGTCTACCTTTTTCTCCAACACGCCATTCATGGCAAAAAAGTGACTTTGGCGAGTAAATTTGCATCAATACAATCAATCCCAGGATAACTGGACTGAGTAATAACAGCAACGAAAAAGCAACAATCCAATCAATTATTTGCTGTAACCATCTAAAGGTTTGATTACCTTGTTTTAGCTGTTTCTTGTTAGCAGGTATGCGTAAGAATATTGGCTTATGAGCTTGTTTGCAGGCATCTGCCCAAAACTGTAGCAAATCTTTACCCAGTTTTACATCTATGCTCACTAAATTTACAGGAGAATGTTTTAAGCATTCTACTAGCGATCGCTGACTATTTAATGAAGCTAAATACGGTAGTTTGACTCGTCCTGGCGGCTTCACCAACAGTTTACCCCGTCGCCATAAAAGTGTATATTCTCCAGAGCAAGGAGCTTGGCGTTGTGGGGTTAGATCGTAAAAGTTCTCTATAACTGGAATTATTGAAGTCGTCATTATGTCTTTGCGCTAATACAAGAGTGAATTGCTGAGGCGTTATCAAAAGCAATCAAGCTAATTCGTAATTATCTTAGAGATTGTGATTTAGACTTTATCTAAAACCAAGCTATCTGTGGAGATAAGAGTCTGAAACCTAATACTTAATTACGAGCAATGTTATTTCCAGATGCGTGGGTAATCGGAATTTTTCGAGTAACTACTGGTAGTAGAGTGTAGAGAAAAATTACCCATGAATCTATATTTTAATTGTCCTGAGGTGTTTCTTGGGTCGATAGTAACAAAACCAGTCCACTCTTGTGTTCTAACTTTTTAGAAGTGCTTTAATCTCTAGAATATAAGAGGATGTAGAAATAGCGATCGCTCAAATAAATTCTTTATTTAGTCTTTAATTAGTCAGGAATTCTTCTGCAAACTTATAAAGATAGCATAAATATCTAGAATTTTTCCTGATAGTAATAAATTTAAATTTTTATATATTTTGATACATTTGTAGGGTAGCACACCTGTGCTGCCCTACTTAAAAAGATATGTGTCTTGGCGTAAATTACAGATATCGCACTGGCTTACTAATGCCCTATGCTTAATCTATTTTTCCACAGCTTGGCGCAAAGCTAATTGCTGTTGTTTGATATAAGGTACGTAATTACTGGTAGAGTTTGATACTCCATTTGCAACAACTCCAATCAAGTTTAACTTGCTGAGCATAGCTGTGGCTTGAGTCAACTGGCTTCGGGTTACAATACCGATGCTTGCTACCATAACCACACTACGAGAGGATGATGCAGTGAGCATGGCATCCACCATGCCGAGAACTGGGGAAGCATCTATGAGTACCAAATCATAGTTTTCCTCAAATGCTGCCATTAATTGCATCATCCGAGGGGAACTCAACAAATTAGCCGGGTCAGCAGGTTTTGGCCCAGCAGTCAAAATATCGATGTAAGCTGAACCTGTGTACTGAATACTAATCTGGTTGGGTAGAGTTGCATCGCTAGACAATAGAGTTGAAAGCCCCTGTTCGTTGGGAAGATTCAGCTGTTCGTGTAGACTAGGATCGCGTAAGTTGGCATCAATTAGCAGTACCCTTTTATGTAAACGGGCAGCACTCATTGCCAAACCCAACGCTAAAGCTGATTTCCCTTCATCTGGCAAAGCTGAGGTGACCATCAAAGATTTCAAATTAGAAACAGTATTTAAAAGTTCGATGTTTTTGTAAATCAGATCCAGCGATTCCCAACGCGGTGGAGATTGTAATACCTGAATTGTCCAAGGTGCGAGAACTTCTGGCTTGCCGAAAGGCAATTTAATCATTGATTCTCGCGGTTTTGCTGGAGGTAATTTGGGAGTTGTTCCTAACAATGGTAGGGGTATTTGCTTCTCTAACTCAGCAGTAGTATGAACTGAATCATCAATCGATTCCCGAATAAAGACAGCAATTCCTCCTAACATTAACCCAACCACTGCACCTAAGAGCAAATTCTGCTGAGGATTAGGGCCTAATAGTGTGCCTTTTTGAGGTTCTTCTACAACTTCCCAATTAAATCCACCCTTAGCAAGTTCTTGCCGCAATTGTTGTTCTGCTCTTAAAAGCTGTTCTAATCTTTCACGGCTAAATTGTAGCTGCGGTAGCATCCGATTGTAATAAGCCAATAATGGTGGAAAGCGTTTGATTTCAAAACGCAGTTCATTCTCTTTCTTAGCCAAAGTTTGGTCGCGGGCACTTAAAGCAACTAAATTTGTTTGGGTTTCTACTAACTGACTAGCAAGGTTAAGGTCGATTTGACCAAGCTGTCCTTTTTCTAAGAGAGAGTCTCCAGAAATAAATGTACTAACAGACTTTGTGCCTAAAGTTCTTCCTACCTCTTGTTGCAATAATTCCTTCTGACTCTGAAGCTGTTCTTTGAGCTTTTGCACGCTAGGAGTTGCATCTGTAAAGCGTAAGCGTTCTTGTGCTAAGGCTAGTTCTGTTTTTTGGATTTCGTTGAGTAAGCTTTGATAGCGAGTAGATTGACTCAGACGCGAAGCTACCAAAGCATTCTGTGGAGTACGGTTAAGTTGTTCTTCTAAAGATTTTTGACGTGCTAAAGCTTCACCATATTGAGAACGAGTTGTCTGACGTTCTTGGGCAATATTGTTTAAAGCTGTCTCAATCGCTTTAGCCTGTGATTCTGGATCGATTAAATTTTGGTTTCTGCGAAATCTTTGGAGGTTTGTCTCAGCTGCTTTGACTTCTTCACTGGCTTTACTTAACTGTTCCCTAATAATTTGCAGACCCTTTTGTAAACGCGAATCCTGTTGTTGTTTGTTGTATTCAACATAAACTTGTCGAATTGCGCCCAAAACTTTTTGGGTTTTTTGTGGGTCTTTATCGGTGTATTCAGCTTGAAATATTTTAGTAGCAACATTATCTTCTTTGCTTCTTAATTGACTTAAGACCAAAGAACCTTTAATCTCATCTGTAGTAATGTCTGGATATTCAGACTGAAGTTTATCAACTGCTTTTTGAATTAGACCCGAACTTTGCATCAAGTTAAGCTGGGTTGCAGTATCTATTACCACATTAGAGTCGGTAAACTCATTTTCTACTCCACCAGCTTCTGTTTTACCTTGATAGTTAGGTTCTACTAACAGTTGCATCGAACTTCTATAAGTTGGTTTGGTCTTTAAAGTTACCATACCAGCAATAGTAATAGAACCAATAAATACTACTAAAAACCAAGGAAATCTCCGAACCAAGACGCTAAACATTTGTCCATAACTTGGTTCAGTTTCCGAAACTGAAGTTATCTGAGAATTTAAGCTAGTTTGAACCATTTTTATTATCCTTGTCTTCTCTTTGAGAGGCAACGCTAACAGCAATCTACACTAATAGTTAAGAAATCAAATGTGTTAATACAGAATTGGAATAGATAGGATAATTGAAAATTTATTTAACAATTTTATGATAATAAATTCTAATCCAAAATCTAAAATTCCAAATGAGGATGATATACACTACAAGCTTGATTAATAATTTGCTCAACTTTCCTAAAAAATGCCTTTTCAGAAAAGTTTGTGACTGCATGATTACGAATGCGATCGTAATCCCAAGAAATTTCCTTAGCCTCTAGTAATGCAACTTGCAAAGATTCAGGTGTTTGTCTTTTGAAAAAGACTCCTGTTTCACCAGGAATTTGAGTATCTAATACTCCACCTGCTCCATAGGCAATAACTGGTGTGCCGCTAGCATTAGCCTCTACTGGAACTAATCCGTAGTCTTCTAGAGCTGCTACAATAATCGACTTGGCTTTAGAAAATAAGTCTTTACGTGTTTTATCGCTTACGTGCCCCAAAAACTGAATATTTTGTAAGGCTTTGGATTTTAAGCGTTCTAGCTCTGGGCCATCACCTGATATTAAGAGTTGCCAGCCTAGCCAATTAAAAGCTTCGACTATGATATCAAGACGCTTATAGCCAATCATCCGAGCGGAGGCCAGATAATATTCATCTTTAATATTAGAAAAAACAAATTTACTCGTATCAATTGGATAGTTAACCATCATTGCCTGTTTGCCATAAATATTTTCAATCCGGCGGGCAACAACACTAGAATTAGCAATATAAAGGTCAGGCTCCTGTGCATATTTCAGGTCTACCTTTCTCATGACTTGGAAAACTTGCTCGATTAAAGGAGCAAAATATTTATAGTCTCCATACTCCTTTAAATAAGTTGCCGTATCCCATAAGAAACGGGTAACATTATGACAAAAACAAATGTGCCGTGCATTGGGATTTTTTCGCACTGCTTTAGCAAAGCTAGTGCTACTACTAATAATCAAATCGTAGTCCTGCAAATCTAAGGCACGAAAAGCAGGAAAGTATAAAGGAGCCATTGACCTAAAATACTTTGCTGCATAGGGAATTTTTTGTAATAAAGTTGTGTTGACTATGCGATCGCCTAAATCGATAGTTTTTTGCGGATCGTACACAGATGTGAAAATGTCTGCTTCGGGATAATGCTTACAAAGCAGTTCAAATACACGCTCTGCCCCACCCCGCTGGGTTAAATAATCGTGGACTAGAGCAATTTTCATCAATTGTATCTAAGAAAATTCGTTGACAGTTGACGGTTGACTGTCAGCTGTCAACAGTTAACACAAAAATATATACCGCGTTAAATGCAAGAGCAGCTTATTACCCAACTGTCGCCAGAATTTTTTCTGGGGCGAAATAGCTATTTTGCTCGGCTCGTAGTTGGTCGCAAAGTCTGCCTTCAGGTAATTCTACATCCTCGTATGTGAGGACTCGATCCTGAGAAATGTCTCGTTTGAGGCGACATCCTTCGGCTAAACCGATTGGTAGGAGATTTTGCTGTTGGACGATATCGGAATTCTCGCATTGTCCGTAGGTCATGTAGTAACCGATGCCATCGAGGGTTTCTCCAGCTTTCAGGTCGATTTTGGCGGTGGTGACAACATCTACTAAAGGGCCTGCTAAAGGAGACATGACTGCATCGCCGAACAAAACTACACGCGCTACGGATAGGGGAACTTCAAAATGACAGAGGTGATAAGGAGTATAGAAGCTGTAAAGAGGACCTTCACCTAATTTGTATAAGTTGAGATAGTGGCGTTGCTTGGGGTCGTCGTGAGTCGCAAATACATATACGCCAGGGCCGGGTTTAGCTCCAACTACATAATCGACGATACCACCCAGTTGTTTGAGTTGTTCAACATCATATATTTGGGTCATTTCATCGACGTAGCCGTTGAAGTTATATCCGAGCATTCCGCGTTTGGCGACTTTCATGCCTGTGGCATTAGCAACGATCGCTTGCTCAAAGGAAATTTTGGTTCCGTCGGCAAAGCTCGCCACCATGTGGGGCTTTTGACCCCAACGTTTAGCAAATCCTTCCTGGGTGGTGGGATTGCGATAGGGGTCTTGAAGTCCTTTAATGTTACCGCACAATAAGGGAGTTAAACCAATGCTTTTGACAAATCGGTAGAGGTTCATTTGCACCCCTGGCTGATCGCCATCACAAGCGCTGAGGATAACGCCTGCTTTGTCGGCATAGACTTTGAGGATCGGGCCAATGGTGCCATCAAGTTCGGCATTCATCATAATCACATGTTTGCAATGGGCGATCGCTTCCATGACGATTTGAGCGCCAAATTCAATCGCTCCTGTGACTTCGATGAGTGCATCGATACTCTCGGCGCGGCACAGTAACTTAGCGTCTTCTGTGACTGCATATTTACCCTTGGCGATCGCATCTTCTAATTCGCCAACAGTTGCAACAACTTGAATATCTTCAATTCCTGCTTCTGAATAAGCTTGTTTAGCTGCATCAATCTTACGATTATAGATAGCAACTAACTTTATTCCTGGGACCGAATTGACAATTTGGTTGGCAATTCCTCGACCCATAAAACCAGCACCAATCATCCCGACTTTAATAGGATTGCCTGCTGCTGCTCTAGCTTGTAAGGCGCGATCGATAATAATCATGAACTAAACTCCTTTTTAGAACTGTTTGTTGTGTTACAAATTCCGAATAATTTTGCACTTAATAATTTTTTATAATTAATTATTCAGTACATTTTCAGAGGTAATTGGTATTAGCAATATCTTCTACTAAGCGACTAGAAATCGCGGCTATACAGGTAAAATCCCCTGAGCTTGGGTTTCCCAGCCTCTGAGTTCGCGCAGACAGACTTAGTTTCTATAGCCGCAATTTCTATTCGTCAGAGCTAAGTCTTACTAAGTAGTTGTTTGCTAGACTCTATAAAATAACTCTGTTTTTTAGATTTGTGGTCTTCGATGGTTTGCTGTACAGCATTTTTATATGCTTGAGCAAACTGTTCTTTGGTATGATTTGTTCTTGCGTATTCCCATGCCTTTCGAGACATAACTTTCAGGTCTTCTACAGGCAAATTAGAAATACTTCTAACTTTCGCCTTGATTTCTTCTAGAGAAAGGTTATCAAAAATCACACCAAAATCGCGAACATCCACACCAGATTCGTAGCTTAAAATTGGAATTAACCCAGCTTGCAAGCAACTGATAACTGCTCCAGATTGTCCTTCAGAAACGGAAGGATAAACAAGTCCCAGACAATTATTTGTTACCTGTATAAATTCAGGGCTACTAACATCAATCCAGCCATAAGTATGAATATTTGATGTTTCATAGAGTTCTTTATAGAAAACCTTCTCAAATTCTTTGTCATTAGCGATCGGGCCACAAACCGTTAAATGGTATTCTGGCATTTGAGCAAAGGCATCTAAAACTAAATCTAATCCTTTAAGAACTAAAGCGCTACCACCAAACCAGAGAAAATTTTTTCTGACTGCTGTAAAATCTTTCTTCTCAGGATAGGGATAAACAACAGGTGAAGAAATCGGAATACGATACATCGGTTTTTTGGCATATTTGAATGTGCCAACTGTAAAATCGTTGCCCAAAACTGTAGCACAATCAGCATATTCAATTCCCAAGTTGGGCATTTCAAATCGCTGTGGACGTAAGGTAATTCCTCTGCGCTGTTGTAGTTCTAAAAGCCTATTGCATTCAGCTGCATTGCGAAACACCATATTAGCAATGTCAACGTGAAAAATTTTGATGCAATCTTTATTCAGTTTTGGCGCGAGTGCTTCCATCCGATGACGAATATCAATAAAAAATACGTAATCTTTTTGAGGAACGAATTTATCATTGTGAAATTGGATGACATCAACGTTGTAGCACAAATCTAAAAAAGTTTGGGCTATTTGCCTAACTTCCCAATACCAAGTATGGTCATTCGGCATTGGCTGACCTGGTTTTAATAAGAATGGCTCAATTCGATAAGAAAGGAGGACGTTTCCTTGAGAAGGCTGTTTGGGTTTGAGGGAAACAACTTGTAAGGTTTTGGCGTAATTGATGCGAGCTTGGATTTTTTTGGAGATAAAAGAGATGGTGTTGTTGATAAGAGATAGAATATTATTTGGCATTTATTTCTACCTTAATTAATTTTTCACGCAGAGAGAAGTTTGAGCGGCGGCTTGGGCCGATCAAAACTTCTCCTAAGGGAGACGCTTCGCGAACGGTGGGCGCAGAGGCGCAGAGAGAAGGAGGTGAGATGATTAGGAAATTGTGGCGCCGACGGTCATCATTCTTAATAGTGGCCAATTTAAATCTTTTTCAGAGATTTCAGTTACATCTAGAGGCCAATCAATGTTAAAAAATGGGTCGTCATAGCGTAGACCACGCTCATATCCAGGTGTGTAAAATTCACCTACTTGATATACAACTTCGGTTTCATCTGTGAGTGCTTGATAACCGTGGGCAAACATTTCTGGAACATACAAAGCGCGGCGGTTTTCTGGAGTCAGTTCTACGCCAATGTGTGATAAAAAGCTAGGAGATTCGGGACGCATATCAATAATTACGTCATAGATAGCACCTTTAGTGCAGCGAATTAATTTTGTTTCTGCTGCTGGCAAAACTTGATAGTGCATTCCCCGAATAGTACCTTTTTTGTAATTAAAAGACAAGTTACACTGGGCAACTGTTGGCTTCAAACCGCGTGCTTCAAATTCTTGAGCGCAGAAAGTCCGAGCAAAAAAACCACGACGATCTGGCTTTTCTTCTAAGTTAATAATGAATGCGTCTTTGAGTTCAGTTTCAGTAAAGATCATATTGATTCCTGTAAGATAAATTTTGACTTACTCACTCTTCTCTCTGCGCCTCTGCGCCCACCGTTCGCGAAGCGTCTCAGTTAGGAGAAGTTTTGATCGGCCCAAGCCGCCCCTCAAACTTCTCTCTGCGTGAGATATTGACCTAAGTTGAAACCTTAACTCCATCTAACACAGAACGTAACTCTGCTCTTGGATAAGTATCATCCCAGTATTGCGTACAAAGGTGTGGTCTTTCCGGAGGGTTAGCCGTGTAACAAAAGAATAATGCTGACCGTTCTTCTGTGCGAACTGTGCCGTGATGCAATGCATTTTTTGTATCTACAATAATTACTGTACCTGCTGCACCTGGGCATGATTTCCAAGCTGATTTGGGGATGACTGGTTTAACTTCTTCATCGTCAATACCTATATAACCTGACTTGAAAAGTTTGTAGTAAAGCTGAATATATTTCCAACTGAATACAGGAGTTAAAGAACGAGGAATAAATTCAAATGGGCCAGTTTTTTGTTCGACATCATTCAAATAAATAAAGATTTTGATAATCCGACGGTCTTCAGCATCGCTATGCCATAATAGCGTTCCAAACTGATGTTTACTTGGAAAATCTTTGCGTAAATGTACACCGTGAAAAGCAACAGGAAGACCAATATAATTTTCGATGATATTGAGTAACCTTTTGTCATTTCCCCAAGCGGGAAATTCTGGTAAACCTGTCACTGTAGAAATTTGCGGCAATTTTTCATTTAGATGATGGTTATTTGGATTTTCCATCTGAGACAATTGCTGGTACGCAGCCTTGAGCAGTTCAGAGCTAGAGTTTAACCCTAAATCTGCAAGGTTTGTGACATAAACACCCTCTTTTTTGAGGGTATTTAGGATTTGGCGATCGCCTGCTTCTAATACTGGCAATTTTCTGTTATGCTTCCAACGAGCTATATAGTATTTCAAATCAGAAGACAATGTAAATATTTTACGTTTAATTGCCCTGAACATGGTGTAAATACCTCCTAATTTTTAATGTATAATTCTCAAATATCAACTAGTTTATGGTTCGTAACTTCGCAGTTCTTGACTAGATATTTCATTTGATTCTGCTAATTTCAAGTCTTTAGAAACCATCACATCAAAAGCAGATAAGCTAATTAAAGCCAAAAATGGAATTACTGTCTTGATAGCAGACATCGGCCATCTTCTTAAAGCACCTAAAAAAACTTTCCAGTTGACTTCTTTGCCGTTTTGTAAAAGCATCCGTCTACAAAACTGCTTAGAATATCCATTTTCTTGCAATTTTAAAATCACTTCTGGTATGTGTTTGTATTGCATTAACAGTGCAGATTTTGGTTCTTTCTGCCAATAACTCACACCAACAACACATTCTAAATAAGTCTCCTTCGTGACAATTACACTACCATTGGCAGCACAATATCCGGCTAAATATGCTAAAGATATCCAGTTGTTCTCAGCATCTTGCCAAATTTGTAAAGCATGTTTTACTAAATCAGTGCGGTAGATTGTAGCCGTCAAAAAAATGACTGCACCGACACTTTTAGAAAAACAATGTTCAAATATGGCTTTACTATCACCATTACCATCTTCACTATCTATATCAAACCAGCGGTTACCAATAATTGTGGGTGGATGAACTGGTTCACCAGTAACTTGATTGCGACCAGAAAAGTTGAGGAACAATAATGATAAATCTTCATGTTGTCTGAGTTTACTGATGACATAAGCAATGGCTCTATCCTGAATTGGATCGTCATCACCAATTGTCCAGACATACTTTGTTGTTGTAGAATTTAAGCAATACATAATATTTTTAACTACGCCTAAATTCTGAGAATTTTTATTTGATTTGAATGCGATAGTGCTAAGTATGGTTTGCCATTTTTGGATTACTTGCTGAGTATTATCTGTTGAACAATTATCAGATACTAAAATTTCACAGTCATCTTCAAAACCTTTGATAGCTTGAGCTAACCATGTTAATTGTTTATCTAATAATTTAGCCCGATTATAAGTAGGAATAGCAATAGTCAGTAATTTAGGCATAGGTGAGTCATAAAATTTGTAGATAACTGATTGATGGTTAGGCTGCAAATATTTTAATGGCAAATCCGCCTTTGAAGTACTTGATTATTAACTACTGCAAATATCAATAATAGTAATCAGAGGCGTTTTGCTTATATTTAGTAATTACAATGCTATTAAAAGCCGATCAGGAATGGGACATGGATAAATTTTAACTTCCGGAATTGGGACTACAAATTGTCCACCCCATTCGCCAATAAATGCCATTTGTTCCATAATTTCCTCCTTGAGATTCCAAGGTAAAATTAAAATATAATCTGGTTGAGTTTCACGAATTTTATCTGGATGGAAGATAGGAATATGAGTTCCAGGTAAAAATAAACCTTGCTTATGGGGATTGCAATCTACTGTATAATCAATAAAATCTTTACCAATACCACAGTAATTAAACAAAGTATTACCTTTAGCAGGTGCGCCATAACCAGCGATTGATTTATCTTGGGCTTTAGCTGTTAAGATAAAACTTAATAACTTGTGCTTTGTTGCTTTAACTTTTTCTGCAAATGTGACGTAAGTTTCTATTCGATGTAGTCCAGCAGTAATTTCTTTTTCTTTGAGATGGCTAACTCGTTCGTTAATACTAAGATGCTTGGCGTAGTTATGTTTAGCATAAATTCTCAATGAACCGCCATGAGTTGGTAATTCCTCTACATCAAAAAGTTGCAAGTTGTGTGCAGCAAAGATTTTTTCAATTGTCAGGAATGAGAAGTAAGAAAAATGCTCGTGATAAATAGTATCAAACTGATTTTGGGCAATGAGTTGTAAAATATGAGGAAACTCCATCGTCAAGATACCATTTGGTTTAAGGATGAGTTTCATGCCGGCAATGAAATCGTTTAGGTCTGGTACATGAGCTAAAACATTGTTACCTATCAACAGGTCAGCTAGTTTTCCTTGCATAACCAGTTCTTTAGCAGTTTCAACTCCAAAAAACTTGTTAATACAAGGAATACCCCTATCTTCAGCAACCTTGGCTATATTGGCTGCTGGTTCTATTCCTAAAACAGGGATACCTTTCTCTAAAAAATATTGCAGTAAGTAGCCATCATTACTGGCAATTTCAATAACTTGGGTATGATGGTTAAAGTTAAACTTTTCTACCATCATGTCGCTGTAAACTTTAGCGTGTTTTAGCCAAGTTGCTGAATAGGAAGAAAAGTAAGCATAGTCACTAAAAATTTGGTCTGGGGTTTCAAATTGTTCTAATTGAACTAAGAGAGTATCTTCACAAATATAAGCGTGCAGAGGATAAAATTTTTCAGCATGATTTAGTTGTTCTGGTTTCACATAAGCATTGGCTAAAGGTGACATTCCTAAATCAATAAAGGTTTGGTGTAAAGGTTGACCACTGAAACGACATTTTGCGATCGCCATAATTTCAAGCCCTATAAATAGTGAACAAATTGCTAGATGAAATAAGCCCGAACCAATAATATTTGATTCGGAAACTTAAATTGTTTGTTCGCTGCTAGACAACTCTAGCTACTTTTTATTCCAAAAGAAATCTTTGTCAATTTGCTGGGTACGAATTAGATACTCTAGCTGTTTCAAACGGGTAAATCCTCGAAACAAGAAAGTGTCTTCAGCCATATCTATTTGACTGAATAAATCAAATAGCTGCTCGGCACCAAGTCGAGCATTCCAATCACATTTAAATCCAGGTAGAATTGTGTTAATTTTCTCGAAGGATACCCGATAGCTGCGGTTATCTGCGCCGTTGTTGCCAAAGAACAATTTACAATCTGGGAAAATATCAGCAATAATTTCAGCGATTTCTTTAACCCGGTAATTATTGGCTGTATCTCCGACATTGAAGATTTGGTTATGTACAATGTCCCGTGGTGCTTCCAAGGCGCAGACTATTGCTTTGCAAATATCCAATGCGTGGACTAATGGCCGCCAAGGTGTACCATCACTGGTCATTTTGATTTGTTTGCTAGTCCACGCCAACCCTGCTAAGTTGTTTAAAACAATATCAAAGCGCATCCTGGGAGAAGCACCAAAAGCAGTAGCATTCCGCATAAAGGTAGGTGAGAAGTCATCGTCAGCTAATGGTGCAACATCTGTTTCTACGAGAGTTTTACACTCTGCATAAGCTGTTTGGGGATTTACTGGCGATTCTTCTGTCACATCGCCTTCAGTAGCAACACCGTAGACACTGCATGAAGACATATACACAAAACGACGCACGCCCATAGCCTTAGCCAAGCTAGCCAGACGAACTGAACCTACATGATTGATTTCATAGGTAATATTCGGTGCCAATTGTCCGGCTGGGTCGTTGGAAAGTTCTGCCATGTGAACAATTGCTTCCACGCCTAACAAATCATCAGGGGTGATGTTGCGGATATCTTTGTTGAGGGTTTTGGGTGTAACATCGCTAGCGTTGTACAACCAACCAACTTTATAAAAACCAGTATCTATACCGATAACTTCATGTCCCCGTTCGATTAACAGAGGTGGCAATAATGAACCCAGATAGCCTTCTGTGCCAGTTACTAATATTTTCATTGTGGTTAATGCCTTTGTATTGAAGAGTGCGTTATGCAATTAAGTCAGGAGGCGTTGCTGAGTGTAAATATGAACTTACCTCACGCAGAGGAGCCACTGCGCCCTTGCGGTTCCCCGACTTGAAGCAAGTGGCGTCGCGCAGAGTCGCTCCAGAGTAAGAGTTGAGAAGAGTTAATTTTTCAATTTCTATATTCAAGTTCAGCAACGCCAGTCAGGAGGAATGTTTATGTAGATGGTTTATTTTTATTCACGCACAGAGAAGTTTGAGCAGCGGCTTGGGCCGATCAAAACTTCTCCTAAGGAAGACGCTTCGCGTAGCTTGCTTCCCCGTAGGGGTACGGTGGAGGCAAAGGTGCAGAGAGATTTTGACTACTGTTACCTCATGACTGAGCAATCTTGAGTAGTTATTAAAATACCTCTGTGACTCTGCGCCTCTGCGTGAGCTTTCACATCCAAATTCAACAGCGCTGGAAGTAACAACTATCTATGCAGTTACTACATTATCTACATGCGAGGGTTGAGGAATTTGCGCCACAATGGCTTTGCCAATTTCTAAAGAAGAAGTAGCAGCAGGGGAAGGAGCATTGCAAACATGGATAGAGTTTTGACCACAAACAATCAAAAAGTCATCTACAAGCTTGCCATCGTTCATTAAAGCTTGAGCGCGGACTCCTGCATGGGTGGGAACTAAATCTTCTGCTTGGACTTCGGGAATTAGTTTTTGCAAACTTTTAACGAAGGCTGCTTTACTAAAGGAACGAATAATTTCTTGAATGCCTTCAGGCGCGTGTTTGGCTGCCAATTTCCAGAAACCAGGATAACTAACGACTTCAAGAAAATCGCCCAAGTCAAAGTCGGTTTTTTTGTAACCTTCGCGTTTGAGAGACAAAACTGCGTTTGGCCCTGCATGAATGCTACCATCAATCATCCGGGTAAAGTGGACGCCCAAGAAGGGAAAATCTGGGTTGGGTACTGGATAAATTAGAGTCTTGACTAGATAGCGTTTTTCTGGTGTGAGTTCGTAATATTCTCCCCGGAATGGCACAATTTTGGCTTGAGGTTCAACTTGAGCTAATTTAGCAGTGCGATCGCTATGCAATCCACTACAATTGATTACGAATCGGGTTTCAAAGCTACCCTTGTTTGTTTCTAGTATCTGATTTTTACCGCTTGACGAGATTTTCAGTACTTTTGTATTTAGATGTAGATGTCCCCCCTGCTGTTGAATCAGCTGGGCATATTTGAAACAAACTTGCTTGTAATTAACAATACCAGTTGAAAATACCCGAATTCCACCTACACAACTAACATGAGGTTCAATTTCCTTGACTTCCTCTGGAGTAATTCTCTGGACTTCTAAACCATTTTCTAAACCGCGTTGGTAGAGATTTTCTAGGCGTGGTAGCTCTTGTTCTTCGGTTGCAACAATTACTTTACCACAAATTTCATAGTCAATTCCATATTTTTCACAGAATTCTACCATTGAGCGAGAACCATCACGACAAAATTTCGCTTTGAAACTCCCCGGCTTGTAGTAAATACCAGAATGAATCACTCCGCTATTATTGCCAGTTTGGTGAAATGCCCATTGACTCTCTTTTTCTAGTACTAAAATACGTGCATTGGGATAGCATTTTCCTAAAGCCAGCGCCGTAGAGAGTCCAACTATTCCCCCACCTATAATTGCAAAATCATACATCAGTATTATCGTAGTTCAAGTTACACTAAATCTATCAAGTCATTTGTCATTTCTACCATATCTTCCAAGGAGCTTGAGTACTTTTCCATAACTCCTCTAGGTGATTTTTATCGCGTAAAGTATCCATTGGTTGCCAAAAACCATAATGCCTAAAAGCAGATAGCTGTTCCATAGCAGCTAGCTTTTCTAATGGCTCTTGCTCCCAGATTGTAGAATCATCAGCAATCAAGTTTATCACTTCTGGTTCTAATACAAAATAACCGCCATTAATCCAAGCACCATCGCCTTCGGGTTTTTCCCGAAAGCTGGTAATTTTAGTTTGCTCATATCCTAAGGAAATGGCACCAAAACGTCCTGCTGGTTGAACGGCTGTCAGTGTTGCTAAGGTATTTTGTTGTTGATGAAATTTGACTAATTCGGTGATATTAATATCACTTACACCATCACCATAGGTAAAGCAAAAAGTCTCATTTCCCAGATGTTCGCTGATTCGCTTTAAGCGCCCACCCGTCATTGTATAATCGCCCGTATTTATTAAGGTGACACGCCAGGGTTCAGCATATCCAGAATGCACGTTCATCTGATTAAATCGCATGTCAAAGGTAACATCTGACATGTGTAAGAAGTAGTTAGCAAAATATTCTTTAATTACGTAACCTTTGTAACCACAACAAATAATGAAGTCATTAATGCCATGAGCAGAGTAAGTTTTCATTATGTGCCATAGAATTGGCTTACCACCAATCTCAACCATCGGCTTGGGTCTGATACTAGTTTCTTCGCTGAGGCGTGTACCAAGCCCTCCGGCCAAAATCACCGCTTTCATCAAATTACCTCGGAGATTTGTAGGGATATTATTTGTCTTTCTTGAGATGAAGAGGATGCACTTATATGGAGAAAAATTTTTCTAATTTATTTTTCTCAGTCAATAATCTAACTATATTTTTTTACAAAATTATGAAGCAGACATAAATTAAAATCTTTTCAATATAAAAGCTATATGAATATCTATATAACAGAATTCAGAAATCATAAGCAAGCAAGGAAAGCTCCGCCGAGGCGTGAGAATCAATCAAGTATAAAACCCCAGCTAATTATAGGTAAAAAATTGCTTCTCAATTCCGATTCTATTTTGTAGAAATCCTGACATATACAGATTTATCGTAGGTAACCTTGCTGCACGCCTGTCAATGTTTTTATATAAAAATTAAAGTTAAATTTTCTCAAATTGCTCAATTAAATAAAAATATCACATATAAAATAACTAGGATTAGCTTGCTCTAATCCTAGTCAGGTTTGATTTATTGAATTAAAACCAATAACGTGCAAGTAATAAAACTTACTTGTTTTTAGTTGATTTTTTCTACACTACTCGGTCCTTGGAATAAAGGGTCACATTTGTTTTCAATAACTACGCATATGTTACTGAGTGCTTGCTGATAATTATCCATATCATTTTGCTCAAGAAAAATTTTGGCGGCTGTCTGTAAATCTGCGACCGCTTTTGTTTGATTTTGGTTAGATTCTTTACCACCATATTGTGCTAGTTCATAACGAACCATACCTCGTTTGAGAAAGACTTTCGCTAATCTAGGGCTTATGGTTAATGCTTGGTTAAAGTCAGCGATCGCTTGATTATATTCTTGCTCGTAATTGCTGCTAAATTGAGCAATTTGATAATAGACAATACCGCGCTGGAAGTAAGCTTCTGCTTTGTATAGATTCAGCTTGATTGCTTGAGTAAAATCGGCGATCGCTTTTCGATAAACTTGTTGAGATTCGCCGCTATATTTAGCCATTTGGGTGCGAACAATCCCGCGTCTAATATAAGCTTCGACTTCATTGGGATCGAAGCCGATAGCGCGATTGTAATCGGCAATTGCTAGATTGTATTCTGTATCAGGATCGTTGCTCAATTCAGCAAGCATAAACCGGGCATTCCCCCGATTCACAAGTGCTTTGATTTGATTGGGCTTGATTTTCAAAGCTTGGGTGTAATCTGCAACTGCTCCTTCGTAATCTTTTAAGTTATAACGAGCGTTGCCACGATTTACAATCGCTCTGACATGTTGGGGTTGTTGTTCAATCGCTTGGCTATAATTTGCAACTGCTTTTTCATAGTCTCGCTGTTTATAAGCAGCATGACCTTGCTGAAAATAATCTTCAAAGCTGAGTTTATTATTTAGCTGACCAGATTTTAATGTTTGTTGAGTGTAAGCATTGTGGGAAACCAACGGCTCGGTGAATTTAATCATTAAGTCCGCATATCCCAATAAACCAAAACCCAACAAGCAAAAAACAATCGGGTACAATTTTGACTTTTTGGAACGTCTATAAGGTGAACCGTTTGGGGTAATTACTGGTGGTTGCCAATAAGAGGCTAGGTGCGATGACATGACTCGCTGTGGCAAGCGTGGTGCTTGGCTGTGGCGCTTTTTCGGTTTGATTCGCGGTTGTAGATGTTCTCTGGCTTCTATCGCCCGATGTGATGGGAAAGGGTCGCGTCCACCTAATCGCACGGTACGTTCGCACCAAGGACAAAGATCTAAATGGTTGTTGTAACGATGTTGGGGATTAGTAGTGCAGGTAATCAGGGAATCTTCGGCTTCGGCTATTGCTGAGAGCCAAGTTTGGGCACTCGGTCGCACCTGTGGGCTGTTATGACCGTCTTCAAAACAACGTACAAATAGTTCTTGTAAGTTGGGATGAAGAATTTCCCAAGGAGGTGCGATGGGTGTAGGTAGGTAGGGTACGCGTCGCTTTTGGCTGTAAGTGAAATGTCCGGCTGCAATGCGTGCTTCGTAAGGCGGTGGCTCCATAGCCCCTTGAAAAATCCCTGAAAATGGATGCGTCCCTTCCATTAACAGTTGAAATACCAGTACTGCTAACCCAAATAAGTCATGGGAAATTTCGCGATCGTGTTCGGCAAAAGTTTTATTTTGGAGTTCTGGTGGGGTAAACTCTGGTTTACCGACTGAGCAACGATAAACAAGGTTGGTGTTTGGGTTGCGTACTTGGAAAGAGTCAGTGTCTATCAAAGTCACCAGCGCTGTGTCACTGACGAGGATGTTTGACTCATTCACATCGCCAATGCAATATCCACTAGCGTGCAAAGCTGCAAAAGCTGCCGCCAGGTTCCGAGCCGTGCGGAGCAGGTACTGATAGTTGAATAACGGGCAGTGTTGGCGACGGGTTCTCGGGTTATAAAAGTCAATGATTGGACGCATTCCCTGAATGCGTGGCATTAAAAACCCTAGGATACCATTGCTACCATCTGCGGCACGTAATAAATCCTCCGGCCAAGCAATGGAAATATGCCCCAAACTAGCTGTGGGGTTTTCCGGGGGGTTAGCCAGCATTGCTTGGAGTTTTTCAGCATGAGCAGTGGTTGGCTTGTGGTAAATCTTTGCCACCAAGTTGCTATCGGATGGCAGTCCATAAACACAAGCTTCACCGCCACGCCCCAAACTGATACTCAAATTGAGGATTTCTTTTTTAGGAGAACAACGTAGTACCTGCATAGTCAAATTACCGCTAACGAGAGTATTTAAAATCTCAAACTTTTAAAATTAATGCTTATGAGTCATTGAATGCAGCTATAATCAGTGTTAAATCATCATCAGTGCGTTGGGTAATCCGCTCTGAACGTAAGAACTTTACTAACTGCTCTTTTGCTGCTGTCTTATCCTCGGCATTAGCTACAAATTCAAACAGCGGAAAAAAGAACGGTTTGTGAGGTTCCCCAACAACCATATTTAAAGCCAGCATTTGTAACCCGTCAGTAATTATACCAACATTTACTATGTCTGTACGCCATAATCTCATCTGTGCTGTATCTAAGGCAGTGGGCGAAGTTAAAAAGGTAGTTTCGTTGATGTATTCGCCGCTATCAGGCATAGTCAGTGCTAGGAGGTTACCCATTTGGTCTTTTGCTACTGCCAAACCATCACCTATTTGAGCTACAGCCACAACTTCTGGTGTGGCGACCATGATAATTAAGGTAGTCGCTAAGTCTTGAGGCTGTTTGTCACAACCAAAAGCTTCATCCTCCACAGCTTTTTTGGCAGCTAGTATGGCATCATTTAAGAGCGATCGCACATGACTATCATTAGTCAAAGTGCTTCGGGTTAATTGTTTCGTACAAATGTTTTCGATTGCTGTCTCCACAGCAACCATTGCTCCGACTTTCCCAAGACTTGCAGAACCCGCGCCATCTGCTGCCGCCGCCACTAAAATGTTATTTGACAAGAGCTGCCAGTGATGAGCGTCCTGACATAACTGTTTATTTTTTAAGTGACTTGTACCACATACTGACGCAGCCACAATCCGCCATTGAGCAATCTGTTTTGATAGGTTCATAAGATTTTGTTCCAACAGCCAGCTGCCATCTTTAATTAAACAGTCCCCCAACCAATCGGCGGTAGTGCTACCTGTTCGTCCACCTGGGAATGCGAAACAGCTGACATACTAGCTGAGAGCCAAACAAACATCTCGATAAAGTTTAGCCCTTTGAGTTTCAGCGGCGTACGCACAGCTATTTGATTTAAGCGCGTCATGTTGGCATTTTCCACACCAACAGTAAAAAATGCTACCCTTTTATTTGCTTCATCTCCTTGTAAGCGCTGGGCTGCTTGATCTACCACATGATCTAACTCACCTTGCGGTTCTCCGTCAGTGATCATAAATACCCAAGGACGATAATAAGCAATCCCGTTGGTACGATACTGAGATTTTCTCTCTTGAATAATGTCTAAAGCTTTATGAATTCCTGCGCCCATCGTCGTCAATCCTTGAGCTGTTAAAATTGGCGGATTGAATTGATCGGCAGTTACAAAGTCTTGTACTACATTTATATTACTATCAAAAGTTACGATCGCTACTTCTACCCGTCTGGCTGCCAAGGAATTTTTTACCAATTCATCCTTTAAACTTAATAAACCCTGATTTAAAGCCTCAATTGGATCTCCTTGCATCGAGCCAGATGTATCTAGTAGAAGTACGCACGGACAACGCGGTTCTGGATTCTCTGCAAACTCTACAACTTCATCAAGTCTTAATGTGTCATGCATAACTTTTTGTGTTATGTTAAAGTCCAAAGTTTTATTTCCCTTTTAAAGTATATAATTTCAGCCACTGGGGTGACTACAGATATAGTATTTAGTGGTAGATGCTCTCACTGTCATCAAACATATTCTTTTGAGCGAGTTCTCTATATATTTTAAGAGAGCTTGAGCGGTGTCTAGTTCGGCAAAAAAGAGTTTTTCAAAACTCAGCATTACCTGTTGTAGTATATCTCCCCGAAATTTATATCTATCAAACCTAGAGTACAATAAATACTTAGGCTTTCCTACATAAGTTTTTAAAGATTTTATGTAGGATAATCGTTTCTTTCTAGAAAAATAATTAAACGTAATTAAGAACATTAGCTTTTCAAGTGTAACTGTGTTATTGTGCGAAGTTTGAATCACTGCCTCTAAAGTGAATTAGTAGAACTTAAGATATAGATTTTTCAGGTTTTGAGGGGAGCATTTATCAATAGTCAGTCAAGTTAAAAGTGGCTAACATGTACTGAGATTCTATTTACTAATGGTCTTTACATTTGTTAATTTATACTTACCTCAGTTGAAAAGTCAGGAACAGAACTAAAAAGAAGTTGTTTCATGCATAGTGTACATAATTAAAGACAACTGTTTATTATTAAAACCTAATTAAAAAGTATAAATTATAACTATTTTATTAAAAAGTTATAATTGTTAATATATATACATATTTAAATAAATCATTTATACATGGAGAAAAATTACAAACAAGAAAAGACTTCATAGCTGATATTTGTAATTTACAAATGTTCGGTTGCTGATTCCGCAAAAAAGTAGAAAAATATGAATAACTCAGGTGCATTCACTAAACTACGTCCTTTAAGTTTGTTAAGACAGTTATCTAATTGCTTCGAGAGTACTTGTTTACAAACATTGAGTAACTCAGTTTATTGGTCGATTTACTTAGAACAGGGCAAAATAACTTACGCAACCCATTCAGTGGAACCGTTCGATAGGTTAGAACGGCATTTGCGTCGTTTAAGCCATCAAATTCCACTACTTACCAACGAGGTTCGCATTCAGGTTCGTCTGATGTTTGAACCTGACTCACACACTCAGTTAATCGAACATTACAGTCAATCAAAAAGCCAGCCTCCTGAATATCAAGCTATATACTGGCTTGTAAGTCAACAACATCTACATTCTACCCAAGCAGCAGTAGTGATTCAAGAATTAGTTAAAGAGGTAATTGAATCATTTTTGCTGATTAAAGAAGGTACTTATGAATTAACAGAACCACTTAGTAGAATGCCAAAAATTTGTAGGGTTGATACGGAAAAAATTTTAGAACGTTGCCAAATAAAATTAGAAAATTGGCAGTCTTTCATACCACATATTTCTTCTCCATATCAACGCCCATATCTGTTGGCTAACAGCCAATTGGAAGAAAAAGATTTACCAAACCTTCAGCCGAATATAATTAACTGGATGAAAGGTTTTAGTCTTTGTCATTTAGCGGCAATTTTAAATCAAGATGAAATTCAACTGGCTCGCCAATTATACCCTTACATCATTAAAGGGAGAATTATCTTGCATGAACCAGATCCACCATTTGATAAACTACCAAGGATATTTGAAGAGCGAGCGCATTTCCCAAAATTGACTACAAAATTAATTGATACCAAAGATGGAGTCGATACTTACCCAGATATTCAAAAAGAGAATATAGGTACTATTGAGCAATTACCAGAGATTTTTACTCCTCCAAAAGCAGACTTTCAGCAACCAACAATATCAAATAACATAAATTCAGCTTCCCAAAAAGTAACTGCTGCTACTGGAACTACACAAAAAGTCCATAAAATTGTTTCTGTAGATGATAGCCCGACAGTTCTTAAAGAAATTAGCTATTTCTTAGAAAATGAAAATTTTTCTGTAGTGACTATAAACGACCCATTAAAAGCTGTTTTGTCGATTATTAGGCACAAACCAGACTTAATTTTACTGGATTTAAACATGGTAGGAATTGATGGTTATGAATTATGCAGAATTATCCGCAATAATTCAATGTTTAAGCAAACTCCTATTATCTTTGTCACTGGTAGCAAAGGAATTATAGACAAAGTAAAAGCAAGATTAGTTGGGGCATCTGGATATTTGACGAAACCGTTTACTCGCGCCGAATTACTGAAAATAGTTTTTATGCATTTAACTTAAATAAATTGATATATATACTTGTAAATAGTAGGTATATAAAGAGATAATAAACTATAACCATTGTGGCAAAATTGTTGTTGTGAGTGGTTATATTGTTATCTACAATAAAATCTTTGAGGGAGTAGCTAAACTGCAAGCGAAAGCGATCGCTGCGCGAAACAGCTTGGTCTTGAAGTACAGCTTTTACAGTAAACTATTGTAATCAAACAACTTCTGCGGTAATTGCTGGGTTGTCAAAGAAAAATTCATCTGTGTTTTGCAGGTGATTGTTCCTGCTGCTAGCAAACACTCTAAAATGAGAGCAACAGACGATTCCTCAAACAAGCACATTCCATGCGTATTTCTCTAAATTGGCTGCGCGAACTAGTAGAGATAAAACTTAGTCCAGAAGAATTAGCCGAAACCCTGACAATGGCAGGGTTTGAAGTAGAAGATATTGAAGACCGCCGCACTTGGGCAAATGGCGTAGTTGTGGGAAGAGTGCTTGAGCGTCAACCACACCCCAATGCTGATAAACTAAGTGTTTGTCAAGTGGATATCGGCGCAGATGAAACTTTAAATATTGTCTGTGGTGCCGCTAATGTCAAGGCTGATATCTATGTGCCAGTAGCAACTACAGGTACTTACTTACCCAATATTGATTTAAAAATTAAACCTGCAAAACTGCGCGGTGTCCCCTCTCAGGGTATGATTTGTTCTTTAAAAGAACTCGGTTTGCCCACCGATGTAGATGGAATTCATATTTTTCCTCAAGAAAATTTACCCTTGGGTAGCGATGTGCGTCCGTTGTTGGGTTTAGATGATGTAATTTTAGACCTCACAGCAACCGCTAATCGCGCTGATGCTCTATGTATGGTAGGCGTAGCCCGGGAAGTCGCAGCTTTAACTGGTGGAAAACTCAGCATTCCTGTACCGGGTGAAGTGCCAATTAGCAAAAATCCAGGAAATTTAGCTTTAAAAATTGCCGATACCCAAGCTTGTCCCGCGTACATTGGTACAGTAATCGAACAAATTAAAATTGCCCCATCTCCTGAATGGTTGCAACAGCGCTTACGGGGTGCTGGAGTACGTCCGATAAATAATGTAGTGGACATCACTAACTACGTGTTGTTGGAATGGGGACAACCACTACACGCCTTCGATGGCGATCGCCTAAAATCAGTTGCAACTAGCGAAAGTTTAACTATCGGCGTCCGCTTCGCCACTGCTGGAGAATCCCTCAAAACTCTGGATGGACAAACTCGCACTTTAGCATCCCAAAACTTATTAATTACTGCTAACGACAAACCCGTAGCCTTGGCGGGAGTTATGGGTGGAGAAGAAACCGAAGTCTATGAAGGTACTCAAAGTCTAGTTTTAGAAGCCGCTTTATTTGATTCCGTGGCAATTCGCCGTTCTTCTCGCAGTGTTGGCTTAAGAAGTGAAGCTTCTGGTAGATACGAAAGAGGAGTTAACCGCGCTGAGTTGGAAGTTGCAAATTGCCGCGCCTTATCATTAATTAGCGAATTAGCTAGTGGAATTATTACCCAACAAGAAATCACCGACACCCGCCCCGACCCATCTACCTGGAGTCGTTCCATTGCACTGCGTTTAGAAAGAGTCAATCAGCTACTTGGGCCAATCGATTTCGGAGAAGAGACAGCAGAACTTCAAGGACAAGACATTGAAAGGATTCTGACTGCATTAGGATGTCAGGTGACTCCTTCAGGCAACGTCTTAGGACAAGATAATACACCTCAACCCACGTGGTCTGTTTCTGTACCGCCTTATCGTTACCGCGACTTAGAACGGGAAATCGATTTAATTGAAGAAATTGCCCGTCTTTATGGCTACAACAGATTTTGTGATACCTTACCAGAAAAAGCCGAAGCGGGTTATCTGCCTTTAGACCAGGAAGTGATTCGCAAATTACGAGCTTTTTTACGAGCAGAAGGTTTAACAGAATTAATTCATTATTCTTTAGTTAAACCAGGAGCAGACAGACAAATAGTATTAACAAACCCATTATTTGTAGAATATTCAGCGCTGCGAACTGATTTAATATCTGGGTTAATTGACGCTTATCAATATAATGTAGAGCAGGGTAACGGTGGCCTCAACGGCTTTGAAATCGGACAAATTTTCTGGCAAGAAGACAGTTTGCAAGAAGCAGAAGTCCTGGCTGGTATTATGGGAGGCGATCGCTCTGTTGGCAAATGGTCAAAAAGTGGCCGAGAACAACCCTTGACCTGGTTTGAAGCCAAAGGCATTTTAGAAAGTGTATTTCGCCAACTTGGCTTGCAAGTAGAATATCAACCCGATCGCCGAGATGAACGCTTACATCCAGGACGTACCGCTTCCTTATGGATTAGAGGTAACAGTCTAGGTATTTTTGGGCAAATTCATCCTCAACTACGGCGCGAAAAAGGCTTACCAGATTCAGTCTACGTTTTCCAGTTAGATTTAAATGTACTTTTAAATTCTCTAGAAGAAGATGGAATTCTTATCCCCACATTTGCTCCCTATTCTACCTACCCAGCAAGCGATCGCGATATTGCCTTTTTCGCACCCGTAAAAGTCTCAGTAGGCGAACTTCAAAAAGCAATTACCAAAGCTGGCAAAGATTTACTCGAATCAGTGGAATTGTTTGATGAATATCGTGGCGAAAACGTCCCCGAAGGTCAGCGGAGTCTAGCATTTCGCCTAGTTTATCGGGCAAGCGATCGTACCCTCACTGATGCTGAAGTCGAACCAGTACACAATAAAGTCCGCGAAGCTTTAGTCGAAAAATTCGGCGTCAATTTGAGAAGTTAGTCATTTGTCATTGGTCATTGGTCATTTGTCATTAGTTAGGAGTTAAGCTATTACGCCTTTAAATTACACAATCACTTCCTAAGTTCGTTGACTGCTGACGGTTAACAGTCAACACAAAAAATGTACTGCGTTAGATGCAAGGGCAGCTTAATAATTCCTTACTCTCTAACGCACTGGCTCCAAAATCTCAAATCCAAAATCCAAAACAGTCTCAGTTATGCCTAAATATGTACTTTGGGGAACTTACTGCGAAGACGTTCTTGAAAAACGCGTCCCCCACCGTCAAGCTCATTTAGACGGATTAGCAAAACAGAAAGAATCTGGTGTGCTGATTACCATTGGCCCCACCAAAGATGTTACAAAAGTTTTTGGACTTTACGAAGCTGAAGACGAAGCTACCGTCCGCGAATTAATTGAAAACGATCCCTATTGGAAAAATGGCATTTGGACTGAATATTCTATCAAAGAATGGATTCAGGCTTTTTGAATTGGGTATGGCGGGATGAGGAAGATGAAGCTCAAAGTTGGGCCTCTGAAGCTCAAAGTTGAACCTCTAAAGCTCAACGTTGAACCTCTGAAGCTTAAAGTTGAACCTCTCAACTTGAAACTTTCAGTTTTTAACTCCCCCTCATCTCCCTCATCTCTGTGATCTCCCCACTCCCCACTCCCGAAATATGAAAATTTGGCAGGCTGATTTTTATCGTCGTCCATTACCAGATGCATCTGGACAAGTTTTGTGGGAGTTGTTGATTTGTGATGCAACTCGCAGCTTTGAATATGAAGCTACTTGTCTTCAGTCAGCAGCAAATTCTAATTGGGTTGCTACTCAACTTCAGCTAGCAGCTGGTGAAAAATTGCCGGATGTAATTCAGGTGTTTCGTCCTCAGTCTTTGAGTTTAATTGAGGCGGCTGGACGCAATTTAGGTATTAATGTCGAACCTACTCGCCGCACTTTGGCACTCAAACAGTGGTTACAGCAAAAGCAATATCCTTCAGTGCTGGATAAACCACCCCCCGCACCATTACCAGAAAATCTCTGGGGAGAACAATGGCGTTTTGCCACACTCCAAGCTGGTGAACTCGTGGATATATTTGCACAACGCCCCATTCCTATTTTGCACATTCCAGAATATCTCAAACCAATCGATTTAGGTTTGGCGTCAACGATAGCTGTTCCCGGTGTGGTAATTTATGGTGGACGGCGATCGATGTACTTAGCACGCTGGTTACAGCAAGCTCGTCCTATAGCATTGAACTACATTTCTGGCGCACCTGATGGCTTAGTATTAGAAGCAGGCTTAGTAGATAGATGGATTGTTGCGACTTTTGAAGATCCAGAAGTTACAACAGCAGCCCAAGCATACGAACAACGTAAACAGCAAAGCCAAGGATTACATTTTTTGTTAGTGCAGCCTGATGATTCTGGAATGACTTACAGCGGCTTTTGGTTATTACGAACAGAATGATTGATAAGGACTCGTAAAAATATTTGTCCGCCCGTCCACACGGGCAGCGAAGAAAATAAATCATTTTGGCAAGCAACCCCAAGTGGGAACTTAGAGATGTACATTAATAATCCCAATGCTGTGACATTTTTCGCACTAAGTGCAACGTGAGTTCGACGGATAAGAAAGCCCAAAAAGTTTGCTAGGTAATAATTTGAG
>JAQYWR010000058.1 GCA_029379225.1 Nostoc sp. S4 | reverse complement strand
AAAAGGAGGTGTGGGAGGAAAAGGAGGTGTGGGAGGAAAAGGAGGTGTGGGAGGATGGGGAAGAAATCTTGCTCCCCACACTCCCCACACTCTCCCATCTCCTCATCTTTTCCCCCCTCTCTCCCCACACTCCCCACACTCCCCCATCTCCTCATCTTTTCCCTCCTCTCTCCCCACACTTCCCACACTCCCCTATCTCCTTATCTCCCCATGCCCAACTATGCAAACTCAATAGTTTCAACAAACTCTAAAATATTCTCTTTAATGTATTCGGCTTCTTCTTCAACAGAATCAGGAGTTTCGCCGTTAAAAAAGCTGTGCTGGTTGCTAACTATATATAAAAATTCACCACTGATAAACGCGAGCAGCCCTCGATAGGCATCTAATCTGACAGGAGTTCCATTATTTTCTTGCTTGGAAATCGTCGAACCTTTGGGCATATCAACTAATGCGTAGTAAGCACCTTGCAAAATGTCCTCAAAATAACCAGTATATTCTATAGTAGCATCTGGTACATTTGCTAAAATTGCTTGGGGCACGTACTTGTCTACTAAGATTGCTCGTAAATATTTTTGTTGTCCAGCAGATTCCATTTCCTCTAGCTGTTCTAGGGGGAAAGGATAATAATCGATTCTCAGCAAAGTACCAATGTCATCAGAAAAGCCAACTACTCCTTCCTGACTTTGAATTCTACCGCCGTTTTCCGGGTCAACTGGAATCGGTACTGTAAAATTACCTAAGGGCGATTCATAAGTCTGCTGAGTATATTCTTCTATAACGACTGTTTCATCTTCATCATCCTCATCTGCATATTCTTCCTCTTCTGCTTCTTCAAAAGCTGCAATGACCTCCTTAATGATTTCTTCTGCTTCTTCATCTTCAAGTTCCAAAGCTGTTTGCAGCTTTTTGAGGTAGGCTTGTTTCTGTTTGGCAATGGCAAGTCGATCGTCTAAAAGCACTATCACCCCAGCTGCGAAACCATCCAATACTAATTCATCCGAAAGAGAAATTTTGGCGGTATTAAATAAGCAACCGAGTCCTTCGGCTTCTGCAATACCGATGAGTCGGTCGACGATTTCGACAATTTCATCTTCCGAGTATTCCTCAAAGACCTCGAATTCCCAGAGGATACCTGCTAAACTTTCTGCATCTATATCTTCTATGGATAAATCAGCGATCGCTGTAACAGTTGCGATCGCTGCCACAGCTTCCTCTGGACTTAATGATTCCTCTGATACTTCTGATGAGTTAAAAATCTTGTCATATTTGCTCATAATTGTTACCAGTAGCGATTGCTTTTTAGTAATAACAGTTTGAAAATGGCAATGGTCAGTTTAGCAATGGAGTAAATCTCCAATAGAGAAACTTTAGTAACATGTGGATTACACAAATTGAATTTGAGATTTGAGATTAAAAGTCTTTACAGATATAGTGTTCGCTAAAATTTAAATAACACTATATTTTGTAGTACTTAATATTTGGTTGTGCTAATCAAGGCTTGTTCTAATCTAGCTGCACAAATTCTTGACTTTCCCTTTCCTGATTAGTGACATACACAAAGCAATGTTATGTTTTCGTGACAACTTGTATTTTATAGATAAACTAAGTGTTTCTAATAACATTAGAAATAGTATTATTAACGTAGATTTAAATAAAAATTAATAGTAAAAATTTTTATGATTCACCAATGACGTTAAAAACTGCTATACTGCTTTGTTTTTATCCTCTAACAGATGAATTATATCTACCGATAGAATTATAAACTAGCTAGCGATAGATACCTACATCGCGAGCAGGATGTCAAAATACCGAAGTTTGTAATCATACAAAATATTTCAAATACTTACTGTCAGGTATACAAACATAAATTCAGTGGAATTTTGAGTTTTTTATGGTAAAAACCCCTCCATCCCAATTTTCGCCAGATCAATATAAAGTAGATCCTGCAAAGGAAAACGTAGAAGCTCTTATACAAGAACCGCAGTTAGATATTGAAATTGCTCTAGAGTTCCTTTACACCAGAGATATTGAATTTCGTCAAGAAACAATTTATTTTCTTGTAGTAGATCGCTTTTATGATAGCGATCCAGATAACAGCGAAGGTGCAAACTCAGAATTGTACGATCCGGATAGGCAAGATTGGGGTAAGTACTGGGGTGGCGATTTGCAAGGTGTCATCGATAAATTAGATTATCTCAAAAACATGGGAGTGACGGCGCTTTGGTTGACTCCGCTGTTTGAGCAGGTGGAACAGTTATTTGTTGGGAATGCAGCAATACATGGCTATTGGACAAAAGACTTTAAGCGGCTCAATCCTCGTTACATTGCTCAAGGAGAGAACCCTTCTTTAAACGCTACTCAAGAAGAAAAAAATACGACCTTCGATCGCTTAATTGCAGAACTGCACAAACGCAATATGAAGCTAGTGCTAGATATTGTCTGCAACCATAGCACACCTGATACTAGTGGTAGTAAAGGGGAATTGTATGATGATGGCGTCAAAATTGCTGACTTCAATGATGATGTTAATAATTGGTATCACCACTATGGCGAAGTGCAAAACTGGGAAGACGAATGGCAAGTGCAGAACTGTGAATTATCTGGTCTAGCAACCTTTAATGAAAATAATATTGAATATCGGGAGTATATTAAGTCAGCAATTAAACAATGGCTAGACCGAGGTGTTGATGCATTGCGGGTGGATACAGTCAAGCACATGCCTATCTGGTTTTGGCAAGAATTCACTGGCGATATGAGCAATCACAAACCAGATGTGTTTATTTTTGGTGAGTGGATTTACAGTAATCCTAGTGACGAACGCTCGGTGGAATTTGCTAACCACTCAGGGATGACACTTCTAGACTTTGGGTTGTGTGTGGCAATTCGAGCAGCACTGGCGCAAGGTTCAGAAAATGGATTCCAAACAATTCAATACATTTTTGACCAGGATTATCGCTACAAGGGGGCGACAGAGCTAGTCACCTTCATCGATAACCACGATATGTCCCGCTTCCAATCGCTGAACCCCGACCCAGCGATGTTGAAGGTGGCGATCGCCTTAATTATGACCTGTCGCGGTATTCCCTGCATATATTACGGCACAGAACAGTATTTGCATGACGACACCGATGGCGGTAACGATCCATATAATCGCCCAATGATGGAAAATTGGGATACTAATAGTGAAATTTATCGTTGCATCAGGCTGTTGTCTGGTTTACGACGACTCAATCCAGCCGTGTCAATGGGTAGCCACTGGCAAAAATACTTAACACCCGATATTTACTGTTATGTGCGTCGCTACCGGGACTCCATATGTTTTGTAGCTTTAAACCGGGGAGGAGAAGTCACCTTACCTGAAGTAGAAACAGAATTGCCCGATGGGGAACATACCTGTATAGTGACTCGCAATAAGTATGAAATCAAAAATGGAAAAATTTATGATTGGCAACTCGAAGAACGGGGAGTAATTGTTTTGAGCCACGTCGGAGAGCGGATTAAAGCTCAGACTATAGTACGGGTACAACTCAACGGCGTGCAGACCCAACCAGGTGAAATTATTGTTGTGACTGGAGACTGCCCAGAGTTAGGCAACTGGGATATCAGCAAAGCCTATCCCCTAGAGTACATCAACACTAATACTTGGTTTGCGGAAATTCCCTTTAATGAAAGTGCCGGAAATCTCATATCTTACAAATATGCCATGTGGCGGCAAGGGCGATCGCCTCTGCGGGAAAATCTTGTTAACCGCCGCTGGGTGATTGCCAAAGAAGGTACTGTTAAATGGCGTGATACCTGGGCTTCGGGACCAGAATCGTAGGATTGGGCATGGGGCAAACAGGGAGTGTGGGAGGTGTGGGAAGAGAGGGAAGAAAAGGAGGTGTGGGAGGAAAAGGAAGTGTGGGAGGAAAAGGAAGTGTGGGAGGAAAAGGAGGTGTGGGAGGAAAAGGAAGTGTGGGAGGATAGGGAAGAAATCTTGCCCCCCTCTCTCCCCACACTCCCCACACTCCCCCATATGGTCATCTCCCCACACTCCCTCATCCCCTCACACTCCCCACACTCCCGACATCTCCCACACCTCCCACACCCCCCACACCTCCCACACCCCCCACACCTGCACACTCCCCACCCGCAACCCCTTTCCCAGACCATACCCAGCTTCCTGAGTCTGACGGCACTTTTGTGAAAAACTGGCAAGAGTACCCTCAAAGCATCTTACTAACTGACTCGATTGCACCCGTCCTCAAGTGATTAAATCCTGAAGGCTAATATTGTATAGGTCAGGATTTAGGTATTTACTGGCGGTTGACAGACCCCCTAGAAAAAGGTGCCGAAGCTCTCCAGATTGATTTTATGTAGCAAATGTACCCCCCTTGCTCGATGGACAAACGCGGAGGTCTTATGTACTGTGGCGAGAATTTATTGCCCCGTTGATTGTTTTGGAATTTGTCTCTGGTGATGGTAATGAAGAACGAGACCAAACTCCTTGGAAGGGCAAATTTTGAATTTATGAGCAAGTGATTCGTCCTCCTTTCTACGGTATTTATGAGGCGAACAAAGCCAGTCTCGAAGTCTATCACTTAATTGAAGGGAAGTATTATTTATTACTAAAAAATGAACAAGGACGTTATTCCATCCCCCACTTAGAAGTTGAACTAGGTTTATGGCAGGGAGTTTATCAGAATGTGAAATTGCCCTGGTTGCGTTGGTGGGATTTACAAGGTAACTTGTTGCTGACTGGCTCAGAAAGAGCAGAACAAGAACGCCAAAGAGCAGAACAAGAACACCAAAGGGCAGAACGCCTAACCGCTCAATTGCGTAGACACGAAGTGGCTTGTCGTTAGACATCGCTCGGTCTTGAACCAGAAGTTTAATATTTTGCTATTAATTATTAATTGAATATGACTAGTGTAAAATTATCATCTGTGGCTTAATTTCTTTAGACACAGATTTTACTGCTAACAGGGTAATCACGATGACAAATAGACCTCCTTCTGAACCTGAGTCATCTCAAAGAACTGCCCTCGGCTTTGATGAATTTATAGCCATTTTGGTTGCCTTTAC
Source organism: Nostoc sp. S4 (assembly GCA_029379225.1). Classification (GTDB taxonomy): domain Bacteria; phylum Cyanobacteriota; class Cyanobacteriia; order Cyanobacteriales; family Nostocaceae; genus Nostoc. The sequence goes on along the minus strand of JAQYWR010000058.1, from coordinate 39,631 downwards.
TACTATTGGAGCAATTCTTTTTTGGTCATTGTCCCGCAGAGATTCTAGCTGGAATTTCAACATGCTGCCACCTGCTTCCACTCTGTCTGGTAGGGTTGAACGAAATCAAGTATTGCCCTCCCCTACTTCCAAAGTAAAATCAAATACAGCCCCAGAATTAAACTCATCTCCTTCTGCAACTGTTGAACCCAAGATACCTTCCCCGACTAATAGCACAACTTCTTCCCCTGAAGTGTTACCACCTACTGAGGTAACCCCAACTCAATCCCCACAACCACAGACATCTGTACCCTCTTCAGTAGACCTTGAGTCATCAATTACATCATCAGCGTTACCTTTAGTAACTCCAGCAAAACAAAAATCGATTATTCCACCGCCAATTGCATTTAACGACGTGCCTAATAACTTCTGGAGTCGGCGTTTTATAGATGCTCTTTCTTCCCGTGGGATTCTTAAGGGGTTTCCTGACTATTCCTTTAGGCCAAATCAGCCTGTAAACCGTGCTGAATTTGCTGCCATACTGGAGAAAGCTTTTGACCAAGAACTATCTAAAAGTGCGATCGCATTTCAAGATGTACCAGCAAAATTCTGGGCAAATTCAGCAATTAACCAAGCCATCAGTAGTGGATTTCTTAAAGGCTACCCGAAAAACACTTTCAAGCCACAACAAAATATTTCGCGAGTCCAAGTTTTAGTAGCTCTTGTTAGTGGGTTGAATTTGAAAACACCTACTTCGCCAAATCAGATTTTAAGTATTTATAGAGATGCTAAAGAGATTCCACCGTATGCTAGCAGCAAAATAGCTGCTGCTACAGTCAATGGACTTGTAGTTAACTATCCAAACCCACAAATCCTTGCTCCTAACAAAGTAGCGACTCGCGCTGAACTGGCGGCGATGATTCATCAAGCTTTAGTCAAACAAGGCAAGTTGAAGGGAATTTCATCGCAAAACATTGTGCGAGCGCCAAACATATCTCCAGAACCTTCGCAGACTCCAAAACAGAACCCAAAGGTTAATTTATCAGCAGGCGGTTAATCTAAATCAACTACCATTTTGAATTTTAAATTTGGATTTGAGATTTGGCTTTGGTGAATTCTAATTTATTGAATCCATATTATGGCAATCATTTTTCCAGAAGAGAAATTAAAAAAATTCTTAATTTTAATACAAATCTTAGCTTCGGCTTTTGATAATTCAGCAAGCCCAATTTAGAGCAAAACTTCTCCCACAAAAGAAGCTACGCTAAGCAACAGCATGGCATCTTTGCAGGAGAAGCGATAGTTCAGATATTAAGCTTCTGGAATTTCTTTACCGACAACTTGTGATTTAAGAGTAGTGATTTCACTAGTTAACTCTTTCCTTGTTGAGGCTTTGAGTAAATAGCGGTAAACAAACCAAGCAGAGTAACCAATACCAATCAACTCAAAAGTAGGAGCTACTAAGGGAATATCATTCAAAGCATCTAATACCGCTAAGAGTACTTTAACCCCAACAATCGCTCCCAAAATTAAACCAATGGTAACCAGGGGCTGCTTATATCGATTGAAGAAGATTGCCACATATTCGGGCAATGTTGCTAAAAAGCTAGAAATTTGCTCTCCGTATTTTAGCCATTCATCTTGAGGCTGCGCTGGGGGCTGGATTTTGGTTATAGTTCCCGTTTGAGTGTTGATTTCTGGCACTGTAGCCTCTTTAGATGTGGTTTCCGTAAATTCTTGTTCTGGCATTTTCACTTCCATAAATTTGACAGTTGAGTTTTTCTAATCTGGATAATTACAACCAAAAGGCTGTTGATTAGGTAATACACTCCACTACAATCGGGTCAAGAGCAGAAAACAGTTTTAGTATCCTATAACCATAATTGCCCCGTAATATCTACTGCATCAACTACAAGGTAGAAAGTCAGTAGGAGGATAGAACTCAAAAGGCAGCAAAATGTATTATAATCAACTTTCTAAGTTGTATTTTTTATCATCAGCTAGAATCCTCAGGTTGTAGATTATCCGATCCCGTGTCATTTGCTCATAATCGTACTAAATCTAAGTACAAATCATGCAAAAATCAATCCACTTCTCATTTATATAAGCTTAAAAGTCGATTAGATTCTATATTAAAGCTATCTTAAGGCGGGATGCTTAGTAAGCGCATTGGTATTGATATTAATACGTAATATCAGTTTTTCTGTGTTCGTGTATACTAGACTTTAAAACAGCTTTATGATATAGGCGTTAGAGATTGGGTTGTAGGTATTGGCAAATTTTGCTAATCTCCAGTCCTCAATCCCCAGTCCTTAGTACATAGCATAAGCTTATGCTAATTATCTAGTGAGGAATGATTTGCTCTTGCTATAAAAGAAGATAATCTAGATGTTAATCACCGTTGAAGTGTTTGCACAAGCTAGACTGATTTGGTGATGTTTGCGGGAAGGCAAGGAGGTTTGAGAAATGCCAACTCAAAAGCCAACCCCTATCGACAGCAGTTCAGAAAGCAAAGAAGTGTCAGCGTCAGAACCATCAACAGACGAACTCCCGACTATAGAATTTCCCTCACGAGGGAAACTCAAAGCCAGTTCTTGGCGCATTCATCAAAAAATTGGCTATGGCTACTTTGTAGCTATTGGAATTGGCTTTTTTGGTTCATTGATTGGGCTGGTAATCGCCAACTATTACCGAGGAAGGGAAGTCAGGCAATTAAATCAAGCCCACGAACAAGGACAACTACTGAGTAATTATAAAGATGCAGTAGTAGGGGCACAATTGCATAGTTTTAATTTAGTTGCTGTGTTGGAAAATTCACAACGGTTGGAAAGCAAAAAAGCTGATTTTCTCAAAAGTTTTGAAAAAGCTCAGCAACTAGAGTCAGAAATTAACGGATTTATTGACACTAAGCCCCAAAGACTAGCTGCAACAAGTTCTACTTTGCAGACGTTATTGCAGGATTACAAGACTAATTTAAAAGCTTATGTTGACCAAATTGAGGCGGTTTTAAAGAAAATTGATTCTCAGCCAGTAAAGCCTCAGGAGATTTCTTTAGCCCGATCGCAGTTATTAAAAATCATGCGTAGTGAAACAGCTGTGCGGCTAGATCAGCTTTCGCAAAACTTGACAAATATCCTGCAAGCTGCTGAAGATCAAGAGCAACAAAGGCAACAATCTGTTGAGCAAGCAAAAGTAGTTGAACGATTCATCGTGATTGCGAGTATGCTGGTTTCAGTGGCGATCGCAGCTATCATCGCTTGGCGCACCAGTCGAGCGATCGCCGAGCCAGTAATCGTTGTCACCCAAGTGGCTGAGCAAGTGGCGAGGAAATCTAATTTTGATTTGCGAGCTCCCATCACTACTGAAGATGAAATTGGTCTACTTGCTAAATCTCTGAATCGTTTGATTGAGGGAGTTTCTGAGCGAACTAAAGAATTACAACAAGCGAAAGAATTAGCTGAAGCTGCTAGCAAGGCAAAAAGCATATTTTTAGCAAATGTTAGCCATGAGTTACGCACACCTTTGAATGCTGTGATTGGTTTGAGCCAACTTTTAGAAGACGACGCTACCGATCTTGGTTTATCGCCAGACTTTATCACAGACTTAGAAACAATTAACTCTGCTGGTAAACATCTACTGCATTTGATTAACGAAATCCTCGACTTGTCAAAAATTGAAGCGGGGAAAATGACCCTTTATCCAGAGACATTCGAGATTGCGACGCTGATTCATAATGTCGTGCTTACAGTCAAACCAACTATAGAAAAAAATGCCAATGTCTTAGAAGTAGATTTGGATGAGCAACTTGGCACTATGTACGCCGATCAAACTCGGATGCGCCAAGTATTATTAAATTTACTGAGTAATGCAGGTAAATTCACGACAAACGGTAAGGTGACGCTAACAGTCAAAAGAGAAAAAGATGACTTGAAACTAGAAGCTCCTTTGGGGAGCATTACTTTTACTGTAAGCGATACAGGCATAGGTATGTCTCACCGTCAACAGCAACAGTTATTTCAACCTTTTACACAAGGGGATACATCTACTACGAAAAGGTACGGCGGTACAGGACTTGGTTTGGCAATTAGCCGTCACTTTTGCCAAATGATGGGTGGGGAAATTATTGTCAACAGTCAGCCGGGAGTTGGTTCTACTTTCACTATTTGTCTGCCAATGACTGTGCAGGAATAAACTGAGTGAAAGTGTGTTAGCGAAGCTCGTCGTAGACATCGCTGCTCATCGTTACTCACCGAGAAAATTATCCGTAATCGTATAGAGATAACATGTATCTACCCTACGGAATGGTTAAATTTTAGGTGGAGAAATATCTGTGCCCATTATTAAAAGTACGAGCTTGGTTGAAGGACAGCTAGTTGATATTTACATTGAGGTAGACCGACAACCTGAAGTAGATGTATATAACGGATACGACCCCTATGAGAATACAAGAGACGGTGCTGCCCAAAAAGCTGCCAAAGTTGTCCAGGATGTGGGCGATGCTTTTGGAGACGGCATAACACTAGCGCGTCAATGCGCTGCCAAAGCTATACAAAATTTTCAACAAATGCATAATAATACCAAACCCGATGAATTAGAGCTGCAACTGGGTATTAAGGTCGGTTCTGAGGTGGGTGCAATAATTGCAAAAGCTAGTGGGGAAGCACAAATACAAGTCACGATGAAATGGAAACTCAAAGAAACTCCCCAACAATTAATAACTCAGTCTACTTCTTAATAACTGGTAACTTAAGTACTGATAACACAATTGAGAATTCAGGAAATACTAATTGTAGGTTGGGGAGCCACTGCGTTGGACGGGTTTCCCGGCTTGTTCGCGTAGCGTCTCCGATAGGAGAAGCAAGTGGCGTTTGAGGAACGAAACCCAAAATTTCTGGGTTCGTTGGGTTTGGCTTTGCTCAATCCAACCTATGACTGAGTTGTGAGTTCTTAATTCTTACTATTTAGCTAGGAGTGAGTGTGGAATCAATTTCGCCTAAATTAGCTAATATATTGCCTTATACGCTGATTGTTGGTCAAAAACAGCTAAAGCTGGCTTTGGAACTGGCATATATTGCTCCACGCATTGGTGGTGTGTTGCTGAGTGGACAACGTGGAACTGGTAAATCTACGGCAGTACGGGCTTTTTCTCGGATGATGTACGACCGACTTCCGGTGACTTTACCAATTAATGCTACAGAAGACCGAGTAGTAGGGGGTTGGCGGATTGATAAATTAATCCAAAGCCAGCTAGAACCGCAATCTGGATTGCTCGAAGATGCAGATGACAGCTTACTTTATATTGATGAGGTGAATCTACTTGATGACCATATCGTGAATATTATTCTCGATGTCACCTCCACAGGAGTGCTGGAAGTGCAACGAGATGGGCAAAATAAACAACTATCGGTTTCTTTTACGCTGGTGGGAACGATGAACCCAGAAGAAGGGGGACTGCGACCACAGTTACTAGACCGCTTTGGTTTAATGGTCAGCGTTACAGCAGAAGCTAATGAAGATGAACGAGTAAAAATTCTGGAAACGGTTTTAGAATTCGACCGAGCGGTAAGTGAATTTAACTCAGGCAGAGATTCAAATTATATTAATCAAGCTTTAGAAGAAGATAAAAAACGCAAGGATGTACTGCAAAAAGCCAGGGAGAAGTTTTCCTTTGTTAAAATCTCTGAAAACATTGCCAGAAAATGCGTCAAGTTAGCAACCGAAGTCAAAGCCGAAGGTAACCGGGGTGATTATATTATCGCTTTGGCTGCTCGTGCTTATGCAGCGCTCGAAGGTGTGGAAGAAGTAACAAACAAGCATGTGGAAGCTGTAGCTGATCTAGCACTTCGGCATCGCGACCCTGAAGGTTTCCAGAATAATCAGAAGTTGTGGGCTGATAAATATCAGCAGCTTGTGATAAATATTTTAAATCCTGAAGGTGACTGAGTTGGCAAAATCATTTCAACTCAGTTTGAGTGACTCATTTACGCGATCGCTTGCTTGTGCTGCCATCACTCCAGGCTTGCGGAGTATTCTGCTATTTGATAGCTCTTTGGAAGTGTTGCAGTTAGCTGCTCAAATGACAGCCGAAATGCTGGAGGTTGTTGTTGGCTATCCAGTGAAGACTGTTTATCTTAACAGCTTTGAATCTGAAGAAAACCTCTGGGGTAGCTGGCAGTTGGGCGCTGAATCAGAAAAACAACTCTTGCAGTGGAAACCAGGTTTGCTGGGAAACGACTCCGAACTTCGCTTAGTGATAATTCCAGACTTGACTAAGCTGAGTCTCGCAGCAGCACGAGCTTGTGTAGTGCTAATGGGAGCAGATGTAGCACACTTGGAACGTCACGGACAGCAGACCGAATGGCAACCGAATATCTGCTGGTTAGCGGGTTGTGCTACTGGTGAAGTGGGAATGGTTTCTCCACATTTGTTAGACAGGTTTGCTCTGCGGTTAAAGGGACAAGTGAGCAAGACCACAGACAGGGCAAAGGAAATTTTAGAATTAATTGATGACCAAGGATTAGGAAAAGCCAAGAAACCTGAACCTGTACCTCTAACAATTGAAATTAGCGAAAAACTCAAAAAAAGTCTGCAACATCATCCTCAAATTACTGCGAAAGCCATAGCTAGGATACTGGATTACACCTCACAACCGGAAGTTTATCCACGGAGAGAAATTGCTTTAGCCCGATTATCTTTGGCAAATATGCGGCTAGACGGTGTAGATGAAATGAGTGCAAATCATGTAGATATTGCAGCTCGGATGATTGGTTTGGAACCTATTAGCGAACCGATAAAAGAAACACCAAATCCGATTATTGAACCCGTCCCAGAACCCCCGCAAAGACAAAAAGAACCGCCGTCGAAAAATCCAAAACCTTCAGGCACAACACAGAAGATATCTGAACCTGTGTATCAGCCAGATAAATCTGAGTCTTTAGCATCAATACCCCTGAAGCTGACTTCTAAGCTAGAAAATCCTTACCCAGAGGATACCGCTGCTGTTGAGCGGGAAGTAGATTCACTGCGTTTACCTACGAGGCGTTTTCGGTCGAAGGCTGCGCCCAGAGGTTCGATTATAGGCGTGGAGAAAGCGAAAACTCTCCAAGACATAGCATTGGTGACGACGTTATTGGAAGCGGCAAAATATCAGCCAATTCGCCGTAAAGATGAAACCATAAGTGAAAAATCCTTACTGCTGTTGTCTCCTACAGATTTTTATTCTTATCGGCGATCGCCCGTAGCAGAGCAAATGCTGATGCTGATACTCGATCATACCTGCTTACAAGATTGCGACTGGCAAGAGAAATTGTTGCCTTACATCAGTTGGGCGTATGTAGAGCGGGCTAGTGTGTGCTTAATCCAGGTAGGAGCAGCAAATGCCAGCAATTTTTTACAAGCTGAGCGAATTATGGCATCCAGTATACTTGTGCCTCGAATTAATGCAGGACTGGAAGCAGGGCGGGGTAAGGCGACTCCCTTGGCTCATGGTCTGCAATTAGGGTTGCAGACTCTACGCCATGCACTGCAACACGGACGTAGTACAGTGCAGGAGGCGGTACTGGTAGTAATTAGTGACGGGCGAGGAAATGTACCACTGGACGGTTGTATTAAAACGCCTGTGGGACGTAAAGGCGTGGAAGATGCTTTGCTGGTAGCTGAAAGTATTCGGAACTTGGATAGAGTCAAGGCGGTTTTGCTAAATCCGCAGCCCAAACAATATGGAAATTTGCCCTTACAACTAGCCGAAAAAATGGGTGCATCGGTAATTGCGATTCCACGACTGGGGATAGTGGAGGAGGAATGATGGCTGAGAAACCAAAGTCTTTGATTCAAAGAGCGATCGCTTCACCAAAAGTTTCGAGTCGCACCAAAGAATTACCCTTTGAAGCTTCAGAGGCAGTCAAGCCAACGCCAAGTACACTATCGATACCAAAAGATACCGAAATTCCGACAGAACAAGAATTACCTGAAGCTAAGAAACTTTACATTACAAGAAAGCTACCGCCAAATGTGGCAATTTTACATATTTATCCAGATGGGCAGGATGAATATTGTGTGTGGGGAGGTCATGTATATGAAAAACTAGACCCAACTGAACCACAAAAAAAACCTTTTCTTTCTTTAGGAGAGCAAGTAACACAGAGAGTTTATCCTGACGAAATTAAGAGGCGGATGAAGGATTTTTCCTATGTAAATCTTGAGCTTCGTAAGTGGATAAAGCATCTTAGGAATAAATTTGGCGAACATTTATGCCTAGTAATTTCTGACTACACAGATTTTGAAATTCCTTGGGAGATGTTAGAATTATCGCCTTATCAATCACCAAACCAATATATAGGTGCTTTGATTACAACAGTCCGTTGGCGAAAAGTTATTAGCGTTGTTAAAGATGATTATCTTGAATTGGAGTTTAAAGTGGATGAGTGCATTGGTAAAACAGTTGCTTATCTACTTGATACAGAATTAGAAGGAGCAAGAGATGAACTTGAAACTCTAACAAAATTGCAAGCAACAATCTACCAAAGTAGTGAAGATAATAGTATACATAAATTCCATACTTATTTACAATGCGATTATGCTGACCATAGTTTTGTTTACATCTCTTGTCATGGAACATTTAAAAATAATCCGAAGGAAATGACTTTAGGTTCAGAATTCAAAAATAATCAACAGTTAAATTTAGAAACTTTAAAAGAGTTGCCGCTGAATCTGGTTCAAAAATCTCAAGGGATTGTTTTTCTTAATGCTTGTCATTCTGCTCGTGAGCAAGTCGATCCTGTTATTCGCCACAGCTATCGTATGGGTTTTGTAGAACTTTTTTTAGCTCAAGGGGCACGGGGTGTAATTGGTACGCTAGCTGCTGTGGGTGATATTTATGCAGCGGAATTTGCTTGTGAGTTAATTAAAGAATCTTTAACTTCTCCTCAGCTTTCCGTTGCTGCGATATTAAAAAAGCTACGGTCAAAAGCAGTAGAAAATTTAGGTAATAACCCAACTGAAAAACAGCTTTTATCTTTAATATACAGATTCATGTATGTCTACTACGGCAATCCAATGACTGTACTCCGGCTAAAGCGACGAGGAGAATAGCTTTATGTCTAATACTCAGCAACTAGCCCTATCTATTCAGCCTATTATTAGCTATCCGCATCAAGCACAGGTGGGTAAAACTTACCTGATGACAATAGACTTGCAATCATCTGAGGATGAGTGGCCTTACGAGGAAGAAGAGTATCCAATTTACTGTATGTTGGATACTTCGCCGTTGTTTAGTTGTCAACCTTTGGGTGAACCAGCTGTAGTTTTACACCGCTTTGGTGGGAGTTATGGAGCAGCAGAGTTTTTGCTGACAGCCGCGCAAGAAGAGATGCAGGGAGAGATTACGGTAACCTTAGTGAATGCTTGGGGGGTGCCAATTAGGGTGCTAAGTCTTGGCAAAATTAGCGTTACTCAAGTGGTAACTGACAAGCGAAAAATTATTGAAAGTTACAAACGTGAAACTCCTGTTAGTAAAAATTACTGGAGAAATCCTTACATCGTTACTCGTGCAATTCATGAACCGGAAAAATTTTTCGGACGAGAAGATTTATTTGCTTTTATTGAAGATAATCTCAATAATAATATACAAATTCAGTTATTACACGGTCAACGGCGCATTGGGAAGTCTTCTGTACTCAAACAGGTTTCCCAGAAAATTACGCTGGAAAATCGGGAAAACTTTGTCTTTATTTGTTTTGATTTAGAAGCTTACAGCCAATCGTCTACGAGCGATATTATATACAATTTAGCTGAAGAAATATGCCAAGAATTAGATCTATCTTCGCTTCTTAGTATATTCCCTAATACACAAATTAATAATAATTTAGAAATATTTGATGAAATTTTTTTACCAACAGTTTGCCATGAATTAGGTAATAAAAAGCTAGTGCTGTTATTGGATGAATCTGATATGGCTATTACTAGTAATAATACATTTAGTAGCTTTTTTCAATATTTACAAACGCTTTTAATTAAACAAAAAAAAATATTTATTATTCCAGTTTTAGGAAGGTTTGATGATGATGTAAAAAACATATTTCAGTTATTTAATAGTCCACTATATCAAAAAATTGATTTACTTTATGAGACAAGTGCTAGACGACTAATTACTAATCCTGCACAGGGTATACTGAGGTACGAGGAAGAGGCAATCAAAGCAATTTTTGAACTTTCATCAGGGCATCCCTATTTTACCCAAGGTATCTGCTTTCGTATTTTCCTACAAGCGAAAGTTTCAGGAAAAAGTCAAGTAAATCGTAAAAATGTAGACAAAATTGTAGATGAAACAATTGACTATCTTCAAGGTGGTTTAGTATGGTTTTGGGATGGGCTATCTTTTGAAGAAAAAGTATTTTTTGCAGCAGTAACAGAAGTTCAAAAAATAGCTATTGAGCAAAAAATCTGGTTGCCAGAAGACCCATTTACTCGCCTTAAAAGCTATGGAGTTGTCCAGACAGAAGAAATAATTCAAGCTCCAAAAAAGTTAGTGAATAAAGGTTATTTAGATGATACAGAGCGCCGAGTAAAAATTGAATTAGTTCGGCGTTGGTTAGTAAAATCTCACCCATTAAATAGAGAAATATTGACATTAGAAAAAATTAAAGAAGCAGAAATTAAACAAATTTTGGAACAAGAAATACAACTGTATCGACATGGAAATTCTCAAGATTTAATAGACCTTTATGAAAAAATATTGGAACTCAACCCCAATCATTTCACTACTATATCTGTTTTAGCTCAAAAGTATTGGGATGTTAAAAACTTTGATAAAGCCTTAGAACTATACAACCGAGTCTATCAGGCTAACCCTATCCAGAATAAAGAAAAGCTTTTACAGGCACGAGAAGCCTATGGAGAACATTTGAGAAAACAAGGAGAGCTAATTAAGGCAAAAATTCAGTTTGAGGGAGTTTTAGAAATTGAGCCTGATAGAGAATCAGCAAAACAACAAATTTTAGAAATTAATGCTGAACTTGAAAACCAAGAAGCTTCCCAAATAGAAGTTGAAAACCAATTAATTAACTCGAGATGGTTTTGGAAGTTAGTAGCTGGTATTCGACGAAGACTTGGAGGCTAATTCTTTACCTCGCTAGAATACCTAAATCATTTTCTTCGATCGCCATTATCTCTCACACTAAACCAAAAGCGAGCGCCAGGAAATAACAAGCGAGAAACAAATAACTAATTCCCCCTATACCTAATAAAATTCCCTACCACCTTATGCAGCATAATCCACAATCGAGTATACTCATCACCAATATTAATACTTATTGATTGGTATATTTTTTTTCACAAATAATTGCAAAATTGTAATATTAAGCAGCTGCTTCTTAACTAAAAGATTAGAATTTGGGTGGTGGCTTCCAGAATAGATCTGTGTAACACTAGGAAGCCTACCTAAAGCTATTTATTTAACGGGAGGTCAGGTAATGGCTATCGCCACGATTAATCCTGCCACTGGGGAGACGCTTAAAACCTTTGAGCCACTCAACGATGTAGAAATTAACGCCAAACTTGATTTAGCCGATCGCGCTTTTGCAGACTATCGCCAGACTAGTTTCTCTCAACGATCGCACTGGTTACAAAAAGCTGCTGACATTCTAGAGCAAGAAAAAGCAGAATTTGCGAAGTTGATGACTCTGGAAATGGGTAAGCCTTTGAAAGCTGCGATCGCTGAAGTCGAAAAATGCGCCGCTGTTTGTCGCTACTACGCCGAACACGCCCCTGAGTTCTTGGCTGATGTTGCGGTAAAAACGGATGCCAATCATAGTTTTGTTCGCTACCAACCCTTAGGGGCAATTCTGGCTGTGATGCCGTGGAATTTCCCCTTCTGGCAAGTTTTCCGCTTCGTAGCACCGGCACTGATGGCGGGAAATGTCGGCTTACTCAAACACGCTTCCAATGTGCCGCAGTGCGCCTTGGCAATTGAAGAAATTATTCGACGCGCAGGTTTTGCAGAAGGTGTATTTCAAACTTTATTGATTGGGGCTGCCAAAGTCGCCGACTTAATGGCAGATGACCGCATAAAAGCTGCCACCTTGACAGGAAGCGAACCAGCAGGCGCATCCCTCGCCGCTGCTGCTGGCAAACAAATTAAAAAAACAGTTTTGGAATTGGGAGGAAGCGACCCATTCATTGTGTTAGCAAGTGCTGATTTAGAGACAGCAGTTGTCACAGCTACTACAGCGCGGATGTTAAATAACGGGCAATCTTGTATAGCAGCCAAACGCTTCATTGTCGCAGAAGCGATCGCTGACAAATTTGAAAAACTGTTGTTAGATAAATTCGAGGCGCTGAAAGTGGGCGATCCCATGCAACCAGATACCGATTTAGGACCACTCGCAACTCCTGGGATTCTCCAGGATTTGGATCAACAAGTGCAAACTGCTACAAAAAGCGGTGGAAAAGTCCTAATTGGCGGACATCCTTTATTAGACCGTCCTGGAAACTTTTATCCGCCAACCATCATCATAGATATTCCGCCCGACACACCAATTGCAAAAGAAGAATTCTTCGGCCCAGTAGCTTTGTTATTCCGGGTTCCAGATATCGATGCTGCCATCAAACTCGCCAATGACTCACCCTTTGGCTTAGGTGCAAGCGCTTGGACAACCAACGACCAAGAACGCGATCGCTTGGTTGAAGAAATCCAAGCTGGTGCCGTATTTATCAACGGTATGGTCAAATCCGATCCCCGATTGCCCTTCGGTGGCATTAAGCGTTCTGGATATGGCAGAGAATTGAGTATCCAAGGTATACATGAGTTTGTCAATGTTAAAACTGTTTGGATTAAATGATTAGTCATTAGTCATTGGTCATTAGCCAAAAAAATGACTAATGACTAATGACGAAGGACAAATCACAAACAATAAAAGTCTTATTCGTTAATAGAGTTGTCGGAAAATAAAATGAATACAGCAGAATTATTGGTGCAATGCCTAGAAAACGAAGGAGTGCAATATATTTTTGGACTCCCTGGTGAAGAAAACCTGCACGTTTTGGAAGCGCTAAAACGTTCTTCCATTAAGTTTATTACGACTCGTCACGAACAGGGTGCAGCATTCATGGCCGATGTCTACGGACGGCTAACCGGAAAAGCCGGAGTATGTCTTTCTACTCTTGGGCCTGGGGCAACCAACTTGATGACTGGGGTAGCAGATGCAAACCTTGATGGTGCGCCTTTAGTGGCGATTACCGGTCAAGTGGGAACAGATAGAATGCACATTGAATCCCATCAATATTTAGATTTGGTGGCAATGTTTGCACCTGTTACTAAATGGAATAAGCAAATTGTCCGACCGAGTATTACACCAGAAGTAGTGCGGAAAGCATTTAAGCGATCGCAATCGGAAAAACCTGGTGCAGTTCACATAGATTTGCCAGAAAATATTGCTGCCATGCCCGTCGAAGGCAAACCTTTGCGTAAGGATAATAGCGAAAAAACCTATGCATCTTTTGCTAGCATTCGGGCAGCAGCAGCAGCAATTTGCCAAGCAGTTAACCCATTAATTTTAGTCGGAAATGGGGCAATTCGCGCTCATGCAAGTGATGTAGTCACGCAATTTGCTACCTTGCTAAATATACCTGTTGCTAATACTTTTATGGGTAAAGGTGTGATTCCCTACACACATCAATTAGCTTTGTGGTCAGTGGGATTACAGCAAAGAGATTTTATTACCTGTGGTTTTGATAACACAGATTTAGTAATTGCGATCGGCTATGATTTGATTGAATTTTCCCCAAAGAAATGGAATCGTCATGGTGAAATTCCCATTGTGCATATTGGGTTAAATCCAGCAGAGATTGATAGTAGTTATATTCCCATCGCCGAAATAGTGGGAGATATTTCTGATTCCCTCAATGAAATATTAAAATTGGCAGACCGACAAGGTAAACCCGATCCCTTTGCTATCAGTTTAAGGTCAGATATTCGCGCTGATTACGAACAGTATGCTCATGATGACGAATTTCCTATTAAGCCGCAAAAGTTAATTTATGATTTGCGGCAAGTGATGGGGCCAGATGATATCGTCATTTCTGATGTTGGCGCACATAAAATGTGGATGGCGCGTCATTATCATTGCCATAGCCCTAATACTTGCATAATTTCCAACGGCTTTGCAGCTATGGGTATTGCCATTCCTGGCGCTTTAGCAGCAAAACTCGTTCATCCCAATCGCAAAGTCGTAGCTGTAACAGGCGATGGCGGCTTTATGATGAATTGCCAAGAATTAGAAACAGCCTTGCGTGTCGGTACGCCCTTTGTCACCATAATTTTCAATGACGGTGGCTATGGATTAATTGAGTGGAAGCAAGAAAATCAATTTGGTAAAGGAAACTCATCCTTTGTGCATTTTAGCAATCCTGATTTTGTTAAATTAGCCGAAAGCATGGGTTTAAAAGGCTACCGAGTTGAATCAACTCTAGATTTGATTCCGGTACTTAAAGAAGCCCTCGCTCAAGATGTACCTGCCGTGATAGATTGTCCGGTAGATTATCGGGAAAACTGGCGCTTCAGTCAAAAAGCCGGCGAGTTGAGTTGTAGGCTGTAATCGTACAGATGCGATTAATCGCGTCTGTACAAGAGTTTTAGTCTTTGGCTAAAGCACCGTTTTTCTAAGCTTAATTTATAAGTAGCTGTAGGAAATTAAATCTGAAATGTCATAGCGAACGTAACGCAGTGGAGTGAAGCAATCGCAAACACTGAGATTGCTTCACTTCGTACCTACGGGTTCTCCGTTCGCGTAGCCTTCCCTAGTAAAGGAGTATGCAATGACAAACTATCCTAAGCTGACGTGGAAGCAGCGATACCAGAAGCTTTGCAAAGTGGGGGCTTTTTCTTTGCTGATATTCAAAACAATCAAGTAGATGCCACTGGACAAGCTATTCTATGTTTTATCGCAACTCAAAGGGAAGGGGCTATAGTCAGCCGCCAAAGTTTATTACAACAGTTTGCTGATGCTGATATTACACTCAAATTGCTGTTGCAACGTGAGTGAATTGAGGAAGTTGATGATGGCTATCGCTTCCAAGTGGAGTTAATTCGTCGCTGGTTTGTCTGAATTTACGCCCTACCCACGTGATTTGTATCAGAATTTATTAGACCCAGCAGAACGACGATAAAGTAACCAGATAAACAGCGGTGAACCAAGTAAGGCGGTGACGGAACCTACTGGTAGTTCTACTGCTCCTAATCTTGAGAGTAAATCTGCAAACGTCAGTAACCATGCACCTGCAAAGGCGGACAGTGGCAAAACAAAGCGGTGATCTGTACCAACAAGCAGGCGGACAGCGTGAGGAACAACCAGGCCGACAAATCCAATTAAGCCGCTGATGCTGACTGCACCTGCGGCTAATAATGTGGCGACACCACCAATTAATAGGCGCGATCGCGTTAATGAAATCCCCAATCCCACAGCCAAATCATCTCCCAAAGCCAACACGTTTACCGATCGCGCTAGCAAGCATCCCCCTATCAATGCAACGATGATGTAAGGACTTGCAGTAGAAATTTCTTGCCAACCCCGTCCGTTGAGGCTACCAATCAACCAACTCAGCGCAATTTGTATTTGGCCGTCTTCAGCTAAAAGCAGCAAGGTACTTTGCACAGCACCAAATAAAGAACTCACAGCCACCCCGCCTAAAATCAACCGCTCAACTGAAATTCCTGACCCCGCGCGACCGAGTAAAATGACGATCGCTGAAGTTAAAATTGCACCTATCCACGCCGCTAAAGGAATGGCGATCGGAAATATATGCCACACAATTGTTAAAATCACAATTAATCCTGCACCCGCAGAAATACCAAGAATAAAAGGATCGGCAAGACTATTGCGTAACATTCCTTGCAGCAAAGCTCCTGACATCCCCAAAGCTGCACCAACGATCAGAGCCGCACAAATCCGGGGGAGACGCAAATCCCAGAGAATTGTCTGTTTTACGGGATCGCCTTGTTGAAGAATGGCTTGCCAAAACTCAGACATACTCAAAGGTACTGCTCCTTGGGAAAGCGACAGCGCTACTGTGATCGCTAATCCTATACCAAGCAGTAAAACAGCCCAAACTACGCGGTATTCATTGAAAATTGTCTGAAATAGTCTTTTCATTAATCGACGAGGAGATGAGCGAGCAGAGGAATAGAGGGGCACAGACAGGAGCAGGGGGCAGAGGGGAGAATTCCTAACTTTCAAGAAACAAGGCAGGAGGCAGAGGGCAGAAGGCACAAGGGAAGAGGATTTGACTTATTTATTTCATTCGTAGCGGGTGGTGTGCCGCTTGTGCGCCTGCTCCTAACTCAGCACAATAGTCCCTCGATCAAATTAACCATAAGCACCGCTGGGAAGGAATCCTAACAGTTGCTTTAATCTTGGGTCTGCTTGTTCATAGCAGTGACTAGGCATTTGATAATTCATAAATGGTGCGTACTTGTGCCCAACCAGCCTCTTGGCGTAAGTAATCTGGGTAATATAGCGAGCGATCGAGGAAGAGTTTCTAGAACCTCTATGCCATACCTGATTGTTAAAACAAACCGCAGAACCCATTGCTCCCAAGCAGCTGTAAATTCGCTCTTCATATCCTGAAATATCATCGTTGCACAACTTACCAAACAGATGAGATCCTGGAATCACCTGAGTTGGGCCATTTTCTTGAGATAATACATCTGTTAGGTAGTAATTTACCGTGAATGCAAGAACATTCAAGCGAATATTAGTTAAGGGTTTCCCATCAAGCGAAATTACATGCGGTGTATCGTCTTGATGCCATGCATTTTTAGCTAATCCGTCTGTTTCTGGAGGAATCTTAAATGAGTTATTGTGGATAACGTGAATTGTATTAGCATTAGGAATACCATCATGTATTGAGTAGTCTGTTCCATTTGCTCGACCAATTAAATATTCTGCAAATGTCACGATTGGCTCTAAAGCAAAAAGCTGCAAATTTTGCTGAGAGTACTCGAACATTCGCTTGATTATTTTCTTGGATGTTTGATAATCTTTACCTTCAGTCTTCTTGAGAGTTTCATCTAAATCATGTCTTAATAGCTCACACTGTTCTGGTGTCAATACATTGTGAATCACCAGAAATCCATTAGTATGAAAATATTCAATCCATTCATTTAGTTGCTCTGTAGTTGGCTGCTTGCCAGTTAGATATTCAGACATTTTATTACTTGATTTTTCTTGAGATTGATACACAAAAGAGGCTTAATTTTTGAGCCTATTACTTAAATCTTGAAGAATAAATTAAAAAATTAGCTTGACTCTAATTATTAATTTTTATTCAGAAAAATTCAGGATAGAATATAAATTAGTGCCCGATTCTTTGATGAATATTGGTTGAAAATCTCCTTGATTCAGGGGTGAAACGAATCCTTTAAAGATAGCTGTAGTCAGTAAACACTATTTTATAATGCCTAAAAATACAAAGTGCGATCGCACTTTCGCTTGACCAGTCAAATACGCTCTGGAACCAGCATACGAAGCAAATTACCACGCCAGGAGTTACAGGTTTAGGAGTGGACGTTCGCCACACCATGTACAGAAAATCCTGTTTCAAAATCTCAACTCCCAAGGCAACGGAATAAACGTCAATATCGCTGGGTACTAATCAGCCATAGCTACTGTGATTTCGTGGGTCACAGCCGAGAACAATTAATTGGCAAGTCAGATTATGATTTTTTCCTCAAATATAAGCTGATATTATTTGAGAAAAAGATGAACTAATTTTTACTACAAATATTTTTGATGAAAATCAAAAATATTTGTAGTGATACCGATAGTAACTGGTTCTCATTAGTCAGCAACTTCGAGTGGTTATTTTTATTTCTGAGAGTTCTCTTACACCCTTACCCCCTTATCCCCTAACATCTGCAAGAAAGCGCGTTGACATTGCTAGCAATTATTTCAATATTTCTAATTCTTGGGCAGACTTGATTTGGTCGAGAATCTCCCAGATTTGCTGTAACATTGGCTCTAAGCCGATGCGGGTAACTGCTGAAATTAAAAAAACTGGGGCGTAGGAGAGATGATTCAGTTGGGTAGCTAATGCTTCCAAATCGACAGTTTCGCGATCGACTGCATCAACTTTATTCAACGCCACAATTTGCGATCGCTCTGCTAAACCTCTTCCATAAGCTTTTAATTCTTGCTGAATTGTGTTGTAGTCTCTAACCACATCGTCACTGGTCGCATCAATCAAGTGCAGTAGCACCCGTGTGCGCTCGATATGACGCAAAAAATCGTGTCCTAGTCCAGCCCCTTGGGCGGCTCCTTCTATTAATCCGGGAATGTCAGCGAAAACAGTACCATCGCCAGTAGGTTTTCTGACTACACCCAAATTAGGGATCAGGGTAGTGAACGGGTAGTCTGCAATTTTTGGGCGTGCAGCTGATAAAGATGAAATCAAAGTCGATTTACCAGCATTTGGTAAGCCAATAATCCCGACTTCTGCCAAAAGTTTCAACTCTAGACGTAACTGCTTTATTTCCCCTGGTAATCCTGGGAGAGCGTATTCGGGGGCGCGGTTACGGTTGCTTAAAAAATGCTGATTTCCCAGTCCACCTTTACCACCTTGGGCAACAAGCAAAGTCTGCTGAGGCTCAATTAAATCCCCTAACAATTCGCCTGTTTCGGCTTGATAAACGGCTGTACCACAGGGAACTTCAATAATCAAATCTTTGCCATTAGCCCCAGTGCAATTATTTGGACCTCCACGAGTGCCGTTTTCGCCTTGAAAGCGGTGATTGTATCTGAAGTCCAGCAACGTTTGCAGGTTTTCATCAGCAACAAAAATTACTGAACCACCTCGCCCTCCGTTACCACCAGAGGGGCCACCAGCCGGCACGTACTTCTCGCGCCGGAAGGCGACAATACCATCGCCACCCTTGCCGGCTGCAACTTCAATTTCTGCTTGGTCGATAAATTGCATAGTTAGTCATTAGTCATTGGTCATTTGAAATATTGCCAATTGATAAACCCGTAATTCTTGAAACCTCCTACTTGAAATTATGCTACCTAAGTTAATGACTAATGACCAATGACTAAATATATGGTGAAATATCTTCACCGCATTTATCTGCCAAATAGGAGAGGGCGCGGAAACGTAAGCCTACCAGTTGTTCATACAATGGGTTAATTTTACACATCGGCGGTATATGCACAATCTTACGTTTAAATAAGGTGACATCGCGCTCAAAGGGGCACTGAGAGGGAATCATTTTACACAAAAAGCGGGCTACTCTTGGGTCTTGGATATCTAATCGATCTAGCCAGTCGCGCACATGGTGTAGTGCATGAATTTGGCGTTTTGTAAGCCCAGTCGCAGGGATTGCGGGGGTAATTTGCTGTGGATGTTCTAGGGTGTAACGCAGGGCTTGGAGTAAACTCTCTGGCTGTTCTAAGGCTTGGCAGAACTGTTGCAGAACTCCATCTTCACTAGGAGAATAAGTACCATCTGCGATTGCTACCATCACCGCTGTCCTTAAGAAATTTTCTGCTGCTGTACCTTTACCCAACACTGCGGCTAATTCCTCAGGTGTAATAATCTCTAGTGAGTCCCATTGAATCTTAGGAGCTAATTCATGTTTAGTGATAGTGGCAATTATTTGCTGTTCTTGCTCGTCAAAATTACCATCAGCCCAAGCAATGGTAAGCAATCCACGCAACCAAGCGGCAATTTGTTCGTTGCTGTAAGGGGATTGAACGGTACTTGTCATAAACTCACGTCTCAAGCTTTCCTTAGTCACTACTAAGCTACCCTACCCAGGGACTATGAAGATAGTCAAAGCAGCACAGAAAAATCTACAAAGTGCGATCGCTGTATAGAGCATAGAAACCAAGAAGTTTTCAAATCGCAACAGTCGGTTTACGGTAAAATTTATCTGAGAGTTATCTTGAGAATTTTTTCTACTTAAACTCAAAAGGGAGGTTTAATATGTGTTGTGGAAGTATTGATGAATAAAACCAAGGTTAACTTCGGCCTCATTCAATAAACACTACTAATTCTCCTCTGGGTTAGAGCTTATGAGCTTTAGACAGCAGATCCAATTATAGTTGACCTGACCTCAAATCATTTGATATTTTGCAGCGAGCAGCGACGAATTTACAAATCTATTACTACAAAATATTCTCAGATAAACTGTTGTTTACAAAGAAATATCCCCAATTGGGTATGTCCCTACTTCAATAAACAATAAAGGTATACATAATGTTTCTATATGGCATTGAGCATGAAGTCGCTTTCCTGGACAAAGAAGGAAAGTTTGCTGATTTTTCTCATACAAAATTTTCTGATTTCAATCAATTGATTGAAAAGTTACCCACATACCAGAGTGACTATCCTCAACTACGGATTGGGGACGCTGGGATCAAACAGAAGAGATGGTATATTGAAGGATTTGAAAGGTTTGCAGATTCGGAAAAGCCGATTGATTGTCTACCTAAAGGCATTGAAATTAGAACAACCATACACTCTAATATTGAAACTGTGATTACCGAATTATCAGAAAGTTTTCGCTTGCTATGCGAAGTTGCTGCTGACTTCGGTTTCTCACCAGGTTTAATCAGTTTTAATCCTTACAACAGTGTTTTTGAGCCTCAACCTCCATTAAATAATTATGAAGTCAAACGAAGACAAGCTTCGCCTGAAAAACAAACTGCCCATATTCCCATGCTGACTTATGGACCAGATTTAAATATTTCGGTAGTTGATTTTTCTAGTGAAAGTGCGATCGATATTGGCAGAAAGTTAACTTATTACAGTCCTTATATCGTCCCTTTTAGTTATAGTTCCCCTTTTTATAAGGGAAGTTTATGGGATGGGCTATCGGTACGAACGTTTATCAGAACAGGAAAAAGACCAGCAGCCTTGGTTTTTGTTGACAAACAAGAACAACTGATTAATAGCACACCTTCGTTGACAAAAATTGCCCGCATTCCGGCTGAAGTAGGACGCATTGAATTTAAAGCTTGTGATAGTTGTGATGATTTTTATATTTATGCGGCTTTACTAGCATTATTAAAAGGTTTGGTGTTAGATGAAACCTTACTAGGTAGAGCAACGGTACCCAATGCAGATTTGCACCAAATGTCTGCAATAGAAGGCTTTGACAACGAGAAGATTTTTGGAAATGCGACAAAGGTATTGCAAGCAGCTGAACTTGCACTAGGAAATGACCCAGATATTCATTTGTTAACACCATTAAAAGAACTGCTGATTAAGCGAAAAACAAGATCCCATGAACTAATAGAAATGTTCCATCGCATAGGTTCTATAGAAGAGGTAATCAGGCAGACTTATTAAGTTTAAAAACGTTGCTCAATTGAAGTAGGAAATTTTATAGCAGGAGGCAGTTCTTGCAGAAGGCAGTTCTTGCAGGAGGCAGGAGGTAAAACATTACTATTCCTAACATCCAGGCTTTCAAGATGTCCTAACCTTTAATTCGATTGCTATAAAAGTATAAAAGCGAGTATTTATAGCAAGGGGACTGGGGACTGGGCAAGTCTTTTGGGGTCTAGATTTTATCATCAGCAACGCTAGTTTAAAAGGATTAGAAAGTTAAAAGGTAAAGGGCAAAAGTAAAAAGAAAAGAATATGATTGCCTTTTTACTTTTTAATGCCCTGTTCCCATCAACCATTTCTTCTCTCTTGCTGCTGAATTGAACCAGCAGGCAAAGCTCTATGTCCATCCAAAGTTCCATTTGGAGAATCTGGAGGATTTGAGCCTCCGCGTCGCCCACGAGAAAATATAGCTTCAGCCAAACTCTTAACCAGAATGTAGAGAATTGGCACTAAGAACAAACTCAAGAATGTTGAAAGCAGTAGCCCCCCAAACAGTGCTGTTCCTAAAGACCAACGGCTACTTGCTCCAGCTCCAGAAGAAATCACCAAGGGCAAAAATCCTAGCAGGGCTGCAAAGGAAGTCATTAAAATCGGTCGCAAACGTTCTTGTCCAGCTTTCACCGCCGCCCGCGTGTAGCTCATGCCCTGCTCGTGCAGTTGATTGGCAAATTCTACAACTAAAATCGCGTTCTTGGCGGCTAGACCAATCAAAGTCACCAGGCCTACCTGGCAATAAATATCATCAACTACTTTGGGAAACAGGCTACCTGACATGAAAATATTCGATCGCAACCAAATAGCTGTCATTGCTCCCAAAACTGCCAGGGGAACCGTCAACAAAATGATAATTGGGTCAATGTAGCTTTCATACTGAGCTGACAGCACCAAAAAGACAATAGCGATCGCTAAAGCAAAAATCAGTCCGGTAGCTCCTCCAGATGTCTTTTCTTGCAGATAAGTCCCTGTCCACTCGTAGCCAAATCCCTGAGGTAAAACCTCTGCTGCTAGTTGCTCCATCGCTTTAATCGCTTGTCCAGAACTCGCGCCAGGAGCAGGAGCGCCTTGAACTTTGATTGAGCGATACAAGTTATAATGCGAGATTGTTTTCGGCCCCACAAACGGAGTAACTTTTACCAAATTACTCAAGGGAATCATCGCCCCAGTTGATGAGCGAACATACAACTTGCCAATATCATCAGGATTTGACCGGAAAACTCCATCTGCTTGGACATATACCCGATACTGTCGCTGTCCTTGAACAAAGTCATTCACATATTGTGACCCCAAGTAAGATTGCAACGAGCCAAAGACATCATTAATCTCCACATTTAGAGCTTTGGCTTGATTGCGGTCTACCTGGATTTCAAATTGGGGAGTGTCTGCGGTGAACTGAGTAAAGACTCGTTGGAGAGCAGGGTTTTTATTTGCTGCGGCAATGAACTTTTGAGTGGTATCAACCAAAGTTTGAATCGGCGCACTGCCCGTGCGGTCTTGAATGATAAACTCAAAACCACCCGTAGTACTTAAGCCTCTAACTGGAGGCGCATTCACAGCGATCGCTCTAGCTTCGGTAATTGTAGACAGCTTTTTATTCAGCCCTTGAAGTATGCCATAAACAGATTGAGATTGTTCGGCTCTCTCTTTCCAAGGTTTTAGGTTAGCAAAGGCAATGCCTAAATTAGAAGCGTTGCCATCGAAACCAAAGCCACTAATCATAAAACTAGCTCTCACTTGGGGAAGCGTCGTAATTTCCTTAACAACCTGGTTCATGACGGATTCTGTATACTTCAAAGAAACCCCGTCAGGCCCTTGGACAATTACAAAGAAGTAGCCCTGGTCTTCCTCTGGAATAAATCCGGTAGGCACTGTTTTGTACATAAAAACCGTTGCCAGTAAACCAGCGATAAAAACTCCTATCACAACCGCCTTGATATGAGTCAGGAAGCTAACAAACCTGACGTAGCGGCGCGTGAACCAGCTAAATCCTCGATTAAACTGTGTAAAAAACCAGCCCAAAGGGCCGCGTGGAGTCTGAGCTGGGCGCATCAGGATCGCTGCCATACTGGGAGAGAAGCTTAAAGCATTGAAAGTCGAAATTCCAATCGAACAAGCAATGGTTAAGGCAAATTGTTTGTAGACAATCCCAGTAGTGCCTGGAATGAATGCAACCGGAATGAATACCGCCATCAGTACAAGCGAAGTAGCAATGATTGCTCCTGTCAACTCTTTCATCGCTTCCACCGCTGCCTCAAACGGCTTCAAGCCCTGTTCGAGTTTAACTGCAACAGCTTCCACCACAATGATTGCATCATCAACGACAATACCGATCGCCAGAACGAAACCAAATAATGTCAGTGTATTAATTTGAAATCCTAAAACCAAAAGAGCCGCACATGTCCCAATCAAGGACACGGGGATCGCAACAGTGGGAATGATTGTGGTGCGCCAGTCTTGTAAAAAAATAAAAATTACTAAGACCACTAGCACAATCGCCTCAACTAGGGTGTGTAGCACCTCTTCTAAGGAAATTTCCACAAATGGAGTAGTATCAAATGCTAACTCGGCTTTGAGTCCTGGTGGAAAACTCTTTGCTAGCGTTGCGATTTGTTCTTCAACAGCATGGGCAACTTGCAAGGCATTACTGCCTGGAAGTTGATATATTCCTAAACCCACAGCAGGCTTGGGATCGTTTCCTGGGAGCGTAAATTTGGCATCAGCGAGATAGTTCTCTGCTCCTAGTTCAACTCGACCGACATCTTTGACTTTTACTAGGGTATTAGTGTTAGTAGTGCCACTTTGTTGACCCACCTTCAACACCATTTCCTCAAATTCAGCCGCATCTTTGAATCGACTGCTTGCTCGTAAAGCAAATTCAAAGCTTTGATTATCTGGTGCTGGTTCCTTACCAATTGCCCCTGCACCCACCTGAATATTTTGTTCTTGCAGGGCAGTTGTCACGTCTTGAGGAGTTAGTTGATGTTGAGCAAGCTTGTTGGGATCGAGCCAAAGACGCATTGCATATTTACGTTCTCCAAAAATAGTGGCTTTTCCCACACCAGGAATTCGTTTAATCTGGTCGAGAATAAATAGGTCAACATAGTTACTAATAAAAATGTTGTCATATTCATTATTATCTGAGAAGAACCCAAATACTAGAAGCAGACTACTTGATGCTGTTTCAACAGTCACACCAGTTCGTTGAACAGTATCCGGCAATTGAGGATCGGAGAGAGCTTCTTTATTTTGAACGTTTACTTGAGCAATATCGCTATTAACATTAGTTGGGAAAGAAACAGTTATATTGCTTGAACCATCATTACCCGTATTAGAAGATATATAAGATACATCTTTAACTCCATTAATTTGTCGCTCAATAATATTAGTAACAGTGCTTTCTGTTGTTTGAGCATCTGCACCAATATTATTGGAGCTAACAGTGATTTGCACCGGGGCCAGATCTGGTAGCTGAGAAATCGGCAGGATAGGAATACAAATGCTTCCTAGCAGCAAAATGATGAATGTACAGACAGTAGTCAGAACTGGGCGTCTGATAAAAGTGTTGACAAACATAGGCTAGGGATTGGGATTGGGGGCTGGGGATTGGGGAATAGGGGCTGGGGAGTGGCAAGCAGAGAGTAGAAAAATTGCAGCAAATTTTTCCCCAGAACTTTGCACCTGGAGCATATTGCGCCCAATTCTCAGTCCCCAATTTCCAATCCCCAATCTCCGATCCCCAATCGCCTGACTCATTAAAAGTTTTTACCGCAAACTGTCTCAAAAGTCCAAGATATACTGCTATAACCAAAAAGAATAAATAAAAACTACTAAACAGCATGGATGCAGATTTACGCTTGCTTCGTTACTTTGTTGCCGTGGCTGAAGAGTTGAACTTCACCCGTGCTGCTGAACGCTTATATATCTCACAACCAGCATTATCTAAGCAAATTCGCCAACTAGAGCGGGAATTGGGCATTGAATTACTGCGCCGTAATAGTCGAGAAGTGAAACTGACTGCTGCTGGTGAAGCACTCTTGCCTTTAGCCGCAGGACTAATCGAAGATTGGCAGTTTACTTTATTAAAGCTGCGAGAAGTAGCAGCAAGGGAAACGCAGACATTGCGGGTTGGTTTTATTTGTCGAATTGGCAATGAATTAACAAAATCTATCCTTTCACGCTTTCAAGTCGTACAACCAGGGTGGAAGGTGGCGATTCGTTTCTTTGAGTTCTCAGATCCTACGGCTGGACTACTCTCTGGCAATACTGATGTTGCTTTATTATGGTTACCAGTTCCCAAACAAGAAAAATTATTCACTAAAATTTTATTGGTTGAGCCAAGATGGGTTGCTTTATCATCTGAGCATCCACTGGCGCAACGCGAAGTCTTGCAGATAGCTGATTTGGTTAATGAACCGTTTATTACAGTGCCCTCTGAAACAGGAATATGGCGAGATTACTGGTTAGCAAAAAATGAGCGTGACGGACATCCAATCGTTTTTGGCACGGAAGTAAATAATACTAACGAAGCAATGGAGGCGGTGATTAATAATCAAGGAATAGCACTAGTCTCGGAAAGCAGCACACAAGTTTACATGTTGTCCGGGCAAACTTTCCGCCGAGTTGAGGATGTCAGCCCTAGTGTGCTAGCTGTGGCGTGGCGACGAGATTCTTCAAACAGCGTAGTTCAAGACTTTGTCCAAGCTTGTCTTGATGTAAGTCAGCCGAGTAGCTGAATGATGACTGTTGACTGATGAGTGATGAGTATTGGTGTTGAGTGTTGAGTGAGAGCAGGGGGATATTTTTATTTGTCAGTCCCAAAACAGAAGTTACTATGATGTTTGGTAAATAACCCGTAATATGTCCGTAGCGAGTGAAATGACCAATCACAACGTTTTTGGGATTGCTTCCCTACGATCGCCAAAAGTAAAAAATTTCGTCATTAGGTTGGCACAATAAAACGAAAGTATTTAAATAAAGATTAAGTAAGCAACAACGTATATTGACGTCGACTTACTTAAATTAATGAGGAATATAGATGACGAACGATACTATTTTAGAACCATTACCAGAAGATCAATGGTTTATTGAAAGCCCAGAACTGCAAGCACTTGTAGCAAAAGTACGTAAAATTACGGGAAGTGTTACTGGCGTTAGTACACAAACTCTGACTATATTAGAATCCTATTTTCAAGAGCTACTTACCCAACAGCAATGGTTACCAGAAAAATTTGCTCAAGTCAATCCTAAAAGTAAAATGGGCGGTGGTATTGGTCAGTGGCTACTTTATCGCGCTCAAGACCGTTCTTTGTCAGTATTTAGCTTGGTGATTCCTCCAGGTTCAACCACTCCTGTCCACGACCATTTAGCTTGGGGATTAATTGGTTTATATAAAGGCAATCAACAAGAAACAGTCTATCGGCGTGTAGATAACGGTAACACCACAGGACACGCACAATTACAAGTAACACAAGTGCGATTGCTTCAAAGGGGGGATATTTACCGCCTCTTACCTCCAGATGGTGATATCCACGCCGTCAAAACCACATCTGAGAGCGAATCTGTATCTATCCATCTTCTAGGCAATGATACTGGTTGCATCTGGCGTCACCAGTTTATTCCAGAATCTCACAGCGTCAAATCTTTTCGCTCTGGATATTCCAATGCTCCCTGCAAAGAGGAGGAGGGTAAAGAATATGCCCAACTACGATAGACCGCAACCCCCTGTATTCGAGCGAGTTGAAGATGAACGCCTGCATCGCAAGCAACGCCTCGCCGCAGCTTTTCGCTTGTTTGGTCGCTTCGGCTTCTGTGAAGGCATTGCAGGTCATATTACAGTACGCGATCCGGAGTTTACAGATCATTTCTGGATCAATCCATTGGGCATATACTTCGGTCATATCCGAGTTTGTGACCTGATCTTGGTTAATAAAGAAGGTGAGGTAGTGAAAGGCGATGCTCAGGTCAATCAAGCTGCCTTTGTTATCCATTCTCAGATTCATGAGGCTAGACCTGATGTAATTGCAGCTGCACACGCTCATTCAATTTATGGCAAAGCTTGGTCGAGTTTGGGTCGTCTGCTTGACCCCTTAACTCAAGATTCTTGTGCCTTTTACGAAGACCATGCTTTGTTTGAAGATGATACAGGAGTATTAGATACCGATCAAGGCAAGCGACTTGCACAAGCTTTAAGAGAAAACAAAGCTATCATCCTGCGTAACCACGGCATTTTAACTGTGGGACATACGGTAGACGAAGCTGCTTTTTGGTATATTAGCCTTGAGCGATCGTGCCAAGCGCAACTGTTGGCAGAAGCCGCAGGTAGACCCAGTATTATCCAACACGAAACAGCCCGTTTAACACACACTCAAGTGGGAGCGCCTACAAGTGGGTGGTTTAGCTTCCAGCCACTTTACGAAAGGATTGTGCGGGAAGAACCCGATTTGCTCGATTAGGATTGTATTTTTCAAGTTGTGTTGTAAAAACGAGTAGGGAGTTGAAAAAGGAGACATGATTAATCAAGTAAAATTTGTTGCTCATTAGTTCAGTATTACTGCATAATTCGTTGTGATTTATCCAGAATTTTTCTCGTCAACAAGTTTTTGCAACACAACCTTAAATGGTCTGTTATATAAAAGTGATAGTTGATTGACTTTTTCCAAGTGTGGGCAAAACCACTCGGATATAGCAGTTATTACGAGTTTCTAAACAGTCAAAAATATTTCTTCCCTACGTAGAAGGACGCAATACAGAAAGAGTCATTTCTATATACTACGGTAAACATATAGGTTTATAGTATATTTATAGCTCGGAGAAATCATTTTGATGATTAGTTTAATTTTTCGCCCCTTGATTAGAAAGTGGATATCATCGATCCAGTCGAGAAATATCCTATTTAAGAACCAACAAAAATTATTCTCTTGCTTTGTACCAATTGTGGGAGCTTTTGTTACAGGGCTATGTTTGAGTTTGCTGTTTGCTGCCTGCTCATCAACACCAACAGTTACTTCTCCTACTGCCAGTACTACCTCTGCATCTGTAACTAATTCTACTAACAATAAAGCAACAGTAGTAAAATTTGGTTATCAAAAATCAACTATTTTACTCAGAACTAAGGGTGTTTTAGAAAAGCGTTTAGCACCAGAAGGTATAACTGTACAATGGACAGAATTTCAAGCAGGGCCCCAACTTCTAGAAGCTATGAATGTGGGTAGTATTGATATCGGCCCTGTAGGAGAATCACCGCCAATATTTGCTCAAGCAGCACGAGCATCACTAATTTATCTTGTTGGTACTGCTGCTACTCCAGCTAGTTCAGCAATTCTTATTCCTGAGAATTCATCAATTCAAAAACTTACCGATCTCAAAGGTAAAAAGATTGCTTTTCAAAAAGGGTCTAGCGCTCACTTATTGTTAGTCCAAGTTTTAGAAAAAGCGGGATTGAAATATACTGACATTGAACCTAAGTATTTGGCACCAGCCGATGCCCGTGCTACATTTGTTAAGGGCAGTGTAGATGCCTGGGTGATTTGGGACCCCTTCTATGCAGCAGCTCAAGAGGCAACTAAAGCGAGAGTTTTGATTGATGGTACAGGAATTAATAAACAGGGAGGATATTATTTGATAAGCCGCAAATTTGTCACTGAAAATTCCCAAACTGTGAAAGCAATACTAGAGGAAATTCAAAACTTAGAAGAATGGTCTAAACAAAATAGAGAAGAAGTAGCAAAAACTTTAGCACCTGCCTTAGGAATTGACCTAGAAACGATGAGAAAAGCAATTAACAGGCGGACTTTTGGTCTTGTAGCAATTGATGATAATCTGATAAATTTACAACAAGATGTTGCAGATACCTATTATAACTTGAAGTTAATTCCTAAACAGGTGAATGTGAAGGATGCTGTATTGACAAAACAACAATATGCTGCATTATCACCAAAAATTTAGTCTAGAATCGGGAATAAGAATTCAAGAGTCAGAAGTTAGAATCTCAAAAAATCTAACTCCTAAATTACCTTTTTTCGTGGTGAATAATGCCAAACCCACAATTGTAAATTATCAACACCAGTTGCTTCATTTGATGAGCCACTGGGCCCTTGGTGGTTCTAAGAGTTGTAGGAAGTGGTGTGAAACCCCAAGACTGCACCGACTCCTGCTGAGTTCTGACTGATAAAACAACTGACAATTTTAAAATTTGGAATCGGGGAATTAATGATGACTAATCCCATAGAATTACTGCGATTGCGTTACGGTGAAATTCCCTTCAATCTGGAAATTGGCTGGAATGATTCTTTGACATCGCTATTATCTCACCGTTCGATTCGTGCTTATCTATCCGACCCTTTACCAGCAGGAACCCTGGAGTTGCTAGTTGCAGCCGCTCAATCTGCATCTACTTCCTCGAATTTGCAAACTTGGAGTGTGGTAGCAGTCGAAAATCAACAACGCAAAGATGAGTTATCCAAGCTAGCGGGGGATCAAGCACACATCCGACAAGCACCTTTATTCTTAGTCTGGTTAGCAGACTTAGCGCGTCTAGCTCATGTTGCTGACAGTCGCGGCATATCTCATGATGGTTTGGAATATTTAGAAATGTTTGTCATGGCAACAGTTGATGCTACATTGGCGGCGCAAAATGCCACAGTAGCAGCTGAGTCCCTGGGTTTGGGAACAGTATATATCGGTGGAATCCGCAACCGCCCGCAAGAAGTAGCAGAAATATTGAATTTGCCTGACTGTGTTTATGCTGTATTTGGGTTGTGTGTAGGCTATACAAATCCAGAAATGCCTGCTGCAATTAAACCACGGTTACCACAATCAGCCGTGCTACACCGGGAAACTTATAAATTGGCAGCACAAGATGAAGCGATCGCTCACTACAACGACATCATCAAAGAGTTCTATACTGAACAAAAGATGGATGTTGCTGGCGATTGGTCAGAACACTCAGCCGGACGCATCGCAACTGTCGAGTCATTGAGAGGACGCGATCGCTTGCGGGAAGTTCTCAATAACCTGGGCTTCAAGTTACTGTAAACAAAAAACATCAAAATTATGGATTTGCAACTCCGTGGCAAAGTCGCCTTAGTAACAGCTGCTAGTAAAGGTTTGGGCAAAGCTACAGCAAGGCAATTTGCCCGTGAGGGTGCAAAGGTTGCCATTTGTGCCCGCAGTGAGTTAATAGACAAAACTGCTGCGGAAATTGCCAGCGAAACAGGTACACAAGTGCTATCTCTGCGTGCAGATGTTACCAATCAACAAGATATTGAACGAGTGATTAATACCACACTAGAGAAATTCGGCGGGTTGGATATCCTCGTTACTAACGCCGGAGGGCCACCCGCTGGCACTTTTGATGATATCGATTTAGCAACTTGGGAAACTTCGCTGAATTTAACTTTGCTGAGTGCAGTCCGTTTGGTAAAGTACGCTTTACCTCACTTGCGCCAATCAACAGCAGCAGCGATTCTAACTATCACTTCAACCTCAACCAAACAACCAGTTCAAAATCTTGTATTGTCTAATTCCCTTCGCTTAGCTGTGATTGGTTTAACTAAAACTCTCAGCCAAGAACTGGGCAACGATAAAATTCGCGTCAACAGCATTTTACCAGGTTGGACATATACAGAACGAGTCGAAGAATTAATCAATGCCCAGATTACTAAAACTGGTGAAACCAAAGAAGCAGAAATTGCCAAAATCAATGCAAAAGTTCCTTTAGCCCGCATGGGGACACCAGAAGAGTTTGCCAATGTTGCAGTATTTTTGAGTTCACCAGCAGCCTCATTTGTAAATGGAGTCATGCTGCAAGTAGATGGCGGAATTATTCAAGGAACATTTTGAGGTGTTATCAAAATATTGAATCGTTCCTTGGCGATCGCGCTCAACGATCGCAATTTCTCTAAATTTTCCTGTTGTGTACTCTGCAATCACACTGCGCCAAAATTTTTGAGCGACTGTATTTGTGTTAATTTGATAAATCTCCCACTTACCACAAAATCGGTCGAACACTTGATAAGCAACCAACTTACCAATTCCTTGTTGCCTGTATTTTCGTAAAATAAAAAACTCTGCCATAGAATATTCACTGTCTGGAATATATGTGAACTGATTTACTAAAACAAATCCAGCAAGCTTTCCACCTACTCGCACAATGAAGGGATAGCGATCGCCTTCGATCCAGTAATAATCTAAGTACGGGTATCCAAAATAACCATGCTCGTTGAGGTCTTGATTTTCAAATTCTGAAAAGTCATACTGATAAAGCTCCATCATCTGTTGGATGAGTGGTTTGTCATCAATCGAAGCAGATAGCACCTTTATATACATAATCAATCAAGCAAAAACAATATTTCTTAATCGGATTCAAAACTAGTCACCCAAGCGTTTGAGACTTTTGTTGGTGTCAGCCGTAGCGATTGCTTTTCAATCAGACACGATATCAAAGCCTTTTTCTGCGATAATAGCGATAGTACCTTAATAAACAATATTTTCTTGCTATAACCTGGAAACAACATTTTTCTGATATTTTGGCTTACCTTGACATTAATCCCCAACTGTGCATTTATCTAAATTTTACCCAATTGTAAACAGCAATATCGCAATAACTAAAATATTATTAATAGTAATTGCTTGACTAAAATCAAGTTTAATTATAAATTTTTGAATGGTGAAATATCTAATATTTTGTATTTTTGATTAAGCCCGTGTATATTAAGTTGCACTGAGAAAGAGAATAGCATAAATTTAGAGAAAATCTACATGCACAACCACAAATTGTTTAATGCAAACATCGACAACCACCGGGTTCTCTTAACTCCCAAAGAAATTAAATCGAGATTACCATTAACTCAATTAGCAGAACAAACAGTTTTAAGGTACAGAGAAGAAATAGAAGGGATTTTGGATTTTCGCGATCGCCGAAAATTCATAGTAGTTGGGCCGTGTTCAATCCACGATCCCAAAGCAGCGATCGAATATTCCCAAAGATTGAAATTATTAGCAGAGCGAGTTCAAGATAAGCTGTTACTAATTATGCGAGTCTACTTTGAAAAACCTAGAACAACTGTAGGCTGGAAAGGATTAATTAATGACCCAGAGATGGATGATTCTTTTGATGTAGAAAATGGTTTATTAATTGCACGCGAACTTTTATTAAAAATTACAGAATTGGGACTACCTGCTGCCACAGAAGCGCTAGATCCAATTATTCCTCAATACATCAGTGAATTGATTACATGGTCTGCCATTGGGGCACGCACAACCGAATCACAAACTCATCGGGAAATGGCTAGCGGACTTTCTATGCCTGTGGGTTTTAAAAACGGTACTGACGGTAATATTCAAGTAGCTTTGAATGCCCTACAATCAGCTAGAAACCCTCATAATTTTCTGGGAATTAATCAAAGCGGACAAGTCAGTGTCTTTCAAACGAAAGGTAATATCTACGGTCACGTTATTTTAAGAGGTGGTAGTCAGCCTAACTTTGATGCAGTCAGCGTCAGCCTGGTAGAAAAGAAATTAAAAGAGGCAAATTTACCACCAAGAATTGTCATCGATTGTAGCCACGGCAATACAAATAAAGATTACAAATTACAATCTGCTGTCTTAGAAAATGTTATTGAGCAAATATTGGATGGCAATACATCAATAGTTGGCATGATGCTGGAATCAAATTTATATGAAGGTAATCAACCAATTACTGATAAAAAAGAAGAATTAAAATATGGTGTTTCTGTAACTGACAAATGTATTAATTGGGAAGAAACAGAGAAAATTATTTTGGCTGCTCATGAAAAACTTAAGTGACTTATTTGGGAGACTAGAATACTAATTCAGTATTCAAAAATTATATTTCTGGGAGAGATAAGGGAGAAAAAACTACCTTTTCTCCCTCATCTGTATTAAGCACATTGCAATCCGACGATTTCCTATTTTTCTCTGCTTAGAGTGATAAATGCCAATTACAATTAAACAATCACAAAATTGTTGTTGGTTAGTGACAAGCCAGTAGTAAGTTGTGCAAATTGTACCTGAGTAAACGCACCTGCACTACCATCAGAGTCAAAGAACAATCCACCTGTAGTCGAGTTATAAATAAATCGCTGACTAGTTGTGGTTGCAGATGTTCCGATTCTAAATTGACTTGTCTTAAGTACACCTGCTGATAAACCGCCACCAAAACCAGCAGCCGATACCTGAATCAGTTCATTAGTGGCGTTAAAGTCATAAAGGCGATCGACACCTTCAGTGAAATAATTGAAAACAAAGGTATCAGTACCAGCTCCTCCATAAAGGCTATCATTACCGCTACCACCTATAAGGACATCATTACCATTACCACCTTTGAGGGTATCATTGCCACTATTACCGTCGAGGGTATCGTTGCCATTGTTCCCCACAATGTTGTCATTATAGTCTGTACCTGAGATATTTAATCCTTCAATATTTTGGTAGCTAACTAGTCTCGTATCCGCCGTAATTTCTCCCTTGTTTGTAGTAGCATTGAATGTCGTTGTGATTCCTGTGGTAGCATTTCTAAAATCGACGGACAATAAATCGTTACCTGTCCCCCCATCTATTGTGTCATTGCCACCACTGCCTGTAAAAAGCGTATCGTTGCCATTGCTCCCCACAATGTTGTCATTATAGTCTGTACCTGTAATATTTAATCGTTCGATATTCTTGTAGCTAACGCTATTATTGCCCGCCGTAATTTCTCCCTTATTTGTAGTAGCATTGAATGTCGTTGTGATTCCGCCGCTTATGCCATAGAAGGACTCGACGGTCAATAAATCGTCACCCTTACCCCCATCTATCGTATCTT
The DNA here is from genome assembly GCA_029379225.1 of Nostoc sp. S4. Lineage (GTDB taxonomy): Bacteria > Cyanobacteriota > Cyanobacteriia > Cyanobacteriales > Nostocaceae > Nostoc. The sequence continues at coordinate 5,454 of JAQYWR010000058.1, read as the reverse complement.
TGCCACGATTGCCTGTGGAGAACGTATCATTCCCATTGCTCCCCACAATGTTGTCATCAAAGGGTGTACCTGAGATATTTAATCTTTCGATATTCTTGTAGCTAACGCGATTATTATTGCCCGCTGTAATTGCTCCCTTGTTTGTAGTAGCATTAAATGTTGTTGTAATTCCTGTGGTAGCATTGTTGTAATCAACAGAGAGCAAATCATCACCCTTACCCCCATCTATCGTATCTTTGCCACCACTATCTATGGAGAGAGTATCGTTGCCATTGCTCCCCACAATGTTGTCATCGTAGGCTGTATCTAAGATATTTAATCTTTCAATATTCTGATAACTAACTCGATACTTGCCTGCTGTCATCAAGCTCATCTTAGTAGTAGCATTGAATGTCGTTGTGATTCCTCCAGTAGCATTGCTGTAATTGACAGACAACAAATCATCATCTTTACCCCCATCTACCGTTTGAGTCACTAAATAAGAGCGGACAGTATCACCAGATGAGGTGCTTAGATACAAAGAATCATTGCCATCGCCACCAGAGAGTAAGTTATTGCCTGTTGAAATCTCAGCACGCAATGTATCGTCACCAGTGCCACCGTTGAGGGTATTATTACCTGAGGAGGAATCATAAATATCTCCACCACTGGTTCCGATGACAACGCCAGAGATGGAGAGTAAATCATTGCCATCGCCACCAGAAAGTAGGTTATTACCTGTTGAAATTCCAGCATCTAATATATCGTCACCAATGCCACCGTTGAGGGTGTTATTGCCTGAGGAGCTAAAACTATAGTCCGATCTATAATAATTATAGCCAGAGGTGGAAAGATAATCATTACCATCGTCTCCAGAGAGTAAATTATTGCTTTCTGGAGACCCAGCAAACAATCCATCGTCACCAGCGCCACCATTGAGGGTATTATTACCTGAGGAGCCAATAAAGTCGTATCCGCCCATAATAACAAGCACAGAGGCGTCAAGCAAATCATTGCCATCGCCGCCAGAGAGTAAGTTATCACCTTTTGAACCCTCAACAATCAAGCGATCGCTGCCAATACCACCGTTGAGAGTGTTATCGCCTGTTAAAGAGTCACCATTCAAAGTATCGTCACCAATACCACCAACAAGGGAGTTATTGCCAGTAGAGTAGCTAATATCAAGGTAGTCATCCCCTGCATCCCCTGTGAGAATGTTATTTTCAGTAGAGTGGGAAGCATCAAGGTAGTCATCCCCTGCATTCCCTGTGAGAATGTTATATCCAGAAGAATAGGAAGCATCTAGGGTATCATTGCCCAGACCACCAATGAGAGTATCATTGCCTGCACCACCCCGCAGCAAATCGTCACCACTTAACCCATCTATTTTGTCATTGCCCCCTTGACCATTCACCACATCATCTGAGTTGTCTAAACCCGTAATGTTGTTGTCTAGGTCATTAAGGAAGGTTACCGTGTTCTTGATACCGATGCTTGTATCAGTAGAGTTGGCATCTAGAACATTAAAGCTATCAGTGATACTAGTTTCCTTTTTAAACAAGATATTGCCTATGGCTGGTCTTGTACCAGAAGCTTTCAAGTTATCAAAGTTTTCTAATTTGAAGTTTTGCAGGATGATTTTTGTGGTGTTATATACGTTTTCAAAAGTGATTTCTAGATTATTACCATTTTGGGTGAGTAGCAAATTTCGTGCAGTAAATTTAGAGTTCAAGAATTGGATAGTATCGACTTCGGCAATTATTGCTGCTGTTGGATTTGTTCCTTTACCGACGCCACCGAAATCGGTAATCGTATCAGTGCCTTCGGTTGAGCCATTATAAACAAATGTATCTTTGCCACCACCACCTCTTAAGGTGTCGTTGCCTTGATACGCTGTGATGGTGTCATTGCCAGCTTTACCATTAATTGTATCGGCGTCGTTAGTGCCATATAAGGTATCGTTTGCATTGGTTCCAGTGATAATATATGTCATTACTTTTTCCTACCTGAATCGATGTTTGAGAATAACTTTGAGTTTTCAACTTTTAGTGCTTGAGGGCACAAAAATTCGCCGAAAGTTGAGGCTTTCGACATACTTAAATTTCACTTTTGGGGATTACATATTTTTGATGACAACTCTCGTTTTAATTAATTTGCAAGTATCACTTATCCAAGTACTTGGGACTATCTAAGTCTTAAGCATTTTACAAATTCATTAACGTGTAGATTCACAAAAAACGAGTTTCAAGCTAATTTCAGTCATCCTTTATCAGTTGCATAGGCAAGCATCTGCCATAGACATTGCTAAAAAAGAGTTGAAAAATTGAGCTTGAATGTCGCAAATTCACAACCCATAATTTAGTTGTTTTGTCAATACGTAAGTCTTACTAATTAGAAAATAGGGAACACTTGATGGGCTATAGGAGAAGGAATATTTATCCCTTCGCTCTTAGGTATCTGGCTTCAAAATAGGAAATATCTAAATAACATCATAGCTAACTCAAGATAGAATATTTACTTACATATCTAGATTTAGATAAATATCTTTGCATCTTCTTAATATTATTTGTTAAAAAATATATACACAGATACTGAACTTTGTGTATACTTTATCTTTTGAAAGTCAAAGAATTTGCATAAACCAGTAGAAAGATATTCTCTGGATAAAGAAAAAATAGATATTTTGCTTGTTGAATGCTGCGATGTCTAAGGCAGGGTATACATCACAAGAAAAATAATATTGTATCTAACTCAAAATCGTTATCGTTTGCCATTGATTACAAACGCACAGATGAATTTAATGCGAGGTGTCTAGAATCGCACCTCGCATTCTCAAGGTTTATAATCTTACTTGTTGCCTGAGGTGAAACCTAATTACGTTGAAACAATTACAAAATTGTTGTTGGTTAGTGACAAACCAGTAGATAATTGTGCAAATTGTACCTGAGCAGAGGCACCTGCACTACCATCAGAGTCAAAGAATAATCCACCTGTAGTCGAGTTATAAATAAATCGCTGACTAGTTGTGGTTGCAGATGTTCCGATTCTAAATTGACTTGTCTTAAGTACACCTGCTGATAAACCGCCACCAAAACCAGCAGCCGATACCTGAATCAGTTCATTAGTGGCGTTGAAGTCATAAAGGTGATCGACACCTTGATTGTAAGTATTGAAAACAAAGGTATCACTACAAGCTCCCCCATAGAGGCTATCATTACCCTTGCCACCTGTGAGAGTATCATTGCCATTTCCACCTTTGAGGGTGTTCTTACCAAAACCACCAGAGGCAGAAAGAATATCATTGCCATCGCCACCATCAAGTAGATTATCGCCTGATGAATCGCTAACATTCAAGTAATCACCACCAGTGCCACCGCTAAGGGTGTTATTGCCTGAGACAGCATAAACTCCGTACAAACTGTATAATGAATCAGAGTCGTAAGCAAACAGAGAATCGTTGCCATCGCCACCAGAAAGCAGATTATTACCAGTTGAATAGTTAGTAACTAAATTATCGTTACCAGCGCCACCATTGAGGGTGTTATTGCCAGAGCTAAGATAGAGAGACAACCCGCCTCGGCCTCGGTTGTCGTCGTAGTAACCAAAAACCCTAAGAGAATCATTGCCATCTCCACCAGAGAGCAGGTTATTGTCTGATGAAGAGTTATCACCGTTCAAGGTATCGTCACCCGCACCACCGTTAAGGGTATCATTGCCACCATCTTCTCCGTAAAGGGTATCATTGCCATTACTTCCCACAATCAAGTCATCGTAGTAGGAACCTGAAATATTTAATCCTTCGATATTCTTGTAACTAACCCGAGTTGTCGTCCCCGCGATAATTGAGCCAGTATTAGTAGTAGCATTGAATGTCGAAGTGATTTCCCCACCGTAATCCATGTACAACAAATCGTCACCTGTGCCGCCATCTATCGTATCATTGCCACCATAGGATTCATTAATTGTATCGTTGCCATTGCTCCCTACAATGTAGTCATTGTAGAAGTTATTGTAGAATGTATTTGAGATATTTAATCGTTCGATATTCTTGTAGCTAATCCGATTCGTGCCTAATGTGATTGAGCCAGTGTTAGTAGTAGCATTGAATGTCGAAGTGATTCCCCTATCCTTGGTAGAATTATAGGTCACGACACTCAACAAATCATCACCTTTGCCACCATCTATCGTATCATTGCCACTACTGTATCCACTTATCGTATCGTTGCCATTGCTCCCCACAATGTAGTCATTATAGTCTGTACTTGAGGAGATATTTAATCGTTCGATATTCTTATAGCTAACCCGATTCATGCCTACCGCAATAGATCCAGTGTTAGTAGCAGCATTAAAAGTCGAAGTCATTCCCGTACTATAGTAGGAGAGAGTAGCCGTCAACAAATCGTCACCTGTTCCTCCATCTACTGTTTGAGTCACTAAGGAAGAGGAGATAATCCCCAGGTGTAACGAATCATTGCCATTCCCCCCATTGAGAACATTATTGCCAACCGTAACATCGCCATCGTTTGTAACAGAGAGAGAATCATTGCCATCCCCTCCATTAAATAGGTTATTACCTATTGAATCGTAAGCACTCAAGGAATCGTCGCCAGTACCACCGTTGAGGGTGTTATTGCCTGAGGCAATGCTGCCGTTGAATTCGTCGCCAGAGGCACTCAATAAATCGTCGCCATCCCCTCCATTAAGCAAATTATCACCTTTTGAAGATTTAGCACTCAACAAATCGTTCGCAGCATCACCATTGAGGGTGTTATTGCCTGTTGAATAGTCAGCATCCAAGATATCGTCATCAACACCACCGTTAAGGATATTATCGCTTGTTGAATACGTAACCCTCAACTCATCGTCACCAACACCCCCAAAAATTGTATCATTGGCATAACTAGAATCATTGCCACTACTGCCCCCAAAAAGATTATCGTTGCCATTGCTCCCTACAATCAAGTCACCGAAGGTTGTACCTCGAATCTCTAATTCTTCGATATTCTTATAGTTAACCTGATATGTACCCGCCGTAATTGAGCCAGTATTAGTAGCAGGATTGAAAGTCGAAGTGATTGCCTCGGTAGCATTGGTATAATATATATTTAGATAATCGTCTCCTGTCCCTCCGTCTAGCGTTTGAGTTGCTAAGGAAGAGGGGGCTATATCCGGGGCGTACAAACCGAATCGGTCATTGCCATCCCCTCCATTTAGGATGTTGCTACCTTGTACTCCGTCAGCCTGAAAATTATCATCCCCATCTTGTCCTGAAACCGTATTGTTACCAGTAGAGTAGCTAATATCAAGGTAGTCATACCCTGCATCCCCCCTGAGAATGTTATTTCCAGGAGAATAGAAAGCCTCTAGGCTATCATTGCCTACACCACCAATGAGAGTATTGTTGCCTGAACCACCCCTTAAACTGACTTTTCCCGTTAAGTGTTTTTTGCAAGCTGCCAACCCTCACAAAGGTCG
>JAQYWR010000057.1 GCA_029379225.1 Nostoc sp. S4 | reverse complement strand
TAATTCTCTGTCTCGCCCTTCTTTACTTCCTCAATATTAGACCTGAATCCTTACACCCCTTTCTTTATTAACATCAAATACATCTAAACTAATCCTACTTAAATTATCATTTAAGTAAGTTTTATAAGTAACTCCCTTGATAAATCCTGTAAAATGCAGAACTGCTGCCATGTCTTAAAACTTTTCTTAATATTTATTTTTGCCAGAGTTTAACTCAACTTTGGCTATTAAAGCATAAAAATGACTAAATGAAAGTTAAGCAAACCCGCTAAGAAAAAGTTACGCATCCGTAATATATAGTCTCTAACTAAATTGTGTACTGAATTCTGTTGCATTCTCTTAAAAATCTGTTACATTACTTTACAGGCAGTCATAACTGTTACAACATAAAAGCTCGGAGTATTATTTATGGCAAACGTTAAGAAGACTACGCCTTCTGTTTCAGAAGATCCTAATGCTTTGCGCTGGGGCTTCACTCCTCAGAGCGAAAACTGGAACGGTCGTTTTGCAATGATTGGTTTTTTATCTGCTGTTCTACTTGAAGTGTTTTCTGGTCAAGGAATTTTACACTTCTGGGGCATCCTTTAGATTTATACGTTTTTACCTTCATTAGATTATGAGGCAAGGCGGAGATTAGTAAAATTGTCTGCCTTGCCTCGTAATCTCAAGAATTAAAAAACTTGCTAGCAACTACTTTGATGAGCGAAAAATTACACGACCTGGAGATTCTTCTTGATTAATTCGTGCATATACCCGAAGACAAGTTAAGACTTCGCCAGGAATACCACCACAGTCTAGTTGTAAGTCATCCTTAGATACAGCACAGATATCTGCATAAAGTCCCGATAATTGGCGAATTCGCACTTCATTACCTGCATTAATAGCCTCATCTGCAACTTTCTTCAGGATGCGGCGTGATTCATGTTGTAGCTTTCCCCACCAAGAATAGCGTTCAGCTGGTGGTACGAATACTAGAGAATGTATGGCTTCGTCCATGTCAATCCAGGCACGCAGAATTGACAGGGGATCGGTATTTTTCTCAGCTTTTTGGGTGCGTTGGAAGCGATCGCTTAAAGCATTAATATATTGATCGCGCTGTTCTGGTTTTGAGTGTAAGGAAATAACATCGAAACTAAAAACGCTCTTTAAAGCATGATATAAATCTGGGTCTATTTCAATAAAATTCATATATAAAAAGAGGAATGCCGCTGGTAAATCAGATCCATTACCTTGAGTAACTAAAGGATTTGAAAGTGATTGTTGATACAAGCTCAATCCCTGAGTTTGAATAGTACCACTAAGACCGGGGTAGATAATTTCATCGCGGATAAAGGGAAGTTGACAGAGATTAGAATTATCCGCGATCGCACCAACTTCTTGAGCCATATCTAAGCTGCGCTGTCGCCAAGATACAGCCAATTCTTCCGGTATCCGTAACAGCTTGCGTTGAATTTCATTCCACAAATCTGAGTCAGTTTGGCTTTGAAGTTGGGAATTACCTAGATAATAATTAAGTTCTGAATCAGAATCAAAAGCTTTCTTTAGATGACTAAGTTTTAATTGATTTTGAGATGGCATAATGGTATCTTGCCAACCAATATCTGTCTGTAAAAGTGTAGGCGTAGGTTGCAATAAACTGTGAATTTCTTGCAGCACCTCATCGCATACCTTAACTCCTGGATCTAATGGAAATTCAATACGAGCCTGATTTAAAGTAGCTTCGAGTCCGTAGAGAGTAAATCGTAATAATTGGGCTAATTGAGAGTTTTGTATTTCTAATAATTGACGTAAATGCTGCATTAATATTACCTTTTTTCTATCTCACGCAGAGGCACGGAGAGAAAGACCCTTTTTTCTATCTCACACTTAATTGCACAGACTTGCTTTTTTGTAATATGTGAGTAGTTCAACCTTCAAGATCGAATGCGATGACATCATCAACACATGATAAAATTTCAACTTTGACTTTTTCATGAATAGGATGGGGTAAATAGGCATCCCGGGCAGCAGTGCTCTCAAAAGTCATTAAAAATCCGTGCGTATAACCTTGATTTAAGCCTTCGTTACTGGAATATGTACCACCTGTAAAGTAGGTGATACCAGGAATCAATTTCGTGATTTCTTGGAGATGTCTAAATATATCTGCAATCTTTTCAGCAGGGGTTTGTGGTTTAAATTTTAACAAAACTATATGTTGAATTAGAGGCATCTAAGATTTCCTTGTTTATACTTGTGCATTTATTAGGACTAAGGGCGAGAATTTGTTACACCCCCGACTGTTGTTAGTGGAGCGGGATCAGTGGGAACGGGTTAGCCAAGCGGAGCAGTACGCACATCGCTTCGTTATTTGCACGCTTCTAGAGTAATCATTCTTCGCGTTATAGTTTTTGCCTACACCCCACACCCCTACACAAGCTCCCTAGCAAGGGTTTCATCTTTCCGAGCGTGCAATTCTATGCCAGTGGGAAAGTTTGGTTCCAACTGCCAGAAAACACAAATTCTTCTAAGGGCTTGCGGGTACGCAGGGCTTTCTCTCGTTGCAGCAACTTTTCAGACAGAGTTTGTGGATCTCCGATGTAACCCAAGGCGATCGCCGCGACTGGCTCATAACCTGAAGGAATACTGTAAATCTCTTGGGCTTTGACAACATCAAATCCAGCCATTTGGTGAATAAATAACCCTACTGCGGCTGCTTGAATCGCTAAGGTGGCAGATGCTGCGCCAACATCGTGAAAAGCGTGGCGGTTTTGCTTTCCATTACGCTCAAAATGCAGTTTTGCGACTGAGAGCATTAGTATGGGAGCATTCCGCGCCCACTCTTGGTTCCCCTCTGCAAGAACACTCAGTAAACGCTCAAATTCAGTTTGATTGTCTGAAGTTGCAATAATAAAGCTCCACGGTTGCTCATTGAAAGAAGAAGCCGCCCAGCGTGCTGCTTCTAAGACACTGTGTAACTTTTCTGGTTCAACCATCCGCTCTGAAAAAGCTAGAGGACTCCAGCGTTGACGCAACAAATCTTCAATTGGATATTCAGTCTGGGCTAATTTGTCTATCATGAGATCGTTTCTCACAGTGTTGTTACTCATGCGTTTATGTCAATTCTATTCATTTTACATATTTTCTCCTTGGAATAACTTTATCAATTTTTGCTCAAAAAGAGAGCGCATTTGCTAAACGCTACTACTTTTTGATAGTAAATCTAATGAGATTTCATTTACTTTCTCAAGTATCGCTTTTAGTTGCTTTAGCTCTAGTTTTTGCGACTTCAAGTATTTAGCTTTAAATTATTCTTTTACTGAAGCAACGGCAGAATGATTGCCTAAGTCCCATTAAGACGCAACAGGTTAAGAAAACCTTTGCGCCTTTGCGTGAAGCAGTTCTAATGTATACCGCAAAATGGATCGCGTTCTTTATCAACTTCATTAGGTTGTAATTCTAATTCAGCAACATAAACGCATCCTTCTTGTTTGAGAGATTCTTGATTTGTGGATGTCCAATAAGGCACTTCACCCGCATGCATCCGTAAAATACCTTGATTGTCGAGAGTCACACGATATTGACAAGGGTAATCTGTTGTGATGTCTGGTTTACTGAGTGCGCCAATTCGTATCCATTTTTTGATTTGGGTTTCGGCGTCTGTTTGATAAATATAAAAGGTGTGCTGTCCAGTTTTCGGGAAGGGAGGTAAGGGATTACTAATTAATCCGATTCCTGGTTGTGTGACACCATCGCGCAAATAATGAAATTTTTGGAACAATTGAGCGTCATTTGCAACTTCAAATACTAGATGATAAGCATCTGGTTGATCCACAGTTGCAGACTCGATAACATTAACAGCAATATCGCCATCGCTTAAGTCTTTATGCGGGTGTTCTACAGCGATATTCCACTTCAATTTACCGTCTGCAAATAACACTGAGGTTTCTGAAACTACCGCTCCCAAATCAATCCCAGGAATATCAATTAAATAATGAGGATTTCCCTGACAAAGTAACACCCTAAATTCGAGGCTTTGGTCAATTTCAAACTGGATTTTGATTTTTTTGATAAACTCTGCTTCTTGTATTCCTAATTTATTCATCAGGTTTTTGCCGTCGAAGCTACCCCAAAGTCGTAAATCTCCTTCTTCGTAATCTTGGCGGTAGATAATATTAGTTAATTGTATCCCTTGCCAATGAGTACGAACTTTGGCGACAGTTTCACAAGATGCTAGTTGATAAAGTTCTTGACCGGCTCTGAAGATAGTCAATAAATCGTTGCTTTGGGTTTTGCGTTTGAAGTTGCAGGGCAAATAATAAAACAAGTTTTTGACATCAATTTCTAGCTGATTAGCTCCTTTACGTAGTAAAGTTTTAGATTCTTCGGGGTCGAATCTCAATCTTCGTAATTTTTCAGCATAGCAAGCACCAGCAGAAGTGGCTAATTTGGTAAATTCCAGAACAAAAGTAATCCGTTCTGGATTCCAGACAAAATATGGAGACTTACTAAATTCCTGATAGATTTGGCGCTGTACTAAGTCAAGATTACAAGTTTTACCAGACAAAATTAACCAATCAACTTTTTGCGAATTCCAAGAATCGTTAGTAAGATTATCGGGACGCAAACGGCTTTCCATCAATCCTTTAGCAATCCCGATCGCTTCTTGAATTCCGGAAACTGCGGCTCGTTCAAATTGCTGATTATCCAAGGTGAGACAGATGTTATTTGGGTCTTTGACTTGCAATTTAACAGCGCTTTGGCTAAGGAGTTCGGAAATTTCTTGTTCGGAAAGTGTAAAGGTTAATAGAGAATCATCAGTCGGTGGTTTTTGCCCAAGTTTCAATTTAGCTGCTTCAGCATAATCCCACAGAAGATAAAATGTTTGTAGGCGTTGGGGTGCTTGTTGCCAACGAGTGGGCAATACTTTTTCGGCAATATCTAGAGCATCTTTATAAGCTATATCACCTTCGGGATTTTCCTTATCCAGACATTTTAAAAGATTACCAGTTTTGAATTTGCCTTGTTCTAAGAAACGCTCGTTTAATTCAGAGTTAATTAAATCTTCTAGTTTTTCGCTTTCGATGTTACCTGTACTGACTGCTGTTAATAAAAAGTCAGCGATCGCCACTTTCAATAGTCGAAATATTCGCAGTGTAATTAATTCACCACCTAACTGTAAATGACCAGATGAACCTAATAGTTTTGGAGTCAGTTTATAATAACGTCCTCCCAAACCTCGGTCTTCATAACCAGCAAAAGCTGGGGTTTGATCTGACAAAGTTAACTCAATCAAAGCTAAGTCTGTGGTACCGCCGCCGATATCTAAAACGAGGACATTTTGCGACCATTTATTTCCAGTTTGGCGACAACGAGTTTTAAATGATTCAATACCAATATTTAAATTCCCGCCAAATTCTCGCCACAAAAAGAATATCGCCACAGAAACAGCTTCATCATAAGCAGTTTGGACATCATCAATCGCCAACTGCTCAACTAATTCTTTAACTTCCTTGCGAACAACAGGCGGAGCGACTGTTGGGTAGGTAACAACTGCTGTCAACAAATTTCCTTCTGAAAACCTGCGTTGCGCTCGTTGGCGGTAGTCTTCAGTTAACTTGATTAAATGTGCCCAAGCAGATTGAATTAGTTGTTTGGCGGTAATTGTTTCTTCCTGACCATCCAAAATAACTGAAAACGATCGCTCCTGACCAAAATAGCGTTTGGGTGAATGGTGAAACCTGCTAATGATTTCCTTTAAAGTACCGCTTGTACCTTGGGCGATCGCTTTTTTTCTATTATCTCTAGCTTCCCTACCCATCCGCAGTTGCAATTCGGGTAAATGAGAAATTTCTGACTCGCTAGGAATTTCTGTTTCCCGGCGGTCGATATCTAACACAACTGGAATCAGATTTTGCGATTCTAAAGTAGGAACCCGGAACACCTCATGATAGATTTGATAAAGTTTTTTGCTCACAGCCCGACGGAATCTTTCACTATTTCCTAAACAAAGTTCAATCTGGCGAATTGCTTCTAAAAATCGCTCTTTGTTATCAGTTTCAAAAACTTCACTTAATTTTCTTGGTTCTATTTCCAGATTTTTGCTTATTTCGAGAATAAACTTTTCCCAATCCTCATTACTGACATCTGGTAAAGCTATAGCAGCAGGAGAACTGAGCCATTGCGACAAGCGATCGCGCAATCGTATTTCTTGTTCTTTGGGTAAAATTTCGGCGATTGGTACTTCGATAGGATCGAAAAGTGTAACTGTAGAATTTGACGTACCAAAATCTAATGCAAACCATCCCGGAAATCTTTTTTGTTGCTTCTCGTTTGGTTTCTCAGTATAGTTGTTCAATTGAAAAAGGTTCATTATTGTATAAAATTGTTCTGTTGAACGCTAACTTTGTTATTTAGGGCGTAGTCGTAGCCCAACCTAGTACAGTGGGTGCAGAAATAAACTACCTATTCCAAATCAATGAAACTTTTTACACGTCAAACATCTAAATAAGAAACGGCGGCGATGTCTGAAAGAATCTGCAACCAAGTAGGAACTGCTATCTCAGATGGTAAGTCACCAGCCGTTAAATACCTCAGTAATGCTTCTTTTTTAGAAAGGTTTTGCAGACTCGGAATAATTTGATCCAAAATGCCTTCTAGTTCAAAATTAATTTGCTGATTTACTTCACTAACATACTGCACAAGATGAAGGCTAGCGCTAGCAGTAATTTCATCTCGCAGTCGCAGTACTAAAAGTTGGTGGTTGGTGGATCTGGGTAAACCTTGGCTTTTTTCTGGTGCCCAGTCAAAGATTTGACCAACGTGATGTTTCTCGTCTTGACGCGCTAAGGGAAAAATAATTTCCGGTGCAACGGATTTGTCTTTGTTAGTAATTTCTGAAATAATTGCTTCTTTCCATTCGTTAGGGTCGCATCCTAGTAATAATTTATAAAAAAGGTCGGCTTCTTCCACACCAAATTTTGATTCAATTTCTTGTTCCATTTCTGGATAGAGAATTACTTTTAATTGGTCGCGTTCTGGAGCTACTTGATTTGACAATTGATTTAACAAATCTCCTACAGCCTGACGAATGCGATCCCGAGCAAATTCTTCTACTTCTTTAACGGTTCTTTCAAATATTGAATAAAAATCATCACTCTTGGTAGGTAAAGAAGTATTGAAGCGGTTTCCTCTATCAAATAATTTGCCAGCCGCACCTTTGGATTCAGCGAGGGCAATAGTACCATTACTGACTTTATTAAATAATAAAGTCCACTGGTTCCAATTAAGTATTTTAAAGGTAAGTTCGTCTTTAACGATATCGCTGACAACAACATCACGCCGGTCTTTAAGTGGTTCTTTACCTAAATCTTTTTGGAAATTCCTGTATATTTTATCTAAAGTTTCCACTACAAAACGCAACTCAATAAAAGCAGGACTGTCTGCCGTGGGAATGCCTTGCTCGTGAATTTCATCTATAATATCTTTCAAATGATCTTGCTGTTGACTCACAACATCGGCAGCTCTTTTAGTGTCTTCATACAATTGCTTTAAACCATGAGTATTGACGTGGTTTTGAATCAATTCGCGTAACTTGGCAAGACTACCATCTTGAGCAAAGTAACCTAATTGTCTGCCCAAATAGCTGCGAGTGTCAGATTCTAACAGCCGTTGACTTAAGCGTGCCCATTTATCTTGTAGGCGTTTAGACCTGTCTAAATAATCAGGATAATCTAAGTTAGTTAAAAACTCTGGTGAACCTGCTTTGACTTTACTCGAACGTTTTGCTAAATCCGCCAGTCCTAAGAGTGGCGACAGTAAAACAATGCGGTCTTTTTGAGTTGTAAACGCCTCTGCACCCTCAATAGTGGTTTGCAGAACTTTGAGTTTTTGGAAAACAATATCCTCGTGCAAATCCCTATCTTCAGTCAATTGGTCGAGTTCTCTTTCACCTCCCTCACTTTCTAAAGGCAGTTGATCGAAGCGACCTACACCGACAAGAATTAAATCTTTCAGGTCTTGTCCAGGTCGCTGCTGCTGCATCATGGTAAAGATTTTATTAGCGCGATCGCTTCCCGGAGATTTACCATTTAGTAATACCAAAATAGTCTGTACTTCTGCCAATTCTCGCAGCGACAAGAAGGTATCTCTAGCCCCGGAATTAGCAGCTCCCAATCCCGGAAAATCAATTAGAATAAATTTAGCAGCACCCGTAACATCCCAAATTTCCCGTGATATTTTGACATCAATATCTACGCGGCGAATCAGTGGAAAGCTATTTTGTAATAATTTTGTTGGTAACCTCTGGGGTGGACTCGGTAATCGGATATGCGCTGGCGGTAAATCTTCAAAGCTGAGAGTTTGGATGGCCATTGGTTGTTCCACTAGCTGTAGCCCTTCACGAGCAGTGGTAGCATCAATCTGGTAGCGTCCACCACACATCACTTCCCCATAAGCTTGATAAGCCCGCAGGAATAATACTAACTCTCTAAGTAAATACCGTAATTCTAAATTGTTAGAACTGTTCCATGCTTCCTCACACCAATCAATAATATCTTTGCCAGAGTTGAGCTTTGACACTGGTATAGCTGGAAGTCCTGCTGCTGTTGTCCGCTTATTGGCTTCCCCCAGCATGAAGCGCAGACACTCATGTACCCCTTCATGGGAAAGATATTCTACTGTAAAATTGCTGAGTTGAGTTGTTGCAAAGTCATCTTGGGGTATAATGTGAAGGGCGGTAACATTACCTGTAGTCGGGTTTTCACTTACTGGTAAAGCATCTGCATATCCAATCAAGCTGCCTAAAAGTAAAGTTTTGCCGCTGCTAAACTCTCCCATCACACCAATTTTCACAGGCGAAGTAGCAAGATTTACAGTTTTTTCGGCAGCTTCTAAAAGACGACGGAGACAGTCATCAAGGCTAGCCGGAACCCAATCTTCTTGTTTTGAAGGGTATTGGGGTACAGAATCTATCTTCCGGAGGATGAATTCACCGTACTCTTTAAAACTGGCCAGTTTATCTGGTTCCATTGAGTAGTTTCCGCCTAACATAAATTTCTCTGAGCTTTATAACATATAAAATGCGATCGCCAGGGATTTATCCAACGACCTGCCTATTGGGTATTAGAAAACTTTTCCTCAGTTTTCATAATCGGCCAAGACAATTTTGAAAAATCTGGCTTTGCTAAGAAAAATAAATATTGATTTGATATAAAAACATCCAAGATTGTGAATTTTCTATGAAGAGATTGTTGCCACAATCTTTTAGAAGTAGTTTTATTCCTGTGTAGCAACTGCCCTCGAACTCCAACTTAGTTGCCGAAGACCGTTGCCATCTCAACGTCAGACATGATTACTTCTGGTTTTACGAATTTGAAACTAAAACGTTCTGTTTGAAAGAAATTTAACTGAGCATTTAAGGACTGACAAATAAAAAAATATTCCACTGTTCACCGTCAATGGTCAACACGAGCCAGTGCGCCCTTGCGCTCTGCCGACAGCCAAGCAACTGGCTCTTATCATTTAGTGAATGATAAATATAACTTATACTATTTCACGAAATGCCTGATACAAATGATTGCTCTTTAATTTTTTTCCCTGCTCCCTGCAAGAACTGCCCCCCTGCCTTGAAGGAGGCAGGGGGTACAAGGCAGCTATGCTGGAGGTTTTATTAACAAGAGGATTTAGACGAATGGCACTAAGACTCATGTGAAACCTCGTCAGGGCAGGGTGTGGGAGGTGTGGGAGGATGGAGAAGAAATCTTTCCCCCCACACTCCCCACTCCCCACACTCAAAAAGCCAGTTAGATCGGGGCTTTGCGATTAATAAGCGTGCCATTCGGATTTAGACCTCTCCTTAATTAGAGCGACCTTTCTTAAAATTTGGTCGGGGTTTTAAACCGAAGTTCCCTACGGTCACAGCAGGAGTTAGCAGTCAGTTTCCCTCCAGCAAGAACTGACTTGAAAAAGGGTGTAGGGTGTGGGGTATAGGGTGTAGGGGATATTCCTTTTTCATGCATGGCGGTGAAACTTGTTCGATCAAGACTGCCTCCTAACTCCTGCCTTCCTCGATAATTTACAGCCGTAGTCACACCCTTTAGGACATAATGACAAGCGTAAAAGCTAGGAATAGTAATAGTTTTACCTTGTGCCTTCTGCCCTCTGCCTCCTGCCATATTTCTTGGAGTTCCTCTATGTAATATTTTGAAGTGCTTTTACTTCAGAAAGGACAGCCACCTTTGTCCGGCAGTGGGAACAGAACCAGCA
Organism: Nostoc sp. S4; assembly: GCA_029379225.1. Classification (GTDB taxonomy): domain Bacteria; phylum Cyanobacteriota; class Cyanobacteriia; order Cyanobacteriales; family Nostocaceae; genus Nostoc. Next base: position 34,586 of record JAQYWR010000057.1, on the reverse strand, counting down.
AATTTCATGCTGCTGGATGTGCCGTAGTAATCGGTAAGAGCAATAAGGACAGTCGTGCATAATCGTTTACCTGTGTCATTACTTATAGAAAAACAATCTTAAGAACGATGTAAATTACAGTTGAACAACTCCAGTAGATATAGCCGTAGTCACACCCTTTAGGACATTTTGAAACGATAAATCTCACTAATAGTAAGGTTTTTACCTCCTGCCTCCTGCCCTCTGCCCCCTGCCTCCTGCTATAAATATCTTGACTGTAGAATTAAGTAGCATTTACTTTGCCATCAAAGTTTCGTACAAGCCTGCTGCATTAGAAGATTATTGTCTTTATATACCTCTAAAGTTCCAGACTGCTGGCTATCGAGTGTGCCATCCCATACCCAATATTTATAATTGCCATTTTGAAACTTATACACTCGAACTCCTTCTGTTGCTTTGGCAGTTCCTCTGTCTATACTCAAATTACCGTGGGAACTTGTAGAGCGGTAGAGAAGTTCGCCTGATGAATGCTTTTTCCAAACATTGATATTGTATCCACCTCGGCATTTCATACTTAGGATTAAGTCAGCAGTAGAATCAGCAGAGGCTCTTATGGAGAAATTAGTCCAAACACAGGTTGTCAGAGCAAGAAGTAACGTGGATCTTTTTAGTAGTGTTTTCATGGTTTTTTCTATGGGTGAAGTTTGGCCAGATGCAGTTATCTTTGCTTTTGTGAGAGTCATATCGCTACCTTGATAATCTTGAGCTATCTCTAGAATGACAATTTTTCTCTACAATTTCTTTGAGCTAGCTCATAGTTGCAACAGAAAAAGTTAGAGTGAAAAAGAAAAAGTCAAGCCCACCTGCTGGGGGGTTCAACGATGCAAGTCACGGTTGAACAGCTAAGGCAAATTCCACTATTTTCTGGACTCGATTTAGATCGACTTGCACAGTTGCAGGGTCATGGTGTGGTTAAGCAATATTTGCGTGGAGAAATTATTCTCCATGAGGCGATCGCTTGCCTGCTCAACTGTTTGCTGTTCTGGATGGTAGAATTGAAATTAAGAAAACCGCTTCCACAGGCAAAGAAACGATTTTGCGGACGTTACCTGCTGGAGAACTATTTGCTGCACCTGCACTACTGGGTAATGGTTCATCCCCTGCAACCGTTGTGGCACAGCAGGACTCTCAGATTCTCACAATCGAACGCACTGCTTTACTAGCGCTGATTCAGAAGACTCCAGAAGTTGCATTGCAGATTATTGCAATACTCAATGAGCGCCTCCAGCAGCTTCATCAAGTCGTGCATGGATTGGCTTCCGAGCGGGCAATCGTCCGGTTGGCGCAATTGATTCAAGCGGCGGCGATCGCCGAGGGAACGGAGGTGACTGAACAAGGATTACAGTTGCGATCGCATTTGTCCTACTACCAAATTGCTCGTAGCATCGGGATTACCTACGAAGAATGTGTACGACTGTTCAAGCAGATTCAGGCAATCATCACTTACCATCGAGGCGGTAAAATTCTGGTGTTAGACCAAGTGAAGTTAAACGCGATCGCCCAAGGTGAATACAATCTCTAGAATCAACCTGTTTTATCTACGCCAATAGTTATAGCAGTCTTAAATCATAACCTCTTCACCTGTTCGGACAACCTGGCATATTATCTCCAAGCAGCAACCTTGCTAAGCTAGGTAATGCTTCACCATAAGTGGGATGGATATGAACCGAGCGCTCTAACAACTGCCAGGTTGCTCCCGCTTCCATCAGATCGAGAAAAACATGCACTAACTCAGCCGTTTCGTACCCCACTAGGGTGGCACCCAAGATTTTGTCTGTGTCGCAGTCGATTACCATGCGGTAAAACCCTAAATCATGTCCCCACTCGATCGCACGAGCAATTTGGCTCATGGGTAATGTCACAGCACGCGCGTTGATGTCGTGCTTTTGAGCCTGTTCTAACGTCATTCCCACTCGCCCAACCTGAGGTTCTGTATAGATAGCATAGCCAAGGACGCGATCATTGCGCGTCCGATTTTCTCCACACAAAATTGCCTTCAAGCGGCGATAGTCCTCCCACGACACATGGGTAAAAGCAGGCTGTTTGGCAGCATCTCCGATTGCATAGACTCCAGAACAGGTGGTGTGGAACTGGTCGTTAATTTTGATAAATCCCTGCTCGTCTAGCTCAATTCCACTCTTAGCTGCATTCAATCCGCCTGTATTTGGTTTGCGTCCAATCACAACCAACAACGCTTCTGCTTGAAGTTGCTCGCCATTGCTCAATGTCAGCTTAAACACATCATTTTCGTGTGCGACTTGATTTACATTCACCCCAAAGTGAAGCTCAATCCCATCCTGCTGTAATGCTTCTGCTAAGACCTTGCTGACATCAGCCTCTTCCCGATCGAGGACGCGATCGCCCCGCACAATTAAGTGGGTCTGACTGCCCAAACGCGCCAATCCCTGCCCTAGTTCCAATCCAATATAGCCACCCCCAATTACCAGTAACCGGGGTGGTAATACTTTTAAGTCAAAGAAGTTGCGGTTGGTCAAGTAGGGAGTCCCTGCAAGACCCGCCAGTTCGGGAACCAGTGCTGATGTACCAGTATTTATAATCACTAAAGGAGCCTCAACGCTGATATCACCCCCGGTAACGCTACGTTCACCAACAAAAGAAGCTTCAGCGCAAACGATTTTGACGCCTGCATCATCCAATCGCTTGTGAATACCTTGGTTAAAACTATTACGGACTTCCCGTACTCGCTCCATAACAGCCGGAAAATCTACCTTAACTTCCGTGTGGATGCCTAATTTCTTGGCCTGACGGGCACGCCCCGCTGCATGAGCTGCTGCCAAGAATGCTTTAGAAGGAGTGCAACCATAATTGATGCAGCTGCCGCCTAAAGCATCCCGCTCAAACAAAACTACCTTGCGCCCTTCCTTAGCAAAATCAACTGCCAGTGGAATGCCTCCTTGACCGCTCCCAATCACAATGACATCTGCTGTTTCCATTTGTGCTGGACTCCTTGAGGATAGTTTGCTTTTATAAGATTCTCATACTATAGGTTAAAGATTTTTCAGGCATTCGCATTATATATTTGATTTTTTGAGATAATTTAATTCTTGGAAGTCCCTTAACCCCATATACTCGGAGTTTAGGGTGTTATGTCATCCAGTTGACGATAACACAACACCCCAAACCTGCACCAATTACATATATAGTCTTATTCAGTTATAGAAAATGGCTTATGTGAGTTGGAGTCTCAAACAACACAGTCTCGTTCATAGGGCTAGAGCTGACGCTGAAAGCGAAGTCTAAAACCTTTGATATTGCTGGGTAATATTTAACTCACATAAGGCGTAGAAATTCTCGTTGTTTGTTGTCTGTAATGAGTTGATGTAATCAGGAATGAACGGGAATAGATTGGTTTAAAAACCGCTCGTTGAAAAACTGCTGAATCATTTGCTCATAGTGCTGGCAGATATTCGCTCTTTGGAGAACATATAGCAATCCTAAATCATTTGTGAAAAATCACAGTTATTGAGATCGTCAAGAATGGCAGTAGCGATAATGTGCATAGCAGTACAGATGGAAGAGCTGATACAGTTTATTAAAACGAACCTAGACCCTAGAGAATTAAAACGGGCACTGTCTGTAAAAATGGTGCTGCAAAAATATACACACTCAACAATTAGAAAGATTTTAGGAGTATTTGTAGGTTTTGTAAACAAATGTAAATATATTATATCTGGTTTATTTTTTTACAACTCATTTAGGTTTGTTATAGCGAACAAGGAAAAAATCTATTTATGAATATATTTTTTACCTGCAAAAAGTGGCTGCTTGTTTTGACAATTACCTCTTTGTATTTTGGCTTAATTTATATTTTTAATGCACATAATACAGCTTTAATATATTCACAAAATAATTGCAATTCTCCAGTGATAAAAAAAGGAGAAGGATGTTTTATTTACTCAGCAAAAGGTCAGAAAGTATTAATTCCTGTTTACTATTATATACCTAATCAAATAACAGAACATACTAAAATTTTATTTGCAATGCACGGGGAAAAACGTAATGCTCAAGATTATAGAAATGATTGGAAAATAATTTATAATCACTTCAAGAATGAGTATAATAATTTTATTGTACTTGCTCCTAAGTTTGAACAGAAGTGGTTTCCCAAAGCTGCGGGATATAATTTTGGGAATATGTTTACAAAAGATTTAAATATTTTAAATTCTCGTAGCCAATGGGCATTTACTGAAATTGAAAATATCTTTGGTTTCGTCAAAAAGAGTATGCAATTATTCACTAGTCATTACTATATCTATGGTCACTCTGCGGGCGCACAGTTTGTACATCGAATGCTTATTTTTATGCCGGATGCACATATCCAAAAAGCTGTAGCTGCTGAGGCAGGTTCATATATAATACCTGATGAAAATAGGGAATATCCTTGTGGTTTGACGAAACTCACTGGAGAACCATTATCATCTGTAGATTTGAAAAAAGCTTTTACAATACCAATGACAATAATTTTAGGTACTAAAGATAATAAAGTTTTACCTCCTGAACATGATTCTTATGCTTGTGATGTACAGCAAGGTGCTAATCGTTTAGCTCGTGGCGAATACTTCTACAGTCAAGTTAAAAATATTGCTTATCAAAGAAAAGAAGATTTTAATTGGACTGTTAAAAAAGTTATTGCCACTCACATTGTTGCAAATACGAATCCTCCGATAGAAGATCCTATGTTAGTGTCATGTGCTGCTTTAGAGTTTTTTTCTAAATTAACCTCTGTTAATTGCAATTAGATATGGGACAGGTGAGGACACCCATCCCACAAAAAAATTTGGAATGTTTTTTATCTGTCAGTTCCTTAAATTGGGCAAAACTGGATGCGATCGCCCAAGGTGAATATGATGTTTAGAAATCGCACGAGCGAGTTATACAATTACTGAAGGTACTTGCTGGGAAACGCGAAGAGCAGCTTTAATTAAATCGGCTGCTTTTTCGCCGATCGTAATGGCGGGTGCGTTCGTATGTCCCGTATTGAGAGTTGGCATAATCGATGCATCGACGACACGCAATCCCTCAACTCCACGTACCCGTAGTTCGGGGTCTACAACCGCCATTGGGTCAGTTCCCATTTTGCAGGTGCCAATCGGATGATACACAGTACCGCAAACTTCCCTGACATAAGCTTCGAGTGCTGCATCGCCAGTCACCTCAGCACCAGGAGCGACTTCCCTACCGCGAAACTCATCGAAGCCACTGGTTTGGAATAATTGGCGTATTAATCTAACTCCCTCAACCAGCTTTTGCACATCAGATTGACTTTGCAGATAGTTCAGCCGAATTACTGGTGCATCTTGAGGATTGGGCGATCGCAAACTCACACTACCAATATTCTCAGGATGAACCAAAGCGATTAGACCCGTGAAACCCAAACCAGAGTTGGGATAGCCAGGCGGTGCCCACAGAATCGGGCCGAAAATTAATTCTAAATCTGGCGCAACCCCCTGATTTATCTGGCTATGCAAAAACAATCCAGCTTCAGCACACCCATTGCTAGTCATTGCCGTGTGTAAATCACCAGTTGCCTCGTAGGGCACAGGAACGAGAATATGGTCTTGCAGGTTTTGACCCACACCCGGCAAATCAACAACAACTGGAATATCCATTGCTTGTAATTGTTTTGTATCTCCAATGCCAGAAAGCATCAGCAGTTTGGGTGAATCGAACGCACCCGCACTTAAAATTACTTCCTGATTGACCCTCACTTGATGCAGCATTCCTTCATGTAGGTATTCCACTCCAACGGTGCGAGTTCCCTCAAACAACAACCGTGTCACCAACGCACTCGTTTGCACCGTTAAGTTCGGACGATGCAGAATCGGCACGAGAAATGCAGCAGCAGCACTGTGCCGTTTACCATCTTTGACCGTTAACTGAATCGGCCCTGCCCCTTCCTGCTGGCTTCCATTAAAATCAGGATTGTAGTCGTAGCCTAGTGCGACTGCTGCATCGATAAATCGTTTCGAGATGGGAGCCGGGGAAATGACATCGGTAACGCTTAACTCTCCATCAACTCCGTGGTACTCAGAGGCACCGCGTTGCTGGTTTTCAGATTTCTTGAAATAAGGCAAAACATCTTGGTACGACCAACCGGGATTTCCCAATTCCTGCCAATGGTCGTAATCGTGCTGATTACCCCGGATGTACACTAGGAAATTAATCGAACTACTGCCCCCCAAGACTTTGCCACGAGGACAGAAGATTTGGCGATTGTTGATGTATGGTTCTGGTTCAGAGAAATAGCCCCAGTCTACCTCTGTGCCTGGTAGACGCGTGCATTCCAGTGGGATATGAATCTCTGGTTTGGTATCTGGATTGCCCGCTTCGAGCAACAATACTGTTGTTTCACGGTCTTCTGTGAGACGGTTAGCGACAACACAACCTGCCGAACCTGCACCAATCACAATGTAGTCATATTGAGTCATGTCCATTCTCCTTATTTGTTGTTTTTAGGTAAATAAAATTGTCAGATCAACAAAACTTTTAAAGAAAACTTTTCATGATTTTTGCAATCCCAAAACATTGATAAAAAGTTTTCCAATTTTTAGAGCATTAACAGGTTGAGAGAATTTTGTAGATACTTGTCCTGTATGCGTTCTCTCCACCAAATAGGCTACTCCCCGATAAATTAATTGATAAGTTACTGGTGGTGTAAAAACTTTTGCAGGCTCGATATTCGGGTCAACACGATAGGTTAGCCCACGATAAGTCAGGTTATAAGCAGAACCTCGATGAGGAACTGGTGCAAATGGTCTTGTTACTTTTTTGGCTGCTTCTTCTGAGTTATATTCGTAGGTAAGACCGCGATAGTAAAGTTTCATTTTTTGCTCCTAATCTATTTATTTTTACAGGTAAGGACATACCGATTTGGTGTTTCCTTAATTGGGGCAGGCTTCATTTTAGATTTAACAGTGGGATAGCAAGAGACATATACAACAGAATTGTCTGTCCAAGTCAGTAGATAAGATTTGTTGCCAAGTTTAGTCAATCCTGGGGGAATATTTGGTGCCCTAGCAGAAGCCTTGAAGTTAACTGGAGATACAGCAATTGCTAAAGCAGAAGTGCCAATAAGTCAACTAATACTTGCTATCTAAGTTGTTGATAGTTTCATTCAAATTTCTCCTGATAAATTAAATGTTTTGAGTTTCACCCAATTTTATGTTCATTCTGTTGGTGAATTATTTCCTAACATTTAAGCAGTAGAAAATCTTCACCATAGTTGTTACCTTGCTAGATATGTTTGTTCAAGCAAATCTAGGCGATCGCCAATTTCCATCGCAGAGGTAAGATCTTGTCTGTAATAAATTAATTTCAGGAATGAACGGAAATTAATTGGTTTAAAGTCGTTCGCTGAAAAACTGCCCAGTCATGCGCTCATAGTGTTCGCAGAGATTTGCACGTTGAAGAGCATAGTCAACAATTGGACTGCCATAAGGTGGCTGAATGAAATTACCAAAATAGGCATAAGCTGTTGCATCCAATGTTGTGGGTTGCTCTCCCATAAAAAACGGTTTATCTGCCAGAAAGTCTGACAAAGCTTGTAAATCTGCACAGATAATCTCAATGATTTCCTCACTACTATGACGACCCATTCCATGACCATACATCTGAGAAAGTACCGTTTTACGAAATTCTTCAACAAATATTTCTGATGATTCTAGTGGAGTCTCACCGAAAAGTGCCTGTGCTAGCACTGCTCGAAAGTGTTGCCAATTTTCTAAGTTGTAGCGAATGTAGGCTATTCCCCAAAAGGTGTTTTCTTTGATCGTGCGGCGGAACGCTAGAGAAATAGATTGCTCAATAGGAATTAAACCAGCATCAAGATTAATTGCTTGTTTTTGCTCGAACATCTCGATAATTAAGGCAGCATCACCCAGCAGTTTTCCCTGATATTCAATAAACGGAACCTTACCTTTGGGAGCTAGTTCAAAATTATTTGCTGTGACGATGACCTTGTTGTAAGCCAGCTTTGCCATGCGAAGCCAAGTTTCAAGCTCCATACAAGCTGGGCTAATGCTCGGTAGCCCCCATAGAGAAAAGGCAGTGTATAAAGTAATCATTTTCATCGACCTCTATGATTTATCTTGGCGTTCAAGCAACGCTGGTTTTAGCTTTAAATCTTAGGAAACCAGCGTTTTGCCACTAATTAACTCGAGTAATTCTCGCTGAGTAGAGATGCCATCTTCGCTGCTCTAAAGTTGAGCCAGGAACATCATTGACTCGTCTGAGAACATAGCTGCCACGAAATCGCTGTGGAGTTCCATCGGTTGCGATCGCAGTAATAGTAACCGGAATCTGAATGTAGGTTGAGCCTGCCCCTGGGTCTGGTCTACCAGGTTTTCCAACCTCTACAGCAACGGATGTGGTGTTGGCAAAACCTTGCTTGAACTGGTCAAACGATTGCTTGCTAGCAGCCCCATCTCCATCCCAAGCGGAGTAAGCTTGTTTATAGTCTCGACGGGCGATCGCACTATAATAGTCACGAATCACTTGGATTGCTTGCTGCCCCGGCTCGGCACTAGCAGGGCTTTGTGTGGAAGAGGTTGGTGACGGTGTGGGAGTGGAGGCGATCAAATTTCCAACCGATGGGGTATTCGCAGGTGGCTGCGATTTAACAGAGTCATTACAGCCTATGAGGGCGATCGCCAGTAGCATTCCGCCAACGGACATCTGGTACTGTTTTAACCAGATATATAAATAAAAGTAAATCTTTGACAAAGATACCTCCTTAGGATTCCACATACTGGAAATACACTGGATATAGTCATTGACAAGTTCAGATAAATATGCTGGTTATTCCTCACTTGTAGCGAACTGCTGATTTCACTCAAGAAGCTAAAAATAGCTCTGACTATGGGTTACAGTATACTTGCAGTTAGTGTATCACTGATGGCTAAGGATACGTGGTTTTGAGGGTTGATGTTTGCAATTCGCTACATCGGCGGCAGTTAGGCGCTGAATCCTCCATCAATCATTAGGTTTGCACCAGTGATGTAAGCTGCCTCAGGCCCAGCCAGATAAGCGACCATCCCTGCAACCTCCTCAACAGTACCGTAGCGGGATATTGCTAGCTGCTTTTTGAGCATCTCGGCAAATTCACCCTCTGGCGGATTCATATCGGTAGCGATTGGTCCGGGCTGCACATTGTTGATTGTAATTTTGCGCGGGCCGAGGTCACGCGCCAGCCCTTGTGCAAGACCTTGCAGAGCAGATTTGCTCATGGCATAAACGCCACTGCCAGCAAAGGGCGCACGTTCGGCGTTGGTACTGCCGATGTTGATGACGCGTCCGCCTTCTTGCATATGCTTAACTGCGGCTTGGGTCGCCACAAATACGGCACGCACGTTAATAGCAAAGGTGCGATCGAAGTCCGCAAGCTTGAACTCATCGATAGGAGCCATCTGGGCTATACCCGCATTATTCACCAAGATATCAATACCGCCAAATTTCTCTACTGTCTGTTCAACAGCAGCCACCACCTCACTAGCTTCAGCGCTGTCGGCTTGGATGGACAAAGCCTGAACGCCGAGTGCTTGGACTGCTTCGACGACTTCCTTGGCGCGATCGGGCGAGCTGGTGTAGGTAAAAGCAACATCAGCACCTTCAGTTGCCAAACGTTTGACGATCGCTGCCCCGATACCGCGACTTCCTCCAGTGACGAGTGCGCGTTTATTTTTAAGTGTGTAGTTCATATTCAATACCGTGGATTATAAATTGGATAATTTGCTGTATATCTAATGGGTAAAAGCTGCAAATTCTGCTGCAACAACCTAATCTACTTGTCGTGAAAGTCACAATTGCTCGGAATATATTTTTGCATTGCTGTTCCTTTCGTAGTTGATTACTCTAGGAATGCCAACCTGTAAAATGTTACCCAATAGTACCTTTAGAGAAATTATAAGGTGCATCAAGCTCTTGGGGGAAGCCGTCAAGTTAGTTCAGTTTTACGAATTAGTAATTATTTGGTCAAACTTCTGCTTCGCTGGATAAAACTTTTGTCACTTCAAAAACTGTATGGGGACTTTTGAAGGTTAGCCGCGCTTGTGGTTTCTGGAGTGCCACCATAGTTTTCACATGTTCGCATTCGTCATCACGGATGTTCGCAAACACATCGTATAAATTATCTACTTTGGGACGGCGAAAATCATGACCTGGTGCAGTCTGAACTTCATCAAACATATACAGATCCCCATCGCGGTAGAAGTTGATTGCAACCTGGGGCGCTTTTTGAGCTTTCAGTTGGGCTTCATTGGTTTGCAAGTATTCGTCATAGGTGTGGTAGGCATGACCTTCAATCAGTTCCATCAAGTAGTAGGCGTAAGAAGGAAACAACATGTAAATCGGCACAACCACCCAGTAGTAACCCACAGCAACGTGTTGAGCGATGAAGCGATCGATCCAGAGGCGACCGCCCCCTAGTGATTCCATAATCAACAAATGATGTAGTTCGTTCCAAGTTTCAGCAAAGTGAACTTTCAACAAGTCAGCTTTGCGCCAGTAACCCAGCGTCTCATAAAAATGCAGCACCGATAGATAAGAAAAGTAAGGAACGCGGGCGATGGTTTCCAACATATAAAACCGGGCGTAGGAACGATTTCCGTACACAATATCAACAATGAATACGAAAAAACTAACGATCGCTCGAATCAAAACTTTCATGGTGCATTTCTCCAAAATCAGAATACATTACTAATTAGCTAATTCTGAAAGCCGATAGACGTAGGTTTGTTTTCTGGCGTCAACCCTACGTCTGCATGGGTTTGACTCATCCTATAAATAATTAAAGCTACTAAACTCTAGCTTGAGGCTCCTGTTTTTGCTGCTTCAATCATCAGATTTGCTACTTCAGTCGGATGTGAAACCATTGAGGCGTGACTCGCTGGTAATGAAATCACATGTCAAAATCTCCTGAATTAGTATTTCTTGAGAACAGCATTGATTATCTAAACTCAATGAACTACCTGGGCTTGATTAACTACAGGTGCTTCAAATGTGAAAGTAACTGGAGCATAAACAACATACACAGAACAAGGAGCATGGTGAAACACATAATTACTCACGCTGCCTAAAATCAACTCATTCAGGCCAGAATGTCCTCGATGACCGACAACAATTAAGTTAGCGCCCCAATTTTGAGCAACTTCACAGATATTCCGACTGGGATTGCCAGAATTTTGGGTGAATTCAGTACTCACCCCTGCATTGGTTGCTTCTTCTGTATACGATCGCAATAATTTGAAACCTTGTTCTTCGTAAGTTTGCCATTGTTTCCAATAATCCTCTAGAAGTTCTCTATCCAACGGGTAATATTGCAGGGTAGTCAGTGTAGGGATTTGGGGGCTATCGTTTTCATCACTAGACAGGACATGCAATAGCATCAGGCTTGCTTTAGTTACCCTCGCCAGAGCAAGCGCTTCATTAAAAACAGCCTTGCCATTTGGAGAACGGTCAATTGCAGCTAGAATCTTGCGAAACATAGAATCTCCTGATTTAAACAATCTTGAAACAATGGCTCTAAAGGAAAGATTTGAGTAACTTATCACTCTTGAAAACTCATATAACCTTCTGTTGTTGCTGAGTCGTTTTCAATGCCCATCCACTAATCCAACATCCCAATCCATCCACAATTAATATAAGGATAGCTGTGACTTGGAAAAGCAGACCCCAACCTGCAAAGGAAACTTGAGAAACATGATCGGGGCTGATCGCGATTAAATGATTGTAAATTGCAAAAAGCAGCGATCCTGCCATTGAAAAGAGCAGCAGCCAGCTACCAAGGCGGTAGAACTGTGTCCAAAGTAAAATGGCTGCAACGATGGGAGTCAGAAAAATTACAAAAACCACAAACGAACTCTGAAGCAAAGACAGAGCAACAGGGATTTCCACATGCGCTAAACCATGCAGTCCGTTAGTAAGTGTATGGATGGCTACAATAGTTGTTCCATATTGAGCAATCTTCATCTTTATTCCTCCTGAGTAGAAAACTTCAATAGACTCATTCATTGATGACAGTAGGAGCGCAGCCCGCAAATATGCAATGCTGATTAGCAGGACTTAGACTGCAACAAGGTTAAATGCGATCGCCTGATTCAGTAGATCTATAGCTTCTTCGCGGAGCGTTTCTGTTTGAGATCGCAGCATCACTTGTTCTGAACACACGAGCGTGAAGAATAGCCGATCCCCCAAAGTTGCCACGCCAACTAAGCGATCGTTTTTGACACCTGTCGTCACAACAGGCCCATATACTGCCTGAAGTTCTAACTCTCCAAACTGTTGCGCGATCGTCAATCGCGTGAGATTGCTAATAGCTATATCGTAGTCCAACTGGTCTTTAAAGGCTTGCAAAGCATCATCAGGACTGGGATTGGTAGACAGCCATTCTTGAAGTTGGAAAATCTTCTCAAACAGTTTGTTAGAAGTCATACTTTGCTTGAGCTGCTGTTTAACAGAACGAGCAACTTCCCAGAAATTGGTATCAGAACTTAACAAGTGAAATGTCCGTTCGGCAGTGATACAAAAACTGACATCTTCCTGGTTTACAGATGTTAAGTAGGGTCTGAGATTAATCGGTGATGAACAGTTGATGTTCTGCGGCTGTTGTGAATGATTTTGCTGGCGGACTGCTAAGAGAAAGGCGGCACAAATCGCAGCATGAACGCTCGTCTGCTCTTGCTGACAGCGAGCTATGAGTAACCGCGTTGTTTCGCGTAAGAGCGAACCAGAACTGACAAATGAATGATTATTTTGCTCTGCACGTTGCTCAAGCAAGAAGGAATCGTCGATCGACTTAGGGAGCGGCTTTAACAAAAAAACTCTTTCGGGGGCTTTCCCAATAATCAAGTCCTCTAGTGACAAAGGAACAGATAAAGCCTGTCTGAAGGTAGTAGGTGTAGCAATAGCCTGCAAAATATCTCGAATTAAGTAAGTCACAGAAATTCCATCTGCGATCGAGTGATGACATGTCACAATCAATTCTGATGATTCTGCACCATTGCTGGAGTGAACCAAGACCACCCGTACTAACGGAGCTTGCCACCAAACAAAGGGCGTTGCAATTTCTTGCTCCACTTCTCGCTGCCAGTGTTGTTCGGATTGCCGCTCTACAACCCGCAGTGGAATGTCAGCAGGGTGTTCGACAAACCAAGGGTGCTTTGATTCATCCAAAGCAATCCGAACTCGCAAGAGTGGATGCCTTTGCTGTACGAGGTGAAGTGCTTGCTGAAGTTGAGGAACCGTGAATTTTCCTTTGATTTGGGCAGTGAGAGCAAAATGTAAAGGATGAGCTCGATCGTGAAGCCAGAAGATTTGCTCTCCGGCTCCCAGAGGGCGATAGACATCGACAGATTGCATATATTTAATCTCCAATACTATTGGGAATGTTTGTTCTCGCATAGCTGCGGTAATATCAATTTTTGTTGAATAGACGAACGATTTAGTGTCCTTTTGCTTAGTGGTTGTTGCAGCTGTAAGCTTTACTCGCGATATGTGCAATTCTAGTTGTTGTAAAAGTTAATGCGTCCATAGCCTAAGAACTGACCCAGCCCATTGTTCCCTGCTGGATATGCGGTCACACCAAACAGATAAACACCATCCAAACTGGGATTTTTCTGGGCTGCAAGTACAACTGTGACAGTACTACCAGGTTGCACAGGTCGATCGAACACAACGATCGCTTCGCCTGAGGTGGAAGGCCGATCGTTGCCGCCAATACTAGCTAATCCGATTTCAGGGCCGGCTGCAAACCGCTCACTGGCAAAGGCTTTGCTGTTGTTGATATCAAATTTAACTGTTTCTAGATTTTTCGCCTGAGCAATTTTAACTGCTTTCAAAGGTTGTCCTGCATCTTTAGGAACAGTCAGCGTGAATTCATAACTAGAGGATATGTCTCTTCCGGTTTGAGCAGCAGCAGCCCGAATTAACAGTGGAGGGTGATTAAAGAAGGTTTGCTCAGATTGGTCGATTGAAATACTTTCGGCTTGGGTTGAAGTGTTAGTTGCTGCTTGTATAGTAGTGGTGGCAGCGATCGCTAATGTTACACTGATGACAAGTTTGTGAAGCTTCATAATTAATCTCTTTAAAATGTCGATGGTTAACTTGGTCAAAGGTTATTAGCAAAAGAATTGGCTTTGAATCAAGATCCGAGAGAGTCAACTATTGTTGTGTGATGCCGTCAAGAGGATGGGCTGTTGCTCGTAATTCTCGTACTTCTCGTTGTAAAAAGAAGTTGAGGAAGGTACGGATTCCAGTAATCGCTGCAAGTTTTGCCACTGCATCCCATGAGGGAGAAATAGCTGTGCCGACGATATCGGCAGCTAAGAGAAATTCCAGCGCTAAGGCTAACACCACTCCCAGTTCTAAACGGATCGTTTCTTGGAGAACCCGATCGCGTCTCCAGAAACGCAAGATTTTTCGGAGTGTGAGAATCACAGAGATCGCAACTGTTAAAATTGCAATGCCTTCCAGAAAAACTTTCAAAAACATCGCGAATTCTTGCAATAGTCTTTCTGCCAAAAGCGTCAACCCAGAGGTGTGTTCTGCACTAGAGGCATCTAAGGCAATGGCTATCCAATAAACTGACATACCCATCTAGGCTCATTTGTGCGAGTGAGGGTGATAGTGGAAATGAGGCAGTTTGACATTTTTGAAAATACTGGGGTAATCAAAAGTTTGATAGAGTTTTCCAGTCAAAACATCCCGTTGGCCTAGCGCGATCAGCCGAAACGCCCCCACTGCGATCGCCGCACCCATTGGCGGAGCAATCCAATAAATCCACTGATGATGCCAATTTCCACTCACCAGTGCTGGAGCGAAACTCCGCGCTGGATTGAGACTTGTTCCCGAAATTGGAGCTTCTTGCCACACCATCCCAGCAATTAATAGCCAAACGACCAAGGGCGTCCAGCGCATCAGCCGATGATGACTGACAAAGATAAAAATCGTCAACACCAACACAAATGTAATCGTGACTTCTGAGAAAAATACAATCCACAGTGGATAAGTCAATCCAGGTAGCGTCATGCCGTTACTAACGCTTCTGGCATAATCTCCCCACAAAGTCACCAGCAGTAACACGGCAGCGATCGCTCCTAGAAACTGCCCAATCACAAAGCCAACAAAATCTCTAAGGTGCATTTTGCCATGTATCCAAAATGCGAGTGAGACAGAAGGATTAATGTGAGAGCCACTCAGTTTACCGATCGGAGAAACGGCTACAATCGCTCCACTTCCAGCAAAAATTAGTCCCGTAATCAACCGCCGAATGCTTGGATCTGGCGCCAGCTTTTCTATTGGCAAACCGTGCCCAAAGTTAAAGACGATTGCACTCAAGCCGATGAAAATATTGAAAGCAGCTCCCAGGAATTCTGCAAAGTATTCGCGCCAATGCCACTGATTCCGATCGCTAGAGTGCATAGTTGGTAAGTGTTGTCAAGGGGCTTGTGTTAGTGCCGAGCGATTAGCTAAAAGAGCAATCGTTAGTGTTATAGATATTACCAGATACTACTTCCGTCAACAATTTTTGGTGGAAGTAGTTGACAAGCAAGATTATTCAGGATCGTCCAAAACTGAACTGTGTGCTTGCGGCTCTGCGATACGGTGTTGTGCGTATTGCCGTCGAGCCTTTACTATCTCTTGATAAACTTTTTTGCGAGCTAAATTGACACTACCCAGGGGTGCGTGTTCCGGGAGGGTATGCCAAGCCATAAACGATAGACCCTCATCCAGTCGCTTCCGCTCCTCGAAGTCAAATTTCTGAGCGGGAACTGTGATGGTTGCAAGCTTAATAAACGGTGAGTCTTCCTCCTTCCACTCTTGCATGGGATTTTCAATGGGAGTTTTTTCCTCGTCAACATACAGCTGCACCAAGAAGTCAAAGGTTGCATCTTTGCCCTTTTGTGTGAGGTATTCGACGACTGCCTCGCGCAAATAAGTCTCGGAAGTGGGGGGTGAACCGGGAATATCTTGCTCGTGAGGTTTTACAGAAAACTTGATAGACACAGAGCCAAGTTGATAAGGAGTCGTACTCCAATATTGGATTAACAGCGGATTTGCAACTTGTTTGCTCGTAACCGCTTTGAGGACTTCAAACGTGGGTTGTAGCGATCGCAGTTCTTCTTCATTTGCCTGACCGACGCTTGCTTTCGTTAGGTTGGCAAACCCTTGGGCATCGCGGACAAAGAATACCGGATGATTAATCAGCAAAAAGTCTTGGGTTTCCTGCTCATCATCCAGCACTTTTTCACCCTCTACCTGTAAGAGTTTAATAGCGAGTGCCCGAACATCGGGATCGAGGTCTGACGCGAGTTTACCGCGCTTTTGTGCGGGGGAAGCATTGGAGAGCCTCATCCAAAGCGGAAAGGTTTTGGGGTGGGCAAAGACACCGACCTTCAACGATTGCGGAATATCTTCCTCAACTTTGAACTCTCCCCAAACTAAGGCATGACTTTTAGGATGGTCTTTTCGCAGGTCTGGACCCTTCTCGGCTTGAACTTTGAGATCGATATTCACGATCGTATCAGTAGCCGCTTCTTGGGCAGCAGTGTTCAGGATGGTATCAGTAGCCGCTGCTTGTGTAGCAGTGAATAGATTAGATTGGCTCATGGTTCTTTCTCCTTACTGTAAGTGTTTCAAGACTGAGAAAATGAGGGTTGCAGATGGGACTTTATAAAACCTAACTGTTTGTCGATTGCTAGTTTGCAGTGCTGTTTCCTCCAGTGCTGCAATCTATGGGAGATGATAGTTACTAACTCATATACCCTGAAACGAGACGTTTTTCTCCACCGACTCACGGCTTACATGCAAATGATTAGCGGGAAAATCAGGGTCGGAATAACCAACAGCCAAACCACAAATAATTAATAATTCCGGTGGAATATTCAACTCGCTGCGGATAATTTCCGGATAAGCTGCTAGCGAAACCTCTACGCAGGTATCAATGCCGCGAGCGGTTAGGCACAACACCAGTGTTTGTAAATACATCCCCACACTCAACGCATCTGCAACGCCCAAATCTTGGTGCATACAGACGATACCAACCACTGGTGCGCCAAAAAATTCGTAATTACGCACAAGGGCTAGCTGTCTATTTACTTTATCGTCACGAGCAATCCCCATAGCTCCATAGACTTGCGCGCCCAGTTCTTGGCGGTAATGTTGGAAGGCTGACGGCAGCCCAAAGCTATAGGGCGGCTGCTGCTTGGCTTGGTTTAGCAAAGCCTCTTGCAGACGATCTCGGCGTTCACCTTGGGCAAACACCAACCGCCACGGCTGGATGTTTGAATTCGACGGTGCAAGTTGCGCTAGAGCGAGGGCTTCATCGAGCAAAGCCCGTGGCACTGGTTGCGATAAGAATTTGCGTGTTGAGTGTCGGTTTTTGATAGTTCGATCGAGATCAAACATAATTTTATCAACCTTTAGCAGTAGTTATTTAAATGTCTAAATCTTTTTGTCAGCTAGAAGCAACTATGTTAAGGCGACGTAATAGAATACTGGCGGCGATCGCTTTGTGAGTTAACTTGCACGAGCAACAGCAGTGTCAACCATCCATTCCAAAGGTCGCGGCTGAAAATTTAATTCGCGTTTTGCCTTGGCATTCGATGCACCTCGCATCTGAGTTCCGTAGTAGACGGCATCCGCACCACTCATTCGTAGAGCATCCGCAACTGATATCTGCGGTGGCGGTGGCGCATTGAGCCATTGGGCAAAAGCAGGGAGCCACACGCGCACTTCTAAGGGGCGATCGCCCGCAATCAGATAAATGCCAGGATTGCCTCGCTCTGTTGCTGCAACTGTAGCGATCGCTGCATCTTCAATGTGTAACCACGACCACACGCCTTCGCCATTCCCAACAATCGGGAACTGCTGCTGTCGGACTTGGTGAGCAACGTCACCATCGGGGGCAAACCAAGTACCAGGGCCGTAGAAGAAGCCATAACGCAGGATAATTCCTTCTAGATTGGGCGTTTCGAGTAAGTGACGCTCAATTTCAGTCACCGTGCGAGCATCTGCTGCAACTGCGGGCGAAGCATCCAAGGATAGCGGTGTTTGTTCATCTGCCAATCCAGTACCGGGAACTCCCCAGAATGCGATCGACTGTCTCAGGTAACGACGCACGCCAGCCGCTTGCGCCGCTGCCAGCACATTAGCACCCCCTTCTTTACGGATGCGAGTGTTCAGGGCTGCTGCGGCACTCATCGACTCGCCTGTGTAGGTTTTGGGTAGAGCAGTGAGTTGTTCGATAACTACTTCCGGTTGAGCGCGAACGACAGCAGCAATGAGCGCATCGGCATCGAATACATCTGCGATCGCAGGTTCTACACCTTGTTCGGTTAAAGCTTTGGCTCTTTCTGGAGAACGAGTTAACGCAACTACATCATGTCCTTGCGCCAGCAATTGCGCGATTAGCGGACGACCGATGGCTCCTGTTGCCCCTGCAACCAAAATTTTCATTTGCGAACCTCCTGTTGAAGCCTGGGAAACATTTACATTTTGTTGAACTTATGCTACTGCGGCTTTCATTACATCAGTGTCGATGTAAACTTCTAGTCGCACAATTTTCACATTTTGAATTGTCCAGATATGAACCAAGTTACAACTAAATTTTTTTCCAGTTTGCTTTGCTACGCCACTCGTTTTACCGATTGCAACGGTTTTATCGCCAGCTTGAATGTAATTAGATATTTCGACTGAAGAATCAATTAATGGAGAAAACTTGGAGAAAAAAACCTTGCTCTCATCGAAACCACGATAGTGACCGCCCCAAGGGAGTTCTTCAGTTTGATAAAACTCAACGTCAGGAGACATTAAAGAAAAATAACTAGCAATATCTTTTTCGTTCAGGTAAATGTAAGCCTGCTTGACAATTTCTAGAGAGTTTACTGGCATACTTCAGCATCCTTTAGACACGATAGAATCTGTTGTTTAAGCCAATCTTTATTGATTTGCGATCGCGTTTGGCTTCTGACAAAAATATTTTCTGTATTTACCAAGAGAATCGGTAGCCCAATAGATACTTGTACAATTGTTTCATTCGTCCAGTTATTACTCACTACATTCAAGATGAACGAAACAAGCATTACTGTAATCACTATCACGCGAGAGCAAGGCATCAATTCTAATATTTCAAGTTTCCATTTTCGTTGCGGATTCCTTTAATCTCTATTTTGCTCAAGACCGCTTCTTGTCTATTAATTTTGGCGCAGGTACCAATTAATTCATTACCTACAACTGTCGCACTATAGCAACTGGCTTGGAAAGAAGCAGGATAATTGCTACCATTATCTACCAAGAATCCATCTTGATTGTCTATTCCTCTTAACACAATACGAGCTTTATTTTCCGTACCATCTATTTTTTTACAAATAGCATAAAGCACATTTGATTTTATACTCATATTTCTGCAAGTATATTGGAAAGTACTAGGGGAACGCGCAAAAGCAGGACTTGTTACTGTCGCTGTTAGTAAAGTTAAACCAACAACAGCAGTCATCCGAAAATAAAACTGTTCAAAATTGCTTATTTTCTTAGTTGTAGTTGTTGTCATGTGTTTTCTCCTTGATAAATAATAGGACTTATACTAATTCTCCGAAATGGAGCAACAAATACAAGCTTTAAAAGCTTAATGAACTTTGAGGAATTCATAAATCAGGTAGTCTGTTAAGACTCTGTTTTTAGACATAATCATTCCTCCGGCTTCTGATACTGCCTAACGAGTGTTGATTCAATTTAAAATGTCTATATACTTAGAGTCTTTGACAATTTTAGATGTGAGGCATTCACAGTTCAGATAACACATATTGTTTATATGATGATGTGAAACTTCAGTTCTATAAATCTATGGGTGTGGGCAAATCTAAATTATGCAGCTAGTGAGAAAAAATTTCTTTATACATCGTCCTAGCACCCAGGAACGGTAACAGCCATCTTCCACAGTAAGCTTTTTGTAGAACATAGCAAATTGTAGCTTTGAGTTCTAGTTGTGGAAGATAATAACTTTACTATAGAACACTCTGTGTATTCATACTCTTTTCTCAACTAAGTATTGACTTTGAAGATAGTTTCTAATGAATTTAGATAAAAAGATAGCTCAAATAAATTACAGTCATTAACAGTGTAAAATCCTGCTATCTATTAATTCATCTTGTAAAGAAAATTTAATAATTATTTGTAATTGCTAAGTCATCTACTGTAATCTTTATATTTAAAATATTTTAATGTGGGAACTGCGCTGAACATTTTTGTTCGAGCATCGCTGGAGGTAAGACAGCAAGATGAGCCAGTGGCGTCCAAATCTATGGCTTCTGATGTGCAGTATGTGGATACTGGGTTGCAATCAACCTACCGCTGCTCAAGTGATTCCCGATAACACGCTACCTGCGGGGGAGCAAACGCAAGTTTCTAACGATCCCAATTTCCAAATTGACGGCGGAGTAAGGCGGGGTGGCAATCTGTTCCACAGCTTCCAATCATTTTCTATTCCCACTGGAGGCTCTGCCTACTTCAACAATGCCGCAGACGTGGAGAACATTTTCAGCCGCGTCACAGGTGGGTCAATTTCTAAGATTGATGGTGTGATTCGGGCAAATGGGACTGCCAATCTGTTTTTGCTCAATCCCAACGGCATTGTGTTTGGTTCTAATGCATCGCTCAACATTGGCGGTTCTTTTGTTGCTACAACTGCCAATGCGATCGGGTTTCCTAATGGAGAATTTTTTAGTAGCGATGCAACTCAACCCTTACCCAGTCAATTGCTAAGTGTTAATCCTAATGCTTTTTTCTTCAACCAACTGATACCCCAGCCGATTGTCAATCAATCTAATTTTTCTAACACAGGTTTACAAGTTTCGCCTGGACAAAATTTGTTGCTGATTGGAGGGCCGATTCAATTTGATGGGGGACAATCTGGGGGACGGGCAATTAGTTCTGGAAACTATGTTGAATTAGTAGGTATCGGTGGGTTAGGAACAGTTGGTTTATCGACTGCTAGCTCTGATTGGCAATTAACCATACCCGATGGAGTGACAAGAGCAGATGTTTCCTTAAAGAATAGTAGCGGCATTTACGTTGGAAAAAGCAGTGGCAGTATTAGGATTCTTGCCCAAAACATTGATATCTCTCGAAGTGAACTCCGAATTGAGATTCCCAGCGATTCAAGATTACCCAACACCCAAACTGAAGATATGGAGTTGAATGCAACTGGCTCAATCGCAATCAGCAATTTTAGCCTCTTGGCAAACTGGTTGTATGGACAGGGAACTATGGGTAGCATCAATCTGACAGCAGGCGATCGCGTCTCTTTGGATAGCCCTGATGTAGAGAATATTCTCCAAGATACTGGTGTGGGTAACGTTGGCAACATTAACATTACTACGGGATCGCTTTCTCTCACAGGAGGCACTATATTGTATTCTGAAACGCGCGGGCAGGGGAATGTAGGCAGCGTGAATATTAATGCCCGCGATCGCATTTCTCTGGTTAGCAGTGCTGTAGTCAATGATGTATTCAATCCCCTGAAACCAACCAATATTGGTAAAGTTGGCGATATTAACATCACTACAGGGTCGCTTTCTCTGACGAAAGCTCGACTGTTTGCCAGCATGTTCGGACAGGGGAGTACAGGCAACGTGAATATCAATGTCCGCGATGCCGTTTATTTGGATGATAGTGGTGTATACAATTCCTTGGTAGAAGGCATCGGTAAAGTTGGCGATATCAACATCACTACAGGGTCGCTTTCTCTTAGCAATGGTGCTTACCTGTATTCCAACACGTATGGACAGGGAAATGCAGGCAGCGTGAATATCAATGCCCGCGATCGCGTTTCCCTAGATGGTCAAGAATCTTACTCATTCTTCATCACCTCTAGTAGTATCTTTACGCAAGTGGGTCAAGGCAGCATCGGTCAAGGCGGAGATGTGACGATCGCAACTGACTCACTGTTTTTAACCAACGGGGGTGCTGTAAATACCTCTAATGAAGGTGGAATCGGCGATGCCGGTCGTGTCACCATTCAGGCGCGTAATGTCCAGATTAATGGAACTTCCCCAACTCGGATTAATTCTCGCGGTGAGCCTACCGACTACTACCGCAGTGGAGTGTTTACCTCGACAACAGCAGGATCTGTGGGAAGCGGAGGCGATGTCAGCATCAATACAGACTCACTCTCGGTTTCTGACCAGGGGAGAATCGATACGAACGCTCAGGGGCAAGGCAAGGCCGGGAATATCCAGATTCAGGCAAAAAATACCGTCTCGTTTGATGGGGGAGATGCCATCAGCACGCTCTCGCCAAGTGGAGTTGGCACAGGAGGCAATATTGACATTACGGCGCGATCGCTCTCACTCCTTAACGGCTCTCAACTCGCTGCTTCCACAGCTGGAACTGGAAACGCTGGCAATATCACCGTCAGTGCAGACGCAGTGGGATTGAGCAGTGGTGGGCAACTGCTGACCACAACTTCTAGTAGCGGTCGTGCTGGCGACATCACAATTAATACCCCAGACCTGCAACTAAATGGGGCAACCAGTGGTTTATTTGCCGACACTACCAGTGCAGCAGATGCAGGTAACTTGACTATTCAGCCACGGGGGAAGGCGCAAAGTGTCAGGGTGAACCTTCAAGATGGCGCACAAATCTCTGCCTCCACCAAGGCTAGCGGTCAAGGGGGAACGTTAACTATTGCTGCCCCAGAGTCGATTACTCTCACAGGCGATGGTTCAATCATTGCCGCTGGTACGGCTGGTAGCGGTCAGGGTGGGGACTTAAATCTCCAAACAGGAACCCTCAGCATTCAAAACCAGGCAGAAGTGACGGTCAGCAGTTTGGGGACAGGCAGTGCTGGTTCGTTGTTTGTGGATGCCAATCGCATCTATCTCAACAATCAAGGCAGTATCCGAGCTGACACCACAGGCGGGGGAGGAAATATCTTCTTGCGTACTCCCTTGTTACTATTACGCAATGGCAGTGCCATTACTACCAACGCTACTGGTGAAAATATCCCTGGGGGTGACATCAACATTGATGCGGCAAATGGTTTCATCATTGCTGTTCCCCAAGAAAATAGTGATATCAGCGCCAATTCTCTAGACTTCCGTGGTGGTAATGTAAACATCAACGCTCAAGCAATTTTTGGAACTGAGTTTCGCACTTACCCAACTTCAGCAAGTGATATCACTGCCACAGGGGTAAATCCCCAGTTTAACGGCTCAGTGCAAATCAATACACCTGATGTAAATCCCAGTTCGGGATTGGTAGAATTGCCAGCCAATTTTGTAGACCGCTCTGGTTTGATTGCTCAAGGGTGTCCAGCCTCTAAAGGCAATTCGTTTACCATCACCGGACGCGGCGGTTTGCCACCCCTCCCAACCCAAGCGCTTCGCACTAATCAAACTGCAACTGTTGATTGGGTGACATTGAATCCTCAAGAACAAAGAAACACAATTGTAAGGGAGAATTCAGATTTGAATCGGAGTTCGGGAAGCAAAAACCGTGAATCACAAGTTGGGCAAATTAGCCCAACTATTGTAGAAGCTACTGATTGGATCATAAATAATTCTGGTGCAGTGGAACTAACAGCTTTTGCACCCATAGCTACTCATCGGAATATTTTGACTTCTAGAATAGAGCGCGTAGTGTCTGGTAGAGGAGTTCCGCTGGAGGCGAGCGCAGCTTGTCCAAATTAACAGGTCAAGTTAGTAAGCAAAAAACTTTTGCAATATTTCTTCTTTAGACAATGCTGTTTATTATCTCCAGGTTTCATTGTTACTTGGCAGGGTAACTTCCTACAAGAAATGTTAAAAATTTTACAACTTTCCTGTTTTTAAACTTTTGACTTGAAAATTTTGATTTTGCAAAGCATTGCTTAAGCTTTGTTACATTGCAATTTAGAATTCTATTAATATTGACGATTTTGAGATAAACTCTCTTGAATAAAGCAAACCAATGCCGAACGTATTAATTATAAATTTAGCTGCTATTTATCTATATACAAAGAATAGATAAAACAATTTTCTCTAACAATTAAAAAATCTGTGACGAAAGTTTTAAGGTTGTTTAAGTAAATAATCCTAAAACTGAATAAAAATCATGTTAAAAGTGATGAGAAACTTAAACTTATTAAAATGCTTAAACATTGCTGTAACTAGTGCAGTAATTGGTGCTGGTAATTGTGTGATGTCTACGATGGGCTGCGCCTACGCTCAAATCACTCCAGATAATACTCTCCCGATTAATTCTAATATTCAAAGAACTGGCAATACTATAAAAATCGAAGGTGGAACCACTGCGGGAAGCAATTTATTCCACAGCTTTAGCGAGTTTTCCCTTCCTACTGAAAATACAGCTTATTTTAACAATAGCCTGAATATTCAAAATATTATTAGTCGAGTCACAGGTAAATCCATATCTGATATTGATGGATTGATTCGAGCCAATGGCAGTGCAAATCTATTATTTATAAATCCCAACGGGATTATTTTCGGCCCGAATGCCAAATTGGATATTGGTGGTTCATTTGTAGGTAGTACAGCAAGTAGCATCAAGTTTGCTGATGGATTTGAATTTAGTGCTAGAAATCCTTCAACTACTCCATTGCTAACCATTAGCGTACCGATTGGGTTGCAGTTCTACGGTGGTGAAGGCAATATTGTCGTGGAAACAGGCAGTTCACCAGCTACTATCCCATATACAGAAGTGGGTGATGCAGGAGAGTTGCCATCTACAGCCCAGAGTACCAATAGTTCAACTTCAGGGACAGTGGTGAGTTCTATCTCTGGGACACTAGACAATGATAACGATATTGACCTGTACCAACTTTTTTTAAGACAGGGACAGAAATTCACAGCAACAACTGTTGGTGGTACTGATATAGATACTCAGTTGTTCTTGTTTGATGGCAATGGCTTAGGTCTAGTAATGAACGATGACGATTACAGCATTAATGATGAAACTCGACAATCAACATTGCCTTTATTTGAACCTTTCACTGCACCAACTTCAGGCAAGTATTATCTGGGCATTTCCAGTTATGAAAACAATCCGCACAGTTCAAAGGGTGCAATATTTAAGTATGGTAGCCCCACAGGTATTGGTGCAGGATTGCCAGTTAATGGCTGGGATGAAAATTTCGGTTCTGCTAGTGGAGCTTATACGATCGCACTTACTAACCAGATAGCTCCTACCCCCAGCCCATTGTTTGGAGTTCAACAAGGAAGAACCTTGGCGCTTATAGGTGGTAAGGTGACGGTAGACGGCGGACAAGTCATTACTCCCAATGGACGGGTAACTTTAGCAGGTGTGGATGGAGCAGGAACAGTCGGGCTAAATGTAGTTGGCGATCGCTTGCAGGTGGATTTTCCCAACCAAATACCACGAGCCGATATTTCTCTAAATAATACTGGTGGAGTGAACATTGCGACTGGTAGTAGTGGCAGTCTTGGGATTTATGGGCGCAATGTTGATATTACTAGTGGCTATACTGGGTCGTCACTATTGGTGGAAACTCAGGGCGGTATCCGATTTGGAGCTGACATTACTATCACTCAACCAGATAAAAGCGGACTGCTAATTGGAGCTGATGCAGCGATGCTCAGTCAGAAATCAGCTTTAATTTTACGTTCAGGAGCAGCAGGAGATGTGAATATCCAGGCAATTACCGCCAAGGGTGGGGAAATAAGCATCAACAGCGCTGGGTCGATCGCAACTAACGGAAAAACCTTAGACACCAGCAATGACCTGAATGACGGAGGCCCAATTACTCTTACTGCAAAAAACGGCATCAGTACAGGTGATTTATCCTCTCTTTCATCTACTCAGTCATACCAATCGTTAGTTGATTCAGGTAATGGAGGAGATATTACCTTGAGTACCATCAATGGCGATATCTCTGTAGGCTTAACTAGATCTGGCTCCTTTTCTTTTTTAAATGCAGGTAATGCAGGTAATATTTCTATAAGCACTAGCAATGGCAACATTACTACATACTTTTTATTTGCTCAAGTTAACGCTGACGGTGATTTTGGCAATGCAGGCAATGGAGGAAATATCACTTTAAGTGCCATTAACGGCAGCATTTACACAAAACGATTGTACTCTGACAGTTCTACTAACAATGGCAATGTAGGCAATGGAGGCAATATCACTTTGAGCGCCACTAATGACATTGTTAGCGATCGCATTCAATCTGGCTCTGGTTCAAATTCTAGCTCTAATTCTGCTACGGCAGGCAATGGAGGAGCAATCACGTTACATACTACAAATGGTAATGTTTCGATTGGCCCGATAAATTCTGCTTCGCAGTCTGATAGCAATGGCAAATCAGGCAACGCAGGAGTAATATCTTTAACTGCTGACAGTGGTAACATTTCTACTGGTCAGATGTCGTCGTATTCGTACTCTACTTTCGGAATAGCAGGCAATGGAGGGGATATCGCTTTAACTGCTCCTAAAGGTAGCATTTCTACGTCT
Source organism: Nostoc sp. S4 (assembly GCA_029379225.1). Classification (GTDB taxonomy): domain Bacteria; phylum Cyanobacteriota; class Cyanobacteriia; order Cyanobacteriales; family Nostocaceae; genus Nostoc. Next base: position 8,063 of record JAQYWR010000057.1, on the reverse strand, counting down.
TTTCTCTCTTCTAACGTCTATTCTAGTGTGGGAATTGGAGGAAAAGGGGGTAATGTTACTCTGAAAGCAACCGGAAGTCTTAAACCTAATAGAGATTCCTATACAATAAACACTTCAGGAATTCTTGGGTCTGGCAACATCATTATCGATACTCAGACACCTTTTGTTTTAAGTGATTTCCTCGTTAGCGATACTTTTGGCTCTGGAAAGGGAGGAGATATACAGATTACAGCTCCATCCATTTCTATTACTAATGGCGGACAAATCTCGGCAGGCAGCCATAGCAGTGGACAGGGTGGTGATGTCAGTCTACGCGCTCCCGATTTTATACAAATAAGTGGTGCAACATTTAAAGCTCCTTTTGGTGATACTGACAATTTTATTTATACTGGTCTGCCAAATGGTACTTATCTAGGTGGTTATGTTCCTACTGGCGTTACTACCGATGAAAGCAATTATCCCAAAGATACTTCATTTCCCAGTGGTGTATTCAGCCAGGCGACCGTTGGCTCTACTGGCAATGCAGGCAACCTGAGGATTGAAACAGGACGACTAATCATCAAAGATGGAGCAGCCGTTGCCACAACCACATTCGGGCAGAATAGCAATGCAGGTAACATCTCAATTCAAACAGACTCAATTTCAGTAGATAATGGCTCAATTTTGAGTGGAGTCGCAGGAGGAGCAAGAGGCGATAGTGGCTCGATTGACCTGCAAACTCGTTTACTTTCCATTACTGGAGGAGGTGTTGTACAAACGCAAACTTTGGGAGAGGGCAAGGCTGGAAATATTAATGTAAATGCAACACAGCAAGTCAATTTGTCTGGTAATGGTAGTGGTCTGCGTTCAAGTAGTGGTGGTAGTAATAACCAGTTAGGAACTATTAGTAGCAAGATAGACCAAGGCGGTGACATTAACCTAATAACAAATAGCCTGAACATAAATGATGGAGCGGCTTTAGATGCTCAAACCCAGACTGACTCCAAAGGAGGCGATATCACAGTCAATGCCAACACCTTGAGCGCAGCTAACGGTGGACAAATCCTCACCTCTACTTTTGGTGGTGGTGAAGCTGGTGATATCATCCTAAATATCCCAGAAATTTTTGTTTCTGGTTATACTAGTGGTGTGTTTGCTCAAACCAGCGGTGCAGGTTCAGCCGGAGATTTAACTATTCAACCAGGTAGTCAAGGGCAGTTGAAGATTAATTTCCAAGATAATTCACTGATATCTGCATCGACTTTTGGAGATGGCAAAGGAGGAATTCTCAATGTTAATGCTCCTGAGTCGATCGGGCTAACTGGTAATGGTACTTTAGCCGCCACAGCTGAAGGTAGTGGTGCGGGAGTTGCAGGAGATGTGAAAATTGCCACCAATAAGCTTGACATTGGCAATGGGGTGCGAGTTTCGGCGGCGACGAATTCTACTAACCCCGCAGCTAGTGGAGGTGAGCTAACCGTGCAAGCTGCACAATTGAACCTGACAGATGGCAGCATTTTAGAAGCAGGGACAACAGGGGCAGCACCAGGCGGTAACTTGAGAATTCAACCCAATAACAATGGGCAAACCTTAACAGTCAATTTTTCAGGCAAATCAAAGGCATCGGCTGCTACTTCTGGCGCTGGGAAGGGAGGAACTTTGAGTGTGACTGCTCCACAAGCGATTACCCTAACTGGCGATGGTTCGCTAATTTCAGCAGAAACAACAGGTAGCGGTGCAGGTGGTGATTTGACCTTGCAAGCAGGAGATTTAACGATTCGAGATGGGGCACAATTGACCGTTAGCAGTACAAACAAAGGCACCGCAGGCTCGTTATTTGTAACAGCTGACTCCATCGGTCTCTACAATGGAGCAAAAATCAATGCTGACACCACAGGCGGTGGAGGAGATATTTTCTTGCGTACTCCCTTTTTGCTATTACGCAATGGCAGTGCTATCACTACCAACGCCACTGGTGAAAATATCCCTGGAGGCAACATTGATATTGATGCCAAAAATGGTTTTATCGTTGCTGTTCCACAAGAAAATAGCGATATCAGCGCTAATTCTAAAGATTTTCGTGGTGGGAATGTAACTATTAATGCTCAAGCGCTTTTTGGCATTAAACCTGAGAATGTACCCACCCCAAACAGCGATATTACTGCCACGGGCAAAAATCAGCAGTTGAATGGCTCAGTGCAAGTCAATACACCCGATATAGATCCCAGTTCGGGATTGGTAGAATTGCCAGCCAATTTTGTAGATCGCTCCGGTTTGATTGCCCAAGGTTGTCCAGCCTCTAAAGGCAATTCGTTTACCATCACCGGACGCGGCGGTTTGCCACCTCTACCAACTCAAGTGCTTCGTACTAATCAAACTGCAACCGTTGATTGGGTAACGTTGAATCCTCAAGAACAAAGAAACACAAATGTAGGAGAGAATTCACATTTTATCAGGGGTTTGGCGCACAAAAACCGTCAATTAAAAGTTCAACAAATCAGCACCCCGATTGTGGAAGCTACTGGTTGGGTAATTGACAAGTCTGGTGCAGTGGAGTTAACTACTGCTGCACCCATAGTCATGCAGACAAATGTTTTTAATTCTGCGATCGCAGCTTGTCCATCCCAAGCCGCCGCTATTCATAAATAATGCAAGTTGTTTTTCTCTGACCTGGAGATTGGGAGAAGTTCAAACAATCCCAATTCTCTAAAATTAAACAACAGATTCTAATCCTTAAACTTAGATTGAGAGAGGTTTTGTTAATTACAAATTAATATAGGACTCATATTTTATTTGGTGAAAAAACTCGCTAACCCTGTAACATTTTTATTCCCTACTCCCCACTCCCTACTCCCTACTCCCTACCCACACAAATAATTTCATGAATCAAATCAGATTCCTATATGATAGTTCATTTGACCAACTTTCAAGTTGTAAATGCAAGCGATAATTAAAAACTTCCTTTTTAGAATTGATACAGGACAGTAGTGTAAAAGCACGATTATAAGCAGCGATCGCACAATTACAATCACCCCAAAGATGATAAGTTCTGCCATATTCAGCCCAAATATAAGCTTCTAGTTGACCGAAAAGCAGAGCGATTTCAAAATTCTCAATTGCCTCTTCGTATTGACCTAAGTCACGTAAGGTTATGCCTCGATTAATCCAAGCTCGAACATAGGTAGGATTTAAATCAATTGCTTGGTCGTAGTCGGCAAGTGCTGCTGTTAAGTTTCCGCAAACAACATAGTAATTTGCGCGATTGTTATAAGCAGCTACTAATTTGGGATTCAGTTTTAAAGCAGTGTTATAGTCACAAAATGCTTTTTGGTTTTCACCAATTTGAAAATAAATTAGTCCTCGGTTGTGAAAATCGATTGCATTAGTAAAATTGGAGTAAATTAGCTGATTAAAAAAGGCGATCGCTTGACTATAATATCCTTGTTTAGCTAATTTCAAAGCATTAGAGCGTAAATACCTTTGATCGAAAACTAATTTACTACTTCTTTGTGTACGATGTTCTATAGTAATAATCTTATTACTGACGGCATTACAAGAATTATTTTGCTCAATTTTAGAAGTGAGAGTTGACATATATTTCTCTTAATGATGTGAAACTTTATTTCTATATATTTATGGGTATCAGCGAATCAATATTATGCAACTAGCAATAAAAAATCAAACGGCTTGATTTGAGAAAATTTTCAAATTATCTGTTATATGCTGCGAAAATATAAATAAAATATATTTTTGCTTGATATTAAATCAAAGTATGATAAAGAGTAGTTATTATTGGGTAATAACTACTCTTTGGTATGGCTGTATACATTTGAGCAAGGTAACAAAGCCAAATATTGCGCTCATAGATTGCTCATGTCAAGCTGCCATTAGTCAAAACTAGTACGAGGCAGAGTCAATGACAAAAAAAAGATTTAAATTTTTCTTTATATTAAAGCGCTTCATAAAAAGTATGAGCGTGACTTGCAAAGGTCACTTTTATTTTAAGAAGTGGTTAAAAAGAATTACAATAGCTGTCTTAGCTGCCTTATTAAGCGTTTGGGGAATTTCTCCTGCCTTCTCTCAATTTGCCCAGACTCAAGCAAATGCTCAATTGTTGGTTGAACAAGGTCGAAAACTCTACGAAACTGGAAAGCTATCCGAAGCAGTGATAGTTTTGCAACAAGCAACAGATACTTTTAATCTACAAAAAGACGAACTAGGAAAGGCGATCGCACTCAGCAATCTTTCGTTAGTTTTTAAGCAACTCGGACAATGGGAAAAAGCAGAAGCTACAATTGCACAAAGCCTCAACCTTTTAAAAAACTCACAACACAAAACTCCGAACTTTCGATTAATCTTGGCACAAACCCTAGATATTCAAGGAAATCTGCAATTAGAACTAGGTAGAAGCGAACAAGCTTTAAATTCATGGAAGCAATCTGCTAATACTTATGCTCAAGCGGGTGATGAAGTTGGTATCACCCGCAGTTTAATTAACCAAAGCATGGCACAGCAAGCTTTAGGGCTTTACCGTCAAGCTCGTGCTACCTTAGAAGAATTGCAACCCCGCCTTGAAAAACAACCAGACTCGCTTGTGAAAGCTATAGCTTTACGTAGCTTTGGTGATGTTCTACAACTAGTTGGTGATTTAGAACTATCCTTCAAAGTTTTACAACAAAGCCGAGACATCGCCAAAAAATTACAATCTGCTTCAGAAATCAGCGCTACGCTGCTAAGTTTAGGTAATACCGCACTAGCTTTAGGTAATAGCCAAATCTCGCCGCAAGACAATACCAGTTTTGAAAACTATACTCCGTTGCATTGTATAAACAGACCTGTCTCTACAGAATCTCTCAAATTTTACCAACAAGCAGCGCAATTCTACGAAGAAGCTGACGCCACAGCAACCTCACCACTCTCACAAATCCAAGCCCAACTCAATAATTTAAGTGTATTGTTGAAACTTCAGCAATATACTCAAGCTAAGAAATTAGCTTCCCAAATTCAGGTTAATCTGGCTAAAATATCCCCAAGCCACACAGCAAATTATGCACAAATTAATTTTGCTGAGAACTTAGCATGTTTAAAACAAACTACTAACGCAGACATTCCTTCATGGAAAGAAATTGCTCAAATGTTAGCGACATCTGTACAACAAGCTAAAAGTATAAACGATCGGCGTTCAGTTGCTTATGGTTTAGGTGCATTGGGTGGATTATATTTAGAAAACCAAGATATACCTAATGCTGAAAAACTCACTGAAGAAGCTTTAATACAAGCTCAAGCAATTAAAGCTGGAGATATAGCTTATTTATGGCAATGGCAACTAGGATACATACTGAGAATAAAACAAGATGTGACTGGGGCGATCGCATCTTACACTGAAGCAGTAAATACTCTCAAATATCTCCGTAATGACTTAATTGCTCTCAATCCAGATGTCCAGTTTTCCTTCCGAGATAATATAGAACCTGTTTATCGACAATTAATTGATTTACTTTTGCAACCTGCATCTACAGCCAGTACAAAAGAAAGCATTAGTCAAGAAAATTTAAAACAAGCTCGTGGCATACTTGAAACCTTGCAACTAGCTGAACTAGAAAATTTCTTCCGAGAAGCTTGTTTAAAAGCTGCACCCGAACAAATTGATGAGGTGGTTGACAAAACGGATGCCACAGCAGCAGTAATTTATCCGATTATTTTGACAGACCGTTTAGATATTATTCTCAAGTTACCAAATCAAGTTGAACTACGTCATTACACAATTAATAAAAAAGCAACAGAAGTTGAAAGTATTTTAGAAAAATTACAGCAATACTTAAGACAACCAGACCGGATAAAAGATGTCGATCGGTTATCTCAACAGGTTTATAGCTGGCTAATTCAACCATTAGAACTTGAGTTAGAAAGAAAGAATATAAAAACTCTAGTATTTGTCCTAGATGGGGAGTTACGGAATATTCCGATGGCAGTTTTATATGATAACCAACACCAAAAGTATTTAATTCAAAAATATGCTATATCCTTAGCTCCAGGGTTGCAATTAATTGAACCAAAATCTTTACAAAAAGTCCAACTGAATGGATTAATTGCGGGAGTCAGCGAACAACGTAGAATAGAAGGACGTTCATTTACTCCACTTAAAAATGTCAAAGTTGAATTACAACAAATTCAGTCAGCTATACCTAGAAATGCAGAACTATTTAATCAAACCTTTACTAAAATAAATTTACAGAATCAAATTAAAAAAGTACCATATACAGTAGTTCATATAGCAACTCATGGTGAATTTAGTTCTAATCCGGATCAAACATTTATTTTAACTTGGGAGCAGCTCTTAAAAGTCAAAGATTTTGATAATTTAATTCGACTTAGCGGACAAAAAGAATCTAAAGCTATTGAATTACTTGTCTTAAGTGCTTGTGAAACCGCTCAAGGAGACAACCGAGCTACTTTAGGACTTGCTGGCATAGCAGTACGTGCAGGCGCTCGTAGTACACTAGCAACTTTGTGGGCGATAGATGATGAGTCTACTGCTGAATTTATGAGTCAGTTTTATCAAGAATTAGAAAATAGCAAAGTAACTAAAGCTGAAGCTGTCCGTCACGCTCAACTTAAGCTGTTGAATGATTATGAAATCCCTTATTTATGGGCACCATATATATTAGTGGGAAACTGGCTTTAAAAGGGCTTTGCTCATCGCTAGTCGAAAATAATTTATAAGTTAGGGAATTCTCGTTTGTTGGAAGATTTGTTGAGGTGTAATTTATAATTATTCATTTCAGCTATCAGCATCCAGTAAACATGCAAATAGCTAACTCTTTTTACTGTTTAATTTTGACTTCTCCTACAAGAGGTTTTTGGACTAAATTCTCTAAGTCAACATTTTGCAGTAGGTTAGCCCATTCATTATCTAAAGTGGCATTTTTGGGTTCGGCAAGACGGAGTTTTGCTAACTCTGTTAGGGCTGAGTACCAAATACCATTTTGAGTATATAGGTGAATGCGATCGCCTTCTCTAGTAGCTGTTTTTAACTGCCTTTCCAAGTTAGATGTTAAGGCTACACGCTGCACCCATCCGCGTACAAACACTGGGTCGAATTGTTGTTGATGACAATAAAGTTTAAAGTACCATTGATATGTTTTATTAACTTCCAGTGATACATCTGATGGTAAACTAAAGCTAACAATACCTGGTATCTTAGGTAGGGTAAAAGAAGCTCGGTAAATGTCGTTATTTGCTTCATCTTGCAAAACGAATTCTCCGCTAGGTACATCATTAGATTGATAAGGTACAAACACCCAAAAGGTAGTATTCTTTTCAACAACTAAACCCACTTTTTTTTCAGGTATTAAAGCTATAAGCGGTACATCCACAGATGGACAGCTACCACGGCTTCCTGCTCCTCCTCGTTGAGAAGGCCTACCTCTACTCGAACCATCTTGTGGTGGTTGATTACCACTACTAGCTGGCTGTTGAGACTTTGCTATCAATGTTAAAGGATAGCTAGTACAGCTAAACAGTGCCAAAAGTAGAATGATAATAAATTGACTTTCAAAAAGAGAAAAGATTTTCTGTATATTTTTCAGTTTCATACTTAGATATAAATACCCAATATCTTAGAATTATTTACATGAAATACTCAGAAATGCAAGTTCTATCAACAAGGATGAAGGGCGATGATGCTCCCAAAGTCTGCATTTTAGTCCTTTTTGTCATTATTCGTAGGTCATTAGTCATTAGTTAGTAGTCATTCTCCTGAGAAAAAATTTGAAACTGAAGATTAAGCTGGTTTACTAACCTTCTATATTGTTAATGGGGAGAATCAGAATTCAATTATGCAGTGATGAAACTACATTAGCTAAGACCTTGATTTTTTTAAATGATTGTAAATTGAGAGCTAGTAAGGTATTTAGCTTTTTTTTAATCAATGTTAGTGGCAGTACAATAGACCACTGCAAAAATAAATTCCCGGCTTTTGTAAAAAAGTCGGGAATCTGCACGTATTAACTTTCTTAACTGGCGTTAACTCATATCTTGCACCTGGAAAAATGAATGTCAAAACCACAACTACGTACAAAAGG
>JAQYWR010000056.1 GCA_029379225.1 Nostoc sp. S4 | reverse complement strand
TCCTTCCAACATTCCTTTTCTATTTGCCTTTAGATTTACTTTATAAATAGCCTCTTAGGGATGAATAATCGAACAATTTGCATAAATTCAGAACTAGCCCTTTCAAGGTGTTGTGTAATGGCTTGATTTGTAGTTTGCTCAAAAGAGGTGAAAATCTGTTGGGTGGAGAATAGAAATGTTGCTAGGACAAGTGTTTGAAGGGTTTATAAAAGAAAGTCCAGTTTCCGTGATGGTTCGTGGGCTTTTAGAGAAAGCACTATGTCCCCAGATACTGGACGATCTATTTGAACGTAGTGCAAAAACTCAATAAGTAAGTCGGCACAATAAAACCAAACTATGTGAATAAAAATTAACTAGGCTAAAACCCTCTTCCCTTCTGCCTCCAACATAGCTGCCTCCTGCCCGATCTCAACGATAAATTTTCCCACCCACCTACTTACACTCGGGAGTTATTATTCTCCACAGTTGTGAATTTAATGAGCCTAGTTGTTTGTGGAGTTCACCCATCAGTACATGCAGCCCACCAAGCATCGTCTGAAGAGATAGGTGTTTGAGCAGAACATCATTTTAAGTGCCGATGATGGTCAACTATTAAAGCTACGCCGCATTAAGGTCTGCTTGAAGCAGCCTAATCGCGATCGGGATAAGGAAATGGAAATTTTTATCCTCACAAATCTACCGTCTGATGCCGCCAATGCACTGTTGATAGCCCAACTTTACCGCAAACGTTGGAAGCTCGAAACCTTGTTTCAGGGACTTCCAGAAAATCTCTGCTGCCAGATTAATACATTAGGTTACCCAAAAGCTGCCTTCTTTACCTTCTGCATTGCTTTAGTCGCCTACAACGTATTGTCTGCCGTTAAAGCTGCTTTGAGAAGTGTTCGTGGAACCGAGAAAATAACACACCTTGAAAGGGCTAGTAATTAGGACTTACGCACTGTACAAATTAACCATAATGTGGCTCATTATATTTGGTCGTTTCAGGCGCTTCGCATAACCCTGATTTACTCGCATATTTGCGATCGCTGGGTGCTAAACATGGTTGAAATACCCAAATTACGTATCGTACATAAGTACTATACGTAAGTCCTAGTTATGTAAAAACCCTAAAGACATAATGAACTGGATTGTGTAAAACTAAACAGTTGTTTTTGAAATTTTGGAGTTTCGGGATGTCAAGCGATCGCCTGAGTGACCTTGAGAAAATTCTGACTAATTATCGTAAACAGGTGTCAGGTAAAGAATTGACCTTGACAACGACTCCCGATGAAGACAAGGAGCGAATTAAGTTGCAGATCGCCAAGTTAAAAACAGAGATAGCAAAATCTAATACTTCTTTTTGAGAAGACAAGGGCATTTTGGGCAATATTTCCAGCAGTTGTTTGTGAATAGTTACTGTTAGTTTTTCTGGCATTGCCAAATTTACTAAATTAATAAATAGAGTGTGTAGTTTAATTTTCTCATGCCTTAAGCTTTGCTTTTAGTCAAAGTATCCAGTTCAGTGAAACTACCTGGAAGTAGATTAAGGGATGACCTAATTATTAATTTACAATAATCCAAGTGGCGGCGTAATTTCAATGCGACCAGATTGTAAGTCTACCACCGGGGCGATCGCTTCTACAAAAGGAATCAAAACAGTCTTTTGCTTTTTGTCAGTAGTAAAAGATGGGTGCAATTTTACTTCTAACAAATCATTGCCAGCAGGGATGATATCTACTACCGTACCGACGAGTTCGCCAGATACTTGCATGAAGACTTCCAAACCAATCAAATCGAGGACATGATATTCATTTTCGCCTAACTGGGGGCGATCGCTTGCTGGCACCATTAACTTACAACCGCGTAACTCCTCTGCTTGATTGCGATTTTCCACGCCAGCTAACTTGATGACATATAAATTTTTGCCCTCAATATAACGTCCTGCCAATAATTCTATTGGTTGCGGTTCTGTCTTCCCAGGACGCAACAACCAACGTTTTCCCGGCACCTCAAATCGTTCGGGGAAGTCCGAGTCAGGATAAACTCGTAATTCCCCAGACAATCCTTGAGGTGCAACAATCTTACCAATTTCTAACCAATTATCGGATTTGTCATTAGTCATTGGTCATTAGTTATTAGTCATCAGTTTTTCTCCCCTATCTCCCCATTTTTCCGCTCACACACTCACAGCGGAACGCTGATAAGCTTCTTCGGCTACTTTGGCTAAACGTTGCATAGCAGTGACAATTTCTTCATCGCTGCCAGTGAGGCTGATACGGAAACATTGGTGCTTGTGCGCCCACTCTTCGTGTAAACCAGGAAAGAAGCTACTTCCAGGTACAATAATTACACCAACTTGCTTGAGTTGTTGGTAAAATTCCCAGTCAGTGATGGGTAAATTTTCTAACCACAACCAAGCAAAAATTGCTCCTTCACCACGATGCAGAAACCAAGGTAAATTCTTGGGCATTGCTTGTTCTAAGCTAGTTTCCAAGACAGCAAACTTATTTTGGTAGAAGGGACGAATCACAGTTTGAGAAATTTCTACTAAAGCACCAGAATTAATTGCCAGAGCTACGATCGCTTGACCATAACGCGAAGAATGCAGACTTGCATTTGCCTGGAAACACTCTAGCACCTCAATCCACTTTTGATGCCCAATGGCAATACCAATTCTTTCTCCTGGTAATCCTGCTTTCGATAAACTCATGCAGTGAAGAATATTATCGCCAAATACTGGGGTCATTTCGGTAAAGTTCAATGACGGGAAGGGAGGCGCGTAAGCTGAGTCAATTAGCATTGGCAGATTGTAAGGCGAGGTGAGGGCGGCAATCTTTTTCACCTCATCGTCACTGAGGACGTTACCAGTGGGGTTACAGGGGCGGGAGAAGATGACACAACCTGTATTTTCGCTAATCGACAGTTGGCTAAAGTCTGGGCGATATTTGAATCGGTGAGCAGCTGCATCGATATCGAGAGTTGGTTTGTAGGCGACTAAGGCTTTTGGCTCCAAGCAGATACCGCCATAACCAGTGTAGTCAGGACTCAGAGGCAAAACGATTTGTTTTAACTGACCGCTGCTGGTGTAGCCACCAAATACGTTAGCAGCGTAGAAATAGAGGGTTTGACTACCGGGGGTGATAAAGACATTGCGTTCGGTTAATTTTAACCCGTAGCGTTTATTAAAGTCGTTGGCGATCGCTTCAATTAATGGTGCATAGCCTTGGCTTGACCCGTAGCGACAAACTACTTCACCATATTCTGGACTAGCTAGAAGCTGTGCAGTGCAATCTCGCCACAACTGTTCTACCTCCGGTAAAATCAGCGGGTTACCAGCACTCAAATTAATAAACTGCTGCCCTGAACCGGCTCGTAATGTTTCGATAATATCCTTCATGATTGCTCTGACACCAGTCAGGTTGGTCATTTGAGCGCCAATTTGTGTTAGGGCAGGGTTCATAAGCTGTGACAAAATTTATTAATTGAGGGTGGACAAATTACTTGGGGTTTGCTGCTGACATCAAGTTTACATCGTTACCAAAATAACTGTTACCGCCTTTAACCAATCTAGCTAGAGAATGGTATTTTTACAAAGTAATATTTGAAGGACTGGGTATTGAATATTTAGGGGCATTCGGTTAGGAAAACTCTTCCCCAGTCCCCAATCCCTAGTCCCCAGTCCTCAATCCTCGATATAAACTCAAATAATAAGGTGATTGACAAACTATACAGGAGGGCTGACGTTGCAAGTTAAAGCAGCAGTAGCTTACAGCGCAGGTAAGCCGTTGACGATTGAAACCGTTGAATTATCTGGCCCACAAGCTGGGGAAGTGGTAGTCGAGATTAAAGCCACTGGGATTTGTCATACTGACGCCTATACCCTTTCTGGTGTTGACCCCGAAGGTTTGTTTCCGGCAATTTTGGGACATGAAGGTGCTGGTGTGGTGGTTGAGGTAGGCGCTGGTGTCACCAGTCTCAAACCAGGGGATCGTGTAATTCCTTTATACACTCCTGAATGCCGTCAGTGCGAATATTGTTTGAGCTTCAAAACTAATCTTTGTCAAGCTATTCGCCAAACTCAAGCACGCGGTGTTATGCCCGATGGTACTAGTCGCTTTAGTATCGATGGGCAGATGATTCATCATTACATGGGTACATCTACTTTTGCTAATTATACGGTAGTGCCAGAAATTGCCTTAGCAAAAATCCGCGAAGACGCGCCATTTGATAAGGTTTGTTACATTGGCTGTGGTGTGACTACTGGTATTGGTGCAGTCATAAATACAGCCAAGGTGGAACCTGGGGCAAATGTGGTGGTTTTCGGTTTGGGTGGTATTGGTTTAAATGTCATCCAAGGGGCGCGGATGGTGGGAGCAGATATGATTGTTGGGGTGGATATTAATCCCAGCAAACGCGCTTTAGCAGAAAAGTTTGGCATGACGCACTTTGTTAATCCCCAAGAAGTAGAGGGTGATTTAGTTGCCTATTTGGTTGATTTAACAAAAGGCGGTGCTGATTACAGTTTTGAATGTATTGGTAATGTAAAAATAATGCGTCAAGCATTAGAATGCTGTCACAAAGGTTGGGGTGTCAGTGTAATTATTGGTGTTGCTGGTGCTGGAGAAGAAATTAGTACTCGTCCTTTTCAATTAGTAACTGGACGGGTTTGGAAAGGTACAGCATTCGGTGGTGCAAAAGGTCGTACAGATGTGCCAAAAATTGTTGATTGGTATATGGAAGGTAAGATAAACATTGATGATTTAATTACGCATGTGATGCCTGTTGAGCAAATTAATGATGCTTTTGAATTGATGCACAAAGGTGAATCAATTCGGAGTGTGGTGACTTTTTAATTTGTAATTCGTAATTAAAAAGGGTTTGTATCTGGTATTTACGGAAGTAGTTCTGTTTCAGATAGGGTTTAAAGTTTTATCTGAAACATCATTATGAATTTTAAGCGATCGCTTTTATCCACGTGAGCCTACAGCAGATGATTTAATGAAATAATAACGAAGTCTCTGAGGTTTACCACTTCGTTTGGGTGATATTATCCGAACGGTAGCGGCAAAAAGCTTAGAGAAAATTGACCCTGGCAACCAAAAAGCGATCGCTGCTTTGATGGAGTTAATCGACAAACCACAAGTGGATGATATTATCCGAATGCTAGCGGCAGAAAGCTTAGGGCAAATTGACCCTAGCAACCAAAAAGCGATCGCTGCTTTGGTGGAGTTAATCGGCAAACCACAACTGGACAATTCTATCCGACGGCAAGCGGCAAAAAGCTTAGAGAAAATTGACCCTGGCAACCAAAAAGCGATCGCGATATGGTGTTTGAGCAGAACATCATTTTAAGTGCCGATGATGGTCAACTATTAAAGCTACGCCGCATTAAGGTCTGCTTGAAGCAGCCTAATCGCGATCGGGATAAGGAAATTTGGTGTTGCATAATTAAGGGATGAACTGTCCTAATTGTGCATCTACTCATATACGTATGAACGGGCATCGTCGTGGTAAACAGAACTACATTTGTGTCCGATGCGACGTGCGTTCCGCCCCGCTTCTCTACGAGACGCTACGCGAACGCTAACGCCAATTTGTTGAATCATATTCAAAGCGAGGTTATTCAAACGAAATTAAGAAACAATGTTTGACAATGTATGTTAATGGTACGGGTTTTCGAGCAATTGAGCGACAAACAGGAGTTAACCATAATACGGTAATTCAATGGGTGAAACAAACCGCAGAACCCTTATCTGATGCACTACCGAGTGTTGAAATTCCTGAAGTCACCCAAGTGGATGAACTGGAAACTTTTATCGGTAAAAAAAAACAAGAAATGGATTTGGACGGTAGTAAATAAAAGCTATCCGGGAATTCTTGCCTGGGTATTAGGAGACCGTAGTGCAAAAACCTTTGGAAAGTTATGGAAAATTATCAAATGTTGGCGAAGCTATTTTTATGTAACAGATGGATACCCGGTTTATCCATGTTTTATTGATGATGGAGATCGTATTGTTAAGAAAACATATATGACGAGAGTTGAAGGAGAAAATACACGGGTTAGGCATTATTTAGCTCGCCTCCATCGTCAGACTTTGTGTTATTCCAAATCAGAGGAAATGCTTAGGCTTTCAATTAAATTATTACTTCATTACCTCCATGACGGTTTTGTCACCCTTTGAGCCTAATTCATCCCGCAAATATGCAACGCCCCCAGAGTTTTTGGCGATTACTTCGCAAACTCTACTAGACGTACTCGCGTAGCTTGCTTAATAGCAGGGGTACGCTGGTAATGACGTAAAATCGTAGTCAGTGCGTAAGTCCTGAAAATATTTTTCAACACATACAAAAGTATGAGCGTGGGTACGGGGCGATCGTAACTTTGGTAGGCAGCCACAAAGGTTAAACGCAATCATAGGCAGAGTTTTTTCTTGGCGTACCTCTGCGTTTTACTTTGCCTTGCTTTGCTGCTAAATTCACCAATTCTGCTGTATTTGAGGCGATCGCATTTTTGATGATTATCTTAAACCTTCAAGTGCTTCTAACCAAGCGTATAAATCAGCTATACCAGTAAAATCAAGTAGTGCTTCACCCAGATTTTCTAATTGTTCTAAATAGAGAGTTTCAATACGTTCGCACACTTGTTGAGGTAATTCTCCTACACGTCGAGTTAGTAAACGAACAATCAGCTGACGCGCTTCCTCTTCTCGTCCCTCTTCCTTAATTTCTCTGTAAACTCGTGTTTGCTTGAGTGTAATTCCTAGCATTGATTCTACCTCTTTTCGACTCAATTGTTCAAATCTATAGACCATTATTGTTGTTATTAACTCAATTATGTCGCTATTTGCGGTTTGGGACTGTTCTTGTGAGGAACGCTCAAGCAAATACCTTGCTTGTTCTGGTGCAAGTTGCTCATCTACCGTAGTTAATACCATCAGCGCTAGCCATATCGATAATTGGCGAATATCCCCTAACTCATCTAAATACACTCGATGCACTTGGTTACTGTTAAGCAATCCTCGATGAGTATAAATATCGTTTTGTTCGATACTCCGTGATGGATAAATGATTACTGCTTGCCAATCACTAAATCTGCTACGGTTGCGATAAAAATATAACGATGATTCTGCAAATACCCTTTCATAAAGCTGTTCGTCCTTCTGAAACTGTACTTCGCAGAAATATACAACACCCACACCTTGATTTTCTGCTGGTAAAAATACCCCGTCAATTTCAAATTTTGGTTCTTTGACGCCACTGAATCAAATCGATAACTATCGGCATTGATTGGGCGATTTGTCAATAATTAAAATAATAATGTTGGTGATTGTTGAAATAGTTTGTAAAAGATTGAGTCTCGCCGCATGAAAGCATGATTTATTTTTTTGGCTATTCTTAAACGAAGATTATAAAAAAGCGATCGCAGTTGTTGGTATTCTTGAAAAAATTAAACAGCGATCGCCTTTGATATTACTTTCCTAGAATTTCTAGTAATGCTTGTCGATAAATCTTTAGTCCCTCAGCATTCAGATGGTCGCCATCAGTGGTAAAATCCTTTTTCAAAACATTATTTTCATACAACGGTGCTACTCCGGCTGCGGCAACTGGTACTTTTTCTGTTTCGCCAACTTGATTAATTAAAGCATTAATTTGTTCGACTCGAGAATTGGGTGCAGCAACAGTTGGATTTGAACTCACCTCGGCTGTTGAATAAAAAGCTGGAATCAGAAAAACCTCTTTAGTTCCCATTGTGCGGACAAGTGCGATCGCCTCTTGAAGATTCTTGCTAAATAATTGATCGCTAATTCCATACCAAGCATCATTTCCACCTACGGCAATAATCGCTTTTTCGCATTTTACCTTAGTAGGAATTAAAGTCTTCAGTTGTTCTAATAATGAAATAGTACTCAAGCCATTTAACCCAAAATTAAAAGTACCCCTACCAAGGGTATTGCCAAGTTCAGCCGAAACAGAATCACCAAATAAACAACCCGAAAACTGTTTATCTTGGGCGGCGATTGTCTGATATTGCAGTGCAATTCTCCCTAAAGGAGAAGAAGTTACATTGTCCTTTGGCGGTGTATTAGTAGAACCAGAAGATGAATCTGCCATGCCAACTATTTTGGAAATTTTTGATACATCAATGACTAGTTCATTACTGGGATAGGCTTCTAAAAATGTCAGGAGTCCTAAACCTTCTGGTGATTTTGCTCCCAAGATAATAGCAGCTCGTAGCGCTGGGATACTGGCTTGGTCGCGACGGGCGATCGCTTGGGAAACAAAATATAAAACTTGCTTACCCGTTTGTGTGTTTACCAGCTTGTCTAAAGCCACAATATCAAGCGACATCTTCACTTGCAGTGCATCTTGAAGCTTCTGTTTTTCTTCAGGACTAAGATGACCTAAGATAGATTTCAAATCGTCGGAAACTTTTTGTGTTTCACCATAGTTGCGTATATCTGCCACAGGAATCGACTGCTCAAATAAACCGTATCTAACAACAACTGTCTCGGCTGCTAAACTAGGCGATACACCAAAAATACTATGCAGTAGTGGAAAGATTGAGTAACCAGATAGGCGTAGTAAAAGACGATAAAAAGATTTCATCACAAAAGTTAGTCAGAGAACTAATAGTCAATAGTTAATATTCAATGTTTAAGAGTCAACAGTCAAGAATTTATTAGTTGATTTTGGGAATACTCAAATCAGTAGGCGTGAGGATAAAAAAGTGGTAGAAGAAAGTGCGTATTGGCTAGCTTGGTCGCAAATTTTGGGGATTGGCCCGGTATTATTGCGACGGCTGCAACAGCATTTTGGCACTCTGGAAACCGCTTGGAACGCTACCAAGATACAGTTAGGAGAAGTAGAGGGTTTTGGTTTTCAAACACTTGAAAAAATAGTACAGCAGCGATCGCGCCTACATCCAGAACAACTATTTACCAAACACCAACAGGAAAACCCTAATTTCTGGACTCCAGCGGATACCGATTATCCCCGCTTACTACTGGAAACCCCCAGTCCACCGCCGATTTTATACTATCGCGGTGAAGTTGAACTGCAAGAAAATCTCGGACAAAAACCCCTAGTTGGGATTGTCGGAACCCGCCGCCCTTCAGAATACGGGATTCGTTGGACTCGCCAAATTAGCACAGCTTTGGCGAAAAATGGCTTTACAGTGGTTTCTGGGATGGCGGAAGGAATAGATACTGAAAGCCATGCCGCCGCCATGAAAGCTGGTGGACGGACAATTGCAGTTTTAGGAACTGGTGTAGATATTATTTATCCCCACAAAAATCGAGATTTGTATAAGCAAATTTTGACGGCTGGGTTAGTCGTGAGTGAGTATCCCACAAAAACTCCACCCGATCGCACTCATTTTCCCCGCCGCAACCGGATTATTGCAGGAATGAGCCGCGCTATCCTGGTGATGGAAGCCCCATTAAAATCTGGCGCTTTAATTACAGCCACCTACGCCAATGAATTTGGTAGAGATGTCTACGTATTACCAGGGAGAGTGGACGATTATCCATCCCAAGGTTGTTTAAAGTTACTAACTCAAGGTGCTTCTTTGATTCTCAAAGAATTAGACGAATTATTAACAATGCTGGGAGCAATACCACAAATTGATCGAGTTGAGCAATTGTCCACAACACAACAGTTAATGCCAACTTTATCACCTGAATTGCAACGGGTAATGGATGCGATTGCTTTTGATGTTTTACCCTTCGATTTAATTGTCCAACAAACCAATATGCCTGCTAGTTCAGTTTCGAGTGCTTTGTTACAGTTAGAACTGATGGGTTTACTCTCCCAACTCCCAGGAATGCGGTATCAAAAAAATTAGTCATTGGTCATTGGTCATTAGTTTTTCTCCCCATCTCCCCATACTTCGGCTGCGCTCAGTACAAGTCTCTCCACTTCCCCACCTCCCCAAACCTTAAAATATGCCAAGTAAATATCCCTTAACTGACTGAGACTGTCACGATCATAAAGTAAAGAGTAAAAGGCAATCTATTTTGACTTTTAACTTTCTCCTTTTGTTCAACTTTCCACAACAGGAGGTTTAATCTTGAGTAAATTGAAAGTTGGTATCAATGGCTTCGGTCGAATTGGGCGACTTGTGCTTCGCGCTGGCATTGATAACCCTGACATCGAGTTTGTCGGCATTAACGACTTGGTACCACCAGATAACCTCGCTTACCTATTAAAGTACGACTCAACCCACGGTAAATTGACGAGCGAGGTTGAAGCTAAAGATGATGGTATCCTCATTGATGGTCACTTTATTCCTTGCGTATCTGTGCGGAATCCCGCTGAGTTGCCTTGGGGACAATTAGGTGCTGATTATGTCGTGGAATCTACGGGACTATTCACTGGTTATGAAGGGGCAGCAAACCACCTGAAAGCAGGTGCAAAGCGGGTGGTAATTTCTGCTCCTACCAAAGATCCAGATACAGTTCCTACCCTACTTATGGGTGTTAATCATCACTTGTTTGATGCTAGCAAGGATCTAATTGTCTCCAATGCTAGTTGCACTACAAACTGTCTAGCTCCCATCGCTAAAGTCATCAATGATAACTTTGGGTTGACTGAAGGCTTGATGACCACAGTTCATGCGATGACTGCCACCCAGCCAACTGTAGATGGCCCCAGTAAAAAAGACTGGCGTGGTGGTCGAGGTGCAGCCCAGAATATTATTCCCTCCTCCACAGGCGCGGCTAAAGCTGTAGCACTGGTTTTGCCAGAATTGAAGGGTAAGTTAACTGGTATGGCATTCCGAGTTCCGACTCCTGATGTCTCTGTAGTTGATTTAACTTTCAAAACTGCCAAAGCCACCAGTTACAAGGAAATCTGTGCTGCCATGAAAGAAGCTGCCACTGGGGCATTGTCAGGTATTCTGGGTTACACAGACGAAGAAGTAGTTTCCACAGATTTTCAAGGTGATACCCATTCCAGCATCTTCGACGCTGGTGCTGGTATTGAGTTAAATTCCAACTTCTTTAAAGTGGTTGCCTGGTATGACAACGAGTGGGGCTACTCGAATCGTGTGGTTGACTTGATGTTATCCATGTCACAAAAAGAACAACTTGCACCGACGCCTGCTGTGGTTTGATTCGTCATTAGTCATTAGTCATTGGTCATTAGTCATTAGCTTTTGACTCTTGACTTTTGACTTTTGCTCATTGGCTTTTGGGATTTGGGTCAAATGGTAAATACCTGAAAATAAAACGCAATCTAGTATCTTTACTTAGCAAACCAGTGATATGAAAAACCTGCGTGTTTAGATGCTTTATGCGATCGCATCGCATAATACCAATTCTCTAAAAGCAGACTCAAGATTTAAATCGGGAAACCCAAATAAAATTTTAAGTCTGTTAATTGGTATCAAGCATCGATGTCGCAGGTTATTCCTCAACCCCTAATCCCTATGCGTCGAACCAAAATCATTTGTACTGTTGGGCCTGCTACATCTGCACCTGAAAAACTCCAAGCTTTAGTAGAAGCTGGAATGAATGTAGCGCGGTTGAATTTTTCTCACGGAGCCTATGAATTCCACGCCAAAACGGCTCAGTACTTGAGGCAGATTAGTGCTGAGCAACAAAGGCCGATCGCCATTATGCAAGATTTGTGCGGGCCAAAGATCCGTTTGGGTATCTTACCACCAGAAGGGTTAAATGTGGAAGCTGGGAGTGAAGTTACCTTTGTTTTACAAGACAAGGGTGAGAGTATTGAGGAATTACCTTTACCATTGCCGACTTTGTTTGCAATGGTGCGACCAGGCGAACCGATTTTAATTAATGATGGTCGCGTCAAGTTGATTGTCACCGATCGCGATGCCGATCGCATCCGGGCAGAGGTGAAAATTGGCGGGTTAATTTCCACCCACAAAGGAGTAAACCTCCCAGAAACTCCTTTACCAGTGAGTTCAATCACCGAAAAAGACTTGCTGGATTTGCGTTTTGGGATTCAGTTGGGTGTAGACTGGGTGGCAGTGTCTTTTGTGCGATCGCCACAAGATTTAGAACCTGCTCAAAGGATGATTGAAGCTGCTGGCGCTTCAATCCGCTTAATTGCCAAAATCGAAAGAGCAGAGGCGGTAGAGCAATTTGACTCCATTTTGAAAGTTGCCGACGGCATCATGATTGCCCGTGGCGATTTGGGTGTGGAAATGCCGATTCATGAAGTCCCTCTGATTCAAAAAGATATCACTCGCCGTTGCAATCAAGCTGGCAAGCCCGTAATTACAGCCACGCAAATGCTAGAGTCGATGATTAGCGCCCCCGACCCCACCCGCGCCGAGGCCACAGATGTTGCTAACTCCATTTTGGATGGTACAGATGCAGTAATGCTTTCTGGTGAAACTGCCGTGGGAGAATATCCTATCGCTGCCGTGCAGATGATGCATAACATTGCCATGCGAACAGAACAGGCTTTAGATGAGGGCGGCAGACATTCTTGGTGTCATGAACCAGGTAGTCTCAGCGTCACCGAATCTGTGGCAGAAGCGGTGTGTCGCATCGCCTATGAAACCGGCTCACGGGCAATTCTCTGTAACACGACCTCAGGGAGTACGGCGAGAATGGTATCAAAATATCGCCCAACTTCTCCAATTATTGCCTTGACCTCTGATGCTACCGCTTACCGCCAGCTAGCACTTTCCTGGGGAGTCGAACCTTTGCTAATTCCACCAGTCCACAATGCTGAAGAAATGTTTGCAAATGTGGTGAACAAAGTCGTAGATAGGGGTCTAGCGAACAAGGGAGATCAGGTGGTGATTACCTCTGGCGTTCCAATTGGTAAATCAGGAACAACCAGTTTAATCAAAGTGCATTCCATTGGACAACCAATTTCTGCATAGGCATCTAGAATAGGGCTGTGGCTCTGGATAGCAAACAAAATTAGGCAATATTAAGAAAAATTGCCACAATCAGAATTGAAGAGATTGGGGACTGGGGAGATGGGGAGATACGGAGATGGGGCAATGGGGAGGTGAGGAGCTTCAGGGACAGGAAGCAAAGCAGAAAATATATAACTCCTCAGGCCTTGCTTGAGAATCTCCGGCTTTTTAACACTCAACAGTCAACAGTCAACACTCATTAAGGAATTAAGTAAATCCTAAACAAACATCACGGAGTATTTTATGTCTAAAAGTTTACTAGAACAATTGCGAGAAATGACTGTTGTGGTTGCAGATACAGGGGATATCCAAGCAATTGAAAAGTTCAAACCCCGAGATGCCACTACAAATCCCTCCCTAATTACAGCTGCGGCACAGATGCCAGAATATCAGGAAGTTGTCGATCAGACTTTACTTCAGGCGAAAAAAGATGCTGGAGCCGGAGCTACCCAAGAACAAATAGCTTCTCTGGCGTTTGAACGTCTGGCAGTGGCTTTTGGATTGAAGATTTTGCAAATTATTCCTGGTCGCGTGTCTACAGAAGTGGATGCTCGCTTGTCCTACGATACTGAAGCCACCCTTGAGAAGGCACGAGAATTAATTGCTCAGTATAAAGCTGCTGGAATCGATCGCGATCGCGTGTTAATTAAAATTGCCACCACCTGGGAAGGGATTCGCGCTGCGGAAATTCTAGAAAAAGAAGGTATTCATTGTAACCTTACTTTATTGTTTGGTCTGCACCAAGCGATCGCTTGTGCAGAAGCCGGCGTCACTTTAATTTCTCCCTTCGTCGGTCGGATTCTCGACTGGTACAAAAAAGATACTGGACGAGATAGCTATCCAGCAGCCGAAGATCCAGGAGTTTTGTCGGTCACCAAAATCTACAACTACTACAAAAAATTCGGCTATAAAACCGAAGTTATGGGAGCTAGCTTCCGTAACGTTGGTGAAATTACTGAACTTGCAGGTAGCGACTTGTTGACAATTTCCCCAGCGCTTTTGGCGGAATTACACGCAACTATTGGAGAACTACCACGTAAACTCGACCCTGCCAAAGTAGCAAACTTGGAAATTGAAAAATTATCCATTGACAAAGCTACCTTTGACAAGATGCACGCTGCTGACCGTATGGCATCTGAAAAACTAGACGAGGGCATCAAAGGTTTTACTAAGGCACTAGAAGACCTAGAAAAACTTTTGGCAGACCGACTGGTTCGCCTTGAAACAGAGGTTGTAGCAAGTCATTAAAATCTGACAACAGATAGATCGCGCGGTAGGGGCGCAAGGCCTTGCGCCCCTACAACAGATGTGGTTCAAATACATGAAAACTGCTGTAATAGGAAACCACTAACCAATTATTAATCGGCATTGCATAAAATTAGCTATGATTCTTATGGAGATAGGCAGGAAAGCCCGCCTGGAAATGCAAGGGACAAACTCTCCTACCCATCGTGCAAATATTCAACGCCAATTAATCTTGCTTTAGATGTCGTTAATACCATTGACGCCTGTACTCTCGTCGTCTCAACTCCTGTTGCCGTCTTAACTGTAGCTCTCGAATATTTTGGTATCGTTGAAGCCGATCCCGTCGTCGGATATTTTGGTACCGTTCAAACCGTTCCCGTTGTCGGATATTTTGGTATCGTCTGGGAGATTCGCGTCGGATAATCTGATATCGTCCTGAGTACCGCCGTCGAGCAATTAAAAGCTCTGCTTTTCGATTTCCAACAAGGTTAGCCTCTGGCGTCACACTCTGTTCATTAACAACATTATTTAGAGAAATATCCTTTGCTTGTACTAATGAGGGTGGATACACAAAGGCAAATAGCAATAATGCTATAGAGGATATCTTCCTGAAACCTTTCATGTTTTTGCTTCTCTAAAACTTCAGTAATAACTTTATTAAAACACTTTAAAATCAGGAAATTATCGTTCATACAGTTTTTTTAAACTTAATTTGGTATGAAATTATCTATTAAAATTTCATTCTTATGAATGATTGTTAATTAAATAAAATTGTGCATTTCAATTTCTAGCAGGGAGTTAAGAGTTATTCTTCTCATCTTCTCATCTCTCCAGTCTCCAGTCACTTTTACGGAGTTAAAAAATCTAAATGTTCTCCAGATAGAAGTTGTATTTCTTTAAGAACACCTTGCATTTTTAAGTGTCCTTTTTCTAATAGAACAATAAAATCTGCACGTAGTATAACTCTGGGACGGTGGCTAATTATAATTGTGGTTTTCCCTTCTCGGTAATGTAAAAGTTTATCTAATACCTGTGATTCTAATATTGGGTCTAATGCACTAGTGGATTCATCTAAAATTAGTATTGGTGGCTCTGTAACTATTGCTCTAGCTAAGGCTAATCTCTGCTTTTGTCCACCCGAAATATTTACACCAAATTCGCCTAATACAGTTTGGTAATTATCTGGTAATTCGCAGATGAATTCGTCAGCACCAGCAATTTCGCAAGCCCGAACTATTTGTTCAAATGTAGCATCAGGATAGCTAAAGTGAAAATTCTCTAAAATTGAACGACTCCAGAAGTGGGGTTCTTGCGGGACTAATACTACCTGTTGTCGTCGGCATTCTAAAGATAAATCTTTCTGGTTATAAATACCAAAGCGAATATTACCTGATTCCAAAGGATACAACCCGGCCATTAATTTAGCTAAAGTACTTTTTCCACAGCCAGATTTACCAATCAGTGCTGTGACTTTACCTCCGGGAATAGTTAGGGAAAAGTCTTGTAATAAGTCTGCTCTACCTGTATGGTGAAAGTTAATATTAGTGCAAATAATATCACTATTACCAGAGATTACTGCCCAAGGCTTCTTTTCTTCATTTTGGTCTTCAGGCGTACTCTCAATTACTTCGCTAATCCGTTGGGTCGCAGTCTGGATTCTGGCAAATTCATCTATAAAACTAATGATGGTAGTAATCAATATATTAAAATTAGCATTCATTGCATTAAATGCTAACAGTTGACCGATACTTAATTCTTGATTAATAACTAGACTGCTACCAAACCAAAGTATAGCAAGATTACCAAAACCAGAGACTAATCCCGAAAATACATGATTAATAATACCAATTTGAATAGTACTAAAACTCAGATGAGCCAAATTACCAAAACGGCTTTGTATTTCCTCCCAAGCTTGGGGAGCGGCATTAGCAGTTTTTACAGTCAATATGCCTTTAAAAATCTCTACCAACATTCCTTGATTCTCAGCTTGTGTAACAAGGAGATTACGGATTTTTTGCCGTAAAGTAGGCAGAAATATAATGGTTGATAAAGACATTAATAGGGCAACTAGCACAGATAAACCTAGTAATTTTAGACTATAAAAAACCATAAAAACTAGCGAAATTGCCGCCACAAAAAGCTGACTGGGAATGGCAATAACGACTTGGGAAACCATCTGATTGATTTCTTGAATATCTCGGAGACGACTAACAATTTCACCACTACGACGGGCTTCATAGTAAGTAAGAGGAAGGCGCAAAATTTGTCTGCCAAATTCTAAAGTGAGGCCTAATTCTAAGCGTTGAGCAAAGTGGGCAATTAAGTTAGACTGTACGAGTGTTAGCGTGCTGGTAAAGAGATTTATTGCTACTACACCAATCGCAACTGTGGTTAAAAGTTGAGTATCTCCTCTAACTAGTACATCGTCGGTGAGAATTTGAATTAAAAAAGGAGTTGCAAGGGAAAAGATTCCCATTGCTATGTTAATTAAAATTGCTTCGATTAAAATATGCTGATAAGGTAAAACTCGCGCTAAAAAGCGACTAAAACCCGTAATTTTATCTGATTCTTGTTGAGAAAAACGAATTTCATCTGGAAATAACAGTAACATGACGTAATTTGCCCAACCTATAGTTAATTCTTCAAGAGTCAGATAGCGGATACCACTACTAGGATCGGCAATTATATATTTTTTACCTTTTTTTCCATATAAAACTACCCAGTGGTATCCTTTCCAGTGGATAATGGCGGGGAGAGGTGCTTCATGGAGTTTCTCAATTAGTTGTGGTGTAGCCCTGACTGGACGGGCGTTGAATCCAAGGCTTTGGGCACCACGTTTCAAACCCACAAGAGTTGTACCTTGCGCTCCTGTACCAACAGCTTCCCGAACACGAGCGATCGCAAAACTACGTCCGTAATGTTTAGCTATACTGGCAATACACGCTGCTCCACAATCTTCCTCACTATGTTGCAGCACGATCTGATATTTCATTGTTTCTATAACACTCCTGTTTTATTTATGAATTTATAGGGATGGGGAAAGTATTAATTGCTTGTTGCTTGAGGTGTAAGTTCTTTTTTCACGCAATCAAACCGCATTCCTGTATGTCTGATATTATTTGGTATCAATTGCTAATTAATTTTTAAAGATAAAATCAGTATTTTTATGTAAAAATTAAGAATAATTTAAGATTAAATTATTACTTGATATATAAAATACTCTGTAATATCATGGACTCTAGTGTAAATTTCTCTTTAGTTTACCGTAAGCAAAAATTATGCCTGAAAACAAACCAGAAGAACCAAATTTACAAGCAGTACCCTTCTTTGCCCGATTTTTAGAAGGGCAAAGTTTTGAAGACTTATCTGATGAAGAATCAGAAGCCCTTAGCGGTGGAAAGTGTGGTGTAACCAAGAAGAAGGCTGATGAAGTCGCTCAAACTCTGAAGTTTCCATCCGATCAAGAAGATGCAACAAAAAAAGCGCCTTCTGATTCTGATGAGGCTTATACTAATAAGTATCCTTCAGATGGGGACGATCGTAATTTTCCTGTAGAATAACTGCATATTTTTGAGTACATCAAATGGTGCGGTTTTGAAAAATTATCATAATAAAATACTGCTAGCTTTGCCAACCCCATCTAGGGGTTGGCTTCCCATTAAAACTAAGTTTACCTTTTTAATACCTTGCTTCCTTAAAAGTTGACAATAGGGAAAGTATAAAAACCGAATGAAAATATTTTATGCACCTTGAGCGCAATGTAGTTTTATTAATCAGCCACAGTGGTGATTACTTCACAATAGATAGAGTTGCCGAAGCTGTATCCAAACGAGGCGCACAGCCATTTCGTCTTGATACTGATAAGTTTCCAACAGCAGTTCAACTCCAGGCTAATTTAAGCAACTCTGGCAGCAATCATACACTCAAATATAAAGAAAGCTCCCTCAACACCGAGCAAGTACAAGCAGTATGGATGCGGCGAATTTGGCAACCCGATTTAGGTAAAGAATTAGCTCCACAGTTTCAAGCAGCCTGCTCTAATGAATCACTCGCAGTCTTAGATGGCTTTTGGGACAGCCTGAGGACAGCCACCTGGGTAGATGATTTACAGCGCATCAGTGCAGCTGAAAATAAGTTGCGCCAACTACGGGTTGCATCGGAAGTAGGTCTTATAATACCTCAAACTCTGGTAACCAACAATCCTCAACAAGCACGAGACTTTTTCCACCAAGTTAACAAAAAAATGGTTGCCAAGCTGCTTAGACCTCTTTCTTATGGTATGCAAGCCTCTTCTTTTTTCATGTATACTAGCGCCGTTAAAGAAGAAGACTTAATTGATGCTGAAACACTGCGTTATTGTCCAGTTGTGTTTCAAGAACAAATCCTCAAACAGTTAGAATTACGGGCAGTGTATGTAAATGGTAATCTGTTTGTTGGGGCACTAGATGCATCTGGGTATGCAGCATCTACTCAAGATTGGCGACGTGGAACAAAAGAAGTTTTGACCTGGCAACCATATCAATTACCCGATAACCTAATTCGTTGTCTGGATGCTTTTATGGCAAGATTCGGACTGGTTTTTGGAGCATTTGACTTGATTAAAACACCATCAGGGGAATATGTTTTTTTAGAAATTAATCCCACAGGAGAGTGGGGGATGTTAGAGAGAGATTTAGACTATCCGATTGCAGAGGCGATCGCTGATGCACTACTTGCAAAAAATCCTAAATATAATACGTCTTTTTAAAAATCTAAAACCAACTGATTTGATTCTTGAAATGACTGTTTTAATCATTACTCACAGCCAAGACAACGAAAGTATTCCTTTAGTTATTCAAGCAATTGAAGTCCAAGGAGGAAAAGCATTTCGTTTTGATACAGACCGCTTTCCTACAGAAATACAGCTAGATGTTTATTATGGCGAAACTGAACGGGTTACTCTTAGCGTCGATGACCAAACATTAGATTTAAATGAAGTGTCAGCAGTTTGGTATCGACGTATCGCCATTGGGTCAAAAATTCCTGACTCTATGGATAGGCAATTCAGACAAGCTTCACTCAAAGAATCTCGTGTCACCATTCAGGGAATGATTGCCAGTATCAAAGGTTTTCATCTCGACCCTCTACCGAATATTCGGCGAGCTGAAAATAAGCAATTGCAATTACAAATAGCAAGAAAGATAGGTCTAGATACGCCACGCACCTTGACTACAAATAATCCACTTGCAGTAAAGCAATTTGCCCAAGAGTGTCAGCAGGGAATAATTACAAAAATGCTCTCTTCATTTGCTATTTACGATGAACAAGGACGAGAAAAAGTTGTGTTTACAAATCCAATTTCATCTGAAGATTTGAATAACCTTGATGGCTTACGTTTTTGCCCAATGACATTTCAAGAAAAAATTCCCAAAGCATTGGAGTTGCGGACAATTATTGTAGGTAAACGCGTGCTGACGGCTGCGGTTGATTCTCAAGCTTTGGATAAAGCGCGTTACGATTGGCGCAAACAGGGAATTGCTTTACTTGACGCTTGGGAGTCATACACTTTGCCTGAAGATGTCGAAGAGAAACTGCTCAAACTTATGGCAGAATTCCGTTTAAATTATGGAGCTATTGATATTATTTTGACTCCTGATAATCGGTATGTATTTCTTGAAGTTAACCCTGTTGGCGAGTTTTTCTGGCTGGAACGCTGTCCTGGCTTACCAATTTCCCAGGCGATCGCTGAGGTTTTACAAAATTAATTACATAAATTTGCATAAATCAACTGTTATCCACTGTTAAATCATTACAACAAGTTTTTGAATATTACATAGTCAAGGGAGTTTTGAAATGAAAGTAGAACCTAATATTGATGCAAAAGCCTTTAAGTCAGAGCAAGATTTGAAGTCATCAGCAATGCCATTCTTTTCTCGCTTTTTAGAGGAGCAAGTCTGTGAAGAAATGTCTGAAAAAGAATTAGAACAAATCAGTGGCGGAAGAGCGTCAAGAACACTAAAGTATCCATCGGATAGCGATGACTTCAGCGCACTTTAAGTGTTACGACTTTATTCATTAGGTACTTTTGCAATAAGTCTATTTTATATAGCAGGAGGCAGGAGGCAGAGGGCAGAAGGCAGAAGGTAAAACTGTTACTATTCCTAGCTTTCACGCTTGTCATTATGTCCTAAAGTGTGTGACTACGGCTATACTATTCACCAAGTATAAAAAGATTTAGGTTTATAGTGATATAGTGATTCTCATTTGAATGAGGTATAGCAGTAGGGTAGCACACCTGTATTACCCTACAATAATCTATGCTCATCTATGGTTAATTATTTTTTCTGTACTTTACCCATATAGGAATAGCTATGTGTCAAAATAATCACAGTTGAAGTATTGAATTCTAAAATGGCTGATGCGAACTTGCCTTCACCTGCTGTTTCTGATTCCAACGCAGAGATGGTAACTAATCCCGAATTTCTCCGTCCAGCTAATCCTAATGAATTTTTGCCTCCCATTAATAATTGGACAACTGTCGGCGGCATAGTTCTGCTTACCATTTTTGCTGCAAGCATTATTCTGGCAAGCGTTCTTAAATATAAAATTACAGTCAAAGTTCCGGCGACTGTTCGCCCTGCTGGAGAACTGCGTTTAGTACAAGCAGCAACAGAAGGAACGATTAAAAGCATTGCAGTGCAGACAAATCAGCCAGTGAAAAAAGGAGATATTATTGCCTTGATAGACGATAATCGTCTTCAAACCCAAAAAAGCCAATTACAAACGAATATTCAGCAAGCTAAACTGCAACTATCTCAACTTGATGCCCAAATTTTGGCCTTAGATGGGCAAATAGTAGCAGAAAGCGATCGCACTAACCGAGTTATCGCCTCAGCTAAAGCAGAACTCAATCGCAGTCAACGCGATATCCAAGACAGGCGAACCACTTCAATTGCCCAAGTCAGAGAAGCTAAAGCAAATTTAAGCCAAGCTCACAAGGAATTACAAAAAACTCAAACACAGTTAAAATCAGCAATAGCGAATTTAAAGTCTAGCGATGCTTCATTAAGAGCAGCAAAAGCCAAGCGAGACAGATATCAACCTTTACTCCAAACCGGCTCTATTTCTCAGGATCAATTCCAAGAAGTACAGCTAGCTGTTGAACAACAAGAACAGCTTTTAGAATCTCAAAAAGCTAGTGTAGAAGAACAACAACAAGCAATCCAACAACAACAACAAGCAGTAGAAGCAGCCACAGCTAAACTACAAGCCGTATTCGTTAATCTCAATCCTAACGATGCTGATGTGGCAATTTCTCAGGAGAAAATTGCTGCTGAAAGTGCTACAGGTAAAGTCAGTTTAGGAAAATTAAATCAAGAACGAGAGCAATTATTACAACAAAAAGTAGAAATTCAAAAGCAATTGAGCCGGGATCGCCAAGAACTGCAACAAATTATTCGAGAGATTGCAGATACAGTGATTCGTGCCTCGGCATCTGGTATTATTCAGGAATTAAATTTGCGTAATCCTTCTCAAGTGTTGCATTCTGGCGATATTGTTGCTAAAATTTCTCCTAACGATTCACTATTAATAATTAAAGCATTAGTGCAATCTCAAGATATCCGGAAAGTAGAAGCAGGTCAACAAGTACAATTGCGGGTTTCTGGTTGTTCTTATACTGAGTATGGAACTTTGAAAGGTAAAGTCAGTGCCATTTCACCAGATGCAATCGGATCTCAACAGGATAAAAATGCTGCTAATTACGAAGTAACTATTCAGCCAGATAAGCTAGTATTAAGAGTTGGCGATCGCCACTGTGCAATTCAATCTGGCATGGAAGGTAGAGCAGATATTATTTCTTCTCAAGAAACAGTGTTACAGTTTCTTTTGAGAAAGGCAAGATTTATCACAGATATTTAACAAGTAAATTATTTTCAACTTTCATCTTTATAAATCTTGCTACGATGTCCGACTTCCACAACATTCACCAGTAAAACATCATTGAAAATATTGTATATAAGGCGATAGTCACCTACTTTAATTCGATAAGCATTTTCTTTACCTTTTAGCTTTTTAAGCCCGTTTGGACAGGGTTCTGTGGCTGAATCATCAATTCTAACTTGTATACGTTCTTGAAGTTCTGGCGATAATTTTTTTAGTTGTTTTAATGCACCCTTGGATATTTCAACTTTATAACTCACACAACTTCCTTTTTTGTTTCTACTTTAAGTTCTTTTTTAGCTTCTTCCCATGACACACTGCCATTAATTTCAGCATCTTGTTTAGCTTTTTCATAAGCTTTTAAATCTTCTTCTTCTTCTTCTTCTTCAATTTTTTTAAGTAGGGCATAAATTTCGTCTAAGGTACTGTCATAAGCTTGATATAACAGTAAGTTAATATCTTTAATTAATTGTTCGCGGTCTTGTTCAGTTTTCATTTTTTTTACTCTTGAAAATTGTTAATTTGAATGAGTTGATTAATTTGAACTGTTAACAATTGAATTTTGTTTAACTTGTTCAAACAACCAAAATCCTCCGGAGGATATTAACAATAACAGTGTCAACCAATCACCCCAACGCACATATAAAGTCTTTGTTTGTCGGCGATAGATTGTTTGGGCATGAGTTTCGTAGGTGTTATATCCAGATATCCACAAAGTTCTCCCGTGAGGATCTATAAAAGCAGAATATCCTGTATTAGTTGCTCGTGCTGACCATCTATCAGTTTCAATTGCCCGCATGATATCCTGTGCATGATGCTGGAGTGGCATCCACCGAGTATAATGAGCATCGTTAGAAGAACTGAGAATAAATTGCCCACCCGCTGCCGCTTGATAGCGAAACTGTTCTGCAAAAGCAGATTCATAACATATACTAGCGATCGCTCTCCCAAAAGGAGTGTCAAATACCTGATTTGCTGAACCAGCAACTTGGTGTGCATCCAAAGGTGACAACCGTTGAATTATTCCACCTAAAATTCCTTCAAAGGGAATATATTCTCCTAAAGGTACTAATTTCGCTTTGTCGTAGCGGCTGACAATTTTACCTTGTTTATCAAAAGTAAATAAGCTAATTGTATAGCTGCTTCCTCGTTCGCCAAAAGCCCCAATCCAAGCAACTACGGCTTTTTCTTTCACTGCTGCAACTAAGGCAGTTGCCATCAAGTTACGCTGGAAAACAGGTAAGGCTCCTTCTGCGGTCAGAACTGCATCTACACCTTGATTTGCTAAAGTTATATATCCAGTGGTGTAGTTTTCTTCGGCGCGACGAAACCCTTCGGAACTCCGCAAAAGTCGGTTAGGAATATTACCTTGCACAATCCCCACTTTCAACGCTGCTTCTGGTAGTTGGGCGATGGGACGGCTGTATAAGATAAAACCTATCAGGTGTAAGGTAATTAATAGTCCGGTGGCGGTAGCTAAGTATTTATTAAATAACCTCGCAGACGCAGAGGTTATTTCCTCTGTGTCTGCTGCACTTCTACGGTTTATCCATCCTTCGGCAATCAAGCCATTCACAGCAACTATTGCCGCAGTCACAGTATTAGGCCCAGAAAGTTGACCAAGGTGTACAATTACGAGATTATGCGGGCTTTGAGTGTAAGCAAGAGAAGTCCACCACAGAGGCCCAGCACTCCACAGACTTTCTAAACCGCACCACACCGCTGTACCAATCAGTACACGTAGCCAGGATTTTTGCCCACTTAGACGAACCATTACAGTCGCCCAAATAGTAAGGAATATCCCTCCCAAGACACTGATGAATCCCCAACAAAAAAGCATGATTGCCAAACTTAGCAACCAAGGAACGCCCAACCAAGTCATGGGATGAATTCCCGTAATCCAGGAGAGGGCGATACCGTGATAAGCGATACCCCAGAGGAAGGAGGGGGGGATGGGGAGATAGGGGGACTTGTACTGAGCGGAGCCGAAGTATGGGGAGATGGGGAGGGATTGGTTTTTGCGTTTTGAGGAAGTAACAACTAAGACCCAAAGGGGGGCTAGGGCAATCCAAGCTAGGAACCATGCGCCCACAGGGGCGACGGTTAGCCCCATAAAAATGCCGCTAGCTAAAGCAATTAAGTGAGGGAGTAAGGAAGTTAACCCCTCCCTCTGTTGTTTACTCTGCTTCTTCCGCATCGCCACTATCAGGTGGAACTACTGCCACTCCGGTAATAGCATCGTCTTCATCTAAACGCTGCACTCTTACCCCAGTTGCCGATCGCGATTGTACGGAAATTGCATTCACCGCTTGACGGATAATAATACCGCGATTGGTAACCATCATAATTTCATCATCATCGTTGTTGACAATGCGTAGGGTTGCTAATTGGTCTTTGGTTTTGCGGTTTTTGAATTTAGTTGCCATTAAACCTTGACCGGCACGGTTTTGCAGGCGGAATTGGGCGACTGGTACGCGCTTACCATATCCTCCCATTGTTATTACCAATACCCAAGGGCCGACACTGCCGTTGCCAGGTACTTCTGTGGACTCTTCATTAATTTCAATTTCTTCTGTTTCGATTTCTTCAATTTCCGCTTCTGTAACTGTATCCAAAGTATCGAGAATTGCCGCAGGCAAAATATCCATACCCACCAATTCGTCTTTACTTTTCAACTTCATGGCTTTCACCCCACGAGTCGCCCGACTTAACGGACGCAGTTGTTCGTGGTTGCACCTAAAGTGAATCGCCATTCCTTGACGAGAACCAATAATCACGCTGTCTTCTACTCTGGCGCGTCGTACCCACCTGAGTTGGTCGCCTTCTTCTAAGGAAATGGCAATCAAGCCATTGGCGCGGATGTGGTTAAAGGCTGCCAATTCGGTTTTCTTAATATTACCGCCTTTGGTAAGCATCACCAAATATTCTTCATTGCTAAATTCGTCAACGGGGACGATGGAAGTGATTTTTTCTTCTTTGGGAATCGGTAGCATTTGGACGATGGGTGTACCGCGACTGGTACGAGAACCCACGGGAATTTGATACGCTTTTAGGCAGTAAACTACGCCACGTTCGCTAAAGAATAAAACACTATCGTGGTCGCAGCAAGTTAAGAAATGCTCAACGGTGTCATCATCTTTGACTTTGGCTGCGGCTTTACCTCTGGTAGCACGGCTTTGGGCTTCAAAAGTGTTGACGGGCATCCGTTTAATGTAGCCTTGCTCCGTCAGTAAAATTACAGCTTTATCGTTGGCAATTAAGTCACGTTCATCTATCTCACCTTCCCCTGGTAAAATTACCGTTCGCCGGGGCGTGGCGAAGCTAGTTTTTAATTGGGTGACTTCGGTTTCAATGATTTGCAGCACTCTCTCCCGTCTTGCCAAAATATCTTGTAAGTCGGCAATCTTGGCTTGTAATTCTTCATGTTCTAAACGGATTTTGTCTGCTTCCAAGGCAGTCAACCGCCGTAATTGCATCTGCAAAATAGCATCTGCTTGCACTTCCGAAAGTCCATAAGTTGTGATTAACTCGCCTTTGGCTGTGGGTGCATCTGGCGCATGGCGAATTAAATTAATAATTGCATCTAAGTGAGACAGGGCAATCAATAACCCTTGTAAAATGTGGTCGCGTTCCTCGGCTTTTCGCAGTTCGTAACGAGTGCGTCTGACAATGGATTCAATGCGGAAATCCAAGAAGACGCTTAAGAACTGCTTGAGGGTGAGTACTAGGGGTTCGCTATTCACTAACGCCAGCATGTTTGCGCCGAAGTTGGCTTGCAGTGGCGTTTGTTTGTAGAGATTGTTTAGAACAACGCGGGGATAAGCATCACGCTTAAGTTCAATCACAACCCGCATTCCATCGCGATCGCTTTCATCTCGGATATCTGCGATGCCCTCTAGCCGCTTTTCATTCACCATTTCGGCGATTTTTTCAATCAGCGCCGCTTTGTTGGTTTGATAGGGCAATTCGGTGATTACAATTGCTTCTCTATCTGGGCGTCCCCGCTGTTCGATGGTTTCAATGCTTGCAACGCCACGCATGGTAATGGAACCACGCCCGGTGGTGTAAGCTTCCCGAATCGCAGCTGTCCCTAAAATTTGTGCCCCAGTAGGAAAGTCGGGGCCGTGGACATACTGCATTAATTCGATATCGGTGATTTCTGGATTGTGAATCAGTGCCACCAAACCGTCAATTAATTCCCCCAAGTTGTGCGGGGGAATGTTGGTTGCCATACCCACAGCAATTCCAGAGGAACCATTGAGCAGCAGTTGAGGAATCCGGGCTGGTAGCACTGTCGGTTCTTGCTGGGAACCGTCGAAGTTATCGGCGAAGTCTACGGTTTCCGATTCGATGTCGTGCAGTAGACCAGCACTAGTTAAAGCTTTCAAACGGCATTCTGTATACCGCATTGCCGCTGGGGGATCGTTATCCACCGAACCGAAGTTACCATGCCCGTCAACTAAAGGCGATCGCATGGAAAAATCCTGCGCCATCCGCACCAAAGCATCATACACAGCCGTGTCGCCGTGGGGGTGATATTTACCTAACACTTCCCCCACCACACGGGCACATTTCTTAAACGGGCGATCGTGCAGCAAACCTAGCTCGTGCATTGCATAAAGAATGCGACGATGCACAGGTTTTAGACCATCCCTCGCATCTGGCAGCGCCCGACCCACTATCACGCTCATGGCGTATTCCAGATAAGACTGCGACATTTCGTTTCGCAAGTCTGTCGGGATAATCCTCTCCTGTGAGGTTGTCATAACCTAAAAATCTCCAAAAATCGTAGATTTTAGCTTTTTTAATCAACACAGCACCAAATTATTCTAAATTGCTCTTGAATAATTGCCATATTTTGATATAATTCTAGCATGTATTGCCTTTTCCTGCCGGATAGCTCACTCAAGTATTCAGTGTAAAAAATGCATAATAATTTACTTAGTAAAAACAGAGGGCAGGAAGTAGAAACAAGTAAATTTCAAAATTAGTTAAGTAAATTTACTGAATTTAAATTAAAGTAATGTAAATAAGAGAAAAAATAGTTTAATAGATCGCAGTTACGAAAAATGCTTATAAGCATCTATCCTGTTACCACGCCGATAACTGACGATCGCAATTTATAAAATCATCAATCTCATTTACCTAACGCTATGTAGAAATAGCAATTTAAGCCTCAAGGTAGTGTATGCCTTGCAGCTGAAGAATTTAAGCTTGAGGTATAAGTTTGGAAAAATAATTATGAATAAGGAAACACTTCCTAGTCAAGCTGAAAAAATGAATCCAGAAAGCGACGCATCAGAATTAAGTCCAGAGGTACTTGACAAAATCAAACACCCTCCTTCAATAGACGATGTGATTCGCGAGCAATCACCACAAGAACGCAGAAGTAACCCAGCTTTAGTACCCGAAACATTCGATCAACCAATTGATGAATTGAGCGACTTTAGCCAAGAGTAGCGATGCATATCTAGAGGTTAATTTGCGAATTGCCATTTAGATTTCTAAGTTCTGAACTTTGAGGCGTCTCACCCGCCCATAACCAAGGGCGGATAAGATGTCCAACCCAATATTATCGTTGCTCCTGTTTTCAGGGATACTACAATTATATAAATATTTACCTATACGCTAGCAAACACAATAGTCGCTACAACCACTGCTACTGCTGCACCCGACTCAATACTCAAAATCTTTAAAGCTTTGCATTAACGCTCTAGAAACTGCCAAGGTCGATCCTATAAGAAAAGCTGTTCCACATTTAACAAAGCATATATGATGTTGTTGGCTGTTGACCGCTGACGGTTGACTGTTAACAGTCAGTTCTCAACGAATTTCACAAGTGATTATGCAATCAGTATGCTTGAATAATCGTCATTGCAACCGTAGGCAAGCAATCCTGAAAATTGTGTATTAGGAGATATTACGACTGATTTATCGAACATCATAATAAGTTGACACCTGTGTATAGCTAGCTGTACATCCCTATAGGGGATTGTGCTTCAAATAGATGAAAAAGATTAGAAATTCCCACTTCTCAATATTTAGTAGCTTTGTAATCATTAATTGATAATTTTTATTAATTCAATGCATAGATGACATGATGATGCAACTATTTTGTAATTTTTTAAAAGAATAAAATACTCAAAAACTTTTGATATATTTTCTCAACAAACTGGTATTGTTTAGATCGACCTGAATCTAACTTGAAAAAGGTAGTAAGGAATAGGGTGATGGGGAAGTATGAACAGATGCCCTCCCAATCCCTCAGATAGACGTTATATCTACGGTGGTGTTAATGAGGATTAATATTTTACCTAAGGTTTACAGAAGAAAATCACTACGCGTTTTACCTTTTATACTCAGTCTAATATTGGTTTTATTCATTGGCAGCCAAACTATAGCTGTACCAACAAAATCTACAGAGATATTATGGGATACACACGGGATACCGCATATCTACGGTAAAGATAACCAGAGTGCATTTTATGCCTTTGGTTGGGCACAAATGCAAAGTCATGGAGATTTGCTTTTGCGTCTCTACGGTCAAGCACGGGGACGCGCAGCCGAATATTGGGGAAAAGAATATTTAGACTCAGACCGTTGGGTACTAACTATGGGAGTACCGGAACGCGCTCGTAATTGGTATAAGGCACAGAATCCAACTTTTCGCAAGTATCTAGATGCTTTTGCAGCTGGGATCAATACTTATGCTTCTCAAAATCCGAAGTTGATTGACGATCGCGTTAAGGCAGTGCTACCAGTTAACGGAGAAGATGTCATAGCTCACTTACATCGGGTACTCAATTTCACTTTTGTAGTCGATCCGGAGTCAGTAGCTAACTTGAACAAACAAAAGTTGCCAGTAGGATCTAATGGTTGGGCGATCGCACCAACTCATTCGGCTGGTGGGCACGCGATGTTACTAGCGAATCCCCATCTACCTTGGTCAGATTTATTTTTGTGGTACGAAGCTCAAATCACTACACCAGCAATTGATGCCTATGGAGCAACACTTGTGGGTGTTCCCGTATTGGCGATCGCTTTCAACAATAACTTAGGCTGGACTCATACCGTTAATACCTATGATGGTTGGGACTTGTATGCACTCACACTCGCAGATAATGGCTACCGCTTTGATGGCAAAGTTGAGAAATTCCTGGTCAAAACCTTATCGTTAAAAGTGAAGCAGCAAGATGGCTCTTTGCAAGAACAACGATTAGTAGTCAAAAGTTCTGTCCACGGCCCTGTGGTAGTCGAAAAAGATGGTCAAACCTTAGCATTAAGAGTTGCCGGTCTTGATAGACCAGGTGTACTCCAGCAGTGGTGGGATATGGCACGAGCAAAAAACCTCAGCCAGTTTGAAACTGTACTCAAGCGCTTGCAACTATCGATGTTTACGGTGATGTATGCCGATAGAGAAGGCAATATTATGCACCTATTCAACGGGCAAGTTCCGGTACGTCAACAAGGAGATTTTGCATATTGGCAAGGCATCATTCCTGGCGATACATCTAAAACTTTATGGACAAAAATCCATCCATACAAAGATTTACCACGCATCGTCGATCCTAAGAGTGGTTGGTTGCAAAACACTAACGATCCACCTTGGACAACTACATTTCCGATTGCCATCAAAGCAGATAATTACCCAGCTTATATGGCACCTCATTTCATGGATTTTCGCTCACAACGTTCTGTGAGAATGTTGGCTGAGGATGACAAAATCTCTTTTGAGGAAATGATTGCATACAAGCACTCGACCCGCATGGAAATGGCCGATCGCCTTTTGGATGATTTAATTCCTGCTGCACGCAAGTACGGTAAAGACTTGGGACAAAAAGCGGCTAATGTTCTGGAAACCTGGGATCGGCAAGCGAATGCAGATAGTCGAGGAGCGGTATTATTTGCCTTTTGGGTTCACGAGCTGAACTTAGATAAGACATTTAGTAAACCTTGGAATGAAAACTCCCCACGCACCACACCCGATGGTTTAGCTCAGCCAGAAAGTGCAGTTGCAACACTCGAAGCAGTAGCAGCACAGATAGAAAAGACCTATGGAGCTATCGATGTGGCCTGGGGAGATGTTTTTCGGCTACGTTATGCCAATATAGATTTACCTGCCAATGGTGGTCCAAATCCCCTTGGTATCTTCCGAAACGTCTATTCATCACCGCAATCAGATGGCAAGTTTAAATCCGAGGGTGGCGATTCCTATGTTGCAGCAATTGAATTTTCTAATCCTGTACGAGCAATGGCACTCACCACCTACGGCAATGCAACTCAACCCGGCTCGCCCCACATTGGCGACCAGTTAAACATGTTCGCTAACAAAAAATTGCGTCCTGTGTGGCGCGATCGCTCGGATATCCTTGCCCATCTAGAAGCCCGAAAAGTATTCTAGTAAGTTCTACTGATACCATACTTACTAGTCAAAATAATTCGTAATTGGGGATTGGGAAAAAGCTAATTGGGAAAAAGAAAATAAATAACTGACGATTACCCATTACCAATTACCCATTACCCATTACCCATTCATGCTGAGCAAAGCCGAAGCATTACCGACCCTCACAGATATCATAATTATTCAACCGGGCATGACATTAATAGTCAACCATCATCTTTCAACATGATTAAACCGACTATCTAGTAAAATAACTTAGCAACTCAGCAAGCAAAAGGTTCAGTGTCATGGCTCAAGCTAGTATTGGAATTATTGGTGGCAGCGGTCTGTATAAAATGGATGCACTCAAAGATGTCGAAGAGGTGCAAGTTGAAACTCCTTTTGGTTCGCCATCAGATGCTTTGATTCTAGGGACTTTGGAGGAGACACGAGTAGCTTTTTTGGCGCGGCACGGTCGCAATCACACGCTTTTACCTTCTGAGTTACCGTTTCGGGCTAATATCTATGCGATGAAGCAATTAGGTGTGGAGTATTTAATTTCTGCTAGTGCTGTGGGTTCGTTGAAAGCAGAGGCCAAACCATTGGATATGGTAGTACCAGATCAGTTTATTGACAGAACAAAAAATCGCATTTCAACATTTTTTGGTGAAGGAATTGTGGCTCACATTGCCTTTGGCGAGCCGATTTGCCAGAACTTAGCTGGTGTGTTGGCAAATGCGATCGCTTCTCTGAATTTACCAGAAGTCACTCTCCATCGCGGCGGTACTTATGTATGCATGGAAGGGCCAGCATTTTCCACTAAAGCAGAATCGAATCTTTATCGCAGTTGGGGTGCAACAATCATTGGCATGACTAATTTACCAGAGGCGAAGTTGGCTAGGGAAGCGGAAATTGCCTATGCAACTTTAGCGCTGGTGACAGATTACGATTGTTGGTATGCAGAGCATGACACTGTGACGGTAGACATAGTGATTAGCAATTTGCTGCGGAATGCGGTGAATGCTCAAAGGGTGATTCAAGAAACTGTGCGGCGCTTGAGTGAAAATCCACCACCGAGTGAAGCGCATTCGGCGTTGCAACATGCGATTTTGACTCAATTGGATAAAGCGCCAGCGGCGACGAAAGAAAAATTGGGGTTATTGTTGCGGAAGTATTTGTAATATTAATAAGGGTTGGTGAGATTTTATTTCAAGACTTAGACAACTGCCACATATATCTTTCCTCAAGAGTTCAGAGTCCAAAGTCCAAAGTCCAGAATCCAAGTATTGATTTTGACCCTTGACTCTCGACCGGAGACGGAGCTTTCTTTGCTCCTCTGTTGACAATTTTTACAAAAAAACTTATATCATATTCGCTTAATTAGTTATAATTCCTGTTTCTGTGCAAAAATCAGAAAATTCTCTTTCCCCCTGCTCCCTGCTCCCGGTTACTGAGCGCAGTCGAAGTATGCCCCCTGCGGTCTTAATGATAAGTCTTTAACTGAACACGATATTACGTAAGCCCTATATTTTTTAGAATTCTTTTAAACCAAACTCAACTCAAAATAATTCAAAATACTCTCTTTGCTCCCAATTAGTCACCTGTTTCAAATACTCTGATGGTGATTGTTCAGCAACAGACTGCAAAAAGCGATTAATTTCACTTTGCTTAATCTTAATGATGAAGTTTATAAATTGCTGCCCCATTTTTTGAGAGAAAAGTTTGCTTTGGCTCAAATATGAAATTGCCTCTGGCAAACTTTTGGGTAAGGTCGGATTTTCTGAAGTGTAAGGTTCTTCTGTTGGGGAGCCAGGGTCAAGTTTATCGTCTACACCATTTAACCCAGAAATCAATTGCGATGCTATGTAAAGATAGGGATTGGCTGCTGGTTCTCCAATTCGGTTTTCAATGTGGGTAGCGGGGTCATCAAAACCACCTTGTAGTCTAATCATTGCCCCTCGGTTTTCCAATCCCCACCCGGCACGATCTGGGGCTAGGGAATAAGGTCTAAATCTTTTATAGCCGTTGATTGTCGGGGTTGTGAATACAGAAGCAGCATTGGCGTGTTTGAGAAGACCACCAACGAAGTATTTACCTAAATCTGACATGAGGATTTCGGAATTTGCTGACCTGAAAGCGTTCTTACCTGTGGTTCGGTCTATAAGGGATTGGTGTAAATGCCAACCATTGGAAGAACAACCTTGCAGTCCTGGATGACACATAAATGATGCGATATAACCTTGTTGACGGCAGATTTGCTTGGTCGCCATTCGGAATATCATCATTGTGTCCGCAGCTTGTAATGCAGGAATCGGGTCAAAGGTAAATTCAAATTGACCGATACCTCCTTCGTTTTCTATACTCCTTAAAGGTAATTTCATTTCAACTAAGTTTTCTGCCAGAAGGCGCAGCAAATCGTGAATCTCTGGATTGTGCGATTCTAAAAGGTATTGGTAGCTATGCTCTACAGCGCTAATTTTGGCAGGTTCACCGGGTTTTCCAGCACAACCAACATCAGCGAACGCTAACATTGGATCTTCTAACTTTGCTAAATACCACTCAACTTCTAAGCCGACAATATGCTCCAACCCTCTTTGATGTAACTCTAGCAATGATTGACGCAAAATACCACGACTGGAAAAGGGCATTGGCTGACCATTCCCAAAGTATTCATCACAGAGAATAAA
Source organism: Nostoc sp. S4 (assembly GCA_029379225.1). Classification (GTDB taxonomy): domain Bacteria; phylum Cyanobacteriota; class Cyanobacteriia; order Cyanobacteriales; family Nostocaceae; genus Nostoc. The sequence continues at coordinate 11,884 of JAQYWR010000056.1, read as the reverse complement.
ACCAGTGCGTTTTGCCCAAGGCACAATTGTGAAGGTATTAGGGTCAGGAACAGCCACAAGATTTGGCGCACCTGTCATTAGTGGCATATCTAAGCTACCGCCGGGAACGAAAGGGTTAAATACTATTGCACCACCAGTATCAAACAAGAATGTCCCTGTGCTGATTTGCATACCGTTTTCCAGGGCGCTTAAAAAGGCTTGGGGTAAGAGTGACTTACTGCGAACAATGCCATGCTGGTCTGACCAAGCGGTACGAATTAACAATAGATCCTGTTCTTTAATAACAGCCTTTATTTTTTGAGATACTTCTTTTTGAATTTCTGTCCACAGATAATGACGCTCAATAAATCCAGGTCTTTTCATTTGGATTGCCTAATCATATTCGACTGCTTGTGCGGTTAATTTAAAATCAGCCTTCATGAGGCGTTTCTATTCTTGGCACTTACTCGTTGGTAAATGCTTAAATTTAATTACTAAAAAACTACATCGTCATTTTAGGTTATTCCGAAAGCATAGTTAAAATAATTTTTAAGGCACATTCAATTTTGATTATTAGGGTCTAAATCCTTGTAGTTTGTGGTTTACAAGGTTTACAGTTTGGAAATGAAAATAAATTTGCCCACAGGCGTGAAGTTTACTTTTCTCCTCAACCATGAAGATTCAAATACTTGCAGTGAAATATACTAAATTATTATACTTACCACTTATATTTTAGTTGAAAATTAGTGTTTAGATATTTGATAAACGTGATAAACACTTGATATAGACATCTAAACTTTAGATATAAACATAATTAGCTTAATTTTATAACCTTTGATATCTTGTATTTTCAGCCAAATTTATCGATGATGTAAAATCATCCAATCTAATAAAGACTAAGTTCCAAACTTTGTAGATAAATTGATAGAAAATTAGTGATTTACTAGGATTTTAATTATTAACAACAGACTATTTGATATAAATCTCAAAATTACTAATGTCGGAGTTAAAACAACTCATGTTACAAGGATGGATTCAGATTGCCTTAACGCTACTAATTGTGGTAGCGATTACTCCCTTTTTTGGGAGATACATGGCGCGTGTCTTCTTAGATCAGCGTACATTTATTGACCCAATTTTAAACCCGATTGAGCGAATAGTTTATTCCTTGATTGGCGTTCAAACTAGAGAAGACATGACAGGTTGGCAGTATGCACGAGCCATCTTGTACAGCAACATAGTGATGGGGTTGCTGATTTTATTTATCATCATGAATCAGGGATGGTTGCCCTTTAATCCTACAAAGATAGGTGCGCCAACTTGGGACACAGCACTGCATACCACAATTTCCTTCATTACTAACACTAACCAGCAGCACTATTCCGGTGAAACCTACATGAGCTATGCCAGCCAAATGTGGGGATTGGGTTATCACATGTTCGTCTCAGCAGCAACAGGTATCGCAGTAGCCATTGCTTTTATTCGCGGGTTGACAGGTAGACCGCTAGGGAACTTCTATGTAGACCTGACTCGCTCAATTATGCGGATTTTATTACCCATTTGTATTGTGGGTGGTATTGCAATGATGGTAGCTGGCGTTCCCGAAACACTAGCTGGACCGGCAGTATTTTCCACATTAGAAGACCCTAACATTAGTCAGGCGATCGCGCTTGGCCCTGTGGCTCATTTTGAAATCATCAAACAATTGGGAGAAAACGGTGGCGGCTTCTTCGCTATTAACTCAGCCCACCCATTTGAAAACCCCAACGGGTTTACCAACTTGATTCAAATTGTGGCGATGCTGTCGATTCCCACTGCTTTGATTTATAGCTATGGCATCTTTGCCAACAACACAAAGCAAGCTTGGTTAGTTTATGGCATGGTGGGCGTAATTTATGTTGCATTTATTATTATTACCGCTATTGGCGAATATAACGGCAATCCGGCTGTGAATGCACTGTTAGGAAGTTCGCAACCAAACTTAGAAGGTAAAGAAGTGCGGTTTGGTTGGGCACAGTCGGCATTGTTTGCGGTAACTACAACCGGAACCATGTGTGGCGCAGTAAATAGTTTGCATGACTCATTCATGCCCAACGGCGGTTTTGTCACCCTTTCCAATATGTTTTTACAAATTATTTGGGGTGGACAAGGTACAGGGACAGCTTACTTGTTTGCTTACCTGATTCTGGCTGTATTTGCTACAGGATTGATGGTAGGGCGCACCCCGGAATTTCTCGGACGCAAGATTGAAAAACGCGAGGTAGTACTTGCTAGTTTTCTGATTCTCTTAGTTCACCCCATCGCGATTCTGATTCCAGCAGGAATAACCTTAGCATTTCCAGACCAATTAGCAGGAATTAGCAATCCCGGTTTTCACGGTTTTGCTCAAGTCATCTACGAATATGCCTCCGCTGCTGCTAACAATGGTTCTGGGTTTGAAGGCTTAGGAGATTCGCAACCATCACCAATAGCGATCGCCACAGGCGCAAAAACTACTGTAACCGCACTGTGGTGGAATCTGAGTACTTGCTTTAGCCTCCTAGCAGGACGCTATATCCCCATCATCGGATTACTGTTATTGGCTGATAGTATATCTCGCAAACAACAGATTCCTTACACACCTGGGACATTGCGAACTGATACCGGACTATTTACAGGTGTAACCGCAGGCGTGATTTTGATTTTGGGCGCACTGACATTCTTCCCAGTACTGGCGTTCGGCCCGATTAGTGAAGCTTTCTGGATTGCTAAAGGTATCGGCTGATGGAGAGGCAGGGGAGCAGGGGGCAGGGGGGCAGAAATATTTAGGCTCAAATACTGATTCATTTCTCCAATGACTCGTTCATCTCCCTGAGAACTTCATTCATCTCCTTCAAAGGCTGATTTATCAACTCCGGAACTTTAAACTACTTAGTCTTTAATTCCCAATATGACAACTAATGTAGATCCATCTTCTTCACCTCGCCCGCCTCGTGTTCCTCAAGGAGGAACTCGTGACTCGCGCAGACACACCCCCAAGGCAGATATGCGCGGACTTTATCAAAGAGCGATTAAAGAGTCATTCGTTAAACTTAATCCTCGAACAGCTGTGAGAAACCCAGTCATGTTTATTGTCTGGGTGGGGACAATTGTCACTTTCCTAGTAACTCTTGACCCAAGTTTATTTGGCACATTACAAATTGATGTTAACCAACAACGTCTGTTAAACGGTTTAATTACCCTAATTCTGTTTTTTACAGTTGTCTTTGCCAACTTTGCCGAAGCAGTTGCTGAAGGGCGTGGTAAGGCACAGGCAGATAGCTTAAAGTCAACACGTTCCGATACAATTGCCAGCAAAATCCTACCTGATGGTTCCATTCAAAAAGTTAGTTCCACAGAACTGCGACGAGGCGATTTAGTAAAAGTGATTGCCAACGATATGATTCCTGCTGATGGAGAAGTGCTTCAAGGTCTGGGATCGGTGGATGAATCAGCGATTACTGGCGAATCTGCTCCAGTACTCAAGCAACCAGGCACAGATATTGCCAGTTCTGTTACTGGAGGCACACGTCTACTTTCGGATGAGTTGACAATTCGCATTACTGCTGACCCTGGTCAGGGTTTTATAGATCGGATGATTTCCCTAGTAGAAGGAGCAGAACGTACAAAGACTCCTAACGAAATTGCTTTGACAGTATTGTTAGCAGTACTGACACAAGTATTTCTGATTGTAGTGGCAACCATGCCTCCCTTCGTTAGCTACATCGCCAGTTTTATCACCACTGTGTTTGGTGCGGAAGCAGGTAACAATTTGCGTGCAGGCGCTAGCGTTGCCATTCTGATTTCGCTATTGGTAGCTTTGATTCCTACCACTATTGGCGGTTTGCTAAGTGCTATTGGAATTGCTGGGATGGATAGGGTTGCCCAGTTTAACGTCATCGCCACCTCTGGACGAGCAGTAGAAGCTTGCGGTGATATCAATACTTTGGTGTTAGATAAAACAGGCACTATCACCTTGGGAAACCGCATGGCTGATGAGTTTATTCCTGTCGATAGTTACACTATTGAAGATGTAGCGCGAATTGCCCGTAGTGCCAGTATCTTTGATCAAACTCCAGAAGGTAGGTCAATTGTCAAGCTATCGGAAAATTACGGACTAGGGGTAAATTTCAATACTAACCAAGCAGAAGGTGTAGAATTTTCTGCCAAAACCCGGATGAGCGGTACTAACCTACCCAATGGGAAGCAAGTGCGTAAAGGGGCAGTAGATGCCATTAAAGGGTTTGTCCGTTCCCGTGGTGGCCATGTTGGCAGTGACGTAGACGCAGCCTATGAACGAGTTTCCCGCTTAGGAGGCACACCCTTAGCAGTCTGCCAAGATGACCAAATTTTCGGAGTTATATATCTTAAGGATATTGTCAAACCTGGTTTGCAGGAACGATTTGACCAACTGCGACGGATGGGTGTTAAAACAATTATGCTCACAGGTGACAACCGAATTACGGCTAGTGTGATTGCCGAGGAAGCAGGGGTTGATGATTTTATTGCCGAAGCAACACCTGAAGACAAGATTGACGTGATTCGCACTGAACAATCAGAGGGTAAATTGGTAGCAATGACTGGAGATGGTACTAATGACGCACCAGCTCTTGCTCAAGCCAACGTCGGTTTAGCGATGAACTCTGGCACACAAGCTGCTAAAGAAGCTGCTAACATGGTGGACTTAGATTCTGACCCGACTAAGCTGATTGATTTGGTAACTATTGGTAAACAACTGTTGATTACCCGTGGGGCATTAACAACTTTCTCTATTGCCAATGATATCGCCAAGTATTTTGCCATTATTCCTACTATCTTTGCCGCTGCTGGCATTGGTGCACTGAATATCATGGGACTAAAAAGCGCCCAATCTGCAATTATCTCAGCGTTGATTTATAACGCTTTGATTATTCCAGCACTCATTCCTTTAGCACTTAAAGGGGTAAAGTTTCGTCCCCTGACGGCGGATCAACTATTAAGACGTAACATTCTTATTTATGGTGTGGGTGGCATTATTGCACCTTTTATCGCCATTAAAATCATTGATGTCATCTTGCCTTTGTCTTAATTTCTAACTACTCAAAACTACTATGAAAGCTACTCGTCATATTCTCCCCATTCTTCTACCTCAATCTCTGCAAATACTTGAAGAAGTCAGCGAAATTTGGTGGCAATGGCGCAAACAAAAGCTACCACTGTATTTATTTTTAGCAATGTGTTTCAACCTTGTGGTCGCACCTGTTGTTTATGCTGCTACTGGCGAACAGTTTTCCCGCAGCCAAGCTTGGGCATTGGGATTATTAGGATTAGTAACGCTGAGTCTTTCAATTTATTTGTTTTTTGTGATGTTTATCCCGGAGAAATTCTAATGAGTTTTGCACGCGAAGCTAGCAGAGCAATTCGTTCTACTTTAGTAATTTGGGTGATTGCCGCCATTATCTATCCCTTTGCGATGATTGCCTTGGGACAGATTGTATTTCCATCTCAAGCAAACGGTAGTCTGATTAAAAATGCTCAGGGTCAAATTGTGGGTTCTGCCTTAATTGGTCAACCATTTTCTTCTGACCGCTATTTTAACAGCCGTCCTAGTACCACCAGCTACAGCACGGCAGACCCAAAAAAAGATGAAGCTGGAGTATTAAAGACTGGAGTATCTGGTGCTAGTAACTTGGCTCCTAGCAATTCAGCATTAATAGAACGCATCAAAGGTAAAGATGACCCCGACCCCAAAAAACGAGTTGAAGGTGACCTAAATCGGCTGAAAACAGCAGGTATTCAACCAATTGCTGATTTAATATATACGTCTGGGTCTAGCCTTGACCCCCACATTACACCTGAGGCCGCGAGAACGCAAGTTGCCCGCGTAGCCAAGGCACGGAAACTGCAACCCCAAGAGTTAGAAACTTTGATTAATCAAAATACTGATGGTCGTTTTATTGGTATCTTTGGCGAGCCTGGGGTCAATTTATTGAAATTGAATCTGGCTCTAGATAAATTGAAGTCTGCAAGTTAGTTAGACAGTTAGTACACAAAATGAGTACTAAATACAATCATCTGTAACTTTTGATTAATCTGATAGCTCGAATGGATTTATTTATGAATTGTGATTGTTTGTCCCAAAAAATTTTGATTAATCCAGAGCGAAAAATCACCCACAATAAAAGAACCCCACCACCCCCAACCCCTCAGAGCAAGCTTTGAAGGGAGCTAAAGCACAGCTTTTGCGGGGTGGGGTTTTAGGTGTTATGGTTAATTACTCGGACATAATATCACTTTCTGAGACAACTTGAAAATTAAAGCTAAAACTTGCCCAATTCTTCACATCCAAGATATATGAATCAACTGTTGTAGTGCTGCTCTCAGTTTTGATGGCGCTAGCGTTATGCAAGTCTAGTAGTAAGGCTTGGACTACATATAAGGAATTCAGCAATGGGGCAATTGATTGCTGTTCGGGTGTGGGATACTTGGTGGTGTTTAAAACGGCGAGAGTTGCACTGAAGGGAACAGTACTAAAAATTAGTTGTTGTTCGGAAAAGAAGGTTGTGCCTGGAATCACCCATTCAGAATCGTCATTAGTTTGGGGTAAGGTGAGGGTTTCGCCTGGGGTGATGACAACTTCTTTGAACAGAGGCTTGGTGTCGGTAGCGTTTGCTTGTGAGGAGATATTCCAAGAGTAGAAGCCAAATGCTGTCTGATTATTTTTTAATCCTAGCAAGATTAAATATACTGGGCGATCGCTTTGATTTTGCAGTCGATATTGCATCTGACTACCAATAGGAACAGTGGGAGTGGAAACTGAAGATTGGGTAGAAACGCGATTAATTGCGTCTGGAGAAAGTGATTGCGAAGTCAGAGTTCGCTGTGTTTGGCGTTGCATCAACACCTGAGATGAGGTATCGCTAATCATCTCTAGAGTTGCTTTGATTGCTAGGCGGGAAGAACCTTCATTTTCTGTGAGTCGCCATAATTTGGCTGCTAGCAAGGTGGATAATTTCGGCGCTAACCGCAGTACTGCCACTTTTACTGCTTCGCCAACTTCGCCAGCTGTGTTAGGAATTAATTCGCCATCGAGAGTAAATAGTCCATAGCGACTAGGTGGTTGCTGGAGCTTACCAAATATATAATCAGCTGGTTGTTCGCCTGCGGCAATGGTAGACACATGAGCAATAGCGGCAAAACCACTTGTGGCATCTACGCGTTCGATTCTTTCAAGTCGAGTATCCAGAGCAATGATTAAATTAATATTTTTTGGTAAAACCCGGACTGCTTCTTGCACAAGTTGCCCGACTTGCAAGGGGGTTGCACCTTCTATTTTGGCAATTTGGGCTTTTGCTGTTAACCCACTGCGCGATCGCAATATCAATTGCTCTGTTGTTGGTAGAGTCAATCGAGAATTAACTCCGTAGTATAGCAGCACTTGCGGAGGTAATCCTCCTAACCACAATTGCACTGTTTTGCCATCTTCTTCAATGTCTGTGACTGCGCCCTCTCCCCCACTACTGCTGTCTAGGAGCAAATTATCAAGTAGTAATGCTTGCGGTTGATTTTTCTGTGTACTTAATAACTTTGGTTGCTGTTTACTACCCAATTTGTACAGAGAATTATCCACGCGAGAAAGAGCAACTTGAATTTTTGTGCTTGCGGTAGCTTCCCATAAATACTGGGTCAAGGCGTAGGTAAATAACCCTGCACTAAAACCAGAAAAAAATCCTTCCCTAGCTGACTGCTTGGAGTTGGAAGTAGCTGTTAAGACAACAGGAGTACTGAGTGTTTTTTGAGTTTTCAATTGTTTGAGAAAATCGAGTTCCTCTGTTACCAGCTTCGCTTCTGGCGACTCTTGGAGGGTGCGAATTTTTAATCCGATCGCTGAACTCGGAAGATAATAACTAGTATCTAATACTGCTGTGACTTGCTTGCTGGGGAGCGATCGTAATAATAATAGTAAAGTTTCTTCTAATAAATAATTGACTATTTTTTCTTTTTGTGCCTCTTGGCTATTATTTGCTGCCACCAGAGCATTTTGCATTGCTTCTGCCGACGTTTCCAAATTGACACGACTGCCATAGCCGCTAAAGTGGAACACGACTAAATCGCCAGCTTGAGCTTGCTTGCCCAAGTGGTCTGAAAAAGCCGCCTCAATGAATTCCCTGCTAGCTTGTTCCTCAGTTAAGGTTAAAATATCTGACCTTTGAAAACCAAAGCGATGCATTAAAAGTTCTCTTTGAAGTTCCACATCAGTGAGACAACCACTGAGGGCGGGAAATTGCGGGTAATGATTAATACCAATTAATAATGCCAACTTGCGGCGACTGGGTTGTGCCAAAGCAGAGTAATAGCGATTTCCCAAGGTCAACCACTCAGCTTCAGTTAGTCCCAATACAGCAAGTATTGAGCCAATTCTATTAAAAAACGTGCGCCGTTTCATAATTAGCTTTTAATTCTCAGCCTACCAGCTAGCAGCTTAAAGGTTTGAGGCCTATGGTGTAAAGGGGGAGTGTAGAGAGTGTGGGGGGAATTGGAGGATGGGGGAGTGTGGGAGGATGGGGAAGAAATCTTTCCCCCCACACCTCCCACCCTTCCCACACTTCCTTCTCCTCCCACACCTCCCACACCTCCCACACTCCCCATTCCCCCATCTCCCCATCTCCCCATACCCCATCCCCTAAACCGCCACTTGTATTTGCATTGCCCGCGCCAATTCTGCGGCGACTTCCGGACGGGAAAATTCTGGTGGAGGTAACTCACCGCGTCGCAGCATTTCCCTGACTTTGGTTCCCGATAGGTGAATACGTTCTTCTGGTTTGCTGGGACTGGTTTTAGTCGTCGCCATCTGCTTGGTACGGGTACAGTAGAAAGCGTGTTCAAATTTCATAGGCACAATGCCTAATTCAGCTGGCTCGAATTCATCAAAGATGTATTGAGCATCATAAGTGCCATAATAGTCGCCGACACCAGCATGATCCCGGCCGACAATAAAGTGAGTACAGCCGTAGTTTTTGCGGACTAAAGCATGGAATATTGCTTCGCGAGGACCAGCGTAACGCATGGCGGCGGGATTAATTGCCAGAATTACCCGGTCGTGGGGGTAGTAGTGTTCGAGCAAAATTTCATAACAGCGCATCCGCACGTCGGCGGCAATATCATCATCTTTCGTTGCCCCGACCAATGGATGCAAAAATAGAGCGTCTACTGTTTCTAAAGCACACTTTTGGATGTATTCGTGGGCGCGGTGGATGGGGTTGCGAGTTTGGAAACCTACAATGGTTTTCCAGCCATTTTCACGAAATATTTGCCGTGAGGCTGCTGGGTCGATTTGGTAAGTGGGAAACTGGGGATGGGCTTCGCGTTGTAGTAGCCAGATATCGCCAGCTAGATGTACTGCACCTTGGTTATAAAGTACCTGCACGCCTGGATGATTGGTATCATCAGTGCGGTAGACATTTATTGCCTCGCGGGTTTTATCGTAGTGATATTTTTGTGTGAGTTGCAAAACTCCGATAAAACGACCTGCGGGGTTATCTAGGCGAATCAAGCTGTCTTCTTCGAGAGGAGAAGCTATTTCTTCGGCTACCGATAGTGTGATTGGGATTGACCAGACAAGACCGTTAGCTAGTCGCATTTCTGTTACAGTGCGATCGTAGTCTTCCTGGTTCATAAAACCCGTGAGTGGACTAAAACCACCGATCGCAATCATTTCTAGATCGGAAACGGCGCGATCGTCAAGTTGCACTCGCGGCAAAAACTCAGCTTTTGAAAGAAATTCCTCTCTTTGTTCTGGCGTGGCGATACGGTTAACCAACTGTCCACCGTGCGGGGCTATGGCATCTGGATGGTGACTCAACGTAATCCCCTCTTGCAATAATAATTGCTATTGTTTCAGACTATGTATTAACTTACCAAATGGTGGGACAAAAGAGATTGGAATTGGGCAAGCACGGAGTGTGGGGGGTGTGGGGAGTGTGGGGAGTGTGGGGGGTGTGGGGGGTGTGGGAGGTGTGGGGGGTGTGGGAGGTTAGCTGAGTAACCAATCATTTGGATGGCTAATCATCTTGACTAACCCACTAAGGATTTGATTTCGAGTTCTGACCTTGTGAACATAGAATAGAATTGTCTATTTGCTAAGAGTAGATATTGGCGAGTATCGACTTGTCTAGGGGAAATACTCGCCAATTTAAATATACAATGAGTCTTCTAATTGTTCAAGTACTTTTGAAGAGAATTTTGCAATGCCTAATCCTGAAGGGAATCCAGATATTAAAAAATATGGATTTAAAACTGATAGAGATGAACCTTTAACAGAACGGATTTCTCTTCGAGTTACTAAATCAATGGCGCAAAGAATGAAGGCTATTGACAATTATCCAGAGTTCTGCCGTCAAGTGCTTCAACAAGCTTTAGATAAGCTTGAGCAATCAGGTAGTGAATCTGGCGAGTAGAATTTGCACCTTAGTTGTAAGCGTTGAAATTGTTATGTATGCACAACTGTGCTAACCCACAGCTAATTTATTTATGGCAAAAATTTTGAAAATATGATGTGATATCAAATTGCTGTCACAGATAGTAGTATTCTGTCATTGCGACTGGAGCAGAGCGCAAGGAAGCAATCTCAGCAGATTCAAACTACTATAACCGAATGCAACTTAGTATGAGGTGCAAAATAGCTATACTGTAATCAGTCGTATAAACACTTATAAGCATTAATTAGTGATTGAGGAATTCTATAGATATAGCTGACCTCATTACCTTAGCAGCAGCACAAGCGATCGCCAAAGTTGCCTTTAACAAGTTTCTTGAGTCGGGTGTGGGTAAGTTAGGCGAGAAGTTTACTGAGGCGGGACTGAAAAAGATTGACGAACTGTATCAGAAGATTCGCAAAAAACTCAGCGGGAATGCTAATGTTAACGCTGCTTTGGCTGACGTTGAACGAGGTAATCAGGAAGCGTTACAGCAAGTAGCGGTTTATCTTTTGGATGCGATGAAAGCCGATGCTAATTTTGCTACCGATGTGCAAAAAATTGCTGACGAAATCAATATTCATCGCGTGGAAGATAACAGCAGTCAGAATCAGTTCAACTATGGCGGACAGAATTATCAAACGAAGACGGGTGCTGAGAATACTAATACCTTTGGTAATGTAACTAATAACAACTACTATGGCAATTCGCCACAGCCTTGACTGGATTCGTCCGTAGAGCAACGGACAAAGTTAAATGCTTCTAGTCGGGTTATTAACTCACTGCGTCCTGATACTAGCAATTGGCAAGGACGGAGTGAAGAACTTGAGCGAATGCAGCAATGGTTACATGCAAACGATGTACGTTTAATTGGTGTGACGGCTGCGGGTGGTTATGGTAAGTCGGCGTTGGTTACGAAATTATGTGATGTAGCGGCTGATTTTCCCCAACAACTTTGGGTAACTTTTAGTGATGCTTATCCTTTTGCAGTTTGGGGACGCTGGCTGTTGGATAAGTTAGAGAAACCAGCACCAGAAAAACCAGAAGATTTATTAGTTGCAGTTTGTGATTGTTTGCAAACAGAAAAATATTTGCTGGTTTGGGATAACCTGGAAACTTTGCTGCAAGATGATGGACAATGGCGGGATGAAGTTTATGCTCAATTTTGGGCGCGTTGGTTCGGTTCTCGCAGTGAAAGTAAAATTTTAGTGACTAGCCGCGAACAACCAACGCTACCAAACAATACTCTCAACCAAAGTCGTTGGTTACAACTGGGTGGACTGGACACAGATGCAGGTGTGGCGTTGTTGCAAGCTTTGGAAATTCAAGGTTTGAATGAGAACTTAGAAGGATTTGTTCGTCGTGTAGATGGACATCCTTCAAGGGGCGACAAGCTTCCTAAAGTGCTTGCTGTATAAGCTTCATGGCTCTTA
>JAQYWR010000055.1 GCA_029379225.1 Nostoc sp. S4 | reverse complement strand
CAAAGCGATCGCGCTTGAGCCAGTCGTCTACTACGTCAAACCACCCTCTTCTACTCGGGGCGCGTCCAACTGCGATGGTCATCGGACTAAAATCCTCTTCTTTTACTAAAATTGCAACGTTTTTGAACCAGCGCCACTTCAAAGCTTTGCTTTATTGGGCGACTGCCGTGAGGAATTAACGTTTTTTTGACAATCTCAAGAGCCTCAAAGCAACTGAGATTCTGAGAGTTAGCTGTCTAGTAAAGTCAGCATTTCTCATGTCTATGCCATTACACGTACCACTGGCTAGTAATTTAGCTTGTGGTAACTTAATGATTCTTAACTTATCATATTACTTCGGTTTTGGCCAGACACACGCAAGTGAATCAGGTATTTAACACGAAACTATATTAATAATATGAATATCAGAATTTTAACAATTTGACACAAGTTTTCTCAGAAATCTAAACAATTTAATTGGGCATGGGGGATTGGGAATTGGGCGTAGGGAAAGAGGCACAGGGGCAGGGTAAAAGATTTTTCCCTCTGCTTTGCTGCTCCCTGCCCCAATCCAGTTGCAAGATATCCCGATTCAATGGCAGACTTTTAAAGAGAGTATCTCACAGGTCAAGGTAGTTCAATGACAGCATCAACAACGATTAACAAAGGCGATCGCCAGCTGCATCAAAACCTTCTCGGTTCTCGTCGGTTCAGTAACTACTGGTGGGCAACTATCGTTACCTTGGGAGCAACAGGCTTTTTACTGGCTGGCATATCCAGTTACCTAAAGATTAATTTACTCATAGTTACCGATCCAACTCAACTGATATTCGTTCCTCAAGGATTGGTAATGGGATTATATGGCACCGCTGGTTTGCTACTAGCCACATACCTCTGGTTAGTGATTTTATGGGATGTGGGAGGCGGTTACAACGAATTCGACCGGGAAACTGGCACTATCAAAATATTTCGTTGGGGATTTCCCGGCAAAAACCGTCGAATTGAGATTGACGGACGGATAGAAGACGTTCAATCTGTGCGAATAGCCGTCAAAGAAGGTATTAATCCCCGTCGCTCACTCTATCTCCGCGTTAAAGGTCGGCGAGATATACCCTTAACACGGGTTGGACAACCCTTATCTTTAACAGAATTGGAAACAGAAGGCGCAAAGCTAGCTCGTTTTTTAGGAGTATCACTAGAAGGACTTTAAAAGTCTGGGGATTGGGGAGATGAGGAGATAGGGAGGTAGGGAACTCGAAGCCCACACTAAGTAGCGATTACGGGCAATGGGGAGATGTGGTTCGACTTGGCGGTAATTGAGAATCTCGACTTCGCTCGATTTCTGCATAGTTGAAACTCACCAACGGGAAGATAAAGAAAATAATTCCTAACTCAACACTCAACAAACAGTTAACACTCAACACTCAACACTCTTAATCCCCAATTCACCTTTAAAAGGATAAGATACCTTAGTTGAATCAGTAACTAGCAATGCGGTTGAAAATTTCAAAATTTTTGTTTTGTATGGCGATGGTCAGTGCCTTAATGCTGGGAGGATGCTCTACACAGCAAGTCGCTTCTAATAGTTCTTCTCCAACATCGACAGTTACCTCAACCACAAGTGAGGCAAGTAATAACACAACTACTGAAGCAACGTCTGTATCTCAAAGTACTAATGAGAGTGTCCCAGGAATTGAAAATTTACCAAGGCTCGAAGGCAAGGCTACTGTAGTGCTTACAGTAAAAGGCTCGCCAATTACTATCGAAGTAGACGGTACTGATGCCCCAATTACAGGGGGCAACTTTGTAGATTTAGTGCAAAAGGGTGTCTACAATGGGTTAGCTTTCCATAGAGTTGAGCGCGGAACTGAGGAGCAGCCGCAGCCATTCGTAGTTCAAGGTGGCGATCCCCAAAGCAAAGACCCAAAATTTCCCCTAGATCAATTGGGAACGGGTAGTTATATTGACCCAAAAACGGGAAATATCCGCTACATACCTTTAGAAATTAAGCCAAAAGGTTCAGATACACCGATTTATAATAAAACATTTGATGCTACTGCTCAACCTGTTGTATTGCCACATAAGCAAGGTGCGGTAGCAATGGCACGCTCGGAACCACCAGACTCTGCTTCTTCCCAGTTTTACTTTGCTTTAGCAGATATAGGATTTCTGGATGGTAGATATGCCGTGTTTGGCAATGTTACTCAAGGGTTCGATGTAGTCAACAAAATTCAACGAGGCGATCGCATTGACTCTGCTAAAGTTACCCAAGGTGCAGAAAATCTGAAAATACCAGCACAGTAAAAGGAGACACAAACAGAAGTCTGAGTGTCGGCTTTTGCCGATTGGAACTTCTCCTAAGGGAGACGCTACGCGTAGCTTGCTTCCCCATAGGGGTACGGGAGACGCTCTGACGCAAATACTTGTGACTCAGGATTTTTAAATTGGTAAAGGTTGTTGTTACTGGTATTGGTCTAGTTTCTGCCTTGGGTGGAAATTTAGAGGATAGTTGGCAAAATTTGCTAGCAGGTAAATCTGGAATTCGATTACATCAACCATTCCCAGAACTCATACCTTTTCCTCTGGCTTTAATCGAAAGACAACCAGCTCAATTAACAGTGTTAACTCAACTGGTTGTTACTTCTGCTTTGCAAGATGCTAGCTTAGTTCCACCTTTAGCAGATTGTGCTGTAGTTATTGGCTCAAGTCGCTCTCATCAAGCATCTTGGGAAATCTTGGCGCAGCAGTTCTATGAAGACGTGGCTACTGAAAAAGACGCAAAGAATTTCCCTTCCTCTTTGCGTCTCCCCTTTAAACGATCTTGTTTAGAAAATTGGCTGGATACATTACCTCAGATGAACGCGATCGCAACTGCGCGACAAATTGGTGCATCTGGGATAGTTTTAGCACCAATGGCAGCTTGTGCTACTGGAATTTGGTCTATCGCCCAAGCAGCTTTACTGATAAAAACTGGGCAATGTCAACAAGCGATCGCCGGTGCAGTGGAAGCACCAATTACACCTTTGACTTTGGTAGGATTTCAGCAGATGGGTGCTTTGGCAAAAACTGGGGCTTATCCTTTTGATTTACACCGGGAAGGCTTAGTTTTGGGCGAAGGCGCTGCTGTGTTTATCTTGGAGTCAGCAGAGTTAGCAAAGCAGCGTCAAGCAAAAGTCTATGGTGAAATTCTTGGTTTCGGCTTAACCAATGATGCATATCATACTAATTCACCCCAACCTGAGGGAAAAAGTGCGATCGCTGCTATTAAACAATGTCTAGAACGTAGCTTTTTATCACCAGCTGATATCGATTACATTCATGCTCATGGCACAGCTACCCAGCTAAATGACCAGATGGAGAGCATGGTAATCCAGCATTTGTTTCCCCAAGGCGTGGCAGTTAGTTCTACTAAAGGAAGCTCAGGTCATACCCTTGGAGCATCTAGCGCTTTAGGCGTAGCTTTTTGTTTAATGGCATTAAAGCATCAAATTTTACCTCCTTGTGTGGGATTGCAGCAGCCAGAGTTTGATTTAGACTTGGTTACAGCAGTACGTCTGGGTAAAATTGACCGCGTACTATGTTTGAGTTTTGGCTTTGGGGGACAGAATGCAGCGATCGCCTTAGGAAAATAGTTTGTCATTTTGCTAATGACTCATGACTTATGCAATAAAACTGTAACAAAAACTACAAAATTATTATTTTCTTAAAAAAAAACGATAAGCTAGGCAATATATGAGATCCGGTTCGGGAACAAACCGCGACTAGGAGAAAATTTTATGAGTTTAACACCTGTGTTGCCGTTGGAAGCTGCTTCTCCAGCGTATATTTGTCCATTCGATCAAGCATGTAGCTACTTAGAGGCAGCGGCTAAGGAATTAAGATTAGATCGGGGATTGATAGAAATTCTTAGCCATCCACGCAAAGTGGTAACGGTTTCGGTTCCTGTAAAATTAGATAATGGGGAAATACAAGTTCTCGCTGGACATCGGGTGCAGCACTCTGATGTTTTAGGCCCTTACAAAGGTGGAATTCGTTATCATCCGGCTGTGACTTTGCGAGAAGTTTCAGCCTTAGCAATGCTAATGACTTGGAAATGTGCGCTGTTGGGTATTCCTTACGGTGGTGCTAAGGGTGGTATTGCCATAGATCCAAAATGTTATAGTCTCAGCGAACTAGAACGCATGAGCCGTCGTTATATTAGTGAGTTGATTAAAGATATTGGGCCTTCCGTAGATATTCCGGCGCCAGACATGGGTACTTCTGCCCGTGAAATGGCTTGGATGATGGATACTTACTCTGTGAATGTTGGTCATGCTGTACCAGGAGTTGTGACTGGGAAGCCGATTTCTATTGGTGGTTCCAGGGGACGGGAAATGGCAACCGGACGCGGGGTGATGATTATTGTACGTGAGGCGCTAGCAGACCAAGGTAAATCCTTGGCAGGAGTGCGAGTAGTGATTCAAGGTTTTGGAAATGTTGGCGCTGCCACAGCTGAATTACTATACGAAGCGGGAGCGAAAATTATCGCTGTTTCTACAGGTGGAGGAGGGGTATTTTCCGAAGCTGGTCTTGATATTCCCAAGTTGAAAGCTTACGCTGCTGAGAATCGCAAGAGTATTGTGGGTTTTTCGCAAGCAGTAGCAATTAGCAATGTAGATTTATTGACTTTGCCTTGTGATGTTTTGATACCGGCAGCTTTGGAGAACCAAATCACTGAAAAAAATGTCAATCAGGTGCAAGCGCAGATTGTCGCAGAAGCAGCTAATGGCCCAGTGACTCTTGAGGCTAGCTTGTCGTTAGAAGCGCGGGGTGTGACACTGCTACCAGATATTTTGGCGAATGCTGGCGGTGTAGTGGTGAGTTATTTGGAGTGGGTGCAGGGTCTTTCTTACCTATTTTGGGACGAGGAACGCGTCAACCGCGAAATGGAACATTTGATGGTGCAGGCTTATCAACAAGTGATTCAGCAGTCGAAGAAACGGCAAGTTTCTTTGAGGTTAGCAGCTTATACGCTGGGGGTGGGTAAAGTCGCTCAAGCACTGACTGACAGGGGTCTTTATCCTTAGGACTGACAAATACAAAAATGTCCCACTGTTCACAGTCAACAGTCAACAATTTGAAACAGGATAATTTATTTGTTGGAGTTGCCTATTATTTAGCTATCTTCCTAAACCCAGGTGATTTTGTAAAGCTTGGCGCATGACTTCTACAGGGATTTCTTGCTGCAACCAGATTTTTAAGGCTGCTACGCCTTGTTGAACTAGCATTTCTAATCCATCGATCACAATTGCGCCTTGTTTTTCTGCTAGTTGCAGAAATTGCGTTGGTTTAGGAATATATATTAAGTCATAGGCGATCGCACCTTGGGGCAATTGTGCTATTTCTGCTGCACTCAAAGGTGACTCATCAACTTTAGGATACATCCCGATAGGGGTTGTGTTTACTAGCAAATCTGCTTGAGGAATCAATTTTGCTAGTTCATCCCATGTACCGACTTGCAAATTCTCTTCTATAGCTGGATTACTCCAACTATCGCAAAATGCTTGTAATTTCTGCTCATTGCGCCCCAACACATAAATTTTGGCAAAACCTAGTTGATGACAACCTGCAACAACTGCCCTTGCTGCGCCACCATTGCCCAAAATTACTGCTACTTTTTGACTCCAATCTTGTTGATATGTTGTCTGCAAAGGAGCTATAAATCCTTCAATATCTGTGTTTGTCCCCACCCATTGATTATTTTGGCGACTCACAGTATTCACTGCGCCTATAGCTTGGGCAATAGGGGTAATTTCTGAAAGCAGAGGTATAATTGCTTGTTTGTGAGGTATCGTCACATTAAAGCCGACAATACCAATAGCTGCAAAACCTGCGATTGCTATCTTCAAATTTTCTGGTGCTATGGGAAAGGGCAGATAAACATAATCTAATCCTAAATGAGCGATGTCTTCTCTTTCAGAGACGCTACCGCGAACGACGAGCTGCGCTAACGCTGCATTATGCATCACTGGCGACAGCGAATGTTCCACCGGATATCCAATTACTCCTAAGAGTTTAGTTTTACCTGTAATTAATTTAGTCATTGGTCATTAGTCGTTGGTTATTTCTCCCCTGCTTCCCTGCTCCCCTGCCCCTTTGCCCACCTGCTCGCGGACTTACCTTACAATTATTAAAAGCTCCTTAACACTTCTTTGAATCATGCAGGTAACTACAGCCCCCTCTACAACTCCAATTCCTGGTAAATATTGGCAGTGGCGCGGGCACAATATTTACTATGTGCGTGCGGGAGAGAAGCAACCGCAACGTCCGCCTTTGCTTTTAGTACATGGATTTGGTGCTTCTTGTGACCACTGGCGCAAGAATATCACAGGATTGAGTGAAGATTTTGAAGTATTTGCGATCGACCTTTTGGGATTTGGGCGATCGGCAAAACCAAAATTACAGTACAGTGGTGACTTATGGCGCGACCAACTTCACGATTTTATCAGTGAAGCGATCGGTCAAAAAGCAATTTTGGCAGGTAATTCTCTTGGTGGCTATGCTAGCTTGTGTGTTGCAGCACAACGTCCTGAGAGTGCGGCTGGTTTAGTGTTACTCAATAGCGCCGGTCCCTTTAGCCAAAGCCAGCCGACACCTGAACCTGAAGCTTTACAATCAGAAATTCAGCCTCCCAAACAAGCTTCTTTACAAACACTCTTGGGTGACTCGTTTAAGTGGATTTTTCAACAACCTCTAGCTCAACTTCTATTATTTCAATATGTGCGACAACGTTGGGTAATTCGCCAAACTCTAGAGAAAGTTTATCTTGATAAGAGTGCAATTACAGACCAATTAGTAGAAGAAATTTATCGTCCAGCTTACGATCCTGGAGCAATGGATGTGTTTGTTTCAGTTTTTAGCACGCCTCAAGGAGAAAAAGTTGATGCGCTACTAAAAAAATTAACTTGTCCTTTGTTGATGTTGTGGGGAGAAGCCGATCCTTGGATGAATGCTAGAGAACGTTCTCAAAAGTTTCGTCAATATTATCCTCAACTTACAGAACATTTCTTAATGGCAGGTCATTGTCCTCATGACGAAGTACCCGATAAAGTAAATCAACTTTTACGCGATTGGGTTTTGTCTATTAACTAGGAAGATAAAATCTTATTAGAAAATGATCTTGAGAGACGCAATAAATTGCGTCTCTCATTGTAAATTTTTATCTAAAAAACATAGTTAAATAAAAAATAAAACTACCATTTAGCTGAAATTCCTGTTACAACAATCCGTGAGCCTTCTAAAAACTTTTCTACTTTAATTTGTGTTCCTAACTCCTCTCCCAAAGCGGGAACATGAGTGATTACACCAACCAGTCTCTCTTGTTTTCCCAAAGACAGTAGAATACTTGAGACACTTTGCAGAGTATCGGCATCTAATGTCCCAAATCCCTCATCTATAAACAGACTACCTAACTTAGCTCCTCTAGACAACTTTTCTGAAAGTGCCAGAGCCAGCGATAAAGAAGTAGCAAAGGTTTCACCACCAGATAGGGTTTGTACTCGTCTAGATTCGCCACCACTCCAGTTATCTTCTACTTTATATTCTTTATTTTCATATTTCAATGCATATCGCTGTTCTGTAAGTTCCAGCAGAAACACTGTTGCTTGTTCTACTAATTCTTGCTCAAAATGCTGGAGAATATAGTCTTGAAATCGATCCGATCTCAACTCTTTGGACAAAATTTGATATGTTCCTAGCTCTTGTTGTTTGATAGATAGTTGTGCTTGCAGTTTCTCTACTTGCTCTTGCTGTTCTTCAGCTTTAGCAATCACAAGTTTTGAATGGTTGTATTCATCTTGTGCTTGTTTATATTTTTCTTCGGCATCAGCTACAATTTTTTCATGCTGGGTAATTATTTCTGCGTTGGTAGTTCTGTTACCAATTGGATCAGTTTCTCGCTTAACGTTAGTTTGCAACTGAATTTTATTAGTATTGTAATCATCAATTTTCTGCTGCCATTGATTTTGTACTTCTGGCTCTATTTTAGATTGTTGAAATATTTGCTC
Organism: Nostoc sp. S4; assembly: GCA_029379225.1. GTDB lineage: Bacteria > Cyanobacteriota > Cyanobacteriia > Cyanobacteriales > Nostocaceae > Nostoc. The sequence goes on along the minus strand of JAQYWR010000055.1, from coordinate 38,373 downwards.
TGAAAAGTTTACAGATAGTAAACTAGTGTGCCATTCAGTTTCTATGTGTTGTTTTTCAGTAGAAGCTAAATCAAAGTCTTTTTTTGCCTTGACATCACTTTGTTCAGCTTGCCGAAATTCATCATGAGCAGTTTGATAGTTACGGTTTTCATGCTGAATACGATGCTCTAACTCTCGTTTATCTCGTTCTAGCTTTTGGAATAAATTATCATAAGACTCACCCTCAGTAAGTTTAGATAGTTTGTCTGATATTTCCTGAAGTTGTGTTTTTTGGCGTTCTACTTCATGTGCTGCATCTAGATGTTGGGTTTGCTTATCTGATAAATTAGTTGTTGCAGACTTTAAATTTTGTTCGCTTACTTGAACTTCTGTAACTGTTTTCTCTTTATTTCTCAAATATTGTTGATACTTAACGTCACTTTCATCTAATGCTTGGCGTTCCTGTTCAAGTACTTTAACTTTCCATTTGTCTGTTTTTAAGATGACACTAATTTTTTGTGTCTCTGCCTCCAAATCGGCTTCTTTTTCTGCTAATATTTGACGATATTCAATTTCTTGTTTTTTTAGATTATCCCTGGTTGCTTCAGCTTTAGTTTTAGTATCAGCAGCTTTTTGGCGAGTTTGTTCAGCAGCGCGATCGCATTTTTCTAGTGTTTTGATATTGCCAGAAGATTCTAGTTGTGGTAACAAGTGGGCTTCTGGATAAACTCCACCACAAACTGGACAATCATCGTCAGTATGTAGCAATGCACGTAAAGCCGCAGCATAATTGTTTTGTCTAGCAGTATCTAATTCAATACGAGATTGCTCGCATTCTGCATTAGATTTTTGGAAATTTAAAATAGCAGACTGATAATCAGACTCAGCGGTGATTAACTCTTGAGTAATTTGTTGTAGTTTGGTGCGATCGCTTTCAACTTGCTTTTGAATTCCTTGCCATTTAATTAGTAAAGGTATAACTTGATTAAGTTGCTCTAATCTCTCACCACCAGAGGAAGATTGAGAAATTTCATTATTAACTATAGTCAATATCTGATTTTTTTGTATTAATTCCAATTCAGCTTTTTTGACAGCTTTCTCAGCCTCAGTTAAAAGCTTGACTTTCTCTGCTAATATTTTTTCTAACCTCTTTACTTCATTGTTAATTGTACGACGCTGTTCTTCATAGATTTTGGCAGTATTAAAAGCTTCTTCTCGCTGTTTTAGCTGCGGTGCAATTTTAGTCTGGTAGGCTTGTACTTGACTGAATTTTTCTGCTTGAATTTTAAAAGCTGATTGTTTCTCAATCAAAGCTTTGGCAGCAATCTCAACATCAGCTCGAGTTTTGTCATATCGATTGCGAGCGGAATTGACTGATGTCCAGATAGCTGATAAGCGATCGCTAACTCGCGCTTGTTCTAATTGCTGTTTTAATTCACTTATTTCTCTAGCTTGTTTATTTAATTCCTCAAGTTGCTCTTGCCAATCTGCTAAAGCTTTCAAACGTTGCAATAATTCTTTTTCTGCGGCTAAAGCTGTTTGTGCTTTGGTAACTGTTTCATGTAATTGGGGTAATTCTTGTGCTAGAAAGTCAGAGCGATCGCGTCGTTGAGAATTCAGTTCTATATCTAATGATAAATCCAGATTTTTTAGCTGTTCTTGAATTGCATTACATTCACCTTCAAGAAGGTTAGCCTGCTTCCCAGCTTGCGAACACATATCTTGAAAAATTTTTTCGTATCCAACCAGATTGCTTAAAATCTGACGCCGTTTAGTACTTATACCTTTGAGGAACTCATCAAATTGACCTTGAGGAAGCAAAATGACTTTTGTAAAAGTTTCAAAATTCATTCCTAAAACTTTCTCGATAACGGCGTTAATTTCTGCTTCCTTTTGTTCTCCAAAAGGTTGAAACTTACCATTTATCCGCTTTTCTAACTTAAAAGTAAGCTTGGGCTGGGACGTTTTAGTACGATATAACCATGAGCGCAAGACTAAAAACTCTGCTTCATTTACCAAAAAGCGAAATGATACCTGTAATTTTAAACTCCCCTGACTCAATAATTCTTTGGGTTGAGTTTTTCTTGCTACTTTCCCATATAATGCCAAAGTCATCGCATCGAGTAAAGATGATTTGCCTGCGCCTGTTGGGCCAGTAATAGCAAACACTTCCAACTTCTCAAAGTTAATCTTTGTCTGATTGCGAAAACTGGTAAAACCTTCTAAAGTCAGTTCAAGCGGTCGCATCTTGGTTTTCCTTAATTTCCTTGTATAGTTCTTCAAATTTTGCTACAACCGCGAGAGGAGGCGTTGTGTTTAATTCTTCTTGGAAGTAGCGTTTAAATTCTTCCACTGGATCGAACTGTTCCCGATTTACGGATTTTTCCCGCTTTGATTCCACTTCTGGAAAACGTGGCTCAATTTGCAGCACTTTATCGCCACAAATTTTCCGAATTTTGTCAGCTAACCCGATTTGGGGTGTTTGCAAGTTAATAATTACCTTCAGATAGCCTGGGTGATTGCGTTGTGGTTCTAGTTTTTCCTCGTAATCGCTCAATTCACATTCGACTATCTTCAAAGGTTTTTCACAGGGGATAGATATAAACTCTGGTTTTTTGGCGGGAGTACCAAGTTCAACATTAATGAGATAAAATCCCTTATCTTCTTCAGCTTCGCCAAAGTCCACTTGAATCAAAGAACCTGAATAGTAAGTAGGAGCTGCAATTGGAATTTCTTGAGATTTATGAATGTGTCCGAGAGCAATATACTGAGCTTCAGCGGGTAGGCTTTGTCCAGCCAAGGCGTAGGTTTCTTTAGTGTGATGACGGGCTTCGGAGTTAGCTAACCTAGCACCATCGATAGTCAGGTGAGCCATGAAAATGTTAACGCTGTCATCTTGAAAGCCGCTCGCTAAATTGTTGAGGCATTTACTTAGCCTTTCTTTGTAGTTTCCTATTTGTTCTAACTCGTTCATTGTCCATAGGTTCTCAACTGTTAACAGCCGCCTTTCTGAGGCAAAAGGCATAGCTGCGATGCACAGTCTACCATTGGGGGTTTCCAAGCTAATCAAACCTCCCTGCTTGACACTACGAGGTTTACCTAAAATATGCACGCCAGCTAAAGATACTAGATTAGCTATTCCGTCAAAGCGAGAGGCAGAATCATGATTACCAGCGATGGCTATTGCGGGAATTTGAGCTGTTCGCAATCCTTCAAAAAACTGATATGCAACTCTCTCAGCTTCGGATGGAGGATTAGGAGTTTCAAAAATATCGCCTGCGATTAACACCGCATCAACTTCTAATTCTTTGGCTTGTCGTAAAAGTTCCTGGAGAGCAAATTCAATTTCTGGGGTACGATCCTTGCCTTTGAGGTGTCGTCCTAAATGCCAGTCAGATGTATGAATTAAACGCATGATTCCTCCTAAAAACGATCAAAATCAGCTTCGATACTGGCGATTTCAGCTTGGCTTAAAAACACTTCCTCTTTGCGTGTCGCATAGGCAGGGAAGGGGAAGTTAACTAAAATTGGGGCGGGGACTTCTGGTTGATGCACAAACATTGTGCCGGATTTTAGAAATAAAGCTCGCTTGCGACAAGAACCCGTCAGAAAGTTGTATTCTGGACGTTCTGCTTCTGCTGAATCTAATCTCCCAACAACACGAATAGCCGCTTGTCCCACAACACGCCGTTCGACTTCTGAGGCTGTTTGCTGCGCGCCAATTAAGATAATTCCTAGCGATCGCCCCCGTTCTGCAATGTCTACTAGTAAATCTTTAATCGGGCTACGTCCATCACGGGGTGCATATTTGTTCAACTCATCCAGAACGATAAAAACAACAGGTTCCCTACCCTGTTTCTCTTTTTGAAAAAATAGCTTTTGTAGTAAAACACCCACAACAAATTTTTGAGCGCGGGCGGTTAGTTTGTGGATATCAGTTACAGTCAGTTGAGCATCTGAAGCTATTGGATTAAGTTGGTATTTAGCAACTTCATCTGGTGATAAATCACCGCGAATTAAATGGCTAACTTCACTACTGATACCGTACAAACGCCGAATCATTGCTTCTGCGGTAGCTGGGACATTTCGTCCTAACCAACGACTATCTTCATCGTTGAGCAGTTTGTTTTCTAAAAAGTTAATTAAATCTCGAAATGTCTCAATCTTTGTTTTACCTTCTTCCCCAAAAGCTTCTACTTCTAAATGAGCTTGCATTTTCCGCCGATGCTGGCGATCGCTCTGGTCATTTTCTTCTGCTAGCCGTGCTAACCTTTCTTCTACTGTCGTTACTAAGTAAGATAGATTTCCTCTGTCTAAATCCTCACCAGTGAACAAAAAGCGAAACAAGCGATCGCGGCATAATTCCCGAATACTCCACAAATAAACTGATATGCCTTCAGAACGTTGTTCTAAATCAGAGTCAACCGTGCGGGAATCTCTTTTTGGTGCAGCCCGAAAACTTGCACTTTTAAATGCTTGCACTGGCAATTTTAAAACTTCATATTTATTTTTATCTTTTTCTTTTCCTGAATTCCCATAAATTTGATTCAGCTTGTCTAAAAAGAATAAATCTTCACCCTTCACATTGAAAATCAGTGCTTTCGTATTAGCTTTGTAAGAGCCTAAAACTGGAGAATTGAAAATTGAATATAGTAAAAACAAAGCATAAGATGTTTTAGTAGCAACTCCAGAAACACCAGAGATATTTACATGAGCGCCTTTTTCACCATTGATAAATGAGTAGTTAAAATATGCTGCATTGCCGTTATTCATAATGCCAGCCGGAATTGGGGTATCCATACTGTCAAAATACAAAGCCGATGCTAACTGCTTATCTACAGCTAGGTGAACTGGATCGCCCGGTTGTGGAGGTAAATACTCTTCTGGCTCAATTCTTGTGACTTGGACGTGAGCAGTGTAAGAAATATTTATTGGTAAAATACCTTCTTTAGCAACTAAAAAAGTATCAGTATCAAACTGCGCTCCTTCGTATTGAGTGCGAACATAATCTACCACACCGTAAAAACGCACAATTCCCGCACCATCAGGACGTTGAGTTTGCACCTCTACAACATCATCTAACCGTAAAACTTTTTTAACATCCACTGCAATCCAAAATTCTAAAGGAGTAGCTTCTTGAGTACCTAGTACAAAACCGATTACTTCAGAAGATGTCATTTATTACCTCCAAAAGATGCCAGAAAACATTGCAACCGCCGCTTAATTAGTATTGCATCACCCATTCTTCTGCCTAATTCGTGTTCCAAAGCGCTAACAGGTGCAAGGTTTTGTGGTGCGCGAGGATCTCGTGATGGATGAGAAGCATAATTGGGAATTAAATAGCAAGTTTGGTTAGCTATTTCTTTAACTATCTCTATGTCAATTTTGCTAGATAATTCTAGCCGTACAATACCATGTAAATCGTGGTAACCAAATTGTTGTGGTGAATGTTGATAATCACCAGATTTCAAATACCAAGAGTATTGGAATCTATCTTTAATTTCAAAAATAGGTGTGCGTTGTCCCGGTAAAAGTTTCCATAGTAAAGCAGCATATTTTTCTGGCAAGAATTGTTTATGCATTGTCTTAATGTAGCCCAAGGTAGATATTGGTGATTCATATCCCAATGGGCCATCCCGAATCACTAAAGTATCTGCATCTTTAACATCTAGTTTGCCTACGATCTGTTTCTCTGCATCTAACATGGCATTTTGGACAATTACACGCCGTACTTCAGGAGTATTACCCAATTTTTTGTTAAATGGTTCGTATATTAATTCTTTGCTTCCTAAAAAACAAGGAATAGGTGTTTCTATAGCTTCTTGCTCGCCACCAAAACCCACAACTCGGCAAACATCAATTTTAGGTTCTTCAAGATAACTTGCTTTAGGAATAGTTCTATCTACTACCACAGCACCTACGGCAATTGTTCCAAAAACACCGTAGACTATTGTGTTACCATTGCGACCGACAAGTGTAGCGTCTAAGCGACGACGCCCGTCAATAAAGATAAGGCGGTTAGGTAGCGATCGCGGCTGGGTAGGCTCAAAACAGTCCCAATTATCAGTCTCTACTGTAGGATTAACATCACTTTCAGACAGTGGAAGCTCTTCACTGATTTGAATTGGTGGCTCATAGTCATTCCCCCACGGCTCCAAGCGAAAATTATGCGATCGCCAGAAGCTACTTACATAGTTCTCCTCAGACATTATCTTGTGTTTTGCTTCGTAAATTCTATGTTTTCAATGTTACTCACAATCTCCGAATAATTGTCAAGTTTATGTATTGTTAAATCTTGGTAACTTTTGTTAATAGTCATCCAAATAGGAACGAACTCACCGCATTGGAGAAAGGGCGATCGCTAAAGAGTTAATGTTTGATTTGCAGGACTTATAATTTAGGTGATTCCATCCCACAAAGGCTAAAGTCAAGTTTTCAGGAGATTTATTTAATTATTTAAAAACATAAGATTTAATTTCCTGTTCTACTTGCTCGCTAACAATTTCAGTTCCGATACCGGGTTTATCTAAATTCACTCTCACAAAATTTGTCTTGTCTTCTTCAGTAAATTTTTTATCATTATTAGAATCTTTGATAATTTTAATAAAAATTGCATTTTGACCGGGAACAACCACCCAATTAATAATTTTTGTATTATTTGGAGTAATTTGCTGGATATTCTTACCCGATAAATCAGAAATATAGCCAATAATAGCATCTTCGATGTTGAGTTTTTGATCTGCGTTTGTATCTTGGTCAATAATTCTATATAACCAAACTCTTGTAATTGGTTTTTCTGCGGCTTTGACCTCTAATAAATCAAAGGAGTTAATAAGAGCTTTTTTATTTAATAAAAGATGAGTTTCCCCATCTTGCTTACGATAAAATATTATGTTATACAATAGATTCTTTCTTTGATAAGAACGCGAAAGATTTAAATTGCTTTCTTTTTCTTGATTATCCTCTGGAAGATTAACTGGAATCATTAGATAATCAGATTGTTCTTTAATAATTAAATCACCATAGACAATATTGGATTGTGACTTCGGTTTGTCAGTCGCTTTTGCTTGTTCGGTTTTTCTGGTAATCTTGGATTCACAGGAAAAAGAGACGGCGGCTATGATAATAGCTGTAGTAATTTTCTTTAAAAATTTATAGTTTTTCATCAATTCACAGCAGGATATGTTGCTGTTTTATTTTATTCGTTGCTGGAAAATTACCAAGAGTTTTATTTGATAAAGTATACAAAATAAGCCCACTGATGCGGGCTTGTTCGTGTATATAAGGTGAGTGAAATATTTTAACTATAAAAATCCAAAAACCTGGTCGAGGTTAACCAGGTTTTATCGAGTTTACAGGTTTCAAATTGTTAAACTAATTAACTAACTGAGAGGTTAATAACTAAGGTGGACTGAATATCTGGCAAACTTCGCATTTCTACGTTTTTCCGCTTTGGGATTTGGCTTTGTCTTTTAATAGACTTTTTACCACTTATATGTTGATATGCGGAAGTTTACTTGGGTTGATGACAGGGGACACTAAGTCATTACCCTTTTTGTTTGGTTTTTCTTTCTTTGGTGTCCTACTATTTAAGTTATCACTAAGTTGATTAGTTGCAACTGTTAGTTTACTAAAGTTGACCTTTTGTTAGATTTTGCAATCTGCGGAAATAAATTTGATCCCTAATCCTCTTTTGAAGAGAGTTAAAGGGATTTTGCAGAGTTGAGGTTGCTCAATTAAACTATATTGTTAAAAATCCCACATAATTGGATTGTTATCAACGCGATCGGTAACAATACGTCCAATGCCATCAATTTCTGCTAATTCGGCAGTAGAAAGTTGAATTTTAGGGGCTTTGGCGTTATCTTGTGCTTGTTGGGGATATCGCGCCCCAGCTATGGCATTTGTTTGAGGTTGGGCAATTAACCACGCCAAAGCTAACTGAGCAAGGGTACAATTATGAACAGAGGCTATAGGACGCAATTTTTCTAGTGCTTGTTGAGCGCGTTCAAAGTTTTCACCTTGAAACAGTTTATTATTAGCACGGTTATCTGTTGGGTCAAATTGATGACCCCTCTCAAATTTCCCTGTTAACAATCCCTGTGCTAAAGACGAATAAGCAAGGATAGAAATATTGTGTTCGATACAATAAGGCAAAGTATCCTGTTCTACCTGTCTCCAGAATAGAGAATAGGGTGGTTGTAAACTATCAATACGTCCATAACTCGCGGCTTCTGCCAATTGGGCGCGAGAGAAATTGGAAACACCGATCGCTCGAATTTTACCCTGCTCTTTGAGCAAATTGAGAGCGCTCATAGTTTCTTCGATAGGTACTATTTCACTATTGAAACTGCCGGCAGGCCAATGAATTTGGTAAAGGTCAATGTAATCAGTTTTTAAGTTTGTCAGGGAACGCTCACAAGCTTCAATTACTTGTTCATACTTAAGATGGTTAGCAGAAACTTTCGTGGCATATTCCACCTGATGGCGCACATCAGATAAAGCTTCAGCTACAATTTTTTCAGAGTGTCCTTGACCATAAGCTTCAGCAGTATCAATTGTTGTAATCCCAGCCTCAAATGCTGCTCGAATTGCTTTAATCGAGTCAGCATCCTCAATTCCCACCCACATTTTTTTACCTGCTTGCCAAGTTCCCATTAAAATGGGTGTGATTTGCACATCAGAAGTACCTAGCGTAGGCAAAGCCCGTCGTAGACATCGCTTTTCCATAATTACTTCCTAATTCATTTCTCTAGATAGTTTCATACTTTATAGGTTTTAGCTTGAATTTAAATCAGAGTTACAGTAGATGTGATGGAATTGACTACAACTTTTCATGCTCTTAAAGAATGGGCAGTCGCCGTAAATGCCTTGGAAACTGGCAAAACAATTATGTTGCTCCGCAAAGGCGGTATCCACGAACGAAATGGACATTTCCAAGTTGCCCACAAGCAAATTTTGCTCTACCCTACTTATGAACATCAACAAGCTTTTATGCTCAAACCTGAGTATGCTAATGATGTTTATCCTGTAACATCAGGCTGGCATCCAGAAACAATTCGCATTGGTAGTTGGGCTGAAATTACAGATATTTTGCCAGTTAGTGACGAGTCTATTGTTAGCGCCTTACTTCCCTTCCATATTTGGAACGAGCATTTTATTAGCGATCGCCTCAAATGGAAACCACGTCAACCCCTATATATTCTCCTGCTACGAACTTACAAACTACCCCAAGAGCAAGAGATTGCCTATTATGCTAAATACGGTGGCTGTAAATCATGGATTGATTTAGACCAACCAATTGAATTAGAAGGAGCAAAACCAGTTTTATCTGACTTTGGATATACGCAACTAGTAGAGACAATTCGCGGGATTGTTGGCGATAAATTGTATGCTCCCTCCTTCTAATAACCCAAGTTGTGGGTTATCAAATACCAATTTATTATTTCGGGTCCAGTGCGACTTTTAGTAGCATAATAAGGAATTTAGCAATCTAAACCTGCTCAATTAAATTATTTTCTAAGTCGCTACTGAATAATTTATCATCTTGATTGGTTTTGTCTAAGTGCAATTTTTTGATTGACATCCAAACTTCGGCTATTGCTGGAATAAATAATTTTCAGGGATATTTACATAAAATTTTTGGCATATTATGTGGTTGTTTATATCCTTTGAAAATTAATTTTAAGGAGTCAATTTTTTCGCCCACGATAGACGTGCAAAATAACAATGTCTCCTCAAGACTAATGTAGTGAATTATAAAATAGTTCTTCTTTGCTAGCATGATACTGTGTCATCATGCTAGTTATGATAGTATCGCTTAAAGATTAGACACAGTAAAAAATTACAGGTTGGCGTCATGTACTAAAGCAATTAATGCAAATAATCTAATGAATAGATAGTGCATTACGCTATTCCTGTTGAACTAACTTTGAATTCTTCACGGTACATTGCACTGCACGACAACGCACCCTAAATAAAATAGTAGTTCTGGTTACATACAAGCCTAAAAAACGCGGATAACATTAGAAAAACCTCATCCTGGAGAAATGAGGGAAAGCTGTTGATATTCAATCGCCCTAGCAGCTTTCCTCATGGGTAGGAATTTCTAAGTAATTATCCTGTAGTGCATAGAAATTAATTACATTTTGTCTAGAGTATTAGGCAAAGTATCCCAGAAAATTGAGGTACGGCTTGACAAAAGTTTGCCATTATGAGTTTTAAGCTACAAGTAAAGGAGTTTGCAATGCACCGACAAATGTGTTGGTTATCTAAGTCTGGTGGTGACGGAGAGAAAATCTTGTATTTGCAGACAGAACCTAGTCAACCTTGGCGTCCCTACACAGCTTTTGGACATTTTGCAGTCCCAGATTATCGAGTACCAGGCGGTTCTAAAGGTTGGGCAACTTATCAAAAACTTCTCAAAGCAGGTTGGACGCTAGTACCTAGCGCACGCGCAAACGAGTTTGGCAGCAGTAGCGATGTAGAGTCAAGCAATTTTGAATTGGAAAAAACAATCGAAAATCAATAACGGAATTGGGAGTGCTGAGTTAGGAGCAAAGGCAAAGACTGCGAAAGCTCAGGTTCTCCAATAAATAAAAACAACCACTTGAAGTTGCTGAGTGATGACTGATGAGAGCCAGTTGCTTCTCCTATCGGAGACGCTACGCAAATAAGCCGAGGAACCCGTCCAACGCACTGGTTCCTGTTGACAGAGGAGGTTCCCCCCTCTCTCTCCACACTCCCACACTTCCCCCACTTCCCTATCCCCTCATCTCTCTCATCTCCCTTACAATCCTCTTGGGGAACCTTCACCGCGAGGATCGGCCGCCCCTTCTAGAGTTCCATCGGCTGTAACTGCGATCGCGTTACCATTTCCCCAAGGTGCAGTTTCTATAATTTTGTGTCCTCGACGGCGTAAATCTTGCAAAGTCAAAGCATCCAAGCCCCAAGATTCGACGCGCAACTCATCGGGAAGCCATTGATGATGTATGCGTGGTACAGAAACAGCCGCACCAACATCCATGTTGTATTCCAGTACATTCAAAATCAGTTGCAATACTTGAGTGATGATGGTGCTACCACCAGGCGCACCTGCCGCCATGCGGAAATGTCCATTTTCTGTGACAATTGTGGGAGTCATGCTGGATAAAGGAGTTTTACGGGGTGCAATGCTGTTGGCATCGTTTCCAACTAAACCAAAGGCATTAGGCACTCCTGGCGCAGCCGCAAAATCATCCATCTCATTGTTGAGGACAATTCCAGTTCCCGGTGTTACTACACCAGCACCAAAAATAAGGTTAATCGTGAAAGTCAAACTTACAGCGTTGCGTTGTTCATCAACAACCGTAAGATGAGTGGTTTCGGGAGATTCGTAGCTAAGACATGGGGATGGAGAGATGGGGAGACATTTAGAATTTGGAATTTGGACTTGAGAATTTAAATTTCCTGGCTTGACCTGGGTGGAGGGTCTGGCCTTTTGCATGTTAATTTCTTGGCGGCGTTTTTTGGCGTAAGCTGGACTGATTAGTTGTTGTACGGGGACTTTGACAAAATCTGGATCGCCTAAATATTGCGAGCGATCGCTATAAGCAATCTTCATTGCTTCTACTATTAAATGTAAGGCGTCAGGATGATGCCATCCTAAAGATTTTAAATTTGTGTCACCAATAATATTTAAAATCTCTAATAGGTGAACGCCTCCAGATGACGGTGGTGGCATTGAGCAAATTTTAGCTTGGCGGAAATTTCCACATACCGGAGTCCGCCAAATTGGTTTATAAGCTTTTAAGTCTTCTAGAGTAATTAAACCGTTATTCTTTGCCATATCAGCAGCGATCGCTTGGGCAATTTTTCCAGTGTAAAAACTTTGGGGATTTTCGGCAATTGCTATTAAAGTCTTGCCTAAATCGCGCTGTACCAGCCTGTCTCCTGGTTTATAAAATTCGCCGTTGCGAGTGAAAATTTCCCGCGTCGCTGAATTGTTGAGAATTGCTTGTTTGCTAGACTGGTTTGTTTGCAGAGAACGCCAAGTTGATGCATCGCCAATAATAAAGCCATCTTTAGCAAGTGCGATCGCAGGTTTTACTACCTCTTGCCAAGAAAGCTTACCATAGCGGTGATGCACTTCATAAAGTCCCGCTACCGTTCCTGGTGTCGCCACTGCTAAATAACCGTTAATACTTGCATTGGGACGCACCTTACCTTGAGCATCTAAATACATATTTCTTGTCGCCTTTAGGGGTGCGCGTTCGCGAAAATCTAAGGCTTTCATCTCGCCTGTTTTCTCAAAATGCATTAGCAAAAATCCACCACCCCCAATTCCTGCTGAAAAAGGCTCAACTACAGAAATTGCCAAGGCTGTGGCTACAGCTGCATCTACCGCATTACCACCCTTACGTAACATAGAAATTCCCGCTTCACTGGCTAAAGGATGTGCTGAAACCACCATTCCCTTTTTACTGCGTAAAGGTAAAGTTAAAGCTGCTGATGCTACTTGGCTATACAGTATAAAAGAAAAGATGGCGATGGCTACACCCGCCGCAGGCTTGGGTTTGACAACAGTAAGCATTTTTATGCCATTTTGTTTGATATTTATTAGGCTACCGTCTAGTGGCGTATTTTATACACTGGTTGCTAATTAGTTATTTAATTATAGGGCGGATACTAATTTTCTTTCCCTTCTCTTCTCTGCGCCTTTGTGTCCACCGTACTCCTACGGGGAAGCAAGCTACGCGAAGCGTCTCTCTACGTGAGATAAATCTTTTACCTCTCAACTAACTTTTGATTTTTAATTGATTCTCTATCCAACCAATTGCAAAATCAGCCACTAATGCAATTACCGCTGCTGGAACTGCCCCAGCTAAAATTAACTCACTGTTGACTAGTGATATCCCACGAAAAATAAATACTCCTAAACCACCAGCCCCAATTGCAGCTGCGATAGTGGCAATACCAACAGCAATTACAGTAGCTACTCGTACCCCTGCCAGAATTACTCCCATTGCTAAGGGGATTTCAACTTGTAATAGTAATTGTCTATCTGTCATTCCCATACCTCTGCCAGCTTCTCGAATCGCTGGATTTACGCCAGTGATACCTGTGTAAGTGTTGCGAATTATTGGTAAAAAAGAATATAAAGTTAAGACCGCAATTGCTGGTAATACACCAATTCCGGCTATAGGAATGAGTAAGCCAAATAGCGCCAAACTAGGAATAGTTTGGAGAATATTTGCTATACCAAGAATTGGTTGACGAAGATAAGTTTTACGTGTAATTAAAATTCCTAATGGAATGCCTATAAGTATGGCAATTACAATGGCAATACCGACTAAAAAAAAGTGTTCTATAGTATGCTCAAGAATTTCATGAGCATACTTAACGAGGAAGAAATCTTTCATAAACAATACTCAAAATACAGAATTTAGAATCCAGAATTCAAAATTCATAATAGTCTCTAGCAATCCTATTTAAGTTCATAAAAATATCAGTAGTGACAGTCAACAGTCAACAGTCAACAGTCAACAGTCAACAATTTATAGAAGGTAAACATGCCATAAAAGCAAGACTCTCTGGATGTTGGGACTTGATAAATTCATCTGTTGTCCCCAATACTACCAATTCTCCGCCATACATTAAACCAATTCTAGATGCCAAAATAAAGGCTTCTTGAATATCGTGGGTGACAAAAACAATTGTTTTGCCTAATTCTTGTTGCAGATGTCGAAACTCTTGTTGAATTTCTAGCCGTGTAATCGGATCGAGTGCGCCAAAAGGCTCATCCATCAATAACACTGGTGGATCTGCTGCTAAAGCCCTAGCTACCCCGACTCTTTGCCTTTGTCCTCCTGAAAGTTCGTGTGGGTAACGCCCTGCAAATTGGGCAGGTTCTAAGCCTACTAATTGCAACAATTCATAAACCCGCGTTTTAATTTGTTTTGGTTGCCAACCTTCTAAAGAAGGAACTAAACCCACATTCTTTTCCACACTAAAATGGGGAAATAAACCAGTTTCTTGAATTACATAACCAATTTTTCGCCGCAGTTTTATTTCATCCCATTTAGTTGTGGGAATTCCATCAAATAAAACTTCGCCTTCTGTCGGTGTGAATAGGCGATTAATTAATTTCATTGTTGTAGTTTTGCCGCTACCACTGCGTCCAAGTAATACCAGTGCTTCTCCTTGATGAATGGTAAAATTGAGATTTGACACCAAAGGGCGATGATTGCGGCTAAAGGTGACATCGCGAAATTCGACGGCAGCTTGGTTATTTGGTGGCATAAGTAGATTTTGGATTATCAAAGTTTAATATAAATACGTTCGTAGGGTAGCACAGTTGTGCTACCCTACGGCAAATATATATTATCTATCTATATTTTACTGAAATTCGCGCACTAATTTTGATTTGCGATCGCCTAACCAGTTGGATGCGTTACACTAATGCCATAATGCACCGTAATAGATGGTGAAAACGGTGTGTTAGCCTTAGCATAACAGATCCTAACTATGCAGTTTTACCATTCTTATCTGATGCTTGTTGTGCAGCATTTTTCAAGCGGCTGGATCTCATTTTCCGGATGCGATCGCTTTCCCGAATACCACCTGCCATTTCATATTCAGCGCTATCTTTGCCATACTTGATAGCAACTAACATTAGCATTTTTTCAGAAAGCTGATTTAAGTTTTTTTCCATTTCTTCAATTTTAGTCAGTGAAGAATCAACTAGAGCCAAAGCGTTATTATGAATATTAAGTTCATTACGTAAATCATCGAGTGACTCAATCAGTTTTTCTAGATTATAATCTTCATCAAATTTAATACTTGGAAGAATCAATTTCATTCCAGCAGTTCTTAACTCAACTTTTTCTAAAACGCGGGATGTACGCTTTTTACGAGACATAAATTTGCTCTTTTAAGATACTTCTAAAGCTAGCTTGCCTCAATTAAAGCGGATTCTGGTTCAGCAGAAATCGCAATTTTTTCTTATAAAATTTTCAGCTTATACCAGTAAGATTTCGGTATCTTAGAGGATAGCCATAAGGGAAGCCGCTAGAGACTTGCTAGAAGCCGCTACAGATTTGCTAGAAGCTGCTACAGACTTGCCAGAAGCCGCTACAGATTTGCCAGAAGCCACTACAGACTTGCAAATAGCCGCTACATATTTGCTAGAAGCTGCTACAGACTTGCCAGAAGCCGCTACAGATTTGCCAGAAGCCACTACAGACTTGCAAATAGCCGCTACATATTTGCCAGTAGCGGCTACAGACTTGACAGTAGCCGCTACAGACTTGACAGTAGCCGCTAGGATTATGGCGTAGTAAAACACAGCTAGGTGCTGATGATACTGACTACTTAAGTATTGACGGCAATCAACTCAAAATTAAAGCTTCACCAAATTTTGAAACTAAATTTTGACCTGTAACATAGGAAAAGGATGGTAATAAAGTACTGACATCCTAATATGAACACGTCTAACAAATTCTGCTTTTGTACCTTGGCTGTGGGTGACAGATATCGTACTCACGCACAAATGCTAGCTAAAGATATTCAGCAACACACACACGCTACAGCTTTATGCGTTCTGACTGATAAGCCAGAGTATTTTCAGGAATTTCCTCACGTTTTGGCATTCAAGCACCACCTTCAAAGTGTCAAAGGTTATCATGATAAACGCTTCGTCCTTGAAAAGGCTCTCTCACTATTTGATAGTTGCATGTTTTTAGACTCTGATGTCCGAATTATTGGTGCTGTAGTCGGAGAAATGAATTGGCTTGATGGAATTACAGCTAGAGCTGGTTGTGATTTGCGGCAACACATGACAAATATCAGGAACCCTAAAGAAATTCAAGTCATAGAAGAAGTAGCTCAAAAACTAAATATTGATATTCAACAAGTGCAGTGGTTCCATGAATTCATGTTTGCTATGAGCGCACAGCCGGAATTGTCAGAAAAGTTTTTTCAACTTTGGCAAACGATTTCTTACTTGTTTGAAATGCGAGGAATTTATCATGGTGAAGGTTATGCGATGGGACTAGCTGCGGCTAAAGTGGGAATGACAATCAGGTTTGAGCGCGAAGATAAATTCCCGTTTTTTAAGGACAATATAGAGCAAGTAAGAATCAAAAAAGGGCAATCGAATCCAGAAGAAAAACAAATATACTTCGATATTCACCAAAAGATTGAATATCAAAATCGTTCAATTCCCCGAAAAGTAACTGATAAATTGATGAAAAAAACTGTATTTGTTTATAGATTATTGCGGCTGAGAAAGTTTGCCAAAAATGATTCTGATTTTCACAAGCTTTTTGAGGTAAAAATATAGGTTATGGAATGGCGATCGCAGATCGATGTCAGCAGCTAATGAAACAACATGATTTAGTTCAAGGATTAACTTGCTATTACTGGTGGCCAAGAACAAGGAGAGCCTAAATATAAATATTCATCCGGACTCGATATAAAACTAGTTCTCTTAACTTCTCTAAATTAATACCCAAGTTTTGCAACACTTTGGCGGCGACACCTTCGCTCGCCTTAGTCAATCCTAAGAGTAAGTGTTCGGTGTTAATATCATTCTGTCTCAAACTATCAGCTTCTTTAATCGATTGCTCAAAGAGGCTTCTTGCCTTGGGAGTAAAAGGAATTTCTGGTGGTACAAACCCAGAACCTCTACCAATAATTTTTTCTACCTCGCGGCGTGCGTCTTTAAGAGTTACACCAAATTCAGCCAGCACTTTAGCAGCAACCCCAGTTCCTTCTCCTATCAAACCCAGGAGAATTTGTTCATTTCCTACGAAGTTATGTCCCAGATGACGTGCTTCCTCCTGAGCTAGCATAATTACTTTAATGGCTTGGGCTGTAAAACGTTGAAAGAAACCTTCGTATTTATGCTCTGTCTGTTCAGCTAGTTTTATTTCTTTAGATTTAATATCTACTAACTGATTTTTTGCTTCTTTCGGTATCAAAGTCTCGATAGATTTGTCGTATGGAGATTCAGATTGTTTGATTGTGTCTTTTCCTATCGCTACAGATACTTCAATCGGATCTATATCCTCATCTCTAAGTTGCAACAGCTGCTGTAAATGCTTCAATTCCTCCAATGTATGCTGGCTCAGAATCCCTTCATTTTGTATCGCCTCAGCCAGCGCTTCTTTATATTCCTTGAGATTTTCTTGATATTTGCGATAAGGTTCCAAAACTTCGTTTTCAATTTGGGTTACTATCTCAATTGACAAACTCAATTCACTTTGCCGACGCTTGAGAATGCGGCGACCCACAGATGAAATCTTACCATCTCTAGCCCATCGCTCTACTTCTTTACGGTACTTCAATTGAGGATCGCCTACAGGAGCTTTTGCTAACTTAATTTTAAAGCCTTCCCTAACAGCATAAATTTCTGGCTTCATTGCCGGGGCTGCTTCCTGCACTTTTTTACGGGCATATTCATGCAGTTCATCTACAGAAATCATGCCATCATTGTCAGTGTCAGCCGCGCCTTTTTCAATCCCTTCCACAATGTAGCGGGTGTAAACTGATAAGTCTGCCCCTTCTTGTTCAAAAGAATACTGGGTAGACGTGGAAGAAGTTAGTACCACCCGTCCTTCTCCTCCCAGTTGATTTTTGATATCTACGCTGTTATCGTCTTTTGCCTTCATTCCTTCAGCAAAAGCACCGCTAAAGCAACAGTCAAGAATAATTACCTGTCGCCGAGAACGGCTATTTTCCATCATCCTATGTATGAGGCTGGCAGCAGTAGCGGTAGTTTGAATGAGTTGACCCTTATTGTTCTTACGGGTTTGGCTAGTTGCTAAATATAATCTGCCAGACTCATCTCTAATACCATGTCCTGAAAAATACAACAGTACTAAGTCATCTTTTTCACGACTAGAGAACAAGGTTTCAATTGCTTCTTCCATTAACTGGCGTGGGGGATTTTCTAGTACTGTAATATCAGTATCAACAAAATCACCCATTTCTGAGTGCTGTAAGACTCTCTGCATTGCTCTTACATCTTGCACAGTTCCAGGTAAAGCATTTAACCCAGGTTCGTAGTTACTAATTCCAATCAGCAATGCTACCTTTGCCATCTACCTATCTACACCTTTGTAATTTCTTCTATAGCATTAACTGCTGCTTCTAATTCTTTGCGACTGCTAGCTTTGACTTTGACTTTCTTGCTGTCTTTAGTTACTTCTAGTTCTATTTCAATAGGTTTGTTACCTAAGCGATCAGTGAGAAAGCCCCAAACTTGCTTGACGCTTTCTGATTTTACAAAAGCAATCACTTGACCAACAACATAACCTGTGATTGACTTGCTTCCCTCTGGCACATCGATTTCAGCCACTCGGTTAACTTCTTCTACCTCGTCGAGTTCTTTCATTTGAGTCAAAAGTTTTTTGGCTTCTTGGTCTTTTTCCTCTGCATCTAAGTCTTGGTCAATAAAGGTAATTGTGAGTTTGATGTCTGATGTATCTGCCATAATGGGATTTTGGTGATGAATACAAGAATTTCACATAATAATCTATTACTGAGGCTTAAGCTCAGTTTACTGTAAATCAATCAAGAGTAAGGTTGATAATTACGTAAATTTAGAAGTTTTATCTATAAATTAGCCTGGGCGACTAAGGGAATTCTAAAATGCGATTCGTTCATGGCTCAATCACACTTTGGAAGTCCCTAAGTAAGTTAGTGGTGATATTTCAAGCTATGTTTATCGCTTTAGCTTAACGCACCATATTCAGACCTTAAGACTCCATCTCAGCTAATTCTAACCAGCGTTCTGTCGCCACATCGATCGCCTGCTTTAAAGATTCGACTTCTTCATACAATTTCTGTACTTGGCTATAATTCCCCGGTGAAACATTTGCCAGTTTTTTCTCGGTTTCTGCCTTATCAGCTTCTAACTGGGCAATTTTACCTTCCAACTGCTCAAATTCTCGCTTCTCCCAATTAGATAATCTCCGCCGCTTTTGATTTTCGCCATTCTTGGGTGAAGATGCATCATTTTGAACTTCGACATTTTTCGGCTTCTCTTTAGTATTAGCAGCTTGTTGCTGTGCTGCTTCTTCAGCTTTTTTGTAATCTAGATAAACTGAGTAATTGCCTGGATATTGTCGCAGGTTTCCGCCCTCTTCAAAGGAAAAAATTGTGTCGATGGTGCGGTCAAGAAAGTAGCGATCGTGAGAAACTACAATTACACACCCAACAAAATCTTCTAAATAATCTTCTAGTACTGCCAATGTCTGAACATCTAAATCATTTGTCGGTTCGTCTAAAATTAAGACATTAGGCGCACTCATCAGCACCCGTAACAGAAATAAACGCCGTTTTTCGCCACCAGAAAGTTTATGAATTGGGGCATACTGTTGATTACCAGGAAACAAAAATCGCTCCAACATTTGGGAAGCAGTAATTTGAGTACCATCGGTAATTTTGACGAATTCTCCTTCTTCTTTGATGTAGTCAATCACGCGCTGATTTTCGTTTAATGCTGTGAGCAATTCTTCAGAATGCTGGTCAAAATAACCAATGTGAATTGTAGTACCAATTTCTGCACTGCCAGAATCAGGCTGAATTTGACCAGTGATGATATCCATTAAAGTGGATTTTCCTGCACCGTTAGCGCCGATAATGCCGATGCGGTCTTCTGGGCTAAATTCGTAGGTAAAATTATTAATCAAGGTGCGTCCGTTATAGGCTTTAGAAATGTTATTTAATGCAATAACTTTTTTACCAATGCGACGACCAACTGTCGAAATATCAACTTTACCCTGAACTTGTTTAAACTCAGTATCTCGCAGAGCGTGGGCACGGTCAATTCTCGCTTTTTGTTTGGTACTTCTGGCTTTCGGCCCTTTTTTGAGCCATTCCAATTCGCGCCGCAATATGCCTTGATGTTTGCGTTGAGTGCTAATTGCAGATTCTTCCGCTAAAGCTTTCTTTTCTAGGTAGTATGAATAGTTACCTGTATATGTGTAAATGTCGCCTCGGTCTATTTCCACGATCCGATTGGTGACGCGATCTAAAAAATAGCGATCGTGAGTAATCAGAAAAAGTGCGCCGCGATAGCGATTTAAATAACTTTGTAACCATTCTACAGAAAGAGCATCGAGGTGGTTCGTTGGCTCATCCATGAGTAAAATATCTGGTTCTGCTAATAAGGCTGTTGCTAAGGCAATGCGTTTGCGATAACCTCCAGATAAAGTGCCGATTTTGGCGTCAAAGTCAGAAATTCCTAATTTGGTGAGGATGATTTTGGCATTGGTTTCTAATTCCCAAGCATTACTTGTATCCATTCGTTGCATCACCGCAGAAAGGCGAGACATCAATTGATTATCATCTGGATAGTGAGCCAATTTATCGGAGAGTTCTTCATACTCACGCACTAAAGTCATGTGTTCGCCGCTGTCAGCAAAAATTTGCTCTAAAACTGTGCGATTTTCATCTAAATCTGGCTGTTGGGGTAAGTAGATGATTTTAGAACCAGAGTTGATTAATATTTGCCCGCTATCGATGGGTTCTAAGTCGGCGATAATTTTTAGTAGGGTTGATTTGCCTGAACCGTTAGTACCAATTAAACCAACTTTATCGCTAGCATCGAGGCTAAAGCTGGCATCTTTTAAAATTTCTTTGATGCCAAAGTCTTTTTGGACTGATTGCAGGGTAATGATACTCATAGGATTCAATAATATATAGATTTTTCTCACGCAAAGGCGCACAAGTGCAAATGAAGAGAAGGAGGGGATAAGTAAGGTGTGTGGCTGATCTACGGTTGATGAATTTTAGACAAATAAATCCAAGGGTAGATGTCCATACATTTCGTTAATTCCGTCTTCATCGAAAGATTGGCAAGAGACTAATACGCCACGATGATGTCCAGGATAGGAATCGAGATAACATAAGCCATTTTTCCCGTTTAATTTAATATAAACTGGCCCTTCTGGTGTTGGTAAATTGCTTGGCGGTTGATAACCAAAGGCCAGAGAATAGGTTTTCATGGCTAATATTCCTTCTTCTGCTGTATCAGCACAAATTCCTAAAATTTCATAGTCAGCAAGGCTAGTAAGCAAAATTAAAGCATCACGAATTACAGCTTTTTCTGATGGCTTGAGGACAGGTGCTATGTCCAGACAGTTGAATTTATTTAGAACTTTTTTCGCTTCTTCGAGAGAGAGATGATTGGAAGTTGACATAAATTTGGTTTATTATCTTGTTGATTGTTTTTTAGTATTTAAGTTGGGCCTTGCCTTATCCGATTTGAGATTTGAGCTTTTTTATTGGGATTGGGTATTAGGGATTGAATTGATAATTGGTAATTGATAGTTTACCGATTCCGCTGTCCCTAATCCCTAGTTTCCTTTCAGTGTTGATTTTCTACATTCCCCAAATTGAACATGAATGGTACACCGCTTTTGGAGTCACCACCCATAACGAGGACTTTTGGCATTTGAGCGCCACCAATTTTCCAAGCTTCAATTGCTTCTTTTTGGAGAACTAATTGCCCTCCTTGGGCTTTGAGTGTCTCTGCTAGGAGTCTTTGGGCTTCTGCTTTACCTTTGGCGCGATTAACTTCTGCTTGTGCTTCTTGTTCGGCTTCCCGCGCTACATAAACGGCTCTTTGGGCGCGCTGTTCGGCAATTTGTTTTTCTTCAACTGCTCTAGCGAATTCTGGTGAGAATGTCAAGTCAACTACGCTAGTATCTAAGACAATTATCCCATATTTGTCTAAGCGATCGCCCAATGCATTATCAAAGTCTTCTTTCAATTCACTTCTTTTAGTAATTGCTTCTTCTACTGTTCTTCTAGCTGCTGCAATTTTAAACGCTTCTTGTGTTTGAGGGGCAATAATTTTCGAGACAATATTTTCTAAGCTTCCTTGTTTTCTTCTCACCTCAACTACCTGTATGGGATCGAGGCGAAAGTTAATTGCAAATCTCGCAGATAAATTTTGCAAATCTTTCGTAGAACTTTCAGCTGGTACTTCAAATTTTTGCACTGTCAAATCATACACATCTATTACAGAAATAAAAGGTGGTTTGAGATGAATACCTTCCAATAAAGCGCCATCTCTCGCTTTACCCAAAATGCTAATCACACCTGCTTGTCCTGGGTTG
This sequence comes from Nostoc sp. S4, assembly GCA_029379225.1. Taxonomy (GTDB): domain Bacteria; phylum Cyanobacteriota; class Cyanobacteriia; order Cyanobacteriales; family Nostocaceae; genus Nostoc. The sequence goes on along the minus strand of JAQYWR010000055.1, from coordinate 16,285 downwards.
ATAATGATAAAGGAATTTAGTCCAATAATCACTAATATTGCTAACACAATACCCAAAACTGTAGTTTGCCAATTGCCAAATTGCTGATTTTTCAATTTTTTCTCTCCTTATGAGTGAGAGACGCAATAAATCGCGTCTGTACAAGAATTAAGAATAAAAAATTATTTACCCATCTCCCCATTCTTCAGATTCACGATTCAAAACTTGATTCCGTGTTAATATCAGTTGCACGCAACTGCAAAAAGCCGTGGCTACTGTATTAAAATCTCATCGGACATCAAGAAGGCGTAAACATCCAACGCATCCTCTCCAGCGCTTGTTTGACTATGGACATCAGTATCGTAAACAAATTTGGCTAGCGACTACTTATTCTATCCTCAATAAATTTTTTGATTTGGCGCCACCAGGTTTAGTTGGTGTTGCAGTGGATGTGGTAGTCAAACAACAGGATTCCATAATTGCACAGTTAGGGGTACGCGATGTCTTTGGACAATTTTTAATTATTTCTTTCCTGACTGTGATCATTTGGGTACTAGAATCGGTTTTTGAGTATGCCTACGCGCGACTTTGGCGTAATTTGGCACAAAAGATTCAGCATGACTTGCGTTTAGATGCATATAAACATTTACAAGAATTAGAATTAGCTTATTTTGAAGAACGCAGCACTGGCGGTTTAATGTCTGTCCTCAGTGATGATATTAACCAATTAGAGCGATTTTTGGATGTCGGAGCGAATGATATTATCCAAGTTGCTACAACAGTTGTAATTATTGGCGGTGCTTTTTTTATTTTGGCTCCTAGTGTAGCCTGGATGGCTCTGTCGCCGATGCCATTTATTCTCTGGGGTTCGTTTGCTTATCAACGACTACTTGCACCTCGCTACGCTGATGTGCGGGAAAAGGTAGGTTTTATCAACTCGCGTTTAGTAAATAATATCGGTGGCATTACTACTATTAAAAGTTTTACTGCTGAAGTTTATGAAGCGTATCGTTTAGAAGTAGATAGTGAAGCTTATCGTCGCAGTAATGCCAAGGCAATTGCCCTTTCTGCGGCTTTTGTACCGTTAATTCGGATGCTGATTTTGGTGGGGTTCACGGCATTACTTTTATATGGCGGGATGGCAGCAGTTTCGGGAAAAATGTCTGTCGGCACTTATAGTGTATTGGTGTTTTTAATTCAACGTTTGCTGTGGCCTTTAACCAGATTAGGCGAAACTTTTGACCAATATCAACGGGCAATGGCTTCTACTAATCGAATTATGAATTTGTTAGATACTCCCATTGCTATTCATACAGGAAATATGGCATTACCTGTAAATGAAGTGCGTGGAGAAGTGCAATTTAAAAATGTTTATTTTGCTTATAAAGATAGATTTCCAGTAATTAAAAATCTATCTTTGAATATTCCAGCCGGGAAAACTATTGCGATTGTCGGTTCCACCGGTTCTGGTAAAAGCACTTTAGTCAAACTTTTGTTGCGGTTATACGAAGTGCAAACTGGAAGTATTACCGTGGATGGCATTGATTTGCAAAGTTTGAATTTGCAAGATTTACGCCGCTGCATTGGTTTGGTGAGTCAAGATGTGTTTCTATTTCATGGCACTATCGCGGAGAATATCGCTTATGGTAGCTTTGATGCCACAGAGCAAGAAATTATCACGGCAGCGAAGGTAGCGGAAGCACACGAATTTATTATTAACTTGCCCGAAGGTTATGAGACAATTGTGGGGGAAAGAGGACAAAAGTTATCTGGTGGACAAAGACAACGGATTGCGATCGCCCGTGCAGTCTTAAAAAATCCCCCCATCTTGATTTTAGATGAAGCAACCTCAGCCGTGGATAATGAAACAGAAGCCGCAATCCAGCGATCGCTCGAACGAATTACAGTAGATAGAACTACAATTGCGATCGCTCACCGTCTTTCCACCATCCGCAATGCCGATTGCATTTATGTCATGGAACATGGGAAATTAGTAGAATCAGGAACCCATGAGGAATTGTTGGAGAAAGATAGAATTTATTCTAGTCTCTGGCGCGTACAAAGTGGGTTGAAATAAATATCACCTATTCTTTGCCCTTAATTACGAATTAATTATGATGTTTGGTAGTACCCAGCCGGAAACAGGAGATAACAAGTGGCGTCGCCAATTGGATAAGTTTGTCAAAGCAAATCAAAAAGAATTGGCGGCGTTGTTTTGGGGATTATGGTTAGCAAATGGTGACAGCCAAGGTACTATCGGTATTGATTTGCAGCCAACACCGCATTTTGTTTATTGTCCGAAAGAGCAAATAGAAAAATTAAATGATAAGGTTGAAAATCGGCTGCAAGAAATTTTAGGAATTGTTGAAAATCATAAGCCGGAAGTGGAAGTTGTGATGATTGGTATTGGCAAGGGTGAAATTAAGTTAATTCAGTTTGCACCGGAACCTGCGCCAGCGATTTGTTTTGAGGAAGTTGGAAAGGATGTAGATGGGTTGTTGGAATTGTTGGAACAGAGAATGAGTGAGGAGATTGTTTTTTAACGCAAAGGGACGCAAAGGTAAGCGCAGAGGAATACGGAGAGAAAAGACTCTACTCAACAACAAGCTGATGCCGTGTTTGCGTCTATGCTGATTATTCTACAATTTATAGCAGGAGACAGGAGGCAGGAGGTAAAAACATTACTCTTGTTGACATTCACACTTGTTATTATGTCCTAATCTATATGACTACGGTTATAAGTCGAGCGTAGACGCTTGCAGCTTATCGTTAGACATCGCCCTAAAACATCGCTGTGTTGATTTGTCAAGAAACATTATATTTAAGTAAATAATTTATCTAAGAAAACGTAATGGCTAGCATCACCATCACCACTAAAGGAGAAGTAATTATTCCTAAAGAAATTCGAGATTATCTTAATCTTGATGTAGGTAGTAAGGTTGATTTTGTCATTGATGAAAATGGGACAGTTAAACTAATTCCACTCAATGTTCCTGTTCAAACCCTGTCCGGCATTTTACATCGTCCGGCGATGAAAAGTGCAACTTTAAAAGAAATGGAAGCAGCAATCCAAGAAGGCGCAAGTGATTGGAGTTGATACAAATATTTTAGTGCGATACCTCACAAAAGATGATGAAAAGCAGTGGAAATAGGTTGCTGAAATCATCGAAGCAGGAGAGCAATGTTTTGTAGCAAATATAGTTCTTTGTGAGTTGGTTTGGGTTTTACGGGGAAAGCCCTATGAATTTAGTAGGGAAGAAATTAGCAACACTATAGAGTTAATGTTGCAATGTTCAGTGTTTGAGTTAGAAAATCGCTCTTTAGTTTATCAAGCATTACAGCGATTTAAGCAGGGAAAGGCAGATTTATCCGACTATTTAATTGGTGCGTTGGCGCAGCCCGCCGCAGGCATCGCTCGACATAATGGTTGTAGTTCAACAGTAAGTTTTGACAGAAAGTTAAGAAGCGAACAGGGATTTGATTTACTTGAATAATGCTTATTTTGCAATCGGCGATCGCTCTCAATTATCAACAAACAGGTAAAGGCGATCGCACTTACATTTTACAATTTAAGTCAAGCGTAGACGCTTGCGGCTTGTCGTTAGACATCACCTTAAAATCGTGTAGGTTCGGGAGCCACTGCGTTGGGAGGGTTTCCAGACTTGTTCGCGTAGCGTCTCCGATAGGAGAAGCAAGTGGCGTTTGAGGAACAAAACCCAACATTGCTAAGCTATTTGTTTGTCTCAAAATAAGCGAGGGTAATTGCAACCATCTCTCAACTATCAAAGGCGATTGCCTCTCGGTTTACAATCTAAATAAGAGCGATGTCTTTGACGGACTACGCCTATGCCCTCATAACACCATCATTCCACCTCAAAACAAGAACATTCTCATTTGGAACAAGAACATTCTCGTTTAAAACAGGAACGTTCTTGTTTGGAACAAGAACATTCTTACTTGAAACAAGAACGTTCTCGTTTGGTAGAAAAACATTCTCATTTGAAACAGAAACGTTCTCACTAAAAATAGAAATGTTCTCATTTAGAACGGGAAACTTTGAGATAAAAGCTTGATTGATGAGGTTGGGAACATGAATTTTACTGTTCTGAGTTGAGGCTATGCCAGTTTTGTTATTTTTGATTCCTTTAATTGCCGATTAGTTCATCCTTGGTTCGGGTATTGTAATTGAGTTAGCTTTACTGATTTGTGAATTGCTAGAACCGCAGGAAACAGAAAAGGATGATTTCAAATAAATAATATTTAAACGCAGAGGAACGCTGAAGAAAAGGCAAAGTGACGCAAAGAAATCCTATTCACACGGGAGAAAATACTCTCATCAGGGAAACCTAATAAATGTGATGTGTACTAAATTAAGAGCATCATTTACCTTCTTGGGTTCAAACTCAAGCTTTGCTAAACTGCCGTGAGGTTTTATGAAACAAATCAAAGAGAAAATTATAAATAAATTAGAGCGACTATTTGAACAACGGTTAGTACCTCGTCTCGTACAGTGGGGAGAATACGTAGAAACAAAAATCAGGCGATATAAACATCAAGAACTGAAGAGTCAGTTAAAATTTTGTGGTTCAGGTCTACGATTTAAGCGAGACTTGAGAATTGAACACCCGCAAAATGTATCTCTGGGAAATAAAGTCTACATTGGACAAGATGTCATCTTAGATGGACGTGGCGGCATTACAATTGGCGACAACACAACACTTGGATTTAACGTTGTGATTTTGTCTGCAAATCACGACTATCAAAGTAATGATTTGCCTTACGAACACAACGTTTATATTCATAAACCTGTTGTCATCGGTCGCAATGTTTGGATTGGCGGAAATGTCTTAATTATTCCAGGAGTTTCCATTGGAGATGGGGCAATTGTGGCAGCTGGTACGGTTGTCACTGCTAATGTTGAACCTTTAGCAATTGTTGGGAATCAACCGATGAGAATAATTAAATACCGCGACAAAGAACATTATCAACAACTCGCTTGTAAGCAAGAAAATAATTCTTCGCCTCAGAATTGATTCTGAGGCGGTTATTAAGAATGGTGCAAGATATCAGTTAAACCAACGCCGGGGTATTCGCACGCTTAACTTGAGGTGTTGCAATCATTCGCATTCCAGCCGGGGCGGCGATAGTTAAACCACGGCGCACAGGACGCACGGGACGTTTGTTTACTAAGGATACTTGAAATTCTGACAAAACAGTTGCTAAGACAATTTTCATTTCATACTGAGCAAATGCCATACCAATACAGCGACGATTACCCCCACCAAATGGTAAATATTCGTATGGTGAATATTGTCTTGCTAAAAATCGTTCTGGTTTGAACTGCTTGGGTTGTGGGTAAACTTCTTGGCGATGGTGCGCTAAATAAATACTCGGAAGAATTACCGTCCCCTGTGGCAATTTGTAGCCCATAATTTCAATTGGGGTTTTCACAATCCGCAAGAAAGCATTCATTGCAATTGGGTAAATTCGCAATGTTTCTTGGCAAACTGCTGTCAAGTAAGGCAATTTAGCAATGGTACTCAAATTTAGGTTAGTACTAAAAGCGTCGAGTTCCCGTAGCAATTTTTCCTGCACTTCAGGTAAAGAATCAATCCAGTAAAATGCCCATGTCAACGCCGAAGCAGTAGTTTCATGTCCTGCAACTAGCAGTGTCATTAACTCGTCGTGTAATTCTTCATCTGACATCCCTTGACCATCGTCATAACGAGCAGCCATCATCAAACTCAAGATATCTTGGCGATTTTTATCAGATTCAGCCCGACGTTCCCGAATCAGAGTATAAATCAGTTGGTCGATTTTTTGCCGTTGTTGGAGAATCCAACCCCACGGACTCCAACTACCAAAATCTTTTTGCATAAACTGGAAAAACATGGCGCTGGACATAAAAGGCGAAGTCATGAAGTCTAGTAAATCACTTAGCGATCGCCTTAATTCCTCAAATCGCTCTCCTGCTTCCAAACCAAACACAACCCGAAGAATAACACGCAAAGTGATTTCTTGCATCGACTCACGGATCTTAAAAGGCTTGCCAATTTGCCAATCATGACTCACCTGTCGTGTTATTTTACGGATATCTTCACCGTAAGCCCGCATTCTTTCCCCATGAAAAGGAGGAGCTAATAATTGCCGTTGCCGTTGATGGCGATCGCCATCCGTTAACATAAAAGAGCGATCGCCAAGTAAAAATCTTAGCCCAGTGTTTCCTCTACCAATCTCGAAATAACTCGAATCAGCTGTAAAAATCTGCTCAAGTGCTTCGGGTTTACTAAAGTAGACAAGAGCATTATCTGAGCGACTACTCTTGATTGTGAAAGTGTCACCATAGATTTTGGCAAAATCATCCACATATTTTATCGGCTGACTAATAAACTTGACCATCCGCAGCCAGCGTGGTAGTAGAGGCCCGTCAGGTAGGTTGTAAGTTGTTGTCATAGAAATTTGTGGAATTAATAGCTTCTATATTTTATTGTTACGAGTTTTTATGTGATTGAGGGGCACACAAAGCGGTATATTCATCATTGGGGCATAGGGCATACTGGGTGTTGACTGTTAACTGTTGACTGAGGAGTGCTGAGTGCTGTTAAGTTTATTCTCTACGAGAGGCTGTGCCAACAGGGCGTTTAGCCTGTGCTGAGTTATGAATTTCTCCCCATCCCCCCACTCCTCAATCCCTTTTTTATCTAAAGCAGTGCCAAAAATCATCGCTATTCTCAACGGTAAAGGAGGAGTCGGTAAAACGACTACCGCAATTAATCTGGCTGCAAATTTTGCCAAGAAAAAAAAGGTGTTGCTGATTGATGCAGATATTCAAGGTTCTGCCAGCTGGTGGTTTGGGCGGAGTCAGCAGGGAATGGGATTTGATTTATCTCAAGAAACCGATCCAACACTTTTAGGTGATTTAACAAAGATAAAAGGTTACGATTTAGTAGTGGTGGATACGCCTCCCGCACTGCGCTCTGAAGCATTAGTGGCGGTAGTTGCGATCGCAGATTATCTAGTTTTGCCTACACCCCCCTCTGCAATGGATCTAGCTGTCCTCGTGGAAACAGTCAAAGAAGCTGTTATCCCCTTGGGAACCCCCCATCGGGTATTGCTCACCAAAGTCGATACGCGCAGCATCGGGGAAGCGCTAGAAGCAAAAAAAACTCTGACTCAGCTAGGTATTCCTGCTTTTGATACCCTCATCCGTACCTATAAAGCTCACGAACGAGCAGCGCTTGAAGGTGTAGCAATTACTCAATGGCGAGGCGGAAACGCACGGGAGGCGGAGTTAGACTATCGCCGCGCAGCTGATGAACTACAGCGTGATTGGAGGAAATAATGGCTAAGAAACAAAGTCTATCGGATTTACTACAACAAGAGGCGCAAAAAATTACATCCCCAGAAGATGACTCTGCAATCGAAGTTTCTACTCCAGAAATTGTCCAAGAGCAGACTACAATCGATGAACAATCGTCGTTACAGACACCTGAACCAACTACTAGGCGCACAAATCCTACTAAAGCTGATTTAGAAGCAACTGTCAAAGAGTTGACAAGTAATCTACAAAGAAGTCACAAAAAAGAAGCTGCCCTAGAACAGGAAATTGTTGATTTGAAATTAAACTTGTCTCGACAAAAAACTTTAGCATCTGAACAAAAAACTCTAGCAGAACAGCTAACCCAAGAACTTAATGAAACCAAAAAAACAGCGCTACAACTTGCAGAAGCAAATTCTCAACTTATAGAAGAAATGAATGCTTTAAAACAATCGGTAAAAACTACTTCTCAAATTGTAACTAAACCAACTAGTGCTATAAGGCCAGTTAAAGAAAGCTACAATCCACTTACTTATAAAAAATCACATCGCTCATCTGAAAAGTTAGCAGAACAACAAACAGCAACAAATGATGATTTTGCAGAGAATACTTGGCTGTATGATTAACACTGCTAGTACCGCAACGCAAAAGTCACGCATTCAAAAGCTCGAATTTCGCGGCTTTGACCGATTTGTAATCGGTGGTTTATTTCTGCCTTGCTGTAGTAGGTACAATTATTGAGAAATTCAAGAAGTTTGTAAACTTAGCTAACAAATAACAGAAAATACCTCAATTATCACAATTTCAATTAAAAGCTTTGACCATTTGTCCAGAGATTAAGTAGGTTAGCACAACCGTGCTAACTTATTAATTTCAGATGATTTAATATCATTCAGCACAAAACTTTAAAATATACTGGGCAGTGATTTGTGGTTGTTCTAAGTGAGGCAAGTGTCCACAATCTTGAATCCAAACCAGGGTACTTTGGGGAATTGCTCTTTTAAATCTCATCGCATCTTTAATACCCAAAATTTTATCGGAATCGCCCCACAAAATGAGTGTCTGTTGCACAATTTGTGATAAAGTTTTAAATCTAAAAGTACTGTAACCACCACTTTTGGTGAAAGCAATTAAAGCTTGATGCCAACTCGGCATTTGTAAGTGTAATGCGCCACAATATAGAGCATCTAAAGAAGCAAGACTTTGATTTTTATAGCCAATGCGGGAAACGCGATCGCGCACCTTCATATTACTCAAAAACTGAGTTGCTAAATAATCCAATGGGGGAAACATTAATTTACTTAATGGTGAACCACCCGCTAAACCCGCACTATCAATTAATACCAGCTTGTTGACAACTTCTGGGTAAGTCAGCGCCAAATCAATCGCCGTCGCACCACCCATCGAAGCCCCCACCAAAATTACAGGTTGGTTAATCAGGCTTTTCCAAAAATAATAAAGATGAGTTTTAATTGCAGTTGGACTATAGGCAATTCCTGAGAGCCTATCTGTAAACCCAAAACCCAACAAATCCACCGCCCACGTTTGATTATTTCCAGCAAGCAGTGGTAAAAGCCGACGAAATTCTAATACAGAACTATCGAAGCCGTGAATTAATAAAATAGGAGTTCCACCACTTCCTTGCTGAGCATAAGTTGTGGTAATTGGTTGATTAATTAAAGGAGTAGCGATCGCAATTGTTTGAATACTCCGAGCTAAGGCGATCGAGGCTGGTTCTGTCAGTTGCCCAACTGCTGTAGGAAGAAAATTCGGAAACATAAACTTCAGTTTATCGTACTAACTCACTTCCACGCATCACTAATTTTTTGTTAAACCACAAATTACACAACTAATCTTCTCAAGTATTATTTGTAATATATAAAACATAATTTAGCTGCTAGCAAAACATTCTAACTCCTCACTCCATTAAAGAAAGTTTTCCAAAATGTCAAAATTGGGACTAAAGCCTCGTACAATAAATATCACTTATTCTTGACTCAGGAGCTAATGCCATGCCAATGGCGGTTGGCGTAATCGAAACTTTAGGTTTTCCTAGTGTCTTAGCCGCAGCAGATGCAATGGTGAAATCTGCGGCGGTCACGCTGGTGTATTATGGTCTAGCTGAGAGTGGTCGCTTTGTAGTTGCCGTTCGGGGACAAGTTGCTGAAGTAAAAAGAGCTGTTCAAGAAGGTATTAATGCTGGAGAGCAAGTAAAGGCTGAAACAGTAATTACCCACTATATAGTTCCTAATCCCCCAAAAAATGTGGAAACCATATTACCAATCCATTTCACTGAAGAATCAGAACCTTTCCGCATCTTCTAAGCAGTTTTGCTATAAAAATTTGTAGCGAAGCTTCGTACAATTAAGTTGTAGCGCCACATATCATTTATTCATACAGGAGATTACTAATGTCACTCCAAGCAGTTGGTTCGCTGGAAACTAAAGGTTTTCCTGCTGTGCTAGCCGCAGCAGACGCTATGGTAAAAGCTGGTCGAGTCACTCTCGTTGGTTACATTCGAGTCGGTAGCGCTCGTTTTACAGTTAATATTCGTGGTGATGTTTCTGAGGTCAAGACAGCTATGGCTGCTGGTGTTGAAGCCGCAGAAAATGTTTATGGTGGTACCCTCGAATCCTGGGTGATTATTCCTCGTCCCCATGAAAACGTTGAAACTATTCTGCCAATTGCTTACACAGAACAAGTCCAACAATATCGAGAATCTGTAGAAAACCCGATTGTTAGATCGCCGAACGGGCGATAAAGTCAACCCTTTTTCTGAATTCTAAATTACGCCCCGTTCTTTTCCCTTTTGGCGTTGGCAGAGTCACACGTTTGCAGGCTCGCTAACGCTACGCTATCGCCCTAAACCAACGGCTGATACTTCTTTAGAAGTCAAGCATCTTTGGCTTTGCTGAAGAATAAAAACGAACAATCCTGATATTTACCCGTACTATCTAGAATAGCGATCGCCATTTGGCATACTTAGACCGATTCGCAGTTGTGCTGACAGTATTTATCTAAAATTTGCTGTTTTTAAATTGAATAATGAATTTTTCTATATATTTGCAGCATTAAAATTTTAACTCTCTTATTATTAACTGTTAATTTACATATATACACTTAAAAAAAAATTGAATAAATTTAATTATCACTAAGTATTGTAGTACATAAAGCATTGGAGAAAGTTGAAACTTATACGGGTGAAATAACGTCCGATCTTGAGTTAAATTATATTCGTTCCTCGGTTAGGTTCACGAAAGGTCAGATTTCCCCAACTACGTCTAGTAGATTTGTGTTCTCAGTTTCAAAACATAACTTAACAAAAAGTTTAAATTAACAGAATTGACGGAAATGCCTCATATACATTGGTTTGGGGCGGTTTGAGTTTCCTATAAAAACATCAACACAGAATTTTCTGCATAAAGTTAGTGAATTAAGACGTAATAAAAGTGGAATCACTGAGATGTTTTCATGAAACTCATGAAATCCGGGGCAGATGCCAGTTAAACAATTAGGTTAGGTGGGACGAATGGGGGTTGTGATGCAAACTTCAAAATTGAGTTTCGAGGAGCGCAATCTCGCTATGACAACGGATGTGGAAAAACTGGCTCTAGATTGGCAAAAGCGCTTGACTGTAGAATGTGCAGAACAAACTGAAGCTGCTAGGCAAAGTATTATTCTCTGGCTGCTTGGGTCTGACTCAAAACGGTTCGATCTGTTTAATCCGAAAGAACTTGAGGTTGCCAAGCAAGCAATGGAATATCGCTGGAGGATTTTATGTCAACGCTATTTAGGGTTAGGGCGAGAACGTGCCTATCGCAACTTGATCGCGCGACTGGGGAGTTTAGCAACATTACGGAATAAAATTCAAACTTGGGTTGCCCTTAGCCGCGATCGCCAACGTACTGTCATCGATGTGTTGCAAGAAGTAATACAAGAATTACTGCAAAATGATACTTACATGCAACAACAAATGGCTGATATTGCCAAATATACAAGCGATCGACGATTGGCGGATGCTCTACTGTTTGCCAGTGTAGAAGAATATTGTTTGCGGCCGGTACGCAATCAACCCCTATTAGCTTACCGTTTTGTGAATTACTTGCGTCGTACTCAGCGTGGAGGTTTAACCCAAGTACCAAGCCGCGATTTGGTTAAACTAGTGTCAGAAGAAGTTCTCACAGACGACAGTGACAATCGAGTTAACTTAGTCGATAGTCAAGCGATCGCTGAATATCAACAAGCACAACAACTAGAAGAACAACAGGCGCTACGTCAGTCCGTACAAAAAGAATTTGAAAATTATTTACAAGAAAATCTAGGAATTGAAGCAGTAGAGTGGCTGCGATTGTATCTTCAAGGTAAATCTCAAGAAGAGATTGCCAAGAGAATGAATAAGCCGACTCGGGAAGTATACCGACTGCGAGAAAAAATTAGTTACCACGCGGTGCGCGTCTTTGCCCTCAAAGGTAAACCAGAACTGGTAGATAATTGGCTCTCAATTTCCTTGCAAGAACATAACTTAGGGCTAACACCAAATCAATGGCAACAACTTGAGGAAAAACTCACTCCTCTAATGCGGCAGATCCTAGATTTGCGAAGAGCAGGTAAATCAATAGAAGAGATAGCTCAACAATTAAAACTTAAAATTCATCAAGTGCTAGGTGAATGGACAAAAGTCTATCTTGTAGCCCAAGCTTTAAGAACCCAGGAGTAAGCTTTAGTGGGATATACCAAGTACAGGAGCATAGGGGAAATTAGACTAAGTCTTTCCCCTGTGCGCCTCTGTCTCTTATGCCCCAATCCCAGTATTTTACCCTAGTACCTTAATCAAAAATTTATCTTTTTCTTACGTCTACTTATGTAATAGATAATTAAATTTTTAACAATCAAACAAAGTATCTTTATTAACTACCTACTAAATTAGGGGCAAAATACTATATAAGCAATCACCAAGTAATCAAATCTATGTTGTCTTCAAAGGGCGAACTCACCAATACCACAGTCAACAGACAACAAGTGCTAAATGCTACACCAAGTAAATGGGAGCAAGAAGGCGAACGCGAGCGAATATTTCAGTTAATGGATAGTTTTTTGTCCTTTGAAGCTTGTCTTTACCACCAGATTTTACCTTTTCGCTTAAAAGACAAAAGGCTCTTACTCGGTATGGTTCATCCACAAGACACTGAGGCACTAGATTATGTTGGTCGCATTATATCTTATATCAATTGCACGCTGATTACTGAGGCGATCGCCGCTGAGGCTCATCGCAGAATACTCTCAGCCTACCTCAACCACAAAAATAGATCCCAACTAGATGCTCAACAAGCGGATCAGCAAATAACAGTTACCATAGCTGTCTCTACAGATACTCACTCTGAATCACAGCACCTACCCCCATTCATAGCACCTGAGACACAGACTAATGAGCATTCTTGGCAGCAGGTAGATTTGCCAGCCCCAAATCCAGATAATCCCTCTCAAATTACCACCTTCTTGACCTCCGGAAATAGAGGTCAACGGGATAGTTCCGAAGCTGCGCTAGTAGAAAATTTATCTATTTTACCAGTGGAAGTTCCCGAACTATTTAGTCCTATTAAAGTATTGGCAACACTACCACCCAAGAGATTACTAGAAGAATTACTAGGGCGAATTTTAGCAGGAGGAATTGGTCGGCTATATTTAGAAAGACAACCTTACGAAGGCAGGATACTCTGGAGTGACAACGGAGTCTTGCAGTCTGTGTTAGACAAACTACCGCTTTCTGTTTTTCAAGGAGTACTTAATGAGTTAAAGCGGTTTGCTTCCCTACCTATTACCAAGGTTGGAGAACCAAAACAGATAGAGAAAGAATGCTTATATCAAAAAAACCGTTTATTATTACGCTTGCGAGTTATGCCAGGAATCTATGGTGAAGAAGCTACACTCCAAGTCTTGCGAGGAGCAGCATTAAAGTTTTATCAACAACAACAGTTAACACGTTTGAGCCGCGATGCTTTAGGAATTTCTCAACAATTAAGCTTCAAGTTGCACGAACTACAAGAACGGCTTTTTCTAAATCCTAGCCTTGACTCTGAGAAATTAGAGGCTTTAGTTACTTTAAATCAACTAGTAAAAAATTTAGACAAACAGCTCAAAACACTAGTACTGGATAGCAATCCAGCAACAAACAGTAAATCATAAGTCTATCAGTGAAACCGCTGATTTCGATCGCAATACATAATTGTTATGTTGTAATCGAACTTTCAGCTATCGATTTAAAAAGGTTAGAACAAATAAATAGATATCTTACGTCAGTATTCTACGTAAGATTACGGTTGAAATTAACTTATAGTAGTAACTTAATTTTTCGCTCTTGAATCCTTATTCTTGCAAATATTTCATGCAAACAGAGGTTTTTAGTGAACTTTTCCCCTTGATGAGTACAGCCAACCCCCAGACTTTGGAATGGCTGCTCAACGTTGCAATTGAACATGAATACCCGGCTGGGCGAGCTGTTGTCATGGAAGATGCTTGGGGTAATGCCGTTTATCTGGTAGTTTCTGGTTGGGTGAAAGTCCGACGTACCGTTGCGGAAGATTCGGTGGCTCTGGCAATTTTTGGTTGTGGGGATTTTTTTGGAGAAATGGCAATTCTGGATGAATCTCCGCGTTCAACTGATGTCATTGCTCTTTCACCAGTAAAATTACTTAGCATCTCCAGAGAGCGTTTTATTCAAATATTGTTTAAAGACCCCCAATTACATCATCGAATGTTGCAACTGATGGTGCGACGATTACGGCAAATTAATCTGCGCTTGCAAATGCGGTCTTCACCACCAGCAGTAAAACTCGCTCATACCTTAGTGACTTTAGGTGAAAGCTATGGTCAAGAATCAAACCAGGGAAGAGAAATTTTTAACATTCCCTTTAAAGATTTAGCAGAGGTAACAGAAATCGGCGTTGAAGAAACCACCAAAATTATGGAAAAACTGGATGAAAAAGGGTGGATTAATATTGACAGCGCCAACAACATTATTTATCTTATAAACTTCAAACAGTTAATGAACTTGGCTGGTAGAGTATGATTGCTTTATTTATTAATTAAATCAACCTAATTAAACGTCAAATGTGATTACGAACAAAACTGAGTCAAGCGAAGTAATGGACATGAAATCGCAAATGTGTCCTTTGTCTTATTTAATGTCTACAGTTTGAATTGTCAGCATTTGAGGGGGCGTAGCATCAGGTGGGTAGAGAAAATCGACTTCTACCAGTCGCCGCTGACCAGGAGATATTTTTAATTGAGCAAGCGGTTCTCCCATCTGTCCCCGTTGTTGAACTAAATGCCAGTATTGAGTTCTGGGCAAGCCATTATCGTCATTGTAGCGAATACGAATTGTACCTCGGAAAAAGACGGATGGTTGAGGCGGTGAAAAAAAGCGAAGCCCTGGTTTACTTAACTCATCTTCTTTAATAGGTGTTTGAAAAAGCACATTTACAGTTTGCGGCTCACCAGTATTGTTGATTAATGGTAGAGATATATTGTATTCAATGCCGTAGTTGCCGTGAGCTTCGTAAGCAGTACCAGGATAACGCGCCACTAGTTTGGCAGTTTGGTTTTGTCCAGTACCCATTTTACCCGCTAAAAGGGTACTTAAACCGTAGGAAAAAGCTTGTCCTGATTCAGGAATTGCCAGATACGAACTATTGGAGTTGGTAACTTGTGCTTGCCAACGAGAGCCAATAGCTATCCCCGCTACCCGTCCGTAAATTTCTGCTGCCCCTTTGAGGTTATTTGGAGGGCTGGGGGCAGGTTCGCGCGGACCAGCTAAGTTACCATTTTCTAATAAGTTCTCCCATTCTTCTAAAGTGGGCGCTCGTTCGCTACCATCTGGATTCGGTTTGGCAAACATCGCTAGGTTTGCCAGATAAACTGGACGATCGCTATCCAAACGCAACAAAGTAGAACGTCCATTCAATGGCGGTGTTAAAGTCCGCACTGGAATTGGATGATTCATTAACATCCGGCTTTGTTTTGGTGGAATTATCAACTGCGCTGGCCATTCTGACTGTCGTTTTCCTCGTAGCAGATCATTCATCACGCGATCGCCTGGCCCAGCATAGATGTTTCCGGAATTATTTGACTGCATGGGGGGAAGTTTGATAAAAGGTGCATCAGGTTGACTAACATAACTAGCTGCTTGCAAGATGTTGATAGTTGCAGTGCGATCGCTTGGATTGTAAACAATCACCCCCAAATAAAGAGTCCGCAAATCATTTGGAGTCTCAATCGCCCTAGCAATGTGGTGAGAAAATAAATCAAACCGCCCCTGAAATGGAAAGTTTAAGTGGGCGCTGGGCACTTTTTTGCCTTGAGGAGGAAATGTAGATAGCAAAATTCCTTCACTCTTAACTACTTCTGGGTTATTACTGTTAAATACTGGTACTGCATCAAGATGGCCTGTTAAAGGTCTTGTTTGTTGGCGAATGAAAATTTCCTGAGGTGCAGGTGCAACATCTGGTGCTGCTTGAGCCAAAAACAAATAGGAAATAAAATTAAGCATTTATTCAAAAAGCAATTTCTCGCTGAAGTAAAGAATACAGCATACATAATAAAATCAAACAATACAGGAGTTAGATGCTTAGCTTGTGACAGGTTTTAAAATCTGGTAACAAATCCTAAAAGTGCTTTGATGGCTTTTCCCCAGGATGATTAAGATATAAGTATTTGACCTAATGGGTGTCGATACTCATGGTGCAAGACCAGATTTTGCTGAATGATTGGCATGTAATAGCCCGCTCGCAAGACCTCCAACCTGGAACAGTCCTGCACAAGCGTTTATTAGGCGAAGAAATAGTGCTTTGGCACAATGGCGATCGAGTCTTAGCTTGGCAAGACCTTTGCCCTCATCGTGGTGCTCGTCTTTCTCTAGGATATGTCAACAAAGAGACTTCAAGGGGCGACAATCGCCTCTAAAGCAAGCCAGATGAAGGTTTGGGAGGTAGA
>JAQYWR010000095.1 GCA_029379225.1 Nostoc sp. S4 | reverse complement strand
ATAATTCTCTGTCTCGCCCTTCTTTACTTCCTCAATATTAGACCTGAATCCTTACGTCAAAATTAGCTTCCTGACATCTTCTGCGGAATCTTGTTGTAGTGCTGATACCGCGATCGCCTGACTTTCATCTAAACTTAACTGATGAATCGCTTGTTTGATTGCAGGTATACTTTGGGGATTGACGCTCAATTCATCCAGCCCCAAACCTAATAAAATTGGTGTCGCTAAAGGATCTGCTGCCAATTCACCGCATAACCCGACAGAAATTCCTGCCGCATGGGCAGCTTGAACAGTTTGCTGCACCATCCTTAACACTGCTGGATGTAAGGCATCAACTAAGTTTGCCACGCGTGGGTTAGTGCGATCGCCTGCCATCATATACTGACTCAGGTCATTGGTGCCGATACTAAAGAAGTCTACTTCAGCGGCTAACTGCTCGGCAGTCGCCACTGCTGAGGGCACTTCTACCATAATCCCCACTTTTATCGCTGCATCGAAGGGGATACCAGTTTCATGTAGTTCAGCTTGCACTTCACCCAGAATTACCTTCGCCGCACGCACCTCGTTTACAGTGGCAATCATCGGCAACATAATTTTAATTTGGTGTCCGACACTAGCTCTCAAAATTGCCCGCAACTGAGTTTTAAAAAGTTCTGGATGACCCAAGCAAAAACGAATTCCCCGCCAACCTAAAAACGGGTTGGCTTCGGGAAACCCTACCCTGAGATATGGAAGTGGTTTATCGCCGCCGATATCCAAAGTCCGAATCATCAGCGGACGATTATTTAAAACTTCAGCCATCGCTTGATACACTCTTAATTGTTCTTCTTCAGTCGGGGCGCTGGTTCTGTCTAAATACAAAAACTCGGTGCGGAGTAGTCCCACACCTTCGGCACCATTAGCTACAGCAACTTGCACATCACTGATACTACTAATATTGGCAAAAACGTCAACTTGGCGACCATCACGAGTAATTGCTGGCTGGTGTGCCGTAGTTAGTGCTTGCTGTTGGGCAGTTTGCCAAGCTTCTCGCTTTGCTTGAAGCTGTTCTCGGATATGTGAGTTTGGATCTACCCAAGCTTTGCCGCTTTCACCATCGAGTGCCATGAGCGTACCATCTGCCAAGTGCAACACCTGGGCATCTACTCCCAAAACTGCGGGAATACCCAAGGTGCGAGCGATAATTGCACTGTGGGAAGTCGCACTACCAGAAGTTGTACAAATTCCTAGCACCTTTGTCCGGTCTAGTCCAGCGGTATCCGAAGGCGTTAAATCGCTGGCTACTAAAATCGCTGGTTGTTGAAGATGCAAGTCGGCAGGGGCATTCCCAGTTAGCAACCGCATCACCCGAATCCCCACATCCACAACATCGTCAACTCGCTCTTGCAAATAAGAGTCCTCAAGTGTGTGGTAGGAAGACACCACTCGATCTACTACAGCTTGCCAAGCAGCCTCCGCATTAATCTGGTGTTCTAAGATATACCCATGAGTTGCTTCTAAAAGTACTGGGTCTTCTAGAAATAGTAATTGGGCATCAAAGATGGCGGCTTCAGCATCACCAATTTGCAAAGATGCTTGGGAGAACACCGCCTGAATTTCTTGTCGGGCAATCTGAATTGCTGCCTGTAACCGTTGCCACTCTGCTTCTAGATCGTCTACGTTGTATTGCGTAAATGAAATCTGAGTGGGTTGATAATGAACAACGGGTGCGATCGCCACTCCCCCAGATGCCGGAATTCCCGAAAGTTCGCCGTTAGTTGCTGGGGTAACTTCGTGTTGCCAGACTGGTGGATAACTAACAGCAGTATTATCTTCACCAAAGTTAGTGGCAAACAATACTTGCAATGCCGCTAGTGCTTCATCTGCATCAGAGCCGCTGGCAGTAATCAGTAATTCGTGTCCTTGACGCACGCCCAAAGTTGTGACTTGGTTAATACTGTCGCCTCGGACTAGTTGAGTATTTCTAGTTAAATTCTGTACCAATATTTGAGATTGAAACCGAGCTGCGGTTGCCACAAACTGAGCTGTGGGACGAGCGTGTAATCCTAAGCGATTGCTGACAATTAGATGGATTTCTCTAGTGGGGGATTCCGTACTGGATGCTGGGATATTGCTATCCCCGACCGACAATGGACTACTAACTCCACTTAATTGAGTTGCTTTTGCGACTAATGCCCCCCGTGCTTCTGCCATCACTTGCTGAATGTCTCTACCAGCCGCCGCAGCCACCACAGCAGCGATTGCACCTTCTACTAAAGGCGCTTCACACAAATATACTTTTTGTCGCTGTGCTGCTGAAAGAAACTCCAGTGCCATTTCTGCACTCAACAAAGCACTACCCAAATCCATTAACACCAAAACACCATCATCACAGAAAACAGCAGCGATCGCCTCACTAACTTGGATAGCATCTGTACCCAATGGATTTTCCGGATCTTCAATACCTGCTGCAATCGCGATCGGCACTTCACCCTGAACCATTTGCGCGGCGAGTTCGCACACACCGAGAGCTAGTTGTTTACTGTGAGAAACTATGACAATTCCGACCACTGCCACACCGCCAATCTAATTGAAAGGTTTGTGATTGCCAGTTATCCATTTCATTTTCCCATTTTGCTAAAATTGCAACTGCCCGAAAATATTCTCGTCTTTGGAGCTAGAAACCCGAATAAAATAGCCCTCTTTTACAGAAATACGTGGTGTCCACTCATAAACTCCATCGCTAGCAGTACGAGAAGAAATGTTTTGGATAAGTTTGTTCCCATAGTACAACTTAATCGAGACATCGCCATCAAGATTGTCTCGCCACAATATTAAAAAAGACCGATCTTTTTCTGCAAGCACTTTACTAACTGGCTGACTGAGTAAGATTTTTGGCACAATCTGATTTTTATTTTTCTTACGGAATCCTAAATAATGAGGTAGGTGTCGGAAAGCAGGATTTTCTTGCGGATTAGAGAGTTGGGGAACAATAATATTTCCTTTCTGGGAATTAAACAAATAAGTCGATCTGCCGCCGTCAACGGTAATGATATCGCTTTTAACTCCTAATTTACGTAATAAATCCGCTGCTTCATCCAGAGTTGCTTGGTTCACTGTCATAATCAACAATAACTCGTCACCTTTAACACCATCTTTATTGAGAGTACCGATGACTTGATACTTATTCACTTGATTTTGAGCTAATACTTTTGCCGGATGGTCGCTGTACTGGTAAGTGACGATTGCATTTTTCACTGCTTTTTGATTGAGAGGCGCACCGCTAACTTGGTCGTAATCTGTAATGTATGCCTGCTTATCATCCCAAACTAAAGCCTTGAGATGAATATTACTATAATATTTATCTTTTGGTTCTTTGACGGGGCCGTACGGACTAGTCCCACCACTGATGACTACACCATTGAATTTAATAGGAAAAGATAATTGACTGCTAGATTTATATTGCTCAAAGAAAGAGCAATTAATCAGAGAAAAAACGTTATTGGCGTAAAGTTGTTGATATTCATCTGCAACTTCCGAGAATAACTTGGTTTTGAAAAAAGGGCTATAATATCTACCTTCTTCTTGATAATATCTACCTTGATTTTCACCCATATTATCAACCTCTCCAACGATTTGTTCGATGTGCATTTTGCGGAGGTCGATAACTTGTAAATAAGCTTCGTTACCGTTTGTTAATTCTTTTCTATATAAAGCTGCACCGTCTATAACCTGGAGGGGCTGATAAGAAGATAAAGGATCAAAACTTTGAGCAATCCAAAAGCTACTTAGAATTGGCAGCAAAAAAAGCAATAAATTGATGATAGCATTCATCAGAATTTTTTTGATGCAGAAATATGTCTCAGGAATTATAATCTAAATTTCAATGTTAGCCAGGTTTTGAAGTTCCAGTTTGACCCTCAGAAGCTCAAAGTTGACCCTCAGAAGGTGAAAGTTGAACCTCAGAAGCTCAAAGTTGAACCTCAGAAGCTCAAAGTTCAAGCAATCCTCGTTGTAGTATAGTTTTGCATTTGTATGATTATTGATATAAAATATGACTTTTCAATTTGAATACAGCACTCTTGCCCATCCTCAGGATATTGAGCAGCTTGGTCCACTCCTTGACCAGTGTTTTGTCAACGCACTTGGTAAGGAGGGAGCTTACATGAAGCGGGTTGGTGTAGAAAATTTCCGGATTATTCGTGAGTCAGAGAATTTAGTTGGTGGATTGGCAACTCTGAATATGGGTCAGTGGTGGGGTGGTGAGCGTGTACCAATGACGGGAATTGCGGTAGTGGGTATTGCTCCAGAATACCGTGGTTCGGGAGCAGCGATCGCTCTCATGCAGCACACACTCAAGGAACTTTATGCTAGAGGTATACCGCTCTCTGCTCTTTACCCAGCCGTGCAAAGCCTTTATCGAAAAGTCGGGTATGAACAAGGGGGTAGCTGGTACATTTGGGAAGTTGCAACCAACACTATTGGGCTACGGGAGCAATCCCTACCTTTACAACCAGTAGTTCCGATAAATCATCAAGTATTTCACGAACTATATCAGCAGCAGGCGAGACTCACGCATGGATATGTAGACCGACATCCTGCAATCTGGCAGCAATTAATCCAACCAGATGAAAAGGAAACAGTTTATGCCTATTTCATTGGTACAAAAGACCAACCCCAAGGTTACATCATCTTCACTCAACAACGAACACCAGAAGGTGAAATTATCTTTGTTAGAGATTGGGTACTGAGAACAATTGCTGCTACACAAACTTTCTGGTCTTTTCTAGCCAGCAATCGCTCCCAAATTCAGCGGGTGCGTTGGAAGAGTTCTGCAATTGATACCCTAACATTGGTGTTACCAGAGCAAACTGCCAAAATCTCCACTCAGTTTCGTTGGCTGCTGCGAGTAGTAGATGTAGTCAAGGCATTGTCGATGCGGGGTTATCCATCTGGAATTCAAGCTGAGCTGCACCTAGACATTCAAGATAATTTGCTAGATGCAAACAATGGTAAATTCATCCTTTCTGTTGCCAATGGACGCGGTGAAGTTACAAAAGGTGGAAAAGGTGAGTTGCAGCTAGATGTGCGAGAACTAGCACCACTATATACAAGTTTGTTTGCTCCCTACCATTTACAAATGGCGGGAAAACTGTACGGGACAGAAGCAGCTATTTTAGCAGCTACGCAAATATTTGCAGGTAGTTCTCCTTCGGTGGCTGATTTCTTCTAAAGCAAGTAGGAAGTAGGAGAGATAAGGAAGTGTGGGGAGATGATAAAAAAGCTTTCTACTCTTCCTAAACTGACAATGCCCAATATTTGCCAATCAGCAAAATATAAGTTGGAAACATAATTAATCCTTGGCTCGTCGTTCGGCTAGATTAACAATTTCTGTTGTTATCTCACATCACAAACAAGGGTGTCAGTAATTTACTTTTGACAAGTAATAATAATTTATTGTGCTTATCTAATTCCAAATATCATTTCCCAAAATAACTTAATGGCATTTGTGAATTTTTCTCCGGAAGTTCAGCACAAACATTAGAAAAAAATCTAAGTAAAGCTGATGAGTTGCTCCTTACAAACACACCTACAATCACAAGATGAAATCATATTTACTGGCGATTGGTTTAAGCAGTTTGGTTATAGTTGCAGGACAAGCTAAAGGCTCACAATTGCAGTCTTGGTATTTTGATTCTAGCCAAAATCAATTAGACCTAACTACCACTTCAGGAATAGAACCAAAAGCTTTTTTATTAGATAATCCTAGTCGATTGGTAATTGACTTACCTGAAACTAATTTTAATTCTGAAAGTGTCAAGCAAAATTTTGGCAATGCGGTGAAAGAAATTCGCATCGGCAAACCAGACTCTCAAACAACTCGTTTTGTCGTAGAATTAGCTCCTGGTTATGATGTTACTTCCCAAAATATATCAATTAAAGGAGATTCTCCTTCTCATTGGATTTTTAAATTCAATTCATTTAACCGCCAAAATAATCCCATTGTTGGCGAAAATCGAGAAGATATTGCTATCAAATATACAGATGCTTCCACATTTGCTGGAGTTGTAAATCTTGGTCAAGAGATGGTTGGTATTAGTTCTCAAATTCGCACCTTGTTAGCAAGTTATAAATCATTAAATCCAGGAATATTTTTCTTAGATTTAGATACAGGAAACTATATAGATATTAATGGTGAAAAAAGATTTGCTGCTGCCAGTACAATTAAATTTCCCTTGTTAGTGGCTCTTTTTCAAGAAATAGACGCTGGGAGAATTAAACTCACAGATAAATTAGTGATGCGGCGCGATTTAAGGGTTGGTGAATCTGGAACCATGCAATACAAACCCATCGGAACTAAATTTAGCGTCTTGGAAACTGCTACCTTAATGATGACAATCAGCGATAACACTGCAACAAATCTGATTCTCGATCGCTTGGGTGGTGCAGCAAAAGTTAGCCAACGTTTTCGTAGCTGGGGATTGCAAAATACAGCAATTCGGAATTTACTTCCAGACATTCCTGGCACAAATACAACTAGTTCTAAAGATTTGGTGAGATTGGCGGCGTTAGTTTCTAATAATCGTTTGCTATCCCCAAACAGCCGCGATCGAGTTTTAGACATTATGCGCCATGTCAAAACCAATAGTTTACTACCAGCTGGTATTGGTCAAGGAGCTACCATCGCCCACAAAACTGGTACATTGAGATTTATTATTGGTGATGCGGGTATTATTAAAATGCCCAATGGCAAAAGCTATTTAGCAGGTGTTTTGGTGCAAAGACCAAACTACGATCCCAAAGCTGGAGATTTTGTCCGTGAAGTTTCGCGCAGAGTCTATAATTACCTAGACCAAACCCAAGTCAGCAATATAGAACCTCAAGAAGGCGATGCCTCCGGCTGGCTACGCCTACGCACTCGTTAGCAATAAAGTAGGGGCATACACGGTGTACGCCCCTACTGATGTATCTATATCAGGTATTTGGTGAAATGCGATTAATCTAAGAAATTTCGTGTACCACTACCACCATTCCTACCAACAGCAGGAATTTCTAATAGACTATCTGTGGCTTTGCCTGTACCGTCGTTAGTAACGTGTGTAGAGTTACCCGGATGTCCATTGGGAACGAATAGTTGCGGATGATCGAAGGGTGCTTTCTCTTGGACAACTCGCCGATCGGTGAGTCCTTTTAAGAAAGCCACTAAGTCATCCTTTTCAGTCTGAGTTAGTCCCAAGGGAGCGATCGCGCTTTGCTGGCGGAAATCTCCACCACGATTGTAGAAGTCCACCACTTGCTCCAAAGTTAAATAGCCACCATTGTGGAAGTAAGGGGCAGTGAGTTCTACATTACGTAGCCCAGGTGTCTTAAAGCTGCCATCTGCAACTATTATGTCATTGGAGGTAATTGTAATATTGGGGTTTGAACCGAGAAGTAGTGGGAATTTACCCAAAGCAGCGACCCGCGACTCAGAAAGCGGATTGCCAAATGGGTCTTGACCACCAACACCGGTGTCTTCTAGGGTCGGTCTAACGCCAAGATTCAAGAAGCCATTATCAAAGACGAATCTTTGAGTACCAATGTTTATCGTTCCTAGCCGTTGCTGCTCTACGCTGCTAACGGAGGCAATAGTGAGTTCTAGTCCACCGTGACAACCAATACAGCCAGCTTTGCCCTCAAAGAGTTGTTTGCCTCGTTGTTGCTGCTGGGTTAGGGCAGTGGTCTTACCTTCCAAAAAGCGATCGTAGGGCGTATCATCGGCGATGAGTGTAGACTCGTACAACTGAATTGCCAGCCCGAAGAATAGCGAGAAGTTGTACTCGATTTGTGTATACTCATCGGTTTCGGATGAGTTATCAGGCTTCTTGACAAAAGTCCTTCTACCTTCAGAATCAACTTGGATCAGTTGATTAGACTTCCACCACTCAGGCTTGAAAGCATCTTTAATTAAGCGATCGTAAGTTCTATCTTTGAGTCCAGGTTTAGGCCATCCACTATCTGCACCTAAAACGCTGTCTTGTGGATGTACAAGCTGTTTTCCTAATGGTTTGAGGCGAGATAACTTTTTGCCTAGTTTTCGAGGCAGCTTTTTACCCTTAGCAGCACTGCGAGATTTTCTGTCAATTCGCCCAAACTTATCACCAATTTCTTCAAAGGTGCGACCATCAGCAGAGGTCTCAAAGGAACTCAATGGTGGGCCGACCGCTTGGGAAGCTAAAGACGAATGATTCAAGCTAACTTTCACAAATTCTAGCTGATTTGGGGTTTCTGCCTTAACAACAGAGGCATTAGGGTCTCTCAAACCAAAGGGATTCACCCCATTAAAGATTTCTTGTGCCCTTCCGTCCCAGAAGTTGCGAAAGTTAAATACTGCATTAATTACAGTTGGCGTGTTACGGGGTTCAACGCGGCGCACATTTACGCCTCCGACGTTAAACACCGAATCTGGCTCATTTATTACTTGGTCTTGTGCGCTACCAGGTATGACATCAACAAACTTCGTATTGAAGACCCCCTGGGAGGAAGTGACATCGTTGCGATCCGATATAACGCTAGCAGGATTATTCGGGTCTGATAGCTTGTGAAAAGGAAAATCCTCTGGCTTGAGTTGGTAGTTAGGTAAACCACCAACATCAAAAACTGTATCGGGATTTTCTGTACCATCAGCGTTAACCCGCAAAAGCCCAGGAGCTATTTGATTTTTAGATCTATTGTCAGCTCCAGCATGGAAGTGACAACTAGCACAGGAAGTCACGCCGTCGCTACCAACCTGCATATCCCAAAAAAGAGCCTTTCCTAATTTGATGGCGGCTACTTTATCTTTTACAAAGTCTCCAAGATTGTCAGGCTGTGGAACCGACACATTCTTGAGCGAAGCTGGCGATGCGATAATCTGCGCTGATACGCTATTTCCAGCTATTACTGCTGCAGTAATCATGGCAGCAATTACTATAGTTTTGGAACTCGATTTCAGAGGGTTAAGCTTGCCAGCTCTGTATCTTTGCCATTGGGGCTTAAGACCTCTTGAGGTGAGTAGTAAGTAAATTGGTAAGCTAGTCAAAACTAGCACCAAGACTATTACGGGTATAATCCCCATAGTTGTTGGTTGTAAATTAAGACTGCAAAAAATTATACATTAGGTAAAAAGCTTGATATTTATTGTTTACATAAATTGATTACTATTTTTATGCAAACAATAAAATCATCAGATTATAACTTAATTGAGTCAAATAAATAAGAGTTTATATATTAATTAAATTTATCTTGTTATGCCGCTAATTCTCTGGTAAAAAATAAAATTTACTAAATTTTTATAACTTTTATTTATAGGGTTAGTGGTGCTTGAAATATAGATAGAGTAAGAATTTAAAAAATATTAGATATCCTTAAATGTATACATATTATCCGAGAAGTTAGTACATACTGAAAATTTAGGCGATCGCTCCTCACTACCGACTAAGGATAAAGTGAAATAGAGTGCGATCGCCATTGAGGTTTTTTTATGAATTCTCAATACTGCTTAATTCTTAATCAACAAGTATTGAATACTGCTGAGTCATTTTATCATGGGTTAGCCTAAACTCCAAGTATTAAGTGTTTCGTCAAATGGTATTAATTTAGAAAATTTCGGATAGCACTACCACCATTCCTACCAACAGCAGGAATTTCTAATAGACTATCTGTAGCCTTGCCAGTACCGTCGTTGGTAACGTGTGTAGAATTACCCGGATGTCCGTTGGGGATAAACAGTTGCGGGTGGTCAAAAGGCGCTTTCTCATACCGAACTCGGTCATCAGTTAGTCCCTTTAAAAAGGCGACCAATTGCTGCTTTTCTTGTGGTGAAAGATTTAGGGGAGGAAGAGCTCCAAAGTCACCACCGCGATTATAAAAATCAATCACTTGCTCTAAAGTCGCCTGACCTCCATTGTGGAAGTAGGGAGCAGTGAGTTCTACGTTACGTAGTCCAGGTGCTTTGAAAGCTCCGTCTGCAAACACAGTTTCACTGGGATTCAACGGTGGACTGAGGGTGGGGGGGTTTTCCCCAAGGAGAACCTGAAATTTCGCTAACTGAGCGACTCGTGCCTCTGAGAGCGGATTACCTTGGCCGTTACCAAACAAACCGTCATTACCACCCAAGCCGAGGTCGTCCGTGGTAGGTCTAACACCAATCTTAAAAAAGCCAGTATCTTCAGGACCGTTTGGAGGGAACGGCGCACGTTTGATGCGTCCTTCTTTATTCACATTGGTGACTGAAGCAGCGGTTAATTCCGATCCAATGTGACAACCGATGCACAAAGCTTTGCCCTCAAACAGTTGTTTACCTAGTTGCTGCTGTTGGGTGAGAGCAGTGGTCTTACCTTCCAAGAAGCGATCGTAGGGCGTATCATTGGCAATGAGTGTAGACTCGTACAACTGAATTGCCAGCCCGAAGAATAGCGAGAAATTGTACTCCATCAATGTGTACTCATTAGTCTCCAAGGAGCGATCGGGCTTTTTGACAAAAGTCCGTCTACCTTCACTATCAACTTGGATCAGTCGATTAGACCTCCACCACTCAGGCTTGAAAGCATCTTTAATCATCTGATCGTAGGTTCTATCTTGGAGTCCAGGTCTAGGCCATCTACTATCTCTACCCAAAACGCTGTCTTGTGGATGTACAACCTGTTCGCCCAACGGTCTCAGGGGAAATAATTTTTTGGCAAGTTTTCGCGGCAGCTTTTTACCCTTACCAGCGCTCAGAGATGTTCTGTCAATTCGCCCAAACTTATCACCAATTTCTTGAAAAGTTCGACCATCAGCAGATACCTCAAAGGAACTGAGTGGTGGGCCGACTGCTTGGGAAGCCAAAGAGGAATTATTCAGGCTGACTTTGACAAACTGGAGCTGATTTGGAGTTTGTGCCTTGACAACAGAGGCATTAGGGTCTCTCAAACCGAAAGGATTCACCCCATTAAAGATGTTCTGCGCCCTTCCGTCCCAGAAGTTGCGAAAGTTAAATACAGCATTAATCACACTTGGGGTGTTACGAGCCTGAACGCGGCGCACATTCACGCCTCCGACATTAAACACCGGATCTGGCTCAGTTTTTACTTGGTCTTGTGCACTACCAGGTATAACATCAACAAACTTATTATTGGTCACCCCCTGAGAAGAACTGACATCGTTGCGATCCGATATAACGCTGGCAGGATTATTCGGGTCTGATAGCTTGTGGAAGGGAAAATCCTCTGGCTTGAGTTGGTAGTTAGGTAAACCACCAACATCAAAAACTG
>JAQYWR010000005.1 GCA_029379225.1 Nostoc sp. S4 | reverse complement strand
CCATTGAGTTTTACCCACTTGACAAGTTTCTATTTTTCTTAACTTGACACCAATGGCAAGATGCCCACCCCACAAGACTTTAATGAAATTTAGATATGCAAAGTAGATGTGGAACAGCTTATTATCTAACTAAACTTATATTTGAGGAGAGCCGAGCTACCATCTCTGCACGAGATGAAACATTAAGCTTGCGGAATATGCGTTTCAAAGCTTGCTTAACAGAATTTTCTGTAATCCAGAGGGTTGTACCAATTTCAGCATTTGTTAGTCCTTGTGCTACTAGTTGGGCAATTTGAACTTCACGTTGTGTTAAAGGGTTAGTATTGAGAGAATTGAAAAGTGTTGATTGTAATTGTAATGTTGCACGCCAAGTTGAAATATGAAGACACAAGGCACTTAAATCAGCTAATTCTTGTGTGTTAAAGGCAGGAGTATTTCGAGTACGAGTTACACCAATGGCGCCAATTAGACGACCATTACCGACAACTGGGCCAACCATTACATGATAGTGGTCAGAACGCGGACAAATAATCTGCCATTCTCCTAGCGGTAACAATAATTCTTCGTGAACTACGGCGTGATGCTCAACCAAATAACGCAAGATTGGATTGTGTTTTAAAGAGAATGCTAATCGCAGCGGACGAGGTATGTTTTTCTCAAATTCCCAAAGCCGATCGAAGAAAAATAGCCCCGAACGTTCAGCAGCAAAATACTCAATCAGTTTAGTAATGACTTGCGATCGCAGTTCTTGCTCATCACCAGCATGAGCGATCGCATCAAATAAAGATTGTAAAGAATTCACCATAATCTTAGCTGCAAAATGTACTCGTTCGAGGACTAGGCATGGTCAGAATACAGACATTATTCTACTTGCATAACAATTGCAAGATCGGGAAGAATAAAATGTCCCAATATACGCACAGCAATATACTTGTCGATACCCAGTGGCTCTTTGAACACCTGAATCACTGTAATATCCGTTTGATTCAAGCAGACATGAATCCACAGACATATAGCACTGGTCATATTCCCGGCGCTATGTTCTGGAATATTACTACTGACCTCTTGCTACCTGATTACCGGATTAATTTTGACCCAGTTGCTTGGCAAAAACTCTTGGAAAAATCTGGGATTACAGATAATACCACTGTGATTACTTATGGTGATTTCCCTGGAACAGGCGCATGGTTATTTTGGCTTTTCAAAGTCTTTGGTCACAGTGATGTACGTGTCCTCAACGGTGGTTATCAAAAATGGCTGTCTGAAGGTCGTCCAGTAGCCATAGAGTCAGGATTTTTAACGCCAACAGAATCAGGACTTACGCAACTGTCACAAGTGAGGGCACGGTGTAGCCGTGCCCGGCGCCAAACGACTAGGCGATAAACATGGGAATATCGGGACGTTTTAGTTGCTGAACTAAATAATTTGACAGCAAAGAGTGCTTAATGTGATAAATTGTTTGACCAGTTTTAGACGCTACATCTTTGAGCCGAAGCCAAACCAATATGGCGCAAGCAATATGGTTTCTTTGAATACGACCTTTGCGGCATTGGCATGATTAAATACCAGTCAATTGTTTTAATTCTCGATGAAACTCCTCAACTTGCAATCGTTGCTTACACACTTGTTGTACAACGTCCGTAGAAACTTGAGTTAAATCGTTGGTAGCGATAAAATCCGTTCTGTCGGTAGAGACAGTTACCCGGAATAGTTTCACTTTTTTCCCACCAGGGAATTTCTTGATTTTAATTATTTTACCTGATTTTAGTTCAGTTTCATTCCACAATAAATTTTCAATTTTTTTCTAATCTTCTTTACCTTCACTGTCATCAACAAGTCGGTTACGTTTCACCGGGCAATAATAATATTTATCTAGACTGTCAATATATAACATTAATTTATTTGTCGCGTACCACGAATCCATTAAAACTCTACTAAAAGGCAAGGACTTATGGTAAATAAGACTTTGCAGCATATCTTATACATGGTCTATCTTTGTCTTGCCATCTGATGATGGGTCGTATATACGATAATCTGTTATCCAAAATTTACCCACTTTCTCATTAACATATACACAACTAATTAAACCTATACCTCGAAGCACACCATGTTCATTACCACTATACTGCCAACGGGCTAATTCTATTTCTTCTGAGTATCTTTTATCAATTACTGTGTCATCAAAAATTATCTATGCCTCAGCATCAGTTTCAATGAAATCTTTAACATTATCCCAAAGAAGCCGAGGCGTTAATTTTTCGGTTTTTAAATAACGGTTAATTTTCTCATGACTAATCTGCTCTAAATGTGACGCTAAATTTGTAATCGTATAATTGATTTGACTACTGAGCAAGTACTGGCAGTAATTAAGTTTAGTAAATCTCATTACGATGAGCAAAATTTATTTAATACACCCTCTAGTTATTTTCTCATGAATATTTCAATCAGGCTTCAAATCAAGCAATTTTAAAAGCGAATACAAAGCTTTTGGAATCGCTTAAATAATACAAGCGTACTATAAAAGAGCGATCGCATTGTACCAGTTGCGTAAGTCCTATTAGCATTTGAGATTAGCCTTAAAAAAATTTAATTGTAAGCTGTCCGGATATTTTTTGGGTTGAGGAATGAAACCCAACAAAGATGTTGCCAATCTAGCTTAGATTTCATCACCAATCTTGCTAAATCAATCAGAAGCTTTAAGCTGCTTAGATGAATAAAAAATAATTGAAATATTTATGCGATCGCTATTTACTAAATAAACAATACAATAACTACCAAAGATAATCTCTCTAATATTATCTTGACTAATTTCTGGCACTATACGTCCCGATTATGGAAACTTTTCTAAACGTTCTACAGATAAAAATACTCTATTCACAAATACCTGAGCAAAACTTGGTGCATCTCGCGCAATAAAATCACCTATTGCTTCTAAATCAGCTAAAGCTTGATTTGTCCAGTTTATTTGTGCCATGTCTTAATTTGCTTTTTGGCTTCTTCATGTGACACAACATTACCAACATCGATTTGTTGTAAACCTTGATGCACTTTATATAGAAAATAAAGACGCTCCAGTACTTCTTTAAAGGTAACATTCTGTGGCATTTCTTCCACTGCCTTGAGAACTTGATATTTTACAGTAATATTTGGTGTCATTTCGATTATATACAAAAAAATTCTAAAAATTTCACGAATACTTTTCTCGTAACTCTGAAAAAACTTGAAATGATGGTTCTCCAATAGCTGTTTTACGATTAATATCCTCTAATCGTTGAGTTGATTCCTCATCCCAAGCAGTTTCTACACGATCGTCTATCCCCTCATCTAGAGAGTGAATTAAAAAGTAGGCAATTTCAGCACGTTCTTTTGCAGAAAGCTGAGAAAGTTCGAGTTTAAGTTTTTCGGCAGTTTCACTCATGCTTTGAAGTCTACCCAATAATTCTAATTATCGGCTCAACTGTTAGAGTGTAACTGCTTTACAGGTAAAATGCATTTTAATATTAAAGATGGCAAAATCTGGCTGCAACAGAATTTAACCGATCGCAATCCAGCAGAAGAATTAGTGATGAAGGGAGTACCACGACAGGATATTGTCCTGGGTTTGCAAGCTCCTTAAATTCTTGTAGTTCTGCGTTAGCAAAGCTTACCGAAGGTATCGCAGCCTGTAGATTCTAGTTTATCATTGTTCGCTGTTAGACAGATATATTCCTCCGTATTATCTCGTAGTCTTTTTCATAAATCAAATATGATTCCTATAGACCTCTATAGGTTAATGAATCTTGGAAAAAGCAAAGTTATCCAATTAAAATTTAAAAATTGAATTCTAAATTCTCAATTATGAATTGTGAATTCTATACATTATCTATGCTTTAATTTCCAGAGTCTGGGGAAAACCCAAAACAACATCCCAAACTCACCCATGATTGAAATAGATGGTTCTTATGGAGAGGGAGGCGGACAAGTTCTTCGCACTTCCTTAAGTCTAGCCGCTATCACTGGCGAACCCATACGGATTGCAGGTATTCGCGCCGGACGTAAAAAGCCAGGATTAGCACCACAGCATTTAACAGCCGTTCGTGCCGCAGCTAGAATTTGTAATGCCCAACTACGGGGTGATACTTTGGGTTCAATGCTGCTGGAATTCATCCCAGGTAGTGCCGTACAAGCTGGAACTTATGCCTTTGATGTTAGTAAAGCACAACCTGGTGGTTCTGCGGGTGCGATCGCTTTAATTCTCCAGACAATTCTCTTACCTTTAGCATTAGCATCTGGCAATTCTCAAGTAACACTCAAAGGTGGAACTCATGTAAACTTTAGCCCCACAGTCACATACATTCAGCAAGTTTATCTGCGGATATTGCAACGCATGGGAGTAGAAGCAAAAGTCAAGTTAGGTGCTTGGGGTTGGTATCCCCAAGGTGGCGGAGAAATAGAGTTACAAGTCAGTGGTAGTACTCAACTTGGCGGAATCAACTTATTGGAGAGAGGAAATTTACAGCAAGTGCGGGGAGTTGCAGTAGTGACGGAATTACCTTCTCATATTCCCCAACGAATGGCCAATCGTGCCGAAAATTTTTTAAGGGAAGCACATTTAAAAGTTACCGTACAAGCGTTGCGAGAAAAAGGTATCGCACCTGGGGCAGGTATTTTTCTGACTGCTGAGTATCAGAACAGCCTAGCTGGTTTTGGTGGATTTGGGCGTTTGCGGTTATCAGCGGAGACAGTTGCAGAGATTGCTTGTCAGCAACTACTTGAGTTTCATCATACAGGCGCACCAGTGGATGAACACTTAGCAGACCAATTATTATTACCTGCTGCTTTAGCTTCACAAGCAAGTCATTATCAGGTAGCTGAGGTGAGTAGTCATTTGATTACGAATGCTGGGGTAATTCAACAGTTTGGATTAGCGCAGATTAAGGTAGATGAAGCTGAGAGAATAGTTTCAGTAAAGAGTTTAACTAGATGAAACAACAGTTATTACTTTAATAATGCTTTATGGTAGAGTATTACAAAGTAGTATTGTCAAAATTAAAACTATTATTGTGATGGCTTATATCTTTAAATAAAAGCAGTAAGTTTTAGCAAACAACTTTAATAAAATTGAAAACTACTTTAAAAATTTTGAGTTATAAACAAGTTTATGCTAGTGCAACCTCACCAAGTTATTGAAGTGTTTTATTCTTATGCTCATGAAGATGAAAAACTTCGAGACAAACTAGAAAAGCATCTCACTCTTTTAAAGAGGGAAGGAGTGATTACAGGATGGCATGATCGCAAAATTGGAGCAGGAAAAGAATGGCAAAATGAGATAGATACTCACTTAGATTCATCTCATATAATTTTGCTGCTTATAAGCCCAGATTTTATAGCTTCAGATTATTGCTGGGATGTTGAAGTCAAACGGGCAATGGAACGACACGAAGCGAAAGAAGCTAGAGTTATTCCTGTAATTCTTGACTTTGTTGATTGGAAAAGCGCACCGTTTGGAAAGCTTCAAGCCCTGCCCAAAAATGCCAAACCTGTTAAGGAGTGGGGAAATCGTGATAAAGCATTTTTAAGTGTTGCTGAAGGTATCCGATTAGTTGTAAAAGAATTGGCAGTAAATTTGTAGAAATTCACTGCTTAAACTTCACATTTTTTGCTATCTAAAATATTAAAAATTTAAACAAAAAATGGTATGAAATAATTATTTTTTCATACTACTAGGTGCTGAAACCAATGCTAAATACTAAGGTTATTAAAGTTTTTTATTGCTGCTCAAACTCCACTCAAGATGAACAAATGCGGCAAAAACTAGAGGATCACCTTATTAATTTGAAACGGCAAGGTATGATTACTAATTGGCACAAAAGAATGATTAGCCCAGGTAAAGAATGGGAAAGTGAGATTGATACAAATTTAAAGACGGCCGATATAATTTTAGTGCTAATCAGTTCTGACTTTACTACTTCAGATTACCACTGGGATGTTTTAGCGAAACAAGCTATGGAACAGCATAAAGCTAGAACATCTCGTGTTATTACTATTTTGCTTCGTCCAGTTGATGATTCTTGGAAAAAGGCATTTCCCAATGTCAAAGTTTTACCTAAAGATGAAAAGGGTGAAAGACCCATAACTGAATGGAGACCGTATGATAAAGCTTTTAAAAATATTAGTACAGGTATTCGAGAAATAGTCGAGGAACTTACTGATTCTACTTTCCTTATTAAAAAAATTCTGCGTTCGCTTCGGGCAATTGTAATAGTTGTTGCAAAGTTTGCCCTAAAAGTTTTTCTATTTGTGGGAACATTAACCTATTCTTACTTATTTAGACCATCTCGGTCTCGTCCTCGTGATAGATTCAGTAACATCTTTATAAAACGAATTGTTTTACTTTTAATAGGTAGTATATTTATACTTTTAATTTTAAAAAAAATTAATATATTAGAGATGCCTTCATCAGCACCTCAACCAGCAGTAAATCCAATAAAAACAGTAAATCATATCGGCTGGATATGGATAGGTATGGTTAATAAGACCTCAGGTAGTTTATCTGTCGGAAAAAAATTAATTCTTCAACCATCAAATACTAAACAATTTCCTAGTATTACGCCTCCTATCATTCCATCACCTGGAACAATCGTAACTATTAAAGATGAAATTAATCTAATGAAAGAAAAATCTTTATCTGGAAAAACAATTCTTAAACTTCAAAAAGGAGAAAAGCTAGTTATCTTAAAAGTAGAGCGTTTCTCAAAGATTGAAAAAAACTCGCCTTACATTAGATTGAAAGCGCAAGTTCGTCAATGTAATTTAAATTGTAATAGGTAGTACTAACCAGACAAAATATATTTCAGTTACTAATAATTTACACCATTTCCAATAACAAAATCACGTCTGATAAAATAAATCAAATAAAAATTTGTCTCATTACCAAAAGTGGAAATAAGACAAGGGAGTTTTTAAGCGGAAATGGAAAACTTATGTTTATTTAGAAGCATTTGCAATCAAATCCATAAAGCCATATTTATTATAACAAGAAGGACTGATAAATTGACAAACTGATTACGACTATAGATAAGACTGAGTTAAATTGTCCTTAATACTTTCTATTTATTTAAATATGAAATAGAGTATTTGAATTTACCTCTGCTAAAAGTATATATTTAAGTTAAGTCAGTTTGCGATCGCAGATACAAAACATAGGGCAGTGGGCATTATTCATTAGTCATTCTCCTCGTCCTTACTCCTCATTCCCCGTGTTCTCTTCCCGTTCTTTGAGTTTCAGCATAATTTCTGCGTGCATCTCGCGGGTAATTGGGTAAAAATACGTTAAAATCAAGCCAAAAATCAAACATATTGTGGGTATAGGCCCAACGGCAATCCGGATAGCTAGCAGTGCTGATTCCGGTTGAATTGGTAGTGTAGTTTGTCCAACTACAGCTTCTTTAAAACCGGCTATTTGCAAAGCATTTCCTACTAAAAATAGCCCAAAAGCTAAACCAAATTTTTGTAGTA
The DNA here is from genome assembly GCA_029379225.1 of Nostoc sp. S4. Lineage (GTDB taxonomy): Bacteria > Cyanobacteriota > Cyanobacteriia > Cyanobacteriales > Nostocaceae > Nostoc. The sequence continues at coordinate 208,712 of JAQYWR010000005.1, read as the reverse complement.
AAACCATAAAGCCATAAAAAATGCCTTCTCTACGTTGTCCGGTTTGTAGTTCATCTAATTCAATTACATCTGGAATCATTGACCAAGGAATTAAATAAGCTGTGGACACACCAATACCTGCCATAACAGCCATAAAATACATCAAAGCGATTTGACCAGGTTGCAAGAAAAATAATCCGGCGGCTGCTATAATCCATAAACTCATTCCCAGAAAATAAACAATTTTTTTACCAACTTTTTTACTTAATGCACCCCAGACAAATAGCATTAACAAAGCAGTTCCTTGGACTGCAATCATTAATGTAGGCACATCTGATTCCTTGAGGCGCATACAATCGACTACAAAATAGGGAATAATGCTAGCTGTGATTTGCACGCCTAGCCAAGAAAAAAGATATATACCAATAACAAATAAAAAAGCTCGATTAGTGAAGACAATTTTTAACTGTTCGTTAAAGGGGAGAGATGGAGGTTCCTCAATTTGGATACGTTTGGCCTCAAAAGCCAGAATGCGATCGCGGACTCCATAAACACAGCAATATAATGCCAAAATTGAAATTATTGTACAAATTCCTGCTAAAACTAGATATTGTTGTTGGCGATCGCTAATTAGAAAAAAAATAATTTGGGTTAAAATCAACGACAAAATGCTGCCACCAATGGAAAATGTAAAGCGAAAGCTATTTAAGCTAGTGCGTTCGTCGTAATCTTGAGTTAATTCCGGAGTCATTGCCGTATAAGGCAAATTTACAACAGTGTAAAACGCTTGAGATATTACGCCAATCACCACGTAATACCAAAACAACGGCCAAATATTATTACTCTGGTGGGCACTAAAACGCGGTACAATCCACTGCAAGAAGAAGAAAATCCCAAAGGGAATTGCCCCATAAAACATCCAAGGAAGACGACGACCCCAGCGACGAGATTTCGTTTTATCAGTTAGAAAGCCGACAACCGGATCGTTTATTCCATCCCAGATTTTGCCAATCATCAAAATACTGCCAGCTAGACCTGCTGGGATACCAGCAACATTAGTAAAAAAAACCAGCAGAAAAAAGACAGAGATATTTGCAGTAACAGCCGGGCCTAAATCTCCTACACCGTAAGCCAATTTTGTTTTCAAATCCAGTTTTTCACTTACAGGATTTCGTTGGGCATTGCCATCACCAATAGAATCATTCATAATAATTTGCACTCATACTAAAATAAAAAGTTTGCGTTTGCCTTCAATAGTAGCTGTTTACCACTGAAGTGAGACTTATGCCAGACCTTTATGTTTCTTGGTCAAATTATCATCAAAAAATTGAACAACTGGCCATTCAGATTTATCAATCTGGTTGGGAATTTGACCAAATTATCTGTCTTGCTAGAGGAGGACTACGAATTGGAGATATTCTCTCCCGCATATACCAGCAACCGCTGGCGATTTTAGCAACCTCATCTTACAGTAGCCTTAGTAAACAAGAAAGAAATAATTTAATTATCTCCGGTCACTTAACAATGACTGCCCAAAAGTTAGGTTCGCGCATTCTTTTAGTAGATGACTTAGTAGACTCTGGAATTACACTCCAGCAAACTATTTCTTGGCTGAAACAAAATATTGATTTTTCCGTTGAAGAAATTCGCACCGCTACACTGTGGTACAAAGCCTGTTCAGTTATAGCACCCGATTATTACGTTGATTATCTGCCCGATAACCCTTGGATTCACCAACCCTTTGAACGCTACGAACAGATGAACATCGCCGAATTAGTAGCTAAGATAAGTCGAGAAGATTAAATTATACTTCTTATTTAAGTATGTTTTCAAATAAAAAAAGCTTATAAGGCTATATTTTTAGTGATTTTATAGCAATATTTAAGAGTTGGGGTGTAGTTAGTTTCTTTTGGGAAAGTTATGTAATATACTTTATTTAAATAGATAGTTTAGTAGTTTATACCTAAAAGCGATCGCCAGAAAAGATAATGCAAATTAAACATTTTTCTCTATCTCTAGACTGCTTCTAAAAAATCTTTCTCTGATGGATTTATAAGAAAAATCTACCAGGAGAAACATCAGAAAAATCTGCAAGCTTTTGAATACGAGTGACTGTTAAATTGCTTAAAAAACCTGATTTTACTAATAAGTAAAGTAAATGCTTAAAAAATATTAGCAGATTGTGAAGCTGAGTGCAAATACTTATTTATTGAGTATTTATGCTGACTATAGATAGTGCATCAATCCAAAATCAAAATAGCCACAGCCAAATTGGCAGAGTAATCAGCAATACTATAGCTCCAGCAGCTAAGGCAGTTACAGCTAAATCGCGATCGAGATTGAATGTCTCAGCAATTACCAGTGTGGCAAAAGCTGGAGGCATAGACATTTGCAGGACTATCACCTTTGCTGTAGAACCCGTTAATCCAAACAGTGGTAGGATGCTCCCCAAGATTAAGGGAACTAGTAGCATTTTGATTGCTAAGCTCATCCCTACTTGTGGTAGGCTGCGCCAAGAGTTAAGCAGCGCTAGTCGCATTCCAATTAGCACCAAAGATAAAGTTAGGATACTCCAAGCCAATTTCTCTAGGCACAATTCCACAACTGTGGGGATTGTTACCTCTCGAAACAACAAGCCAAATCCGAAACTCCATAGAGCAGGATTAATTAAGACAGCTCTCAGAGTTTGCCAATAATTGTGGACACCACCGCCAAAACGCGCTGCTAGTAACACGCCCAAGCCATAAGCTCCAGGGAACGAACCCAGCAAATCGTAAAATAACGCCCAAGCAAAGTATTCTTTACCTACCATTGCTAAAGCGATGGGAAAGCCAAGAAAGCCTGTATTACCTAGCATTGCCGTTAGCAGCAGGCTAGCCTGAGTTGGTGCTTGGGGAACGGTATTTCTAAAATAGGCTTGCACTTTAATGCCTACCCAAGCTAAAAATGCACCGAGTAGAATGGCTAGGTAAGCGATCGCAGGTGCAATCCAAATCTGCCCGGACAAGCTAGATCGGTGCAAAAAAGATACTATGCTGATGGGTACTCCCACCCAATAAAGAAACTGGCCTAACCTGGTAGGAACTGTTACAGGTAGTTTGCGTCCCAAAACAAAACCTACCAGTACTAATCCTCCCAGCTTGACGTATAGTTCTAAAAGGTTTGTCAAAATTGCGCCTGAGAATTACAAATCTAAAATGCTACCTTTTACCTCTACCTTTTGTCCAGTGCAAAATCTGTTATGGCTATCCCACAAAACAGGAGTTTTCCCTTGAAGAAGGCTGGGTTTTCTAAAAAACTGCAAAATTCATCACCCGATCCTGATGATATTCCAGTGGCTGTACGCGATACTCCTGTTGCAGTACCCAAGGTGTGGTTGCAGCCTCGATTTTTGTTGATTGGGGGAGTAGCGGGATTTATCCTGCTGGCTTTAATTAGTAGTTTTTTGTTTTTCTTGACTACATTTAGAAAAACTGCCAATTTGCAACCTTCAGCAATTAGTCCTGCTCCTGCAACCAGCGCAACATCTAATAATTCCAATACCAATAATTCCAACAATACTTTGTTAGGGCATCTAGCATACTCAGAAGCCCCGGAGTCAGAACTAGTAACCATTTCCGGAAATAGGGGCATTAGAATGCGAAAAGCTGCTGCCCAAAAGTTTCAGGAGATGGTAGCAACAGCACGAAGTGCAAATGTAATTTTAGTGCCAATTTCTGGCTTTCGCTCAATCAAAGACCAAGAGCAATTGTTTTTTGCTGTCGGCGCCCAGCGAAATCAAACACCAGCAGAACGAGCAGCCCTCAGCGCTCCTCCCGGTCATAGCGAACATCACACAGGTTATGCTGCGGATATTGGAGATGGTGCAGCACCAGCGACAAATCTCCAACCTAACTTTGACAAAACCAAAGCTTATCAGTGGCTACAAGCAAATGCAGCGCGTTTTGGCTTTGAAATGTCCTTTCCGAAAAATAATCTTCAAGGTGTAAGTTATGAACCTTGGCACTGGCGTTTCGTCGGCGATCGCGATAGCTTGGAAACTTTCTACAGAGCTAGAAATTTAAAACCCGCTCAGGTGGCTCAATAAAAGTTTATTTAGAGATTACTATCTTTTGATCGAGGAGTTGCTTGACGATATATCTCGAATACTATAGTATTCAAAAATGACACACAAGATTATTGACTTATTTGCTGGTGCTGGTGGCTTGACAAAAGGATTTCACATGGCGGGTTTTGAATCTGTATGTGCAATCGATGTAAATGCAAAAGCCTTGGCAACCTATAAGCACAATTACCCAAAAACTAAAATTATTCATCAGGACTTACGTAAGCTTAGTCCTGATGACTTACGATTAGCTTTGGACTTGCGACGAGAAGAATTAACAGCTTTAATTGGTGGTCCCCCGTGTCAAGGATTTTCAAGAAATATTCCTGCTGATTATCGCTATCTCAATGATTCCCGTAACCAGTTATATCAAACGTTTTTGGAATTCGTAGAGGAGTTTAAACCCCTTTATGTCGTAATGGAGAACGTGCCTGAAATCTTGAAAGCTTACAATGGCATAATCAGCAAAGAAATAACAGAAAAACTTGAATCATTGGGTTATAAAGTTGTCTTTTCATCATTAAATGCTGCACATTACGGAATACCACAAACGAGATCCAGAGCTTTTTTTATAGCTAGCCTAGATCACTGCCTTCATTTTCCTAAACCAACACATTTTGGTGACATTAAAAGTGACTATAGAAATACAAAATCTTGTAATCAGCTTGATTTATTAGAGGGAAAAATTTCTCCACTTGTCACAGTCAGAGATGCGATTGGAGACTTACCACCACTAGATGCAGGACAAGACTATGACGCTGAAGTTTATCCTTTTCCTCCGCAAACTACATATCAAACAATGATGCGTCATCAAAGCACAAAAATTGTTAATCATGTTGCTCGTGCTTTAAGTCCAATTCAATTTTCGAGAGCTCGCGCTCTTTGCGAAGGACAAGATGCTAGGGACTTACCTTCTGAATTAGCTCCTAAGAAACACTATAGTGGTGCATACGGGAGACTTTACTGGGATAAGCCAGCGAGAACTATTACCAGATGGCTCTTCCATCCAGGATCGGGTAGGTTTTTCCATCCAACTCAGGATCGAACAATTACAATACGTGAAGCTGCAAGATTACACTCTTATCCAGATGATTTTCACTTTTTGGGAACATATACTGATATGGCTTCTCAAATTGGTGAATCTGTACCTCCCCTGCTAGGTAAAGTAATAGCCTCATCTATTCTTCAAGCTTATCCTCAGAAAACTGAGTATTGATTTGATCTTGTAAAGCACACAGAACTGTCTTTACGTATCGATCAAGCGTCAGACGAGTTCTTTCAACTGTAATACGAACCGCCTGTGTAGGAATAGTTCTAGCTCGAAAAAGTTGTTTCTGATTTTTGTACCAAACTAATTCTATTTTGCCTGCAACGCTTCCCTGTAGTCCAACTCCCGATCCTCCAGTAATTTTATCTACCGTCCAAGCCCAAGAAAATGTATTTGGGTCAAGAGGATTAAGTGGAAACTCGCAATAAATATACTCGTAACCTTTGATAGTTTTGAGTAATATACCTTCATAACTATTTACAACGCTTTGTGCTGCCTGACTCAAAATAATCTTCTCGTTCCAATGTTGGATGATAGCTGCTCCAAGTTCATTAGGCAAGGATTGTTCAGTTAGACCAGGAAAACCTAGTTGAACAGCCTTCTTGATGATATCTGCTCTCTGAATGACAAACAAAAATGGATTTGTAAAATTAAGACTATTGAGTTGGAGAGATTTAAGTGACCAACCAGTTTTAGTCACCAAGTCGACAGCATCATAGAGAAGTTTGCTACGTCCCAAAGCGGGATCTGATAAAGGAATATCCTTGACGTAATGAAAAATAGCTTCCCACGTATAATCTTCTATCGAGCCGATGACTGGAGATGCAATGGTAGCAATAATGGCTTGGCTTAATCTTTCAATCTCACTGTCCGTCAACACTCAGGGATTCCTCTACAGCTTGTAAAAACTCACTCATTGTTATACTTAAAGCATTGGTAATATGGCTGAGAACTCTAACTGATGGACTTTTTAGCCCTCGCTCAAGCTGGCTTATGTAAGTCCTGTGCAGACCTGTTACTTCTGCAAGATACTCCTGTGACCAACCTTTTTTTGTGCGACGACGCTGTAGTTCTAGTCCTAAAATTTGGTCTAGTTTACTAGGCTGCATGAAGAAAAAGCGTAGAATTTTGAATACAAAAGTTCTACAGACTAAAGTATTCAAAATAGCCTGATGAGGTAGCGCTTGGTAAAGAAGCACTACTAGTCTCCAGTACTATGTCCAGAATTGTGAGTTTTAGCTTCTGATGCTTCAGACTGGGGTTTTTGATACTTACTGGGATATTGATGCTGAAAATAAGCTTCCAGCACTTGTAAAACCATTGGTCCGCAAACAGTACCGCCATGTTCGCCGGAGTTTTCACCAAATGCTACAACTACAATTTCCGGTTTATTAGTGGGGGCATAGGCACCAAACCAAGTATGATTGGGGCGACCAACACCGGCTTCTGCAGTACCACTCTTTCCTGAGGCTGGGGCAATTGTGGGTACATCTAAGCGCTTACCTGTACCCTCACTCACTACCTTTCGCAGTCCCTCGCGGAGAACTTTGATGGTTTGGGGCTTCATATTTAAAGACTCTCGCCAACTTTTTGCTGATTCGTTGTCTTTGAGTAAATGCGGTTGAACTCGATACCCACCATTAGCAGGGACAGAAAACATAATTGCCGATTGCAGGGGTGTCACTTGCAAAGCACCTTGACCAATTGACATATTAATCGTGTCGCCTACAGTCCAAGGTGTCTTCAAAACTTTTTGCTTCCATATTTCATCTGGAACCAAGCCTTTTGATTCTTCGTTGACAAATTCAATGCCGGTTTTTTGACCAAACCCGTATTTACGACTCCATTCGATTAAAGTCGGGCCACCAACTTTTCTGCCAACTTGATAAAAGAAAGTATCGCTACTCATCGCGATCGCTCTGGGGAATCCCAATGGGCCGAATCCGGCGTGGTTCCACTCGCCAAAAGTCACTCCACCAACAGTCAGCGAGCCAAAGGTTTGTAATACTGTGTCTGGAGAAAAATTACCCGATTCCAACCCAGCTGTTGTAGTAATAATTTTAAAGGTACTGGCAGGTGGAAAGGCGCTCAGGGCACGATTTACCAAGGGATGGTCTTTACCTTGGACGCTTTCCCAATCTTTGTGGGAGAGTTTTTGTTTGGAGAAAATATTCGGGTCAAAGGTGGGGTGAGATACCATTGCTAAAACCGCACCATTATTCGGGTCTAGTGCAACGATCGCTCCTTTGCGATCGCCTAAAGCTTTTTCTGCTGCTTTTTGCACATCTAAATCTATGGTCAAGTGTAAATCATTACCAGCTTTCGCCTGTTTCTCACCCAAAACCCGCAGCGGCCGACCTGCACCATCGACTTCTACCTGCTGACCCCCCCATTCGCCCCGCAGCAGTTTTTCATAAGCCTTTTCAACTCCCATTTGACCGATCACATCCCCCAATTTGTAGCCTTCCTGCTTCTTTTCTTTTAACTGTTCGGGGGTTAACTCTCGTGTATAACCTAGTACATGTGCTAATTCCTTGCCATGCGGGTAGTAGCGAACGGCTTCCGTAGAAATTTCCACATCTTTAAGTTCGCTTTCATACTCCTTCAATGCCGTAATTTGTGCTTCATTCAAATCGCGAGCAATCCGAATCAGTGAAGAAGAGTTAGCACCAGCTTCTTCAAGTTTCTTTTCCATCTCTTCTTGGGGAATGTCGAGAATTTGAGATAGACGCGGAGCCACAACCGACCATGAGGGTTTAGTATGTGCCATCGGCCACAAATATACAGAGCGAGGATAGCGAGTACTAGCTAAAAGTTTGCCATTACGGTCAAAAATATTACCCCGCTCTGGTTGTTTGGAAATCGTCCGAATCCGATTCGCTTCTGCTCGTTTGCGGTGATTCGCTCCTTCAATAATTTGTAAGTACGCTAAACGAGCGCTAATTCCCGTCACCATCAATAGAGTAAATACAATTAAAAATATTGGTTGAAAACTGCGTCCGACTGTGCGTGTATTTTTTTTGCCACCAAATGGAGCTGGTTTCAATAGGGTCATAAGACAAAGAGTACTTAAAATTAAGATTATTTGTAAATATTATGATAGTCAGTACTGGGTGCTAAAAAATTGGGCGAGTATATTCCTGAACAATTGTTTTTGGCGGATACAATAAACCAAAGTGTCAAATTTAGTCTGCCCAAAAGACAAGATAAATTGACAAAATCAGGTAAAATCACGGCATTCTACTGAGGATTATGGCTCAAACTGCGATGCAGAATCAGAGGGGGATCGCAACTTTTCACCCACTTGACGTTGAACTGCGTAATGTGTTCAAGTTTTTTAATCAAGAACCAGCAGTACACGGAATAGATTTGGATGTCAAACAGGGGGAATTTTTTAGTATTTTAGGCCCCTCCGGTTGTGGGAAAACAACAACACTGCGTTTAATTGCCGGGTTTGAAATTGCCGACGCTGGCAAGGTGTTGATTCAGGGTCAGTCTATGACTAATGTGCCCCCTTACCGCCGACCCGTCAATACTGTATTTCAAAGTTATGCTTTATTTAACCACTTGAATGTGTGGGATAACATCGCTTTCGGACTGCGGTTAAAAAAATTACGTAAAACGGAAATTGAAACTAGAGTTCAAGAAGCTTTAAAACTGGTGAAAATGGAAAGTTTGCGATCGCGCTTTCCCAATCAACTTTCTGGCGGTCAACAGCAACGCGTTGCTTTGGCTAGGGCTTTAGTCAATCGTCCTGCTGTCGTCCTATTAGATGAACCTTTAGGGGCGTTAGATTTAAAACTGCGTAAGGAAATGCAAGTTGAGTTATCAAATTTACATCAAGACTTGAGATTGACGTTTGTGATGGTGACACACGACCAAGAAGAAGCACTTTCTTTGAGCGATCGTATTGCTGTGATGAATCAAGGCAAAATTGAGCAAATTGGTACTCCCAGCCAAATTTACGAACGTCCAAAAACATCTTTTGTTGCTGATTTTATTGGCGATACTAATTTATTTAATGGTGAAATCCTAGCGGTCAACTCTTGTGATGTAGAAATTTTGACAAAAACAGGACTCTCAATTATCATCACCCGTGTTGAAGATACACCAACTGAATTATCACAACCAGTGGTTGTCAGTGTACGCCCAGAAAAAATTCAGCTTTCACTTTATCCACCCAATTTGCCAACAAATTGTTTTGAAGGTCGCTTAGTTAATGTTATGTATCTAGGCACTCACGTTAATTACATTGTGGAATTAATAAATGGTATCAGAATTAATGTATTACAACCGAATACTTTCGGGAATTTACCAGACCGCGATACACCAATTTATGCTTGGTGGGCAGAAACAGATTGTTTAGCATTATTAAGTAATTAGTTGTCCTTTATTTGTAAACGAACAATAAAAAGAGCTAGGATAACCTTTGAGTTTACTTAATAAAATTTCTGGCGATCCGATTTAATTTGATTAATTCGGTCACTAATTTTATGCAAGCTTCTATGAAATTTACTCAAGTTTAACCATATAAATTAATATAAAATTAATCATAAAAAGTATTCAATAAGAATATAAATATAAATGATTCGACCGCGCAAGGTCTTTGCTCAGCACTGGCTTAAAAGTGAAAAAGCACTCGACGCAATTATTAAAGCAGCAGAGTGTACGCAAGGCGATGGCTCCGCCAACGCCAAGGGCGAACGCATCCTGGAAATTGGCCCAGGAACAGGTATTCTCACTCGTCGTTTACTACCTTTAGTAGAATCTCTACTTGCAGTTGAAATAGACCGCGATTTATGCAAGCTATTGGCAAAACAAATAGGTAAAAAGGAAAATTTTTTACTGCTGCAAGGAGATTTTCTTACCTTAGATTTACCATCCCACTTGGTAGCATTTCCTAATTTCCAAAACCAAAATAAAGTAGTAGCCAATATTCCTTACAATATTACAGGCCCAATCATCGAAAAACTACTCGGTACGATCGCTAATCCCAACCCCGAACCGTTTGAATTGATAGTCCTGCTAGTACAAAAAGAAGTAGCAGAAAGATTGTACGCTCAACCAGGGTCAAAAGCCTTTGGGGCATTAAGCGTGCGCGTACAGTATTTAGCTGAGTGCGAATTAATTTGCCCAGTCCCAGCAGCCGCATTCCATCCACCGCCAAAAGTCGATTCAGCAGTCGTGCGATTGCGTCCGAGAAAAATAGAGATCCCAGCACTTAACCCAAAACAATTAGAAAATTTGCTAAAGCTGGGATTTGCTGCCAAGCGTAAAATGTTACGAAATAATTTGCAATCTGTTGTAGAACGCGATCGCCTGACCCAATTACTGGAACAATTAGAAATAAATCCCCAAGCCAGAGCCGAAGACCTCAGCCCTCAGCAGTGGGTAACTCTAGCAAATGAGTTATCAGGAGTGCTGAGTGCTGAATGTTAACTGTTGAGTTAGGAGTTAGGGATTCTCCCTCATCTTCCTCATCTCCCTCATCTTTCCCACTTCCAAAAATGTATTCCTACAGCTTAATTGCCCCTGCTAAAATCAATTTGTATTTGGAAATCATTGGCGATCGCCCTGATGGCTATCATGAGTTAGCAATGATACTCCAAAGTATCGCTCTTGCAGACCAAATTGATGTCCGTTCTAACAGCAATCGAACCATTCACGTTCACTGCAACCACCCACAAGTACCGACAGATAAAAGTAATCTGGCATACAAAGCGGCAGAACTGATGGCGAAGGAATTTCCGGAAGCGTTTGCTAGATATGGGGGTGTAGAAATTAGTATCAACAAGCAAATTCCTGTAGCTGCTGGGTTAGCCGGAGGTTCAACAAATGCCGCAGCCGTGTTGATCGGGATAGATTTACTCTGGAAATTGGGACTAACTCAGTCAGAATTAGAGGAATTAGGAGCTAGACTCGGTTCAGATGTTCCATTTTGTATCTCAGGTGGAACAGCGATCGCCACAGGTAGAGGCGAGCAACTTTCTCCCCTGCCAAATTTGAATAACATATATATAGTATTGGCAAAATACCGCAGCCTAGAAGTTTCCACCGCTTGGGCATACAAAACCTATCGGCAGCAATTTGGTAATTCTTATATCAAAGATACCAACGACTTAGTAGCCCGTGCTAATGCAGTCCACTCAGGAGCGATAGTAAAAGCCATCTTTGCTCGAGATACAGGAAAAATAGCCGAAAAATTGCACAATGATTTAGAGCGAGTAGTATTACCAGCCTATCCCCAAGTATTGCAACTGCGAGAAGTCTTTGCAAATCAACAAGGCGTTTTAGGAACAATGATGTCTGGTTCTGGGCCGACAGTATTCGCTCTTTTTGAGTCTCAACAGCAGGCAGAACAAGTTAAGCTCTATGTCAGAGAAGCAATTTCCGATGGAGACTTAGAATTGTTTGTGACTCGGGCAATTACACATGGTATTCAGGTGACATCCTCAGTTTAAAAAAATCTTTTGCATTTTTACTTTTTACTTTTCAATACCGCATCCCAAATCCCAAATCTAAAATTGTATGAGTGACCAAAATTTAACTCCAAATACTGATGCTCAAGTAGAGATGATAGCGAGTCCTTTACGCTCGATCGCTGGGGCTGTAATTTCCGCAGGAATGGCATTTGCAATGTATTCACTGATGATTGCGATCGCCACAAGTTTTGCTACTAAACCTATCCATTCAATTAATCCATTGGTAATCAAAATAGCCTCTGCTGTTCGTACCTTGGTTGTCGGTGTAGTTGCTTTAGGAAGCGGCATATTTGGTATAGTAGCAATTGGTTTGTTGGCTTTGACATTACAATTATTAGTGCAACAGTTGAACAAACCAAAAAGCAACCAAAATTAAGAATTGGCTTGAAATCTAACGACTTAAAGAGACAAGTTTTTCTACGGAACCACGATTTTTGATTAATTGTAGCTTCGCACTTTTAGAAGACTCAAGAAGTTGTTGCTGTTTTCTCCAAAAATTTGGCGAAAGCCCGTGATGTTGACGAAACTGACGAGAAAAATGACACGTATTTTGATAGCCTAGTCCACTAGCAATCTGCTCAATTGTTTGATCGGTATTTTTAAGTAAGGGACGTGCTGCTGCCATCCGGCGCTTGACAATCCAAGCGTTTACACTTTCTCCTGTTTCTTTTGCTACTCTGTTTGTTAAATAAGCAGGCGAATAGCCAACTGCAACAGCCACCTTAGACAAAGTAATTGGTTGGCGATAATTATTTTCAATGAAGTCGAAAACTGATTGTAATTGAGGAATAGATGGAAAAATAGACTCAGAGTTAATTGTTGAAGCTAAGGGACGGCTGAGTTGATGAGAGTTAGTAGCGTACCAATACCTCAATAAAGCTTGCTTTTCAAATCGGACAGCGATCGCTTTGAGCAAATCCTCTATAGTAGAAGGCTTAGTCAGATAATCATCTGCTCCTAACTCCATACCTTTGCGAAGATCTGCTTGAGTATTACTACCAGTCAAAAAAATAAAAGGAATAATTGCTGTTTTAGGATCTTGGCGAAGTGTAGTTAAAACACTATAACCATCGATATCTGGCATTTGAATATCGCAAATCACCAAGTCAGGTAAATGGTCTTGTGCTTGCTGAATACCATTTAGCCCATCTTCTGCACCTATAGTATCAAAACCTTGAGCCTCAAGAACTTCCAAGAAGACATTGCGGGTGACAGCATCATCTTCAATGACAAGAATTTTTTTCGACGATTCGTGTATCATTTTTCCAGCAATAGGATTTTTGTGGCAGGGAATGAAAATCAAACTTTGTGCCGACCGATTGTCTAAAAAAATTATGAGTGTTGATTCTGAATATATTTATTAATCGATCGTTTACAAAACTGCATCAGGAAATCAGTAAGTCTCAATTCAAATTCTGGCTGTAAACAAATAGAAAATTAGATTAAATCTATATATAACCACCAGAATTTATATACCTAAGTTACTCAATTAAAAAAGTCGGCACTATAGCCATTTAGGAGTTACTAATCATACCTTCATCAAATTTTAATATTGCTATTTTTTAGTCAAAAGCAATATTATTTAAGACAATTAGAAAAAGATTATGACTTTAAATTTGATTGTAACAATAAAATTTGATTTTTATTAAAATGATAATGTAAAGATATTTGAGATCTAATATTCTATATATAAATACATTTTATGTATAATTTTGTTCAATTCCAGAAGTATTTATTTTAAATTTTTAATTTTAAAAATTTTTAGCTAAAAAATAATAAGTCTTGAATATACACAATGATTATCCTATTCAACAACCTTCTTTTTGTCAATTCTTTAACTATATCTAATACTAATATTCAAAAAAAACATCGATTAGTTAATTTTTTGAACATAGAATAATATCTACATCATTAGTTATCAATTTTATCTTGACTCAGCCTATATTACGAAATACGAGCTTAATCAATAAAACATTTTTGATTAATTTAGTTTATTTTCTTTGTTCATCAAGGATTAAACTATATAATAATAAATCTTGTCATCTGTCACAAGGTATACATTTTATTGTTAAGTTATGTGTATTAAGTTTAAAACCTCTTCTAAAAGAAATATAAAATATTAAGTAATTATGTGTTTTTGAATACTATAAAGATATTAATTTATTACTGGGGGGTTTAACCCCTCATTCCTAAAACCTCGTTTTTGGATTGCTTTTTTGCGCTGCAATAAATTGATGGTTCACAGCTAAAGTATCTTGAAACGCACTGAAATTAAAGAAATTAAAATAGATTGAGGTTGCGACGTTAGACTTGTCATCAACTTGGCAACAACCTTATAGTATTCATAGCAATTAGTGAATACTTGTATCTCTTAAAAGGTTTAGTTGGAGAATACAGGAGTCGGATGAAGCATATCGCCTTAGCAGATAAAACTTGAGTAAAGCTATCCGCCTTCCCCTAGTTCAAGTTTGCTTATCCCAAGCAAATAAATCTAATTTCAATAGCGAAAAAATAGATATATCTATCAAAAAATTGTTCATATACTCCTTTACTAAACATTGAGTAAGCTTAATGAAGAAGCTGCTTCTGCAATACGGTTCATCTGTAAGAGCGGGTTAAACCAGATATTTATTCTATCGGTTATACCCGCCCCTACTTTTAAGATGAGATTGAAATAACTATTAATTTAGTTATTTAATAGTATTGTTTGATTTTTATTTTTTAGAAAAAAGGATTGGAATTTTGTTTAGATAATTGAAAATATTATTAATTTAGTTAGATATAAATATTTGGTATTAAAATAATTAAGATTTACTAGTTTTCAGTTGAGAATCAATTAAATAAAATATTATAAATACTCGATAAATAGGAGGAAAATAATAGTAGATTCAAAATCAGCGCTAATAATCTATGTAAAATATCCAATATTTTTAGTTAAAAAAAAGAGTGCAAATTATGTCTCAAAATATTAGTAGTTATCAAAATCAACTGGGAAGAAAAATTAATAATGAACAAATTGAACAAATCATAAAAGCAATTATTGCAGGCAAATATTCATGGGCATGTGTTTTAATACTGCGTTTTACTGGTTATAATCCAATAGACTATATCCCGTATCGTACTTACATCCGACTTCTCAAGAATAACTGCTTAGTTGAGAACTCCAAACCCAATCAAACTAATAGTGAAACTGTAGAAGCTTTAAATTTCAAATCAACGTGGCTTCATCTGTGAAAAAAATTATGGCAACAAAATTCCTGTAAATGAATATTAACAAGTGAGTCAATTCTAAAGCAGTTGTTCGTAAAGTTCCCTAAGGTAAGGATGAAGGCTGAAAGTTTTACATCTTTAGTTATTCAATGTTTCCTTTCACTAAAGGCATTCCCACACACTGTCATTGTGAGAAAGATATGTAGGGGTAGCCTGAAATTTTGTAATTGATACTTTTTGGCAATCGTTAACATATGACTTACCCATTTACTACCCCTAATACTTATTTGCAACCCACTCTCAAAGAGATTGTATGGCAGAAAAAGTATGAAGTTGCACAAATTCAGCAAGAGATGTCTTTAGCTTCATTGCAACGTCAGTTAACTGCTGCACCGACAGTGCGAGATTTTCTGACCGCTTTGCAACAAAGTCATTACCGACCTTGTATCATTGCAGAGGTGAAGAAAGCATCTCTAATTCAGGGAATAATAAAGGCAGACTTTGACCCCGTAGCGATCGCCAAAGCTTATGAGCGTGGTGGCACGACTTGTATCTCTGTCGTTACCGATCAGAAGTTCTTTCATGGCGGCTTTGAGATTTTACGTACTATCCGTCACCGGGTATCATTACCTTTATTGTGCAAAGATTTTATTTTAGATCCGTGCCAAATTTATTTAGCACGAGCAGCTGGCGCAGATGCCGTGCTACTGATAGCAGCGATTTTGTGCGATCGGCAACTTCAAAATTTTTTGCGGGTGATTCATTATTTAGGAATGAATGCTTTGGTAGAAGTGCGTACCTTAGCAGAATTGGATCGAGTGTTACAACTTGATGATGTACGCTTGATAGGAATTAACAATCAAAGCCTAGAAGATTTTAGCGTTGATATCAACACAACTCGGCAATTGCTGGCAGCTAGGCGATCGCAGATCCAGAACTTGGGTCTTTATATCGTCAGTGAGTCTGGCTTGTATACACCAACTGATTTATCATTTGTGGCTGAAGCTGGTAGCCATGCCGTTCTACTGGGAGACACTTTAGTTAAACAAGAGGATTTACAGCAGGCTGTCCGTAATCTACTCCAGCTTAATCTTTCCACGCACAACAACCTTCTAAAGAAGGCAATAAAGGAAAGATAGTTTTGGACTCTTAATCCCGTCCTTTTGAGGTAGATACATCAAAAGCGATCGCTCGTCCAATCTGGAGTTTTCTTTAAGCAGCGATCGCTTCTGTAAAAATGGTGTTTACTACACCTTTGATTTTTGAATTTCAGCAAATGCCACTCGAACTGCAAAACCTCACAGGCGGCTATACAACACTACCAATTGTCAAAGACATTAACCTCAGCCTGCAAACAGGAGAATGGTTGAGTTTAGTTGGTGCTAATGGCTCAGGTAAGTCTACTTTACTCAAATTGCTCAGTCGAATTCTTCCTCCACAGCAAGGAGCAGTACTACTTGATGGTAAAGCGATTCATTCTCAACCCCCAAATTTAGTTGCACAGAAACTAGCATTCTTACCCCAACAACAAATAGTTCCCGTTGGCTTAACAGTGCGACAATTAGTAAGTTTAGGACGCACGCCACATCAACCTTGGTGGAAATGGGAATTAGATAGTGGAGATTGGTTAAAAGTCGAAGCTGCAATTCAAAAGACGCAACTAGAAAAATTAAGCGATCGCTTAGTCGAACAACTTTCAGGCGGTGAAAGACAGCGGGCTTTTTTAGCTTTAGCGCTAGCTCAAGAGCCAAAACTTTTACTATTAGATGAACCTACAACTTTTCTGGATATCAACTATCAGTTGCAACTTTTGGAACTGCTCAAACTACTGAATCAGCAACAGGAATTAACTATTGTCACAGTTCTACACGAACTAAATTTAGCAGCACGATATAGCTCTCGCATTGCATTATTAAAACAAGGTCATATTTGGCAAATTGGTACGCCTAAAGAAGTTATGACACCAAATGCGATCGCCCAAGTTTTCGGTGTAGAATCAGTGATTATTCAGACACCTGTCGGATTACAGGTTTGTGCTATTTCTGCTATTTAAAATCACAGTCTATCTTGCTGTTCACACTCAACAGTCAACAGGAGCCAGTGCGCCCTTGCGTGCCGATAGCCAAGCAACTGGCTCTCATCAGTCAGCAACTTTAAGTGGTTGTTTTTATTTATTGGAGTTGCCTAAGACTTAGTTTCTTGGGTCTGTGCGTCGATAATTACACTCCAGTCATCGTTTTCCACAGCTGCTTCGAGTTGACGCTGACGTTGGGTTTTAGTAGGATCTGTTGAAAGTGAGTCTTTAGAGACAGTTGTGTCAGCCATTGCTTTTTGTAATTTTAGCTTTTTCTCCTCGTAGGCTTGGCGTTCAACCTCAGACATTACTGCCTTAGCAACTTCACCTACCGTGCTAGCCCACATTGTGGTTTCAGCAGCATTACCAGGAGGTGTGTTTTGAAGTTCTGCTATCCATGCATCTCGTAAATCTTCCATTTCTTGACGCTTCGGGAACTTAAATGGTTGCACGCGTATAAAAGCACACTTTTGTTTACCATTTTGCTGAAGATGGCCGTTTAGGGAAAGCAACACATTTCGAGAATAGCCAATGTACTGGGTGCGGCCTTCTATGTCTAATACTGCGTAAACACCTGCAATTTTTGTGTTCTCAGCAGCTGCACGCCAAGCCTCAAGGGACATAATTTCAGTGCTATTATTTGTCAATTCACGAGTTATACTCACCTCAGAGGTAACATGTTCGTCATCGGAACCATACAAAAAGTCATGCAGTCCCCGATGATTTGTAGGGACATTTTGATGTTCAATTGGTAGATTGGGTTGAGTTTCCATTGCAGTTTATCTCTGAATTATTAATTTATAATGTCTACGACGAGCTTTACTTACACAAGCAAATATATGCCCTGAAAATATTGAAGCTTAAATCGACTCATATCTTCAAATCTTAGTTATGACAAATTATCACAAAGTAAAAACAACCATTAAACCTTTAATGAATCAATTAATACCTAAAAATTGGATATTAATTAAACAGCGACTAACTCCTTATTTATTTTTATTACCTGCCTTGGTTATTTTAGGGTTAACTGTCTTTTGGCCTGCACTGCAAGCGTTTTATCTTAGCTTTACCAGTTATGAAGATATTGCCCAAGCGCCGCAATGGATAGGTATTGCCAACTTTCTCAAGCTTTGGAAAGATGCAGTTTTTTGGAAAACTTTAGAAAATACTTTTTTATATCTTGTGGGTGTAGTACCAATTTTAGTAATTGCTCCCTTGGGGCTAGCAATTTTGGTAAATCAAAAACTCCAGGGGATGAATTGGTTTAGATCTGCATACTACACACCAGTAGTTATTTCAATGGTAGTTGCTGGGATAGCTTGGAAATGGTTGTATGCAGAAAATGGATTACTCAACCAATTATTTAAATCTTTAGGCATTATTTCAGAAGCTATTCCTTGGTTAACTAGCCCAGCTAAACTTTTTGGCATTGTACCAATCTCTCTTGCGAGTGTTATGGCTGTGACTGTGTGGAAAGGGCTAGGCTACTATATGGTAATTTATTTAGCAGGATTGCAATCAATTCCTGCTGATGTGTATGAAGCCGCAGGAATTGATGGCTCTGATGGTATTAGGAAACATTGGGACATTACCATACCTTTGATGAAGCCGTATCTAGCTTTGGTAGCTGTAATTTCAGCTATTTCTGCTACTAAAGTCTTTGAAGAAGTGTACATCATGACTCAAGGAGGGCCACTCAATAGCTCGAAAACAATTGTATACTACCTATATGAACAAGCATTCAATAATTTGGAAATTAGCTATGCTTGCACAATTGGACTCGTGTTATTTTTGATAATTTTAGGGTTATCAATTTTGCGATTAGCAGTCAATCAGCAGGGAAACGATAATATTACAATCGAATAATGACTGTATTTAAATATATTAAACATAGAAAAAGGACTTCTTATTAACTACGCTTATCTAAAAATATTTAAATCTTCAGAGGAACTCAAACAAGACATAATTTTTGAAGGAGTATAATTGAATAATTTCTTTTTTAGAGTTTCCCAAGATTAGAGCATTTACAGCAACTCTAAAGATAACTTATTACATCCAATGCTTTAAGGATACCAATCTGCTCGGTTCAGGCGATAAACCAAGCAATCATCATCGCCAAATCGTCGGCGCTCTACAAACTCAAAGCCAAGACGTTCGTAGAAGCGGTGAGCGCGAGTATTACTCACCAAAGGATCGATGAGTACAGCCGTCACTGCCGGAGCGGCGAAACATCGAGCTAGAGCAAGCTGCATCATTTTCGTTCCATAGCCTTTGCCTAAATCAGACTCTTCCCCAATCCAAATATCAATAGCGCGAATATTTGCTGCCACATCCCCCCAATAATGACTATCCTCCAGCGCCGGATCGATAATCTGGATAAATCCGATGGGACGACCTTCAATCTCAGCAATCAATTGCTCTCTCCAATCCGGGGTACGATCGAGTTCAACCTTCCAGTTCCAATCATCATTCGGGTCTGAGGCATTCACATGGACTTGCCGATCCCAGTGTTGCAGGAGAGCCAAGTCAGCTAAGGTAGCAGCGCGTAAGTTCATCATATCATGTCTGGTTGAATACTTATGATATCTGTGAGGGTTGGTAATGGGTAAGTAGGTAATGGGCAATACAAATACAGTTTAACTCTTCCCCTGTTCCCCAGTTACCAATTACCAACAACACCAACCATATCGTAAGTAATTAGGCGAACTTAATATTATTCTATTTCTACTTGTTTTTGCTAACGAAAATCATGCAACAGTACCTACCATTGGTGCAAGTTGATTCTGACTCTAACAGCTCTTGTACTGGGAGTGGGTAGTAGTGCATAGTAATGATAAAATCAGTAAGTATTGTTTAAAAACAGGGAACATAATTTGCAATTTTGATGCCGATAATATAGGACTTACGTCACCTTAAAAAAAGAGTGAAGCAGAAAACTTTTGTTGCTGGAAGTTGGAACAATTCAAACCCTCTCTCCTTTTAGGAGAGAGGTTTGGAGAGAGGTCAAAATCAATTTAAAAGTTGAACAACATTAATTAGATAACACGACAAATAAATTGTTATCCGACAGCAGTTTCACTCAGTAATCGCAGAATAAATTGAAGTGGAATTTCTATCCGCTCGCAGCGATTATTTAGTTCATTGCCTAGTGCATCAATCCCTTGCTCTAGAAGATAGGCAAAAAGCAGCACATCTAGTTCTTGTGTTGTCTTTGGCAGGAAAGATTCTTGATGAGCAGTTTCTAAATAAGAATTCAAAAAGCTACTACTGACCCAAGTGTACCAAAACTGTCCCCATTGTTCTATGAGGGGTAAATTTTCAGGTAGGATCATCCCAGATTCTTTTTGATAAACCAGAGCTTCGTTAACTGCATAGTTGAAAGATAGCAACATTCCAGCTACATCTCGTAAAGGCGATCGCTTGATGCGTCGTTCGCTAAAACTACGATCTGTTTTACCTTCAAAATCAGGAAGAATAAAGTCTTTTCCGGTGTAAAATACTTGCGATAAATGATAGTTTCCATGATGACGAGTACGCAATGCCGTAATTTTTTGCCCAACAATTAACTGAAAGCGTTCTAAGATTTTCTGTTGGCTATTAAGAACTTCTAATGCTAATGGTTGAGTATCGGCTGGCAAGTAGTTTGCTCGTTCTTTTAACAACCGAAATACTTTTCCAGTTAAGTTACGTGCATTTTGATATATCGAACGTTGATAAAGTGATGAAAAAGATTCTGGAGCAAAGCCTGAGCTATCTGTATTCGTAGCCAGCGCTATATGGAATTCAGCTGTGGATTTACCCAACAGTTCAGCACTTTGCAAGTAAGAAGTGATAGTTGCAATTGCCAATTCTGGAATCTCAATTTTCTGTAAATCCAACAAGGAACGTGATGGCAGAGGCACTTCGGTAATAGTGGCGTGTTCTGTGGTCACTAAATCAAAGTACTTTTGCAAACTATCAAGGGTGTAGTCCCAGCCACTACGGATATCTGAAATAAACTCTTGTAATATGCCTATAGTTATGGGTAGAGTAGTTTTATTGCCTGTTTTATTTGCACGGCGGTACTCTAAAGCACCAGCTAGGAAAACTGAGCGTTCCAAACGTTTTTTCTGATATAGAAAACGCCGGATTTCTAAATCTGGCTGCAAACCCTCCTCGACTTTGCGAAAGAGTTTTAACAACAAGCGATCGCCATAAACTATATAAGTATTGGTTTCTTCTTCTTTATTTAAGACAGTCGGCTCATGATTGGTTAACTGTCGGCGCAATTCGGAGAATGAATCAGTAGTAGTGCCAAATAATTCTCCGGTTATCCCTTTATAAGAGTGATGATTAGCGATCGCATCATCTAACAGTGAGGTGAGAAAGTTCTTGTCTGCTAAAGCATCAAATAAAATTCCAACTTCTTGAGTATTGGATGGAGGAGTGTCTATTTTGCCTTGCACCCCAAGCCGTGCAATCACAGCTTGCGGCATTTGTGCCAAAAGATTTGTTGCTTGCTCACCTTCTGCATAGGCGAGAAATAACAGATAAGTTTCCTGGTTTCCCTGGATATAATCTACCTGCAACCAAACAATTTGAGCTATCTGCCGATCGTAGGGTAAAGAAATCGCTTCAGTGATTTGTACTGATTGTACAGTCTGATTTTTGCCGCCAAACCAGCTACAGGTATAGAGATAGTCGCGCAGTGTTGATTCGAGAATGCTTTTTGGCTCTCGCTGCGAAATTACATTCTGCCATGAACCATTTACCAGTAGATAGCTCAAGTCTGCATGGGATTTAGGAGATTGCGTCAAGCTAGCTTTGCGTTGTAAGGTGAACCAGTAAAACCCGTAAGGACTTAAGCTGAGGAAATAAGGCGATTCTGTAATTGGTGGAAACTCAGTGGAACCAAAAATTTCTACTGGTAGTTGCCCATTGAAGGTTGATAAATCTAACGCCACCGTTTGCACGTAACGAGACAAATTTGCTACTACCAAGACATCTTCTTCAGAGGTAATCCGGCTGAAGGCAAAAACTTTGCGATTATTAGACTGTACTAATTCAAAACGTCCTTCACCCAATGCCGCAAACCGTTTGCGAGTAGCAATTAAACGTTTCATCCAATACCAGAGAGAATTGGTATTAATCCGTTGTGCCTCAACGTTGAGTGCTTCGTAGTGATATTCTGAGTCAACGATCACGGGTAGATATAAGCGTTGCGGGTTGGCGCGACTAAAACCGGCGTTGCGGTCAGAACTCCACTGCATAGGTGTGCGAACACCATTGCGATCGCCTAGATAAACGTTATCTCCCATCCCAATTTCATCACCGTAGTAAAGTACGGGGGTTCCTGGTAGAGATAACAGTAAACTATTGAGTAACTCAATTTGGCGGCGGTCATTGCCTAAAAGCGGCGCTAATCTGCGGCGGATGCCTAAATTTACCCGCATCATCGGGTCTTGTGCATAGGCTCCGTACATAAAATCCCGGTCTTCATCTGTCACCATTTCTAAAGTCAGTTCGTCATGGTTGCGGAGGAACAATGCCCACTGACAGTTATCAGGAATCGATGGAGTTTGTTGGAGAATATCTACAATCGGAAAATTATCTTCCATCCGCACTGCCATAAACAAACGTGGCATTAGGGGAAAATGAAAGTTCATGTGACACTCATCCCCCGCACCGTAATACTCGGCTGCATCTTCAGGCCATTGGTTCGCCTCAGCTAGTAACATCCGGTTAGGAAATTTGGCGTCAATGTGCGATCGCAACTCCTTCAAAAACCCATGGGTTTCGGGTAAGTTTTCGCAGTTCGTTCCTTGCCGTTCGTAGAGATAAGGCACAGCATCCATGCGTAGTCCATCTACACCCATCTCCAACCAAAAATCTAGAACATCAAATACTGCCTCGCGCACCAAGGGATTATCATAATTCAAATCCGGCTGATGGGAATAGAAACGATGCCAGCAATAAGCTTGGGCAACTGAATCCCAAGTCCAGTTAGATGTTTCAAAATCTTGAAAGATAATTCGTGCTTCTTGGTATTTTTCAGGAGTATCATTCCAAACATAAAAATCTCGCTCCTGACTTCCTTTTGGGGCGCGACGTGCTCTTTGAAACCAAGGATGTTGGTCAGAGGTATGATTAATAATTAATTCAATAATTACACGAATACCGCGTTGATGAGCAGCGCTCAAAAACGCTTTAAAGTCTTCTAACGTGCCATAGATAGGATTGACACTAGTGTAATCAGCAATATCGTAACCATCATCTCTGAGTGGTGATGGAAAAAAAGGTAACAACCAAATAGCAGTAATACCTAAATCTTGTAAATAGTCTAGTTTTTCTGTCAGTCCTGGAAAATCACCAATACCATCACCATTACTGTCGGCAAATGTGCGAACACCTAGTTCGTAGATAATTGCATTTTTGAACCATAATGGGTCATCTTTCAAATTTGAGTTTGGCATTTTAATTAAAGATATGCGATCGCATATCTAATAGAACTATATTTTTACTTGATACAATCGCTGAGATTATCAGCTTATTTATCTTACACGAGTAATGTTTACACTTTGTTACTTAAGTCATGAAACTACCAAACGAGCTATATTTAGTGATAAACAATCATACAAAGTTTCGTAGTTAAATATGATAATAAATTTACGTCCTCTTTGTGCCATTGGAACTAGATCGGAGTGCAATCGCTCGAAGTCCTCCTCGCTAACTCGTCTGTTCCAAATGCCAGGGAGGGCGGTAGCCCATATATAGCATAGATTAGGGGACTTATAGCAAGGGACTGGGGACTGGGTGAAAAGTCTTTGTTTTGAAAAGTGACGCTACGCACAGTCGTTAACGCTGCGCTAACAAATCGGCAAAAGCCGCTGCTCCGACGCCAGTTGCTTTCTGACGCAAGGCGACAGGATCGCACTGGCTCGACTTTTCGCTTTGTGCCTAAGTTTTATCATCTTATTGATGTCCTAACCACCAAGGCTTGTGCTATTTAATAAAAATTCGGCATTGCCGAATTTGAATATAAAATTTAAAAATCAACTCTTCTCAACTCTTACTCTCTGCGACTGGAGCGCCTCTGCGTGTTAGCGTTCGCGTAGCATCTCGTAGAGAAGCGGGGCGTAGCCCGGTAAATTCATATTTGGAATCAGCAACGCCGGATTTTACATTTTATCCAAACTATTCCAGGTATATTAATTGAAATTTTGGATAGTTTAAAACCGTGTTTGATATTCTACTACAGCACGACTATCATCGGTTAAATTAGTAGAAGCACGTACCCGAAATTCATCATTTATCCGATAATTAACACCCCATTGAAATGGGTCATTTGTGGTTAAAATTTTAATGCTAGAAACGGATATTTTAGAAGTAATATCAACTCCAGCTTCAGCTGCTAATTCTAAACTTGAATTGGGTCTTCCCGCTTCGGGATTCTCAGAAATAACGGTAGGAAATATCCGCAGTTCACTCAAGCCAAAGGTACTACCAATCTGGTTAAAAGCTGACTGAAAATTGTTGAATACTGCTGAGCCTGCAATATTAATCAAACCCAAAGTACTGTCGCCACGTCCTTGGGTGTCTATAAACCCACCTCCTAAAAGAGCAACAATTTCAGTTTGACTACGTGATGGACTGCTTGTTAGTTCTAGATTTTCATTTAATTTGCTAGCGAGACCATTAATGGTAGCTTCGACTCTAACACTTTCTAAGGTTGATAAACCTGTGGAATTTACCCTGGTCAAATCATTACCTTGAGTTATATCAAGTACCTTAGCAAATAGTCGAATATTCAAGTCAGGGTCGCGCGGTTGGGAGGGACTAAAAGTTGCAGTGTGTTTATAACCACGAACAAGGTTAAATTGGGTAGTAAATAAATTTACGCCACCTTGTTCTAATCTGATAGTGCCATCGGGTATGGGCTGATTAATTGAGCCGTTAACTATAAGATTACCAGTTGCACGGAAGCTGAGAATAGGTGGACGAGTAATTTGCACTTTTTTACCTAGTTCCAGATCTAGATTATTAAATCTGGCGATTGCATTTGGGATCCCATTTCCAATTTCTGCTTGAGTCTGCTTATTGGCTTTTATCGATGACAAACCAACACCATTATTATTTGCAGATGTAGTAGTGTTAGTAGATTCTGCCAGCAATACCTGACCATCAAACAAATCCACCCGACCACCAATTAGTGGGTTAAGGGCAGAACCAGTAATCTGCAAATTACCGCTAGCGCCTCCTTGGTAAAGTCCTTTAAGATTCAATGCTAGCTGTTCGAGATTAATAGTCAAAGGATTGTTGATAGTTAAATTCTTATTGTCAAAGATAGGAATTTCTCCAGCCGCCTCTACCTTCCCTCGGCTAAATCTACCTTGGAGATTTTCTACTAATATGCGGTCAAAATTAAATAGTACTTTACCTGTAACATGTCTGAGCTTACCCGGCAAAGCCTGGGCTGAAAAAGTAGCATTATTAACAGTCGCAATTCCATCTACCTGTGGTTGTTGCAATGTTCCATGTACCTTCAGGTCTACTTCTCCTTCACCTTTTTCAAACATCACTTGATTAGTCAATGCGTTTAACAGTGCTAATCCTTCGTTTTGTAACTTCATATCCAAATTGATTTGCTCGCTGTCTGATGCAACGGTTGCAAAAGGTAATTTATAAGGTATGCTGCCAGTAATATCCACAGGTTTTGGCCCAGTAACCGCTACAGTACTATCAAAGTTTAAACGTCCGTTGGCATAGCTGAAACTTGCCGTCGCTGATTCTATTGGGTTCTGATTTAGAGTTCCTTGTATAATTTGCAATTCCCCTCTGGCTTGGGGATTAGCAATACTGCCTGCTAAAGCCGCTGTAGCGTTGAGATTACCTGTAATGCCAACTGGTAGTTTGACAAAATTATTTAATACTTGTACTGGAAAATTATTCACCCGCAACTGACCAGATTGTTCGTTACCGCCAATGTTACCTGTGAAAGCAATCAGCCTATTTTGAGATTCGATTCGTAAAGGTCGCAAACTCAAAACACCATTTTCAAAGTTGCCTTCAGCAATTAATTTATCGGCAGTATAAAAACGACTGCGTTCTGACTTTTTACCCCAAGCAAAATTTTCTCCATTCAAATTAAATTGCACTGCTAATCCATTAGCTGTAGCCGTATCTACAGCCACTTCCCCGTTGAAAGTGCCTTTCAAGTCAGCTAAATCTGGTATGGGAGTGGAATCAAGTCGCTGTTGTTCCTGTTGTGCTACCAAGGCTTCAATTTCAGAAAATCGCTGGAGTTGGGTTAATAAGGGTTGATTTGACCAGCCTTGAGCGCTGGTTGTCAGATCCGCTGCTGTGCCGTAGGTCGGGACCGAACCACCTTGCAAATCCTGTAAATCAAATACCTGTGCTACAGCCAGAACATCTTCGATTTTACCCTGGCTGACATTGAGTTTACCTTGCAGTTGAGGCCCTTGGTGAGTTTGAGCAAAAGTACCAACAGCAGCGTAACTACTATTACCTTTAACAAATTGGCTACTAGTGAGTGTAGCTTTACCATTACTGTAACGGAATTGAGCTGCTAAACGATCGCCTTTTACCCGGCCAATTTCTGGGTTGGCGATTGCTACATTTCCGCTTGTTGCTAATGTCTGCTGATTAAAGAGCAAATCCCCTGTTAACAATCCAGTGATTTTTCCACTACCGAGCCGAGTACTTGGCGGTGGAGTCAAATTTAATATTTGTAAGGGGAAACTTGCAACTTTAATTGTCCAGTCATTTCCTCGAACATTACCTGATGCCAATGCTTGCTGCCATTGGACTAAAAAAGATTTCGGGCGATTATTGGCATCTAAATTAAAAGCAAGGCGGTCGCGATTTCCTGCCAAATTCAAATTCAACCCGCGTCCTTGTGCTGAATTAATATTTCCAGTTAACAACGGTTCAAAAGCAATATCTTGAACAACAAAATCTCGTAAATTAATTTGCCCGACTACATTTGGTAAAGGTAGCTTGCCAGTCACTTGTCCATTAAAATCTACTCTCCCCGCCACTGCAACCTGATTAGGAAGATTGATGGGTAACTGTTTTAAATCGTAATTCTGGGCTTGGACGTTGAGATTTAGGGCAGTAATTTCCGGTATCCCCGGTTGTTTGGCATTGGCTAAGATGTTACCAGTCACATTTAAACCGGGAGCAGTTGCTTGCTCAATGGTTAGCCTTTCACCATTCCAAGCGATCGCCGCACTCAGTGGTCGCTCAAGTCCAGGGATACCTTGGGATAACTGCACTTGTCCAGCAGCACGCACATCAGCTAATTGAGACGATGCGAGTGTGCCAGCTAATTGCAATTTGCCGCCAAATTCACTTCGCAATTGCTGATTGAAGCGATTTAATTCTATGCCTGAGGCATCTACTACAGCTTGATAGCGACCATTACTTACTTGGATATTAGAAGCGGCGATCGTCCCACCTGCAACATTGATTTGTCCCTCACCAACAGCTTGGATTGTTTGTGGTCGGAAGGACTCAACAGAACCCGCCACGTTAACTTGACCAGTTAATTTTCCCCGCAACTGCGGTGGTACTGCTGCCAACTGCTGTAACGGTACATTATTTGCCTGAACTCGTGCCTGGTATACACCATTACCCACTTGAATATTAGAGGCGGCGATCGTTCCACCTGCAACACTTATTAATGCCTGACCATTAGCTTGGATTGTTCGTGGACTTAAAGAATCAACTAATCCCGCGACGTTAAACTGACCAGTTAACGCACCTTGAAACTGCGGTGGTACTGCTGCCAACTGCCGCACAGGTACATTCTTTGCTTGGATTTGCGCCTGATAAGCACCATTGACAAGTTGAATATTAGACGCTGTAATTATTCCACGCCCAACATTTATCTGCCCTTGACCGCTGGCTTGGATGGCTTGCAATTGGAAGGATTCAACAGAACCCGCCACGTTTACTTCACCAGTTAACGCGCCTTGAAACTGCTTTGGTACTGCTGCCAACTGCTGTACAGGCACATTCTTTGCTTGCACTTGTGCCTGATATAAACCCTCAGCAAGTTGGATATTTTTTGCTGTAACCGTACCACCGCCAATTGTCAAGCGGCCTTCACCACTGCCACGGAGAGTTTTCAGGCTGAAATTATCTCTGTTGCCTGCGATTTGGAACGTACCCGCTAAAGGATTATTTAAAGCTGGGGGAGACTGTTTCAATATTCGTCCCAGCCGCACATTATTAGCTACGAGTTGAGCAGAGAAATTTTGGTTTTGGAGTTGGATATTAGAAACTGCAACTGTACCGCCACCAATTGTAACTGCTGCGTCCTGAGTGCGAATTGTGGCAATTTCAAATGGTGCTGTGCTGCCTGAGAGGATCAGACGGCCATTGAATCGTGCCCCTGCCAAAGAGACATTTTGCAGTTGATTTGGATCTACAAAACGTTGCACCTCCACCCCAGAGGCAACAGCAACGGTTTGCCAACGCTCATTGGCATAACTACCAGTTGCGCGGACTGTACCACCACCCACATTCAGAGCTACATTGCTAAAAGAGAGGGTACGATTGGGAGCGATGCCTGCGGCAACCCCAGAGGGGAACGCCACTTCGCCAGTTCCAGGATAAGTTGCGTTAGGAGCTTGAAATTTTACTACAGTTTGGACATTGGTAGGAGCGCCAAATAGTTGCGCTGTAGCCGAGAGATTACCAATTTGGAAACTAGGCGTTATTTGGTAAACTTTAGCGATCGCATCTCCTGGAACATTTTTAGCAGCAAAATTTAAATCCAGTCGTGGGGTTTTATCGATTTCAATTGTGCCAGCGCCCGTAATTTCACCACCGACTTTAGCGAACCCTTGAATATCTTTGAGAGTAATTAAAGAAGAACTAGTAACAAGCTCAAATTTACTACTAATATTATTAAAATCCAGTTTATCAATTCGGGCAGTTTGGATTGTGGCAACTTTGCCTGTCAGAATTGGCTCTTTAGTCGAGCCAGTAATCTGCAAAGAAGCTTGTACTTTCCCACTTACTGGCACAGGTAGTTTTACCTTGAGGGTATCTACTGCATTCGCCAAACTTACTGCATTTACACGCGCTGCCAACTTCAAGCCTGCTTGAGTATCAATGATTCCACTAGTCACTAGGGGAATTTTGCCATAGTTAGTAGTAACATCATCTAACTGCAATTGGGTTCCCTGGAAACGAAGGTTCCCTTGGGTATTGCTCAATAGTTGCGGCACTTTGGGCAATTCAACCGTTACTCCGGCAACAGCAGCATTGCCAAACAATAAAGTCTGCTGTTGTGCTATCAACCGAACCAATAAATCGGCATTGACTCGACCCGCTTGTAAGTTCACTGGTAACTTAATTAAACGAGTAATATCCGCAGCCAGGAAATCTTGTACTCGCAACTGTAAATTCCCTGTTAATACTTGAGAACGCGTTTCTCCCTGAATAGAAATACTACCACCACTGTCTGCTTGACCCCCGACTTCAAACCTGACCAACTGATTGTTTGCTAAAAGTTGGGCAGATCCGTTTAGTTGGGAAAATGATACGGGAGAGCGTTGACTGTTGAGTAATGAGTTATTGTTTACCCCTCTGCCGCCCTGCTCCCTGCCCCTCTGCCCCCCTGCTCCTCTGCCCCCCTGCCCTTCTGCCCCTCTACCCCCCTGCTCCTCATCCCTGTGCTGCGGCATCAACACCAATTTGGCATTGCGAAACCACACTTTATCCAAATCTGTTTTAATGACGCCACCTTTACCTGATGATGCGATACTAGTGGAAACCCAGCGCCCTTGGTTATCCTGTTCGATATAAATATCTGGATTGATTAAGGTGACATCTAGCTTGAGGTGGCGGTTAAAAATTAACTGCAATAGGTCAAAAGTCACCTCCACAGCTTCGACTGCGGCTCGGTCTGGATCTGTAGCTGTCGCTGGGATAGCTGATGCACCAAACTGCACTCCCGTCAACGAAAATTGTCTGACTCTTCCGAGTTCGACTGGACGGTTGAGTGTAGTGGTGAGACTTTGTTGTGCCAACGGTGTTAACTCTTTTTGGACAAAAATCCACAACCGCCAAATACCCCCGACAATTCCAATCAGCAAAATTCCTCCCAAGGCAATACCACCGCGACTCAACACCAGCAACCACAGACGCTTACGAATGGGGGAAGGGGAGTAACAATTTTGATTGGGAGATTTAGTCATTTGCTTTCACTGTATTAATTGCCGGATATAGCTGGCACACACAAGCATTAACTGGCACATTGAATTGACTATGCCATTTCCAGGATACGTTAACTAAACTCAAGAACTCATGGGTTAAGTTACGGCATTTGCTCAACCCAATACTTATGCTCAATGATGTTGGCGCTTTCAGGAAAATCTGAATAAAGTGAAAATTGTGAGTGTGACTTTCCTTAAGGGATAGCCTAAAACTTTAATATAAATAGATCTAGACCTGAAAATAATAGATAACTACATTTATGCGTGTTTTTGTGTTAATGTTTAACGCTGGAACAGAAAACGAAGGGATTCACACGGTTCTCAGAGGCGATGCCTACGGCGGCAAGCTACGCAATACAATTTTGATGTTTGAGTCAGAAGACGACGCCACGCGTTATGCTTTGATGCTGGAAGCTCAAGATTTCGCCACACCTACACCAGAGGCGATCGATGCTGAGGAAATCAAAGAATTTTGTGAAAGTGCTGGATATGACTGGGAAATCATTTCAGAAAACAGCAACTCAGTTGTCACTCCCCCAGAAGTTAACGTTGAACAAACCGACTGGCAACCAGATGCCGAGAAACAGGATACTGTTGAAGATACCTCCCGTCCCAAGCAACAGCCACCAGAAGAACCAGATTTCTCTGATTCTGAACTAGACAAAATTCGTCGCCAACTCGAAGGATTATTGTAATTAGTCATTGGTCATTGGTCATTAGTCATTGGTAATGAGTTTTAGACGAAGGACAAATGACAACTGACAACTAACAATTGACAAACAACAAATGACAATTGACAAACAACAAATGACAAACCTACAAGAACGCGGGCATCTTTTAACCGAGTTAGTAAATCCTAACAGTCTCAACTTAGACCAGTTGAGTTCTCTGGAGTTGGTGGAGCTATTTAATAACGAAGACCAAAAGGCAGTCGTCGCAGTCGCGGCAGCAAAAGTTCAGTTGGCACAAGCAATTGAACGCACCTCAGAGCGTTTGCACCATGGAGGACGCTTATTTTATGTTGGTGCGGGTACTAGTGGTAGGTTAGGGGTATTAGATGCTGCTGAGTGTCCCCCTACTTTTTGTACGCCCCCAGAGTTGGTACAGGGAATTATCGCTGGTGGTGCTGGGGCGCTGGTACGCAGTTCTGAGGATTTAGAAGACAGCATCGAAGATGGTGAAACTGCGATCGCAGGGCGACACATCACACAGCTAGATGTAGTAGTTGGCATCACTGCTGGTGGAACAACACCGTATGTCCACGGTGCCTTGAATGCAGCTCGTCAGCGCGGAGCCGTTACTATTTTTATTGCCTGTGTTCCAACCGAACAAGTTAGCTTTGATGTTGATGTTGACATTCGCCTATTGACAGGGCCAGAAATCATCGCTGGTTCAACTCGCCTGAAAGCTGCTACAGCCACAAAATTAGCTTTAAATATCCTTTCTAGTGGGGTAATGGTCAAGCTGGGCAAAGTTTACGGCAATCGCATGGTGGATGTGGCGGTAACAAATCAAAAGTTACGCGATCGCGCTTTGCGAATTTTGCAAGACCTCACAGGTTTAAGTCGAGAAGCTGCTAGTTTTTTATTGGAACGTAGTGGTAAATGGGTAAAACTAGCTTTATTAATGCACTGGACTGGTTTAGAAAAAGACGAGGGCGATCGCCTTCTTTGCGAACACCAAGGCAATCTCAGGGCAGCTGTTATCAACTACAAAAATCATAAACAACCCTGACAATATAGTTCCAATCTTCCATCAGACAATTGGAAAACATGACACCGCTCCGAAGTTTTGTTTGCTCATCATAACTTCGTGAGCTTTTCTGCTTTGTAGCAACTGCTTTGTGATTTCTAATCGCTTTTAAACAATCTTAAATAACAAATCTAAAATTCAAAATTGTTTTACTTTATATTTCAGCTATGTTTACATATATATTGCTAATAAAATTGGGCAAACCCACCGAAGTTTGCTTGGAGGGAAACCCTCCGACGCTCGAAGACTCGCTAACGCTTCGCTATGGCAACTTCTCTGTGCGTACCTTTGCGCTTGACTCTGCGTTCCTCTGCGTTAAAAAACATTAGTTTCGTACCTCACTTCACTGGAAATCAGTATCATTAATATTTACCTTAACTACTAAATAAGGTAAAAAGTACAAGTAAAAAGAACAAAATAATAATTTAAGAAAAACTGAATTTATTGTTCGCGAATTTTCTTTTTATTTTTTAGGAGGAAGATTATTTGGATCTATACCTAGAGAACGTAAATACTGGGCTAACTGTTCAGCCTTTTGTCGTTCTTGTTGTACTTGTTCTGCGTCTGTCAAATAGCAATTTTCTCGTTCATCATACCAACATAAAAACTCCTGTTGTATTCCCCCGATTACAGCTTGGCGCCACCCAATACCTAAGCCAATTTCTGGCATGAAATAAGGTTCTCCTATTTGTATTTGATAACTTCCATTGATAAATTTATACACTTCAAACGGTTGATGTTGGTCGCGCCGCCAAAACTCAGGGTTATAAATTAAGTAGTACAACACACCGAGTTTTTTATATATATCTAGCTTTTCTTCGTATTCACCTCCTGGGGTCTGTGATACCATTTCCAATGTGAGTATTGGAATTATTCCATTTTCTTCCCAAACTGCATAACTTTTACGTGATTTACCACCTTTTTTCCGTTCTACTCCCAGACTCAAAAAAGCATCAGGTACTACAGGAACTCTAGAATTTACTCCGGTAGTGTGATAAACTGCCATATCTACTCCAAAGTACCAATCCATGCGATTTGTCCAAATCGAGTTGAGCAAGAAAAGTAAAATGTTAGGCAAAAAGTTTTGGTCTTCATTATCCACTGGTGTATCATCTGAGCAGGCAAGTTCATCAGTAGTTGGTAACGCATTTTTGAGATCGGGTGAAAGCATAACCTTTGTCTTGGTGGTGTTCGACGCATTTATTATAAGTGAGTTGTGAAAGGTTTAGCGTTTGGGTGTAGCTTCACCAAACTTAATTAAAAGAGCGATCGCAATAGTCACAATTAAAATTAACGTCATACTCAAAGCTGAACCAAAACCCCAATTTTGAGTTGCTCCCAGAAATTGGTTATAAACTAATCGCGCTGCTGTCATACTAGAAGCACCTCCAAGTAATTCTGGGTCAATAAAATCCCCTAAACCTGTGATAAATACAAGCATCGAACCAGCTGCAATCCCAGGAAAAATTTGGGGTATAGTTACTTGCAAAAAAGCTTCCATCGGATTTGCACCTAAATCTGCTGCTGCTTCTAGTAAACGCTTATCTAGCTTTTCTAGAGAAGCGTATAAAATTAAAACCATATAGGGTAACAAGCTGTAACTCATACCAATTAATACAGCCACAGTTGTATTAAGTAATTCTAAAATAGGCAAGCCAAAATAGGTTAACAAACTATTTAATAAACCACTAGGACGAAGAATTGTAATCCAAGCATAAGAACGTAGTAACGAAGAAGTCCACAAAGGTAAAACAAAGCTTAATACCAACAAATTTTGCCATCGCTTCGGTGCAACTACAGCAATCCAATAGGCCACAGGAAAGCCTAAAACTAAACAAATGATTGTAGTGCCAAATGCTAAAAATAGCGATCGCACGATTACTTGTAAGTAAAGAGGATCGAATATACGGATATAATTTTGGAGTCCATTGGGATTAACCACATCTCCCGGTCGAATATTTGCAACCAAACTTAACTCGAAAATTATTAAACTTGGCAACACCAGCAAAAGTAATAACCAAATTCCAGATGGTGCAAGTAATACTAAAGGTTGCAGCCAATTTCCTCGCCGAGGATGCAGTACTTCTCTTTCAGGAATATCACTTTTTTCAATATTAATCATTCCTAACTCCTAAATCTATTTAACTGCTAGTTAATTGAGTCCAATAGCGGTCATAAACTTCTTCAAATTCACCTACAGGACTAATCCGTTCGCAATTTGCTAAAAGTGATTCTGGAGGAAACAAATTAGGATTGTTCTGTATTCTTTTCGGTAATTGCTCAAATCCAGCGCTATTAGGCGTAGCAATATTTAGACGTTGACTGATTTGACCTGCTACTTCTGGTTGCAAAATCATATTAATCCAAGCATAGGCTCCAGCTAAATTTGGGGCTGTTTTAGAAATTACAATAGTGTCTGTCCATAATGAAGAACCACTACGAGGAATCACATATTTGAGTTTGGGATTTTCTTGAGAGATTTTCACTGCATCTGCTGAATAACACATTGCTAAGAGCAAATCTCCTCCAAGAATCTGATTTTGCCAAGCATCTGTATCAAAAGCAGCGATCGCAGGTTTTAGCACCTTCAATTTATCATAAGCTTGTTTAATTTCTAATTCATTTTTGGAGTTATAAGAATAACCTAGCATCCGCAATACTGCACCTATCACCTCTCGCACATCATTAAGCAGAGTCATTCGTTTATTAAGTTTGTCTTGGTTTTGCCAAAGATAATCCCAATCTTCTGGTGGTTCTTTGATTTTTTCAGAGTTATAGATAAAACCTGTTGTACCCCAATTAAAAGGTATACTGTAACGGTTATTCGGGTCATAAATAGGATTAGAAAAGCGGGGAAATAAATTTTCTAGCCCAATTAGCCGATCGTGATTTATTTCTATTAATAAACCTTTGTCTACCATCTTCTGTACCATATAATCAGATGGGTAGATAATGCTATAGGCGCCACCACCTCCAGCTTGCAACTTAGCTAGCATTACATCGTTAGAATCATATACATCCGCCAGCACTTTCATACCAGTTTGAGTGCTGAAAGTTTTTAGTAATTCTTTGTCAGTATATTGTGTCCAAGTATAGATATAAAGTTGGTCAGTGCGATCGGAAGTAGTAGAATTAGCACGTACTTGGGCTAGTCTCCAACCACAACTTGTTAATGACAAGCTAGAAAGTGCTGCTACTTGTTTTAAAAATTGTCGTCTTTTAGTCATTCGTCTTTTAGAAGAAAGTTAGTATTTAAAACCAAACTACTACGGCTAATATTGACTGGTTGGTAAAGCATTTATAACCACCTCAGGCAGTCTAAAAAACTTAGGAGTACTCAGGTTAAGAATAAGCCAGCAGATATTATAACCGTCAAGATAACAAAAATCTCTAAATTGGTACCAAAGAATAAGGTTATTTAAGCCTTTCCCCGTTTCGGTAAGAGGAATGGAAGCAGAGTTGTTCAGGATCTATCTAACTCACATTAAAAAAGGTGCGATCGCCAATCTGATATTCTAAAAACTGAAGTATAAAAGTATCTTTACCTTTGCGCCTCTATCTTGGAAAGTTCTGATACCTTCGGCAAGCTGCCCTCCGGGTGTCTACACCGGAAGCCGCAGAAGCGTCTACAGACTTTCACGCTGCATCTGTGCGTGAATAAATTATATTTGCTTTCTCACCCAAGCCCTAAATACTTTCATCGTTGCATTTCTCCCATCAGTTTTACACTGCTTTAAATATTCAGGAATTACAGAACTGGCACAGGGCGATCGCATTATTATAGTAAATACGTACTAAATAAAAGTGGCGTAGCTAGATGGCATTGCTGAAATTAGTAACAGTAATCGGCTGTGTTAAGTATTCTTCAAATCATGGAAAAATTAGTTGAGGACGCATAAAAACAATCCTTTAGTAGATGAGATTTACTAAACTTAACTAACGATTAACGTGTTTGACAACAATCCTTAATCGATTGAGTTCTTGATTATATTTTTTCTATTTTTTAGTTAACTTCTTCCCTTTTGGTTTTTTAATTGGTATTTCACTTAGAGTTCTATTGTAAATTCTGTCAGTAAAAGTTTCTGACTATTGAAATAAGCAATCAACCCACTCAGTACAAAAATCAATATAAGTACTGACCAAACGAGATAGCTGCTTAGAAGATGGATAGAGCAGATTTATTTGTTGAGTGGGTAAGGAATAATCTTCGAGTAATGTCTTCAAGCGTCCACTAGCTAGATGCTCTTTGATTAGGAAAGGGGGCAGTTCAGTAAAATGCGTACCAGCTAGAACTAACTTCAGGAGATGAAGATAATCATTAACTTGTAAACTGGGAGCAATCTGGATTGACTCATCTCCTAATGACCATTTTAAGGCATCAGTTCGGGTGTTCCAACTGGCGCAAGGCATTGTGAGAAGTTGCTCTGGTTGGGAAGGTTCACCATATTTTTTGAGAAAATCTGGGCTAGCAACGACCTGATGACTATATTCACCCAACTTCCTGGCAATTGTCTGATTATCCTTGAGTTCGCCAACTCTTAAAGCCACATCAATACCATCCTCAATCAAATTGATCTTGCGTTCAGTAATAAAAATTTCGAGTTTAACCTTGCGATAGCGTGCTTGAAAGTCTTGTAGTAGTTGTTGCATCGGAAGAAATGCAGGTGGCAAAGAGAGTCGTAGTGTCCCTGTCAATTCCTCCTGCTGATTTTCAAGGATAGACAAGCCAGTTTCAAACGCCTCGAACCCACGAACGGCGTATTCATAAAACGTAGTACCTGCAAGAGTCATTCGTAAATGGCGTGTAGAACGTTCTAAGAGTCGAATGCCGAGGTCTTTTTCCAGTTCAGCAATCCATCGACTCACGGTTGCCACCGGGGTATTTGTCCGTCGGGCAGCCTCCGAAAAGCTGCCATACTGAACCACCTTGATAAACAAAGCAGCTGAATTGAAGTCCATTGTATCTTTCCATATTTGAGAAAATGCTTCTCAATTTTACCTACTACCCATCAAATATAAGAATATGTACACTGCTCAATATAAAAAAATTTCAATTCAGGAAAGTATCTATGAAACAGATTCAACAAGTTCTTCAGCAATATGAGCAGGTTTTAAACGCGTCAGATGCTCATGCGGCGTT
Source organism: Nostoc sp. S4 (assembly GCA_029379225.1). GTDB lineage: Bacteria > Cyanobacteriota > Cyanobacteriia > Cyanobacteriales > Nostocaceae > Nostoc. The sequence goes on along the minus strand of JAQYWR010000005.1, from coordinate 171,696 downwards.
GGAACTTTACAGCAACGATCCGATATTCATGCCCCAGTTTGCACCTGCTCAAGTAGGACGCGATGCAGTTCTTGATACCTACAAGCAAATTTTTCAAACTATCCAACTCCAGGTCAAGTTTACGATCCATGAGGTAGAGGCAATGGGAGAACTTGCCTATGCTCGCACCTCATCATCAGGCACGGCAACTGTTTTAGCTGAGAACAAAACTACATCTGAAGGAAATAATGAGATGTTTATCTTCAAGCAGGAGAACGGCAACTGGAAAATCCATCGATATTTATTTGCTTCTTCTCAGTCACCGAATTAGAGACCATTTATAAAGTAAATCTTTAGGTGACTAGACGACGTAGCATAATACGAGTCATAACAGCATATATGGCAGCTTCACTCATATCAGGAAGACGTTCGTAATCCTTACTTAGACGATGATACTGATTGAACCAGCCAAATGTTCTTTCTACTACCCAACGCTTGGGTAAAACCTCAAACTTTTTATCAGTACAGCGCATGACCTCAACATGAGCTTGAATCATCAGCCATACCGAAGCGCGCAAACTTACAGCACTTTTCTATTCGCATGAAGTACAAAGTTACGGGTTTTAAGGCAGGGGGCAGGAGGCAGTTCTTGCTGGGGGCAGGAGGTAGAAACTCTTTATCTGTGATAAATCAGTCCTGGATTTTGTACCTCACTTAGTTGCAATCTGCTGTATTACCGTCATAGCCCGAGTCAACCCACATGACTTCAACTTTTTCTAATAATTCTGGCCGTTCCTCCAGTAATTCCATCAAAGCACATGCTGGAATGGCACGCTTGTTAATCGCAAAGCCTAGATATAACTGGCTTTTTGAGTGTGGGGAGTGTGGGGGGAAAGATTTCTTCTCCATCCTCCCACACCTCCCACACCTCCCACACCTCCCACACCTCCCACACCCTGCCCTGACGAGGTTTCACATGAGTCTTAGTGCCATTCCCCCCAGAACATTGAACTGGTTCCGCGATTGGTAGCAGATTTTTACCAGGCGGTGATGGCAGCATTGGCTGCGATCGACATTGAAGTTTCGATTTGGAGTATGCCTCAGGAGATTGGCAATCCCATCCCCTTCAACCAAGACGATCGACATGCTGCCTACAATTCAATATATGCCCGGCGCTTTTGGTAGATTCTAGTGCAGGTCGATCGAATACTGACAATCTTTTGATCGAGGTTTATTGGTAAGTGCAGTCCGATGAGACGAACACTGATTCTATTTATAGGAGTACATCACAATGGAAATGATGAAAGCAATCCGAATTCATGCTTATGGAGGATCTGAAAACCTCAAGTTCGACGAAGTACCTCGCCCTGAACCTAAATCAGGGGAAGTACTCATTCAAGTTTATGCAGCAGGCGTGAACCCGATCGATTGGAAGATTCGTGAAGGGTTTTTCAAACAAGTATATGATTATTCGTTGCCCGTGATTGTTGGCGCTGATGTTGCTGGCGTTGTCACGAGTGTTGGCGATGGCGTAAACACACTCCAACCTGGACAAGCCGTTTATGGAACAGCAGACATGATGCTTTCGGGAGCCTACGCCGAATATGCGCTGGGCTATGCAGACGCGATCGCGCCGATGCCGAAAACTCTCGACTACCTTCACGCAGCGTCTGTCCCAATTGTGGCAATAACTGCATGGCAGTCGCTGTTTGATGGAGCAAATCTCCAACCAGGGCAGAGCGTGCTGATTCACGGTGGCGCGGGCGGAGTGGGTCGCTATGCGATTCAGCTTGCCAAGTGGAAGAGCGCACGAGTAATTGCAACGGCATCGGCGGCGAACCTTAACGATGTGAAAAATCTGGGTGCCGATCGAGCGATCGACTATGCTGCCCAAGCATTTGAGGAACAAGTGAAAGATATAGATGTAGTGCTTGATTTGGTCGGTGGAGAAACGCAGGCGCGATCGTGGCAGATCATCCGTCCTGGTGGAGTTTTGGTTTCGACAGTCGGTGTGCCTCAATCGGGCATTCCGCATGGCATTCAAGCAGTTCCTGTTTTCGCCAATCTTAGAGCGAATTCCCAGCTACAGCAGATTGCTCAATTAATTGATGACGGACCGATCAAAGTGTCTGTTGAACAGATTTTTGAACTAGCAGAAGCCGCCAAAGCACAGGAAGTTAGTCAACACGGTCATCCTCGCGGTAAGCTCGTTTTACAAGTCGTTCATCCATCTTGATCCAAGCTTTCAGAAAACTTTTGAACAATTCAGAGAATCGCTATGGTTCAAGTTTTAGCTCGTTAATTCAAGGGATGGATTGCAGCCATTAAGCTTGTGGTAAGTATGTTGTTCTGGATGCCAGATGCGATCGCCATCCCTATCCATCAGAGTTTTGCCAACGGTAGCGATCGCGTTTTGGAACTTGTAGCCAAGAGCAGATAAGTGTTAATTAAAGATAACGGCGTTCTCATAGCATCTATGCAAGAACTTACGCTAAGGCCAAAAAGTAGACACAGCAAGCTTTCTAACAACTGTTAAACATTGCCTAGTTTATATTCTTTTAGGCAAAGTCAAATAAATTTTTAATAAAATAATCAGGGTTGTAGCTTCTTTGAGGGGTGCTGCCTGGGTTCTGTTTTAGGCAAAGTTGGTCTTATACCGTTTCACTAAAAGTGTGATACATATAATTGCAGGTGCATTACTCATGAAAAACAGTGTGTAGGGTTCTCAAACTAGAGATAAAAGAAACAATTGCTGAACTTCAAGAGCTATTGAGACAGCAAAAAACTGGATATGGGAAAGAACGAATACAGGCATTGTATTTACTCAAGACGCGACAAGTAGAAACAGTGCAGCACTTAGCAGTAGTGCTAGGCAGAGAGAGGGCGAATGACTGTGCAGAGGTGGTTAAAACGCTATAGAGAAGGCGGGTTAAGCACGTTGCTCGAACTGGGTAAAAGTCCAGGACGACCAAAAACTATTCCCCCGGAGGTGCGATCGCTAATCAAAAAACAACTGTCTGTTGCTGAAGGGTTTAAAAGCTATCAGGAAGTCCAGACATGGCTTTTAGCGTCTGAAGGAATCAAAGCATTTTATAAAGTTGTGCATGAAGTTGTGCGTTACAAACTAAAAGCAAAATTAAAAGTACCGCGTCCACGTAGCATAAAACAACACAAGGGCATAGAAGAAGACTTTAAAAAAACTTCCTTCCTGGCTAGAGTTAATAAAAAATTACTTAATATCACCGTTAGAACAACATCGTAAAGTACGTTATTGGTGTGGAGATGAAAGTAGGTTTGGTCTTCAAACTATAACGGGAAAATTGATAACACTGACCGGAGTCAAACCAGTTGGTTTGACGCAGTGGAAGCGAGATAACTTTTATATCTATGGAGTTGTAGAACCATTAACTGGTGATAACTTTGCCCTGGAATTCTCACATTTGGATACAGTATGTTTTGAAATGTTTTTAGAAAAGTTTGCAGCCTTGTATCCAGAAGAAATACATATCATCCAAGTTGATAATGGAGCGTTTCACGGAGCGCAATTATTTACGAGTTCCGGGCAATATAATTCTCTTGTTCCAACCTCCCCATACACCAGATGTAAATCCAATTGAAAGACTATGGAAAGAAATCAAGAAGACTTTGAAATGGGAATGTTTTCAAACCTTAGATGAATTGCGAGAAGCTGTGTGGAAACAGCTAGGTAAATTGACAGCTTCTCAAGTTAAATCTATTGCAGGGTGGGATTTTATTTTATCGGCTTTATTTGTATCAGGCTTTTCGTGAAATGGTATAACCAAAAAAGAATTTCCGCGACAGTGGGCTATGGCTCAGATGAATTTAGGAAATGTCTTCTTAGAACAAGAGCAAATAGAAGAAGCGATTAGCTGTTATCATTCAGCTTTAAAAATCTTCACTCCCACCGCTTTCCCTAATGAATGCCTAAAAGTAGGACAAACCCTGGGAAACACTGCTTTTATGATTGGTGATTGGGCTGAAGCTATTAGGGGTTATAGTGTAGCTATTGAAGCTGTAGAAACTAGTCGCACTTGGGTAATTTCCGATTCACGTCGTCAAGAAATTTTAGCTAATTCTCTCCATATTTACGAAAATATCGTGCAAGCTTGTATTAATAATAAACAACTGAATAAAGCAGTTGAATATGTCGAACGTTCTCGCTCAAAACGACTCGTAGATTTAATTGCCAGTAATGACCTTTATTCAGATGGTGAAATTCCTGATGAAATTCAACAGTATTTACAAGATTTTGAAGCTATACAGCGGCAAATTGATAATGAACTAAGACAGTATAATAATAGCAGTAAATTTGATGGTAGTAAACTCGGTAAAAGCCCACAGAACTGTGCTGCTATCGAAGCTCATAATCAAATAATTGCAGATTTGGAAGCTGACAAACAGCAAATTTGGGAACAAATGCGCCGTCTCGATCCTGTCTTGGCTGGTCAAATTCAAGTAAGTCCTATAAATTTATCATCTATACAGCAGTTAATTGACCTACCCACCACGGCTATTCTGAGTTTTTATACTACCTCGAATGACACTCATATCTTTATCATCCGCCAGAGTCAAATTACTTTGCACACTTGCACTGACTTGGGATTTGAGACTTTACAATCATCGATTTTAACTCACTGGTTAGGGCAATATGTTCATCACAAAGATACTTGAAAAGAGCAATTTAGTTTTTTAATAGCAGAACTTGCCGAAGTCTTAAACTTAAATAATTTAATTGCACAACATCTGAAAAATATTGATGAATTGATTCTTGTTCCTCATTTAGCATTACATCAAATTCCTTTTGCTACTTTACTAATTGGAGAAAATCAATATTTGGGAGATAAATTTCTCATTCGTTATGTTCCTAGCTGCCAAATTTTAGAATTTTGTCATAATCGTACCTCAACGGGTAACCATTTGAATTACGGTATTGTTGAAGATGCTACTGAAGATTTACCTTACGCTAGTTGGGAAGGAGAACAACTAGCAAATTTATATAATATTCCTAATCATCAACGTTTAAAAGGTAGTCAAGAAGCTAGTGTCAGCAACTATCGTCAACTGATACAAAAAGTCCAAGTAATTCATTCTAGTCATCACGCGCGCTCGCGGCTCGATAATCCTCTAGAATCCGTATTATTTTTAGGAGATGGCTGTATTACATTAAGTCAGTTATTAACTCCAAGTTGGCGCAATCCCCAGTTAAAAGATGTATTTCTATCTTGCTGTGAAACTGGTTTAAGTGTGACTGAAATAACTGACGATATTCTCACTTTTTCAACAGCTTTCCTTTGTGCTGGTGCTAAAAGTGTATCAGTACACTCTGGGCAGTAAATGACTTGGCAACAGCACTCTTTTCAGTATTTTACTATCAATCCCGACATCAGGGAAACAAGCGACTGCAATCAATCAGACAAGCTCAATTTGAACTGCGTACCCTTACAGGTGAAACTCTTACCACAATTTACAAACCTAAGTTAAGTTATTTTTTGACGCAGAAACTCAAGGAAACTGACATGCTACGTAAAAAAATTCAAAAAGAACGGGATAGTCATCCACATAGTTCCCTATTATACGAACAATGTAATGAAGAATACAAAAAATACGACAAAATCGGAAAATTGATTTATCAAGCAAAAAAAGATTTAGAACTTTTTTGTCGAGAATCTAAACCTTTCTCTCATCCTTATTATTGGGCAGCTTTCACCTGTTCCGGATTAAATTAATAACTGCAATCTCTGAAGTATTCAGTCTAAATTCAGAAATTATTAAAATTAATAAAAATTCTAACTTGCCGGATAATATAGTCCCGTATCCTGATTAAATTCCCACCCTAACCCTGCTCTATCCTTGCCTTTGCACCATCCCACAAAAAGCGGTGGTGGCAGATTAATTCGCTGCTCGCATATAGTTTCTACACTTACACCAAGTCTTGAAGCTAAACCTTCTTCCGTTAGCGGTTGGATTCGAGGAGTTTGCCCTTGATAATATGAATTGTTGTTGTACGATTTATTCCGCCGCTTCGGTTGGTTGTTGAGATGATTTTGAATTTTAATAATAGCCTCAGCAAATTGTTTCATTTGGGCTGTTATCTCTTCAGTTTTTTGTTCTAAAGAGTCCAAACGTTTATCTTCATTACCAGCAATTGCATCAAGCTCATCTAGAGAACCATCTAGGTGTAGCTCAATAAAACGGGTGAGCGTTGCTGTTGCCGTCGTGCCTTTCAAGTTGCAACAGGCGATAAACTGCTCCCACATCTTTTGGTCATAGTTGAAAGATGCTAGCTTCTTTGTTCTCCCTGTATTGCTCATATCTAGGTAATGTCTAGGTATTATCTAGGTAAACTTATCCGCGGACAGGAACAACTGAGCGTGTTTCCATCTTGATAACTACCTTGACACTATCATGATGAGCGTATGAGTGCGATGACCTAACCGCCCGGCGGAGGCGATGCCTTCTGGAGTGAGATGCTACGCGTAGCTTGCTTAAGCGTAGGGGTACGCCTACGCTTTTTTATTTTTTACCGATGTTTGCTTTTTCTACGCAGTGCGTGAGAAGTCCCAACACGCCCGACATGGTGAATGTACTTTGCAGTTGTCGCCGGGGAAGCATGGCCCAAATCTGCTTGCAAGTCAAAATCAGAAGCTCCATTTTTTTTAGCCAGCGTTGCGTGGGTGTGGCGCAGAAAGTGGGCGCTGAACTGAATTAAGGCACAAGCAGAAATTTCCTCCATCATCAGTCGCAACCCGCGATCGCTTAGAGGTTTACCCCTGTCCCGCCGACTAGGACTAGGAAACACCGGCTGATCGTTGCCTGCATCCCCACGGTAATCCAGTAACACCTCACTAGTCTCCGGATCGAGACTAATAGTCCTGGTTTTATTTCGTTTCCCCGTAACCAGTAAACCAAAAAGTTTTTCTCCAAAGAGGGATCGCTGAAATACTTATATGTTTTGATACTTTTTGAGCCACAATTCTCTAGCCAGCAGACATAGTATAGATTATGATTACTTATGATTAGCTTGCTCGATAAACTATTAGTACTAACCTGTGGGAATATAAATGCTTTCAACTACTTGATATTTACGCTGTAGCGATTGAGATAAAAAGGCCAACATCTGTTTGAGTACGAAAAGTGTGCGATAAATTAATCGACTACCTTTTCTTTTACGACTAATTCTGAGCCAAAGGATATTCAGCCAAATATTAACTAGAAGAAAAGATATGCCAACGAATAGTAATCTCAAAGCAGGCTTTTTATTATTAGTTTTAATTCGACAGATATTTTGGAGTCGATAACTAGTTTCAATACCAAATCTTTTTCGATAATCTTCATAAATGTAATTTAAATTTGTTTTGACTTTATAAGCAACATAAATAAAGTATTGCACTCCATGTTTCTTACGCTTTCCCTTTCCATACTTGCAGATAATCCATAAATCAAATGTAACTGAATCATCTAGGCTTCTGGTGATTGTATAGGTGGTCTTATAACTTTTTTTCTCCTTGAGCAATTGCTTAATCCCTGCTGATTTACCTGTTTTGATAGCAGGCATGAGAAATGGAATATCTAATGCCTGCAACCAGCGAATTACAGAAGTATTAAAAAAGCCTCTATCTAGGTAGAGTTTTTTTATATTTATTCTCAGGGATTCAAGTTCTGCCAATAAATAAGTAATTATAGCAACAAAGCCGTATCTAATCGCCGTACACCTCTCAATGCAAGAGTTACACGCTTGTTTTTGCTAATAACATATAAGGTAGCATAGGCGTAAAATGAATAAGTACCAGATTGAGCTTTACTTCGATATATGTACGGTAATTCCTCTAATGTTGGCTTCCCATAATAGCAAATTAAATTTAAATCAATCGCTATTTTTAAACACCCTTTTTTTAACCCTAAAGGAATTCGACTTTTCAATGCCTGATTTATTTGCGCCTCTAGTTCTTCAAAATTGTTGATTTTCTTGAGATGATATCTAATATCGTTAGCTGTGGGAACCTTCTTTAATAGCTTGGCTGTATTTTCAATACTGTCTCCACTGCTAGCTGCCTTGATAAGAATCTCAAATAAAGTTTGTTGGTCACATACTCCTTGAGTCTCAATCGAGAAGTTTTCTAGTAAACACTCAATAACTTCATTCAGGGTTTCTGAATCTGTTATTGCCAGTTGTTCTGATAAAAAAGTCAATTAATTTTAGCCAATATCCTACACACTACTTCCATCATTTCATTTTTTGAAACCTTTGAGAGGAGTATAAAAATCATTGAGAGTTTTAGTAGCATATAGCACCTTGACTTAAGTAGTTGGGATTAGCGTTCGCAAAGAGCGAAAAACTTTTTGGTTTACTGGTTGTATCACTTCCCTGCGGGACGCTACGCGAACGTGGAAGCAAGCTACGCAAAGCGTCTCGTAGAGAAGTAATCGCAAAGATTTTAGATTACATTTTTCAATGTTAACCTACTTAATAATGGCAGTATAGGTCATCACTGCTGTATCTGCTTTTGTACCCAAGCACGAAAAGCTTTAAGTGTTGCATTTCTGCCTACTGTTACACTTTGGTTCAAATATTCAGGAATTGCTTCAATTAGGGGAAATAAAGGAAAGTTTAAACTTTGCTCAGACTCTATATAATGCCCATCTTGCAGAATACTAATTTGGAGCTTTCCTCGTTCAAAACGCCAAAGTTCAGGTACTTTTAGTGCTTGATAAATATCCGGATGAGTGCGAGAAGTAATATCAATTTCTAGAGCTAAATCTGGAGGGGGGTCTACTGTTAAATCCAGCCGCTTCTTTCCACGAACCTTTGATTCATTTTTTACATAAAAACACTGGTCGGGTTCTATACCTTGAGCCATTGCTTCATTTTTAAAAGTTGTAGAACCAAGGCTGATGAACTCAGTATTTAACTCTTCGAGAAGCGCTTTGACTAAATCGCTTATAATTTCTTTGTCATATTCATGTTCTGGCAGTGGTGCCATAATCTCTAATGTTCCCCTGTCATAAGCGATTCGTGCTGCACGGTGTTCCCCTAATTCCTCTAGAATTGTTTCTAATTCCTGCCAGGTTACATCTTGCAGTAGCACTCTTTGTCCCGGTGGAACATGGATGCGCTTTAGTTCCAACAACATCATCTCCACTCCCAGTCGCTCAAACTTAAATTTAGCTTACTCCAGTTGACTAACGGGTTGTGACAATTTTTGCTGCTTCATTGCTAAATTGTCGAATGCTCAACATAGGTAGGAGCTTGTCGTTGGCGATCGCCTACTTAAAATTTTCATGGAAGTGTGTGGATCGGCTCGCTTCCACATAAAAAAGCGCAATCCAAAAAAAAACCCTGGAATTTCCAGAGGTTTTGGTTCCTGATTTAGTTTCTACTTTTACTACAATTTGTCTTCAGTCATTTCCTGATAGGCAAGAAAATTATTTTATTTGGAGTTTAATCGCTCCAATGTACTGGTTTTCCTACATTATGGGAGTTACACCATAACTCATCGATTATTGAGAATGGTGCAAGAGCTTATAAATTAATAAATTCTATCTAATTAAAATATATTATCAGAAAAACTAATATCTATTTGAGAGGGTATTAGGGAATTCCAGAAAATAAATTATCCAATTTCGCTCTTTCAAAACGACCTGCTTCCCCCCTGCTCCCTGCTCCCCTGCCCTCAAAGCGATGGAATATTTTTTTAATTGGAAGTCCCTTACCCCTCTTCTATCACTTTCAGAGCAGCGAATCTCTGAAAGCTTTATCGGTCGGTCAATACAGGCTTTCTTATTAGGAAAAAATAGGTCTTGCATTTATTATGAGAAAAAATCGCGCGATGCCTGCGGTGGGCTACGCCTACACTTAGTAGATAAAAGCTCTAGAATTCACAAATGGCAAATGTTTTCGGAGAGTGACACAACAGGGTTACAGCAGTTTGCAAGTAAATGAGGTACAAAGCGTAGGACTCACGTATCAAATATAAAGAGTTTCTGCCTCCTGCCTCAAAACCTGTAACTTTGTACCTCATCTAAAAGAAAAGTGCTGTATGTATGCTATGTAGCTAATGAATCAGAGAATAGTGTAACTAGGCTTGAATTAGTAGCTTCTGGCTTTCTTAGATTTAAACTTGCAAAGCTTGGTGCTAATAACTCTTGATTCTAACCCCAGCCTCTAAGAATGTTTAAATATTACTACTTATCTAAAATTACATTCGACTATAGTTAGATTTTTCAGCTAGAACTTTGAGAAATATTAGCAACGTTTCCCAGCAATTAAAATTATTTTCATCCTCAAGATAGATATAGATATACGAAATATAGCAGATATTAATAGATGTCTTTTTATTTCTATCGACAGATGTAAACTTACTATAAATTGAATGATTATATTGTACTTATTAGTAAATAATTTATCTAATCTGCTTTGATTTTTGAATTTAGCGTCTACGCGGGCAAAATACAAGTAGCTTATAGAAAATTAAAGCGGATATTAGTTGTATTCAAAAATTAGATAGAATACCTATATCTCCAATAATGAAATTCGAGCGTTAATTTTAAATTAACTATTATTTTTAAGCATAAAATTTCATAAGTAAAATCATTATTTTTTTGTCAAGGTGCAATATCCAATTTTTATAAAGTTCTTGTTAATTTTTGGTAAAAACTATTGACTAAATATGGAAATATTTTTAAATAAGTAAGAGTAGAGAAAAGGATTGAATAACTGTCGCTTTTTTGTGTAAGTTTTATTTAAAATAGGTTCAAATATATCATTATCTACTGATGAAAAAATAACTAGTTTTAGGATAGAATCAGAAGTAGATTTGTACTCACTCACACCTGGCCTTGACTGTTTTTAGACTTTAATTAATGAAACAAGATTCAACCTCTTTTTGGTAATCAAAACTTTGAGTAGGTTGACCTTAAAAGCCGTATTGCAGAATTTAGCAAAATCAATCAAAATAAGGGCTACCCGAAGGCTCGAAAGTGTTTGCCTATTACCATCAACCAGGGGCGAATGGTCTTAATAAATACCATTATTGCACTGGGCTTTAGGAAAGTCTGTCTAATTTTATAATTTAACCAGTAAAATACTTACTGGTTTAAGTGTTTTACCAATGACCCTGACGATTTTGATTTTTAGTGTCTGCACCCTTGGTGAGCGTAATCAATCCAAAATTAAAAATCAAAAATTGTTTTATTGCTGTTTATTAGAGCAAATAACAGCTATGTCTGAGAGCTAATTTTGTCAAAGTTGTTTACTATTTGTAGAGGCTCTTACTCTGCTAACTTTGTAGTACAGCTTAGCTGCAAGATTTGCTGGATAGATATAATAAAAATCACGTGATATAGCTCAGACTTTTTATTTTTATTCCAAGTGAAGACCATTAACCTTGAGATTTGGTTGTTACAGCGGAGATCGGAATAGAGAGAGAAGTTTAAGCGCTGCAAGCTATCTGGCGCTCCAAATACCTGTTTACCAGACGAATGCGTTATATATTTTACTTTGTTTGAAATCTGCTGTATCAGCTCAGTAAAGATACCAATAATGTGCTAATTTCTAAGGATATTAGCGAAGTAATTTTTAGCATTATTTGCACACCACATAAATATTTAATTAACCTTCTAGGACTAATTAATTTTGCAGTTGTGTATCCTGATGTATCAGGATTTAAAAACAGTTGCAAAAAAGAATTTTGCCTACATTTGATAATTGACGGCAACTGGTAATAACTATGTCAGAATACTCCGGACAAGACAACGCTTTTGAAAGCTATGACATGCACGAAAGCAAGTTTTTAACACCTTTTCAGCGGAAAGCACTGCTGAAAAATCTGCAAGCTAATTTACAGCCAGAATATCGTCGGCGGATTGAAATTATGTTATTGGCGGATATGGGTAAATCTCAAAGCCAAATCTGTGAAATTTTAGGTTGTTCGCAGGAAATGGCACGGTACTGGATTGGGATAGCAGAGGCAGGTTTAGCGCATAAATGGAATGAGCGACCTATAGGTAGACCTAAGACTGTTAACGATCGCTATATTGAACGTTTGAAAGAATTAGTCAGTAATAGTCCGCGGGAATATGGCTATGCATTTACTTACTGGACAGCTCAATGGTTGAGCAAACATTTAGCAAATGAATTTGGCATTGTAATTACTGACCGCCATATTAATCGTTTACTCAAACAAATGGGACTTTCTACTAAACGCAAAAAGTTCCAGCCACAAGAAACTGACCAAAATAAGGATGCTGGGATTACAATTTCTGACTTGCAATCTAAATCTGAAGCTAGTATGCATTGGTCTTTTAATTTAATTCAAACTAATAACTAAAGTCATTTGTCATTGGTCATTAGTCAAAGCATAAATGACCAATACCCCATACTCAATGCCCAAATACTGTTTTGGAGGATAGAAAATGCCGTCAGCGTTTTCTCAGGAATATTTAGTTGAAAAACTCACCCAAACTTTGGGTGAGTCGCTGTCAGAGGAACAAGTTTATAGGTGTCTCAAAGTACTGGAAATTGTTGAACCACCTGTAGCAAAGCAGTTTTGGGAAGCAACCACAGCGAAGCCAGGAATTTATATCATTCTGAGTGGTAAAGCCAGACTACTGGATAGTTCTAACAACCTAATTACTAGCCTTTTGTCTGGAGCATCATTTGGTGAATTGACTTTATTTCCCCAAGAAAAATTTAGTCCTTATGTTGCTAGAGCTTCAGTAAATTTAAATCTTTGTTATATCACAGCAGAGAATTTACAAGAGGTAATTTCCACATCGCTGACTATCCGCGATCGCCTTTTTAAACGTGCCGAAATTAGGGATTTGCTACTGTTATGTTCCGAAAATTTATTAATGGGGCGTAATGGTTATATGGAGGAGATGTTAAAAGCACTATCCCTATTTCATCGCCACAATTTAGAGAGTGGGTCTTTAAATACTAATCTGACCAAAGATAGCAAGCTCTGGTTACTTTACCGGGGAGAAATGCTGGATTCCAGCGGCCGAAAATTGACACCTGGAAACATCTACCTAAATCCCAAACACGGAAGTTGGCAAGTAGCGCAACCAACCATCGCTTACAGTTTGAGCAATGCTGATTGGCAAACAGCACTACAACATTGGCCGCAATTAGCAGACTTAATAGATTTCCAAGAGCGTCAAGCTGGACAAAAAAGTAGGGAGCGGACAGTGGGGAATGGGGAAGGTTTTTCCCAATATCCAATACTTAATACCCATTACCCCTTATCCCCAGAGGGGGTTCCACCTTCCCCAATACCCATTACTCCTAATTCCCAAAGGAAGCCGCGAACTCCCCAATCCCCAATCCCTAATGTCGAGCCAAAACAAAAGAAAAACAGACAACGAGTTTACTTTCCCAGTCCAAGGGTAAGGGCTAGACATTTGTTGGGGCGTTTAACTAAACGGTATCCGTTCTTTGAACAACAAAGCGCCTCGGACTGTGGAGCAGCTTGCTTGGTGATGATTAGTCGCTATTGGGGGAAGCGCTTTAGTGTTAACCGCTTGCGAGATTTAAGCAACATTAGCCGCAGTGGCGCATCATTGCAGGGTTTAACAGCAGCCGCAGAAAGTATTGGCTTTGCTACCCGTCCGGTGAAGGCTAGTTTGGATAAATTAGCACAACAACCGCTACCAGCGATCGCTCACTGGGAAGGTAAGCACTATATTGTTGTCTATGAAGTCAATAAAAAGCGTGTGATTGTTGCTGACCCCGCCATCGGTCAACGCAGCCTGACTCCTAGCGAATTTCAAGCTGGTTGGAGTGGTTATGCTTTGTTATTACAGCCCACAGCTTTACTCAGAGAAACCCAGGAATTAGTTACGCCATTTTGGCAGTTTTTTGATTTAGTTAAACCCCACTCCCAAGTATTGATAGAAGTGTTTATCGCTTCGGTATTAATTCAGTTACTTGGATTAGTTACACCTTTATTTACTCAATTACTGTTAGATAGAGTGATTGTCCAAGGTAGCACTCTAACTTTAAACGCCGTTGGTTTAGGGTTACTAATTTTTGGTTTTTTCCGCGTTGCAATCAACGGACTACGGCAATATTTACTGGATCACACAGCAAATCGTCTGGGACTAGCACTTTTGGTAGGTTTTATTAAGCATACTTTTCGTTTACCCTTAGCTTTTTTTGAGTCGCGTTATGTTGGGGATATTGTCTCTCGCGTCCAAGAAAATCAAAAAATTCAGCGCTTTTTAACTGGAGAAGCACTGTCTATTATTTTGGATTTGCTGACAGTATTTATCTATGTAGGATTGATGTTTTGGTATAGCTGGCAAATGGCATTATTCAGCTTGGCAATTATACCGCCTTTTGTCTTTTTAGCGCTGATTGCTACACCTTTCTTGCGTCGCATCAGCCGCGAAGTTTTTAATGCCTCAGCCACAGAGAACAGTTATCTAATTCAATCTCTGACAGGTATTCGCTCAGTTCGCTCGATGGCAATTGAGCAAACAGTACGCTGGCATTGGGAAGAGCTGCTGAATAATGTTATTAAAAAGACCTTTAGCGGACAAGTAATTAGTAACCAACTCCAGGTTTTCAGTTCTAGTATAGAATCGCTGGTAACTACGGGATTACTTTGGTTTGGTGCGTGGCAAGTAATTCAAAACCAACTGACCATCGGCCAATTAGTCGCTTTCAATATGCTGTTAGGTAACATCATTCGACCTTTCCAAAGGCTGGTTGTGCTGTGGAATCAATTACAAGAAGTAATTATTTCTACAGAACGAATTAATGATGTTTTAGAAGCAGAACCAGAAGAAGATTTACAACATCAACCCCGCCAGTCTTTAAGTTATTTACGCGGTCATATTATCTTTGAAAATGTGACTTTTCGCTATCATCAACAAAGCGATATTAATGTCTTAGAAAATCTCAATTTTGAAATTAAACCGGAGCAAACTGTTGCAGTTGTTGGGCGTAGCGGTTCTGGGAAAACTACGCTTTCAAAATTGATTTTAGGACTATATCTGCCGACAGATGGTAAAGTGTTGATTGATGCCCAAGATGTAACTAATATTTCCCTGCGATCGCTACGTTCTCAAATTGGTGTTGTAGACCAAGATACATTTTTGTTTGGCGGTACAATTCGGGAAAACATTTGCATTGCTCATCCAGAAGCTCCCCAAGAAGAAATGATTGAAGCGGCGCGTCTAGCAGGAGCAGACGAGTTTATTGTGCAAATGCCAATGGGTTACGAAACCCAAATCGGTGAAGGTGGAGGTATGCTATCTGGTGGACAACGCCAACGCCTAGCGATCGCTCGTGCTTTGCTTGGAAATCCCTCTTTCTTGGTATTAGATGAAGCAACCAGTCATTTAGATGCTGAATCTGAGCGAATTATTCAAAACAACCTCAAAAAAATTCTCCAAGGACGCACAAGTTTAATTATTGCTCACCGTCTCTCTACCGTGCGTCATGCTGACTTGATTTTGGTTTTAGATCGGGGGATTTTAGTTGAAAGCGGTACTCACGAGCAATTAATCGCCAAAAAAGGTCATTACTTCTATCTTAATCAGCAACAACTAGGAAGGGGACTGGGGGCTGGGGCTGAGGAAAAATAGATACTCGTATATTTCCCTCAAAGGTTCATTAATGAAGTTCAAATACTCATTAATGAAATTCAAAGGCTCAATAATGAAGTTCAAAGGCTCATTAATGAAGTTCAAATACTTATTAATGAAGTTCAAACACTCATTAATGAAGTTCAAAGACTCAAACCTCTTAATCCCTAATCCCCATTACCTAGTCTCAAATCACCAGTTCCCCATTCGCTAGTCCCCAATTATTATGCCAAACCCATCTAATAATTCATTATCTGCGATCCCCATAGAAAAGCAGGCTGAGTTTTTCTTGGCTGGAAATACGAGTAGTGTTGTCAATCCTCAAACACAGGAAACATCACAGACGAACGATTGGTTTTATGGAACTGAGGAACTATTAGATGCTTTACCAAGGATCTGGACACGTTCCTTGTTGTATTTACTGATTGGCTTTGCTGTAATTGTTATACCTTGGGCAATGCTTTCTAAAGTTGATGAGACAGGAAGCGCTAGAGGACGGATGGAACCCGAAGGAGCAACGCAAAAATTAGATAGTCCTGTTACTGGTAGTGTGACGGCTGTCAATGTTAAAGAAGGCGCAACGGTAAAAGCAGGACAGGTTTTAGTTGAATTAGAGTCTGATGTGCTACATACACAACTGCAACAGGTACAGACAAAACTAGAAGGTTTATTAAGTCAGCGATCGCAATTGGATCTCCTAAAAAACCAAATTTCATTGACGATTAATATCCAAGAGCAACAAAATAAATCCCAAGAATTAGAAAAACTTGCTCAAGTTAGTCAGGCACAGCAAAACCTTGATGCTAAACAAAGTACCTATAACTTACAACGAATGGAAAAACTGGCTCTGGTAGAACAAGCTAGCCAGAATATCAATTCTACCCAGATTGCTCAGAAATTAGCTAAGAGTCGTTTAAGTCGAGATTTTACAGAAGTTACGCGTTATCGCCAACTTTTACGACAAGGTGCGATTCCCGAAACCAAACTTGTGGAACTAGAAAAAACAGCAGAAGAAAGTCAACGCTTGCAAGAACAAGCAAAATCTGATATTACCCAAGCCCAGTTACGCTTAAAACAAGAACTCAACAGCTATCAATCCCTAATCAGTCAAGCTCATTCAGATATTCAACTGCTCAAACTTCGCCTCAAAGAAGAACAAAGCAGCTATGGCAGTGTGGTGCAAGCTGGTAAACTAGCGCTGCTGAAAAACCAGGAACAATTTAAAGATTTGCAAACACAAATTACTAGCGTCCAATCAGAAATTGCTCAAACTGGAAGCGAGATTACATCCTTAAAACTACAGTTACAACAAAGAGTGGTGCGATCGCCTATTGATGGGGTAATTTTTGAATTGCCTATCCAAAAACCAGGCTCAGTAGTAGAACCAGGACAAATGATTGCCCAAATTGCGCCCAACAATAGTTCTTTGATTTTAAGGGCACAGATGCCCAGCGAACAAAGTGGTTTTTTGAAGTTGGGAATGCCAGTTAAAATCAAATTTGATGCCTATCCCTTCCAAGATTATGGAGTGCTGCAAGGGCAAGTTAGTTGGATTTCACCCAACTCAAAAATTCAGACGACTAATCAAGGCAACATCGAAACCTATGAATTACAAATTTCCGTAGCTCACCCTTATATCCAAACTGCCAACAAACGTATTCCTCTTACAGCAGGTCAAACAGCAACCGCAGAAGTAATCATCCGCCAACGTCGGGTTATGGACTTTATTTTAGATCCATTTAAAAAGTTGCAACAAGGCGGTTTACAGCTTTAGTAATTAATAACAAATAATTCAAAACTCAGGAGTCATAATTGAGAATTGGCAGATATAGCAGGAGGCAGAAGGCAGAAAGAAGGCAGGAGGCATAAGATAGAACTATTACTATATCATTCAAGTATAATTAAAACCCTAATTTTCTTAAAAGTTTGGGGTTTTAATTACATTTGATATTAATATTTTTTACGTGAAAATACTAAAATTTAAATATTTCTATTTTTAGATAGATATATTTTGATAAAAATCAAGACAATTATTTTTTAATTAATAATTAAATTAAAATTTAATATTAAAATAACTTCAAAAATATCTTTGATTAAATATAGAAAAGCTATAATTATTAGTATTGAGATAAAAATGAAATGTCCTAATTAATTTAGGTGAATGATTGGAGGAATTAGATGATGTCAAAAGTATTAACTGTTTCTCCTGAGGATATTCTTGACCACATCAAGCTTTCTTGTCAAATTCCTAATATATTGGAGGCGATCGCCACTCGCAAAATTGTTGAAGATGAAGCTAAAGAGGCAGGTATTCAAATTGATTTAGAAGAACTGCAACAGGCAGCAGATAACCTACGTTTAGCCAACCAACTGCTAAAAGCTGAAGATACCTGGACATGGTTAGAAAAATATCATCTTTCTCTAGACGACTTTGAAGCGATCGCTCAAACAAGTCTTTTATCTGGTAAATTAGCAAATCATCTATTTGCAGACAAAGTCGAACCATTCTTTTATGCACATCAACTCGATTATGTTGGAGCAGTAACTTATGAAGTTATTTTAGACGATGAAGATTTAGCTCTAGAACTGTTTTATGCTCTGCAAGAAGGAGAAATTAGTTTTCAAGAAATCGCTCGCCAATACATCGATAATATTGAAATCCGCCGTGCTGGAGGATATCAAGGAATACGTCTCCGCAGAGATTTTAGACCAGAGATTGCAGCAGCCATCTTTGCTGCAAATCCTCCACAAATTCTCAAGCCAATAATTACTCCCAAAGGAGCGCATATTATTGCAGTTGAGGAAATTATTAAACCTCAATTAGATGAACAGCGACGGCTACAAATTATGGGAGACTTATTCGCTAATTGGTTAAAAACGCAAATTGCCGCTATGGAAATAGTAGCAATCACAAAATCTGTCAATCCGGAATCATCTAAAAATATAGTAATGCAAGCTTAAAGGAATATCAATAAGGTAGCACAGTTGTGCTACCTTACCGTATATTGCAATTTATCAATGAGTAATACTTACTTAGAACTGCGTTTACTGTGACCCTGTTTAGTCCAAGTTGATTCTAATTTAAAAAGTCCGAAATTTTGAGTATCAGTTTGTTGACGGTTGGTGCCAAGTAAACAATTACTTTTTATCAATCGAATGTAGGTACGGGAGGGTATATATTTGAGAGGATCGTAGCCAATAAAACGTAGGATTAAAACACAAGCCCAAGAATATTTACCAAGTGTAACAGCTTTGATAATTTGTTCTAATTCTTCATGATTGAAGTTGAATTTAGGAGCTAAGATTTCATCAGACTTGGAAAGCTCTTGAGTCATATATTTACCTGGTAAATGAAAATCAGCCTTGTCAAATTCCTAGAAATTAAAAAAAAGTGTAAATATCATCCGAATTGGCATTGAGATAAGGACGTTGCAAGTCAATTTCGCACAACGAAAAATGTCGCATAATCGATGCTAGGCGTCCTGCTGGAGTATTATTTCCTTGATGCCAAGCCTCAAATAAACCATTAGCAACAACTTGGCAACGGTTTGTACCAAAACTTTCTTTGTCACCAAATTTTTGGTTTGGTTCTTCAGCGATCGCCAATCCTGGTGCTACCATCTTGGTAAACAAAGGCACTTGTTGATTAAAATCTGATTGATGTTGTGTATAGAATCTCTCTAATATTGGGCGAACAACTTGATAGTTATTTTTATCAAAGTAAAGCACTGCTGAATCGTAACGCCCATATTCGGAAGGATTGTATAGTGCTTTCAAAGAAAAAGAAATGTTTATCGCGTTGAGTTGGGTAGTCAAACTATCTATAACTGCAACTGCACCCTCTGGATTTAAATTGAAGTAGACACGCACTAAATTTTTTTCATTTGAGGGTGTACCGGTATTAGCAACCGCCATATAAAATCCCTTTTGTACCAGATTCTTGGGCATTTTGATTGCTACCGAGTCACCGACGTTAGCGTTTTGTTCTAAAGTATGGGGTTCAACGTGCAGTGTCAACCCATTTTTATTTACCGCTAACATGCCATCTGTTTCTTTTTTTACTAGTAGCCAATTATGATTCCAGTATCCTACACCTCTATTACTTTCGTGCAAGCGATCGTAAAAAGCTACATCCACACCAAAAAATGTGTTGTTTTCTAGATTTTCGTTCAAAGCCAAATTCGTTACTTCTGCATCCAATGCTAAGGTACGTTTCAAGGAACCATTGTAATAAGTACCATACAGAAAATTGCGTAATTGCTCGCTTAAAAACTTATTCTGGAAATCTACAGATAATTTCTCAAAGCTGGAAACTACTGTTTCTGGCAATTCTAAAAGGTTGTAATCTGGATGCTTAATACAACAGTGAGACTGAATCTCAACTTTATAAACGATGTCTTTCAATGATATCTGCAATGACTCTGGAATACCAGAAAGTTGAGTTGGTAGTAAATCTAATAGTTGCATAAAGACTTGCCTATGAATTAACTAAAAACATGGGTCAGTAGGGGAGAAACCAATAAAAATGTCTACATTCCTTTAATTTTCCGTTAAGCAGAAGACTGCGTTGCATAGCGGATGATTTTGCAACTTAGATCAAAAACAATCACCATCTCTTACGATCGGTCTCGAATCATCCCCTTATATCATGTCCGGCACTCGTTAATATGTCATTGCGAGTGAAACGACGCAATCACAGGGTTTTCAGGATTACTTTCTTACAGTTACAATGACGGTTATTTGAGCAGACATGATATTATTTAGCAAAGCCTTATATCAAGTTCGGCTAATTACTTACAATATGTTGGTCTTTTTGGTAATTGGGAAAAAGCTAATTGGGAAAAAGGGAATAAATAACTGACGATTACCCATTATCGACCTCACAGATATCATAAGTATTCAACCGGACATGCGCGATTAAATCCGTGTTTCTAAGCAATAGATAAGCTATTAGGACAGAGGTCTGATGCTTCCACCCCAAAAATCGTTTTTGTAGATGCTTCAGGACTGCATAGCAAACTCTTGGCAACTTGCAGCATACAGATACCTAAATTACCAAAGCTTTTTTCGTGCTGGAGTTGAGCTTGAATTGCTTTAATTAAAGCTAAACCGCAAAATTGCACGACCCTTTGCAAGAAATCAGGACGATGTTCTAAAATTTCTGGGAAATTAGTTAAATAAGCAATCATTAACTCTCTAATTGAAGGCTGGATAACATGTAGAGGAGTTTTGGCTAAGCGTAAAGACTCTTGAATCAAGATTGATTTACTGGTAATGATGCTGTAAAGCCAAATTTGTAAATAACTAGCAATCAGTGTTCCTAAATCATTCGCTGGATCTCCCCAAGCACCGCGTTCCCAATCAATCAGTCGAATGATTTTCTTATCTAATAACGGTTCATCAATAACTAATTCTTCCCAATTCAAACAAAGAAGGATATTGTTCAGCTTCAGATCGTTATGGGTTAAACAACAAGGAGTGAAGGCATGATTCAATTGGGCGATCGCTTCTGCTAAACTCTCATAACGTTGATAAAGAGTTAAGAATTTCAGTCCATCGGTAGGCAAATTACCAAAGACTGCTGGGGTAATCCTATCCATTCCCCGGTTGAGATTAGGATTTCCCTGGCTGAGTAGATTATCAGTATTTTTAAAGAAATCTTGATAATCTTGGCAATTAATAGATACGCGATGAATTGATGCCAAAGTAGCTCCAACTACTGTTGCAATCTTTATCGGAAAGGTCTTTAAATTATCCTGATTGTAAAAATCCATCAAATCTCGATAGTTACTGAGATAATTAAAAACCATGATGGAATTTTCCGGATCGAAATATATTGCCTCTGAAAAATATGGGCGAATCTGGCTCAGTTGTGGGAATCTTCGTAAAAACTCGTGAACTCGCCATTCTTTGAAAAATTCACCAGCAGTCTTTCCTTCTCGTTTGTGAGGCTCTTGCTTAATTAGAAGTTTCCGCTGATCTGGTAAGCCAATTAATAAATTAAAGTTTTTAGCAACTTTTAGCTCAACTTTGCTCAATGACTTATCATCTTGAGTACATAATCCCTCAAGAATCAGGTAATCAAAAGCATTCTTATAACTCAATAAAAATGATGACATAGCTTCAAATTGCTTTCAAGATTAACAACTAGAAATAATTGCCTAGTTAGAAGACATTGAAAATATTTTGTCTATCTAACTATGTATGGAATAATCATCCAAAAACTTTTTGATTTGGTTGTATGAATTAATCAACTAGAAAATATTAACAATTTTACGTACACTTAAACTGATTCATGAATTTACTATTGAGTGTTGTATGATTTTGCTAGCTCTGCAATTTCATAGATAGTAAATGCTAATAATGCAAAATTAAGACTTTTCTCTCCATAGTCAATAATCTGAGAAACAGGATCGTCTGCGCCACCATATATAGATATATAATCCAGATTACTCACGTTTATGAGTAAACTTTCTGAATTAGCTGTACGCAGATCAGAAATGGTAATTTTTGACATGGATTTATATTCCCAAAAAACATCAAACAATTGGTCAATATGAGCTGATTTAAGCATCAATTACTTAAAAATCTCACTCATTAGTCAGGAAATAAAAAAACTTACAAATTAAGGTATAGCGTTTCCCACTCAGGCGGAGTACAGAATCACTCCTCCCCCCCAACCCTCCCCGATGTCTTGGGGAGGGTGCGCGACAGCGTGGGTGGGGTGTATTTTATGTGCTTGGGAATTGCTATAATTATCACAGTTGAGCAGAATTTGGTTGCGATTAAGCAATACACTGCTTAATCGCTAATTCCAAAAGTCCCACAGAGCAATCTAGCTCAGTAGTCAATTAATAATAATGAGTTGCGTCGCTGAATGACTTGACGATGTGTGCAGTCAAGCTAGCGCCAAAGGCTAACAATCCAAACTCTTGTCCCTTAATGCCGTAAGCTAAAAGTGGGTCTAGACCTTCGGCAACACTAGAAACATCACTAACACCACCATAAATCGTGATGGAATCTACATTGCTGAGGTCGTTGAGGAAACTTTCAGAATCTTGGAACAGTTCACAACCAACGGTATTTAGTTGGGAAAGAGCGATACTTGCCATAATTTTCTCCTTAGATAATTGTCACAGTTGAGTAGAATTTGGTTGCGATTAAGCAATACCAGCTTAATCGCAAATACCAAAAGTTCTACAGAGCAATCTAGCTCAGTAGTCAATTAGAAATTAATAAAAGTAACCACCATTTTCGCTGAATGACTTGACGATGTGTGCAGTCAAGCTAGCGCCAAAGGCTAACAATCCAAACTCTTGTCCCTTAATGCCGTAAGCTAAAAGTGGGTCTAGACCTTCGGCAACACTAGAAACATCACTAACACCACCATAAATCGTGATGGAATCTACATTGCTGAGGTCGTTGAGGAAACTTTCAGAATCTTGGAACAGTTCACAACCAACGGTATTTAGTTGGGAAAGAGCGATACTTGCCATAATTTTCTCCTCAGATAATTGTTACAGTTGAGCATAATTTGGCTGTGATTAAGCTGTGTATTGCTTAACTGCTGATTCCATTTTTATTTATAAAAATTAGAAAATTCAAGCTTGTAAACTTGATTGATAAGACATAAATATATGGTTTAAGTCTTTCTTTATAGGTTTAATAAATTGGTAATATTTACACAATTATTCAAATTGATAGATTATGAAAAAGACTGGAAACAGTAAAGAATAACTAACTGAATTTTGACTCGAATCTTCCAAGTCTGTGCTGGCGTTACTCACTCCTAAATTCTTTTAGAACACGATATAACTTGACCAACACCTAAGTAATTTTTGCTGAGTTCAATTTATTCAAAAATCTCTAAATAAAGGTTTTTATCTTGGTTTTATGGTCGGGTATTAAAATTGCAGTTTGATCTAAAGTATTAAAAATTTCACATCCAGTCATTCATAGCAAGGAACATAGGCTAGAATTAGGTTTTATTTATTATTTTACTCAATAAGATGAGCTGAAAAGGCTAAATAAAAAACGTGCGCTCTTAATTAATCTAAGAGTACACGTTTTTCATGAATATAAGGTTTTATGCGCTCAACATTCTTGTCAAACACTAAGTTGATTTCGCAGATCTATTATCTGTTTATCTATGTTAGTTAACCAATCACTAACAGTCTGTTTTATATTATCTGCTGAAAGTACTCCTGAAGTATCTTCTTTGGCTATTCTTCTAATTCCGCCTTCTACTGTTTTCATTTGCCAACTAGTTAGTTCACTGAGTAGATTCTCGTCACTATTAGAATGCTGTAGGTCTGATATTGTTATTCTCACCATTGGATTGCCTCCTAAAAGATAATGAAATGATTTAATATATAGCCCAATACAGTTCAGTTAAGCTTTTTCCTCTCCTGCTAATAGCTCCCTGCCCCCCTGCCTTAACAGATAAATTAGTTAACTAAACCGTATTGATATATATCCATGCTATTTGAGTTGTGAAAAATATTAGTGTTGATTGTTGAGTGTTAACAGTCAACAGCCTCTACGCAAGATTTCACTTTCTCATTTAGGACTGCTATAGCTTTGAATAGCATTAAGCTATATATCGATAATTTCTCTCTTTCATTGTGAAATAATAATTGAAAAAATCAAACTCTTGAGAGTAAAAATATAGACGAAACTACTGTAAATTTGTCCATAAAATAGCGTGAGTTTAATAGATTTTCAATAATCCCCTCTCCAAACCTCTCCCCACTTCAGAGAGAGGCTTACAGCAGTTTTCGCGTATTTAGGGATTGACAAATAAAATTAATTTTTGGCTTCTGGTTGTGAGTTGGGAATTGTCACATCTATTGGTATTACCTGTGCAGCTAGCTGCGTCAAAGGCGGTTGAATGGCGGTTTGATTTCCCACTACTAAAGTCACGATATTTTCTGGCTTGAGGTATTTTCGTGCTACCCGTTGGACATCGGCGGCTGTGGTAGCGGCGACGGCTTTTTGATAGCGAAAGAGAAAATCGGCGGGATAGCCGTAATATTCGTATTGCATCAACCGTGATAAGGTTTGACTGGGGTCTTGGAAGTTGAATACAAAGGAGTTGAGGGTAGATTCTTTGGCAAAAGCTAGTTCCTTTGGTGTGACTGTTTGAGCTTGGATGCGTTTAATTTCGGCTTGTAAGGCGAGGACAAACTGCACAGTAGCATCCGATCGCGTTTGTCCACCAGCAATGAACATTCCAGGATAATCGTAACGGGGACTCCAAACACCGTATACAGAATAAGCTATACCTTGGCGCGATCGCACTTCATTAAATAACCGTCCGCCAAACCCATTCAACACATCATTCAATACACTCAGCGCTGGATAATCTGGACTGTCGAACTGTCCGCCTAAATGTCCGATCAACACACTACTTTGCGTGAGTTGCGGCTGATTGACAAAAAACACTCCGCCACTATTAGCTGGCGAAACCTCTGGTAATTGGGATTTGGCAATTTTGGGGTTTGGCTTCCAGTCGCCAAATTTAGCTTCAACGAGCGATCGCATTTTCTTGGCGTCGAAATCCCCTACAATCCCCAAAATCATATTATTCGGGTAAAAATACTGCTGATAAAACTTGAGCAAATCCTGACGCTCAACTCGGTCTACCGTTGCATACTCTGTGGTGCGACCATAAGGGCTATCTTTGCCATACAGCAACTTGCGAAATTCTCGACTAGCAATTCCACCGGGATCGTCATTGCGTCGCGCAATACTACCTCTAGCTTGGGTTTTCGCCAAATCTAGCTTTTCTTGAGCAAATACAGGCGATCGCAATACCTCAGCAAATAGCCCAAACACCGTTTCTAAATCTTCACTGAGGGCATCAAAGCTAGCACTACCAGCAGTTTCACTAATACTAGTTTCCACCGACGCCGCCCGTTGTTCTAATATCTCATTTAGTTCATCGGGCGAATGCTTCGTAGTTCCCCCAGTCCGCATCACCGCGCCTGTAAAACCAGCCAAACCGACTTTTTCTAAAGGTTCCAAACGATTCCCAGTCCTTACCAACGCCGTACCCTTCACCAAGGGTAACTCGCGATCCTCCATCAAATAGACAACCAAGCCGTTTTGCAGCACAAACCGCTCATACTTGGGTATCTTAATCTCAGGTAGCGGTGGTAGCTGTAACTGAGTATAATGCTTCGCCTCTGTTGTCGCCGCCACAGAAAAGTTAAAAGTTAAAAGTAAAAAAGCAAAAGCCCCAACCAAAGCATAAATAAGCCTCTTGCCATTTGGGATTTGTGATTTGAGATTTTGAATTGTTCTGAAGCGAAATTTGGAATTTATGCCAGCAAAAGACTTTCTTACCATATTGCCTTATCCTTGTTTTGACAACAGCTTACCAATTGTGCGATTTTGTGGCGTAAACGTCGCCTTTGCTACCCGCTGAATATCAGCAGGAGTTACCGCTGCAATTTCATCCAACTGCTTAAACAAATTCCGCCAAGAGCCAGTTTTGACTTCAAATTCCAACAATTGTTGAGCCATTCCCGTATTAGAAGTCAGGGTGCGTAATAAATCCGCACGTGCTTGGGTTTTCACTCGTTCCAACTCAACCGCCGCTACAGGCTCAGTTTTTAATTTGTCAATTTCCTGACGCAAAGCTACCGCCAACTCATCAAGCGTGTGACCGGGAGCAGTCAAAGCATAAAACAACATTAAATTTGAATATTTATCTCCAGGAAAACCACTGAAACCTTGAGCATTGAGCGCCAAACGCTGCTTTTCTACCAAAGACTTATACAGCCGCGACGTGCGTCCATCGCTTAATAAACTGCCAATGATTTCATAGACTACATTATCTGGATGAGTAACTGAGGGACGGTGATAGCCTTCTAAATACAAAGGTTGAGCAGGGAGTTCTAAACTAACTTCCCGTGTTTGTTGTTGTCGCGGTTCCACAGGGATTTGTTCGGTAGCTTTGGCTTTGGCTCGATAGCGTCCAAAATAAATTTGTGCCAGTTGTTTTACTTGGGCGGGATTGACATCTCCGACAATGGCGATCGCTAAATTACTTGGTACATAATAAGCATCGAAAAACTTTTGTACGTCTTCTGGGGTTAAGTTACGGATATCTTTGTCATAACCAATCACCGGACGCCTGTAAGGATGAACCTTGTAAGCAGCGTCAGTAAATTTTTCTAACATCAAGCCAATGGGTGAATTATCCACCCGCATCCGTCGCTCCTCTAAAATCACATCTTTTTCTTTATAAAACTCACGACGAATTACAGGGTCGAGAAATCGCTCCGACTCCAGCGACATCCAAAGTTCCAACTTATTAGCCGGAAAGCTGTAAAAGTAACGGGTAGCTTCGGTTGAAGTATTAGCATTTAAACCCACACCTCCGGCTTGTTCGACAATTCGCCCTAATTCGTTTTGCTTGACTAACTTACCTGCTTGGGATTCTACTTGCTTAAACTCAGCTTCTAACCGCACTACTTCATCTTTTCTACCATCAGCTTTTGCTGCTCTAATTTGGGTATCCAACTGTTCCAAGCGTTCGAGTAGGGGTTTTTCTGCCTTGTAATCTTCTGTACCGATGCGCGTCGTCCCTTTAAACGCCAAATGTTCCAGAAAGTGAGCTACACCAGTTTTGCCATCAGGCTCATCCACACCACCGACATCAGCATAAGTAAGAAAAGAAACTACAGGTGCTTGATGTCGTTCCAAAACAATGAATTTTAAGTTATTCTCTAAGCGAAACTCCGTTAACTGGTCGATGACTCGATCTAGATAAGGTTGAATCGAACTTGCAGCTGGTATTTGAGTTTTGGCTGGAGGAGATATTGTTTGAGTTTGAGCCAAAGCAATTTCTGGCTGCAATCCCCAGCAAAAGACGAGCAAAGCCAACAAGCTAATAAACAGGCGATGGGATGTCAAAGATAGTTTTTTAGCGAGTTGCAAAATCCAAGTTGTTCTGTGAGCGTATCTTTGCTGCCACCTCAAATCTAAAATTGACCGAGTGAGTTTGTTCATAAGCCAAAGTTAAGATAAAGTTACACTACCGAAGAAATAGGCTGATTAGCAAACAGAGCATTAATGTTGTATTAAGCTTTTTCGGCTTTTTGTACTTGACGTTAGACAATTAATGCTACAAGTCCTGTTCCGGATATCTCACCATAACAGTTATGCGAGTTTTTAATTCTTCCCCACCTTCTGAGGCTCAGACACGTACCCGGATTTTACAGGCAGCACAACGCTTGTTTGCCTCTCAGGGATTTGATGGCACTACCACCCGTGATTTAGCACAGGCAGCAGGTGTTGCTGAAGGCACTCTATTTCGCCATTTTCCTAATAAAAAGGCAATTTTGATCGAAGTAGCTACCAGTGGATGGGTAGAGATTTTAACGGATTTACTCACAGAATTAAGTGAAATGGGCAGCTATAAAGCTGTAGCGCAAGTGATGCGGCGGCGGATGTGGAATTTCCAAAAAAATGCTGATATGATGCGCGTTTGTTTTATGGAAGTGCAATTTCATCCCGATTTGCGCGATCGCATTCAATTAGAAGTCATTACCAAAATGACCGATGTTGCCGAAGTCTTCTTTCAAACAGCGATGGATAAAGGCATTTATCGCCAAATGGATGCCAATCTAGTCGCTAAAGTTTTTTTGGGAATGTTCGCGATCGCAGGTTTTTCCAATAACACCCTGATGGAACCAAACGCCTCCCCCCAAGAAATGCAACAAATGGCCGAAGGACTAGCTGATATCTTTCTCAATGGTGTGTTGGTGAAAGATTAGGGAATGGGGAATGGCGAATGGATATTAAGGCGTTGCTGAGTGGAAATATGAATTTGCCTCACGCAGAGGAGCCACTGCGCCCTTGCGGTTCCCCGACTTGAAGCAAGTGGCGTCGCGCAGAGTCGCAGAAAGTAAGAGTTGAGAAGAGTTGAGAAGAGTTGATTTTTGGATTTCATATTCAAATTCAGCAACGCCGATATTAATAATTCATCCCCCTCATCTCCCTCATCTCCCCTACTCCCCACTCCCCACCATCTTCGCTTCCTGACTCCACTGTTGTACTAACTCAATTGCTGGACATAAATCTCGCCGCTGGATTGTTGCTACCTGCAAGCGCAAAATCTGTTTGTGCAATCTGTGAGCCGGGGTCTGAGTTAACTGTGCCACAGAACCAATACCCGCATGAAGCAATAAACCACAATATTGGGTTCCGACGCTGGGAATACGCGCCAAGTCAGCCAAAGCCATCCATTTATTTACATACTGAAGATGAATCTGGAGTTTATTTGCTAACGCCAATCTTGCTTGTGGAGTTTTTCCTTGTTGGAGTAGCGCTACTGTAGTGGTAATCCCACAATTTTGCAGTCGAGATTCTTCGTCTTGGCTAAGTCCAGGCAATTGCTCAATTGGCCAGTCACAAGATGCGGCAGGATTTCGATGATTTGTCTGTTTAGGAAACATTTGTAAAACTAAAATATAAGCTTATTTAAATATTGTGACAACCGCTTTTAAGGTTTTGTATTAACGTGCAATCTTAATACATCGACTTGCATTGTTAATGCATCGACTTGCATTGTTAATGCATCGACTTGCATTGTTAATGCATCGACTTGCAATCTTAATACATCGACCTGCATTGTTAATGCCTCGGCTTGCATTGTTAATGCCTCGGCTTACAAAAATCAACCTATTTGTGTCTCCCTTGGGAGGAAACTCACTAAAAGTTTACCCACAAGCAAGTTTACGCTACACCAAATCCGGTGTATTGCCGCATATAGGGCGCTTGAAAGCCCTATATAATATCTTCTTTGGGAATTCCCATTGCAACTAATTCATGGGCAATTCGTAACTCTGTTGTATTCTGTTGCACCCAGATTTTGCCATCTTTGATGTCTAAGTGTAAGACACAGCCATGTACGCGACGATTGCCATCCCAACCAACATTCATTACTTGATAGCGATTTTGTTGGAGATCAAAAACAGTTTGTGATTCTATTTCGCCGTTTGCAAATGGTGTGGCGGCGTAATTGCTAAGTAAGTTTTGAATGCACTGGCGATACTGTTCTAGTTTATCCATTCCACAATTACTTCCTGAACTGGATCGTAAATCAGCCGCTTAATTTCATATCGTTCAATTGACAGTTGAGCAAATTCCCGTTGAAAGAAGGCTTGATGAACTGCAACTGGAATTGCTAAATGAAGGGTGCGATCTGGTTCATTAAGTTCTAAAGCAAGGCGATAGTTGAAAAATTGCCCCAGTGCTGTATGGTAATCGGTGATGGCCGAGTCACCTAAAAAACTTTTAATTTCAACAGCTATTTTTTTGCCTGCTCGTTCTGCTGCTAGAAGAAGCTCAGCACCTAAGTCAATCTCAAACTTTGCACCTCCTACTTCCACTTTTAGCGGGTCGTTGGTGAGAACTTATTGTTCCTTTTCTAACGCCCTCTTTACGGCTTCATGGAACAAATCTTTCGCTGCCATCTTTACTATAGTTTTGAATTCCATTCTACAATCGCTTGTATGGTAAGCGAAATGCGATCGCCTTGTGTAGTCGTTGATTACTCGCTTAGCGTTAACATAGGGTCAAATATCTCAAATTTAACTAGTCCACTGGGGATTGCAGAAAATTCATGACCCCAATTCCGAAAACCGTAGCCCAATTGTATGAAACAGATTTTGTCGCATGGACAAAACAGACTGTGCAACTCATTCGTGCTGGAGAATTTGAACAAGTAGACTGGGATGCTGTGATTGAGGAGATTGAAAGCTTGGGACGGTCAGAACGGCGGGAGTTGAAAAGCCGCTTGGAGGTATTATTACAACATTTGCTCAAGTGGCAATATCAGTCTAGTTTGCAAAGTGGCTCCTGGCGAAATACGATTGACGAGCAACGCAACCGAATTACAGATTTGCTGCAAGAGAGTCCCAGCCTCAAGTCTTATTTAGAAGAAGTATTAGCTCTGTCCTATCATCGAGGATTGAAAGCTGCTAGTAATGAAACTAAACTAGCAGTAGATACGTTTCCAGCAGAATGTCCTTATTCCATTGCTCAAGTTCTTGATGCTGAGTTTTTGCCGGATGCAATTAATTTGTAGTGGAAGTTTAAGCAGTAGTTAATTCGCCTCGCAAAACAGTTATCGCTTGTCCGGCAAGCAAAACGCGATCGCCCCCATCATAATACACCTTCACCACACCACCGCGACTGGAAGCTTGATAAGCTAAAAACTGCTGTTTGTGCAAGCGATCGCGCCAAAAGGCAGCAAGACAACAATGAGCCGCCCCTGTCACTGGGTCTTCATTAATACCTAATCCTGGTGCAAAAAAGCGCGAAACGAAATCATATTCAGAATCAGGATGAGTAGTACTGGTAACAATCATATCAGGAATCGACAATGTTTTTAGCAGCTGAAAATTAGGCTGTATTTGCCGCACCAATTCTTCAGATTCTAATTCCACTAAATAGCCAAGTGAATTTTGTAATACAGATTTGTATGGTACACCCAAAGCTTGGTTTAGTTGTGGGGGAGCGATCGTTGCTTTGGAGCGATTCACGGGAAAATCTAACTCAATCCATTCACCTTGTAAGTTAGCAACAAGTACTCCACTTTTAGTGTAGAAACGTGCAACTTCATTAAGTGATAAATGTCCCTCCGACCAAAGTACATGGGCACTAGCTAAAGTTGCGTGACCACAAAGTGGTACTTCCACTGTTGGGGTAAACCAACGCAGATTGAAGCCATCATCTTGTTTAACTAAAAAAGCTGTCTCAGATAAATTCATTTCCTGCGCCACGTTTTGCATCCAAACATCATCTTGGGGAGTAGCTAAAACACAGACAGCAGCAGGATTACCTGCAAAAGGTGTATTCGTGAAAGCATCGACTTGAGTAATGATTTGTCCCATAAAATTACTCTCAAAGTAATGTTAGTTAAGTAGGTGGGTGGGAAAATTTATCGTTGAGATGAGGCAGGAGGCAGAAGGCAGCTATGCTAGAGGCAGAAGGGAAGAGGGTTTTAGCCTAGTTAATTTTTATTCACATAGTTTAGTTTTATTGTGCCGACTTACTTACTGTTTGTAAATCCTGACAACGAGAACTAGGTAGCAAAAGATAACTTTTACATGAGTTCTACTAATGTATTAAGTCACCTATCTTTAGACAGATATAGGATATAGATGGTAATGACAATCTTTGTGGCGGTAAAAGGCAGACATCGCTTCCCTTATAATACACTTTCACTTCTCCATCGCTACTCATAGCAGGATTATCTGCAAAGGGTGTATTCATGAAAGCAGTAAATCAAAGCATGAAGCTAAAAATCTTCAGGGGCATCTTTGCTAGTTTCAACTTAGTATTAATTTGTGGAGGATTAGTTAGCTGTATTCCTCAAGCACCGAAGCCACTTTTTCCAATTGAGCAACAAAAATCAACGCTAGAACCTAATCAGGCGAACCCGAATGACAAAAATAATGACAATAAACATGATGATGACAATGACGATGAAGACAATGATGATAAAAACAATGATGATAAAGATTAAATAACCTTTATCCTTTTTTCGAGTTTTTATTTATGCTTATTCCACAAACTTCTAGTTCCCTGGCTGATACTTTACGCCAGCGACGGCAAAAACTAGCCAGCCTGATTGATTTTCCAGCAATTCTCTGGTCAGGTAGCAACAGTCCGCGCAACTTTCCGGCAAATTCCTTTGCTTTTCGCGCTAATAGTCATTTCCTCTATTTTGCAGGACTACCTCTAGCAAACGCAGCAATTCGCCTAGAAGCGGGCAACCTAGAATTATTCATGGAAGACCCTTCACCCAGCAGTGCCCTTTGGCATGGAGAAATGCCAACGCGGCAGCAAATCGCCGAGCAAATTGGGGCAGATACGGCTCGACCAATGGCAGAATTAGGCTCTTGGTTAGAAGATGCTGCAACAATTGCTGTCCAAGATGCTGCTACTTGGACGCAGCAATCACAGCTTTTAAATAGATGGGTTTTGCCCCAAAGTCTTCCCCAAGAAATTGATTTAGAGTTAGCTAAGGCGATCGTTTTTCTGCGTCTCACCCACGATGATGCTGCATTAGCCGAGTTGCAAAAAGCTGCGGCTGTAACTGTCCAAGCACACAAAGCTGGTATGGCTGCAACAGCTCAAGCCAAATTGGAAGCAGAAGTTCGTGCAGCAATGGAAGGGGTAATTATTGCCAACAATATGACCACTTCTTACAACAGCATTGTCACCGTTCACGGCGAAGTTTTGCACAACGAACAGTATCACCATTATTTGCAACCAGGTGACTTACTGCTTGCTGATGTTGGTGCTGAAACAGAAACGGGTTGGGCTGGTGATGTGACTCGCACTTGGCCGGTTTCTGGTAAGTTTTCATCCACCCAAAGAGATATTTATAATATTGTCTTAGCCGCTCACGATGCTTGCATTGGCAAAATATATCCTGGTGTAGAGTATGGGGATATTCATTTGTTAGCAGCCACGGTGATAGCTGAAGGTCTAGTAGATTTAGGAATTCTCCAAGGAAATGCCGATGATTTGGTAGAAATGAATGCCCACGCGCTGTTTTTTCCTCACGGTATTGGTCATTTATTGGGTTTAGATGTCCATGACATGGAAGATTTAGGCGATTTGGCAGGATATGAAGAGGGAAGAACAAGAAGCGATCGCTTTGGCTTGGGCTATTTGCGTTTAAATCGTCCTTTGCGTCCAGGAATGTTAGTTACAATTGAGCCTGGTTTTTATCAAGTACCAGCAATTTTAAATAATGCCAACGTGCTATCAAAATATCAAAATGTAGTCAATTGGCAGCGCTTATCAGAATTTGCTGATGTCCGCGGAATCCGGATTGAAGATGATGTTTTGGTTACCACAGAAGGTAGCGAAGTTTTAACGGCTGCATTACCCAATGATACTAATTCTGTAGAAAATCTAGTTAATAGCTGAGTCTATTCTTAGTTAATAAATCCAGTAAGGTTTCTAACAAAGAGACATCGCACTGAGCGTCGGTGTTAGAGTATTCTGCTGGATTTCGATTTACCTCCACTTGGGCAATTTTAAAGCTTTCTCCAACTATCTCAAAACGCACCTTGAAAATACAAAAACCAGTCCAACTACGATGCAAGTATAACCAAGGAGCCTCGTAGAAAATGAACCACTTATCTTCCATCTGCTGGGGAATTATTCCAGCAGCAATTCGGTCAAATTCTTCCTTGGAATAAAGCTTTTCTACCGTTATTCTGGACACAGAAGGCATAGGTTCTGTTTTCCAATCATCTCGTTTGGCTATTGGCATAGTAAAAAATTACTCTGGTGGCTTGATAAAAATATAATATGATACCTCGTGATATCTAAAATAATTCCAAATTCATGACAAAAAACCCTATAGGATTACTACTGAGTGGAGTTATTAGCTTCGGACTATTACCATCATTAGCTCAAGCACAACAGCCGGTTTCTGATGCCCAAGTTACGGCAATGGTAGAAGCGTTGCGACAAGCTGCACCGCAAACGAAAAATCCCAACGATGGACTTTATAGCGAATGGCAAGTGAAACCAGAAACCCTCAAAGGCTGGTCAAGAACTTGTCTTAAACGAGAACTAACACCGACGCAGTTTGAAAACAGTCCGGCGATCGCCCGCTCTGTTGTATCCTGTATCACCCGACGCGAGTTAACCAATCAATTTGCCGCTACCAAAAATAGTGAAATTGCATCTGTGCGTGGCGTCGCTTGTTGGTGGATGACTGGTAGCTATGCAGGCTGCAATAATGGCTTCACTGCTGACTATGTACAAAAAGTTGTCCGCTTTTACCAACAACAGCGCTCAAAACCAGCAGCAACCCAACGCTCAAGGGGAAATTCTTAAGAAACTCAGCAAGTGGGGAAAAACGCTATCTATATTATCTGATTTTTCATGAGAGTATAGGCGATCGCTAACTGGCAGCAGGGAGAGCGAGAAATGTTTTAAAAACCTCTAAAGTAAGAAACTTCAGGATTTAATTTCTTACTTTAGTTACCACAAACAAGCTGTGTTAATGCTTTTGAGAGCTAGTGCTGTTCCCGCTTCTTGGTAGGTCGAGGCTGGAGGCGAGCGCTACCAATATTTGGCGAAATGCAATAATTTAAATGTTTACTTTTCTTGGGAAAGTTTCGTTTCTATAAATCTGGTTTATAAGCAAAGACTAATCTTGTCATAAAATTAATTAGATAAATTGCTAAAACAGAAACAATTCATCTAATATCTAACACAACTTGTCCGTAAATTTGAATTGTAACAGATAGTTTATTTAGTTAAAGTTTTAATAAACAATAATTATAAAAATATTAAATATTATATGTTTAAACTACTCAAATACCTTAGTATTTTTATCATTACCACCTATTTACTATTTGCTTGTAATGCTTCAGCACCAACTAAATTAAAACGTCCTCCCTTGAAGGTGGTATTCGCATCTTTTGTTGGCGAGTGTCCAGGGATCATTGCTCGAGAAAAAGGATTTTTCAAAGCCCAAGGGGTAGATGTAGAACTAATTCATATACGATACACCCGATTGGAACAAGCAAATTTCAGTGCAGGTAAGTTTGATGGCGGTCCAGCATCCTTGGGAAGTTTTATAATGTTGAGTGCCACAAATCCCGATATACAAAGCGTGATGGTTATAGATGAATCAATAGGAGCAGATGTGGTAGTTGCCAAATCAGAAATTAAAACCGTTGCTGATTTAAAAGGGAAAAAGCTGGGTGCAAATCTAGGCGGTTTTAGCGAAGTTTTTGTAACTGAGATGTTGAAAAGTGCCAACTTAACCAGCGATGATGTGAGTTTGGTTAAATCAGAGGCTTTAGAAATTCCTCAACGCCTGAAAAATAATGTTATTCAAGCCGGACACACTTGGGAACCTTATCTTTCTGAAGCTGTTAAATCAGGGGGACATATCCTATTTAGCAGTAAACAAACCCCTGGTTTTATTTTAGATACAATTGTTTTTCGCGGTGAAACAATCCGCGACCGCCCCGAAGACATTCGTGCATTTGTCCGAGGATGGCTGCAAGCTTCGGCTTATTGGAAAGCAAATGTTCAAGAAGGAAACACGATCGTTAGCAAAGCGTTAAAAATTCCTATCAATACACTTTCTTTGAAGGGAATAAACCTAACTGATTTAACTGAAAATCAAAAATTCTTTCAATCTGGCAATCCTAACTCCATCTACAAAACTGCCAAAATATATGCAGACTTTTTTATTCGCTCTGGAAACATGACGCGGATTCCTGAGCTAAAAAGTTTGTTCAATTCTTCGTTCTTGAATCCTCCCTCCTAGTTGAAAGCCATGCAGCAGCGTTTTTTGGGTGGTATCCGTAGAAAGTTGATCGTCTCGTTTCTCATTGTTGCTTTGATTCCTTTGTTGGTGTTGGCATTTATCAACAAACAGACAACCGAAAAACTACTAACTAACAACGCCCGACAAGCCTTATCTGTAGCGGCTAACGAAACCACTAATAGAATAGATGCCTTTATTGATGGAAATCTCAATGCCGTGCGCGTAGAGGCGATTTTACCGGGTTTGGCACGCTACCTTAGCTTAACTCCAAAACAGCGAAATGGCAGCCCTGAAATGCAATTGGCGACAGAAACATTAATTCGTCTCAGTCGCAAAGATATGCTCAATATTATCTCCTATGCTTTGCTCGACTTAAACGGTAAAAATATATTAGATACACGTACATCGAACATTGGCAAAGATGAATCAGTTGAAAATTATTTTAAAAAACCGTTGCAAACTGGGCTATCGTTTGTTTCTGGTATGAAGCGATCGCCGACAATTCCTGACCTTGTTACCCTCTTTTTTAGCAGTCCGGTTCGCAATGCCAAGGGAGATATATTGGGTGTATTGCGTATTTCATATAATGCTACTGTTGTCCAGCAGTTAGTAACTCGAGAAACTGAAAGGGCAGGGGCAAAATCATTTGCTATTCTTTTAGATAAAAATAATATTTATTTGGCACATAGTACTGCACCACAACTACTTTTTAAATCAATTGTACCTCTGCCTTTAGATGTTGTTACTCAACTACAAAGTCAAGGGCATTTGCTTAATTACCCTGTCAAAGAATTGGCAACTAATGAGTCAAAACTTAAGCAAGCATTGGATAAGAAACAGTCATATTTAGTTGCATCTTTGTCAGCAACAGGTAATCAGCTTAATTTGATTGCGATCGCTCGTTTAAAATATAAACCTTGGTCTGTATTGTTCGCACAGCCCCTTGCTGTTGCCCTAGCACCTGTAGAAAAGCAAATTCGTGATGCAATGTTTCTATTTGCAATTATCGCTTCAGTAGTGACAATCATCGCTTTTGCCATTGGGCAACTGCTAACAAAGCCAATAATTTACCTTACCAATGTAGTTTTACAGTTTAGTGCAGGTAACTTAGATATCCGCGCCAAAATTACTTCAAAAGACGAAATAGGTCAACTGGCAAAATCGTTTAACGACATGGCACTTGAGTTACAAACATCTTTTGAAACTTTGGAACAACGAGTACAACAGAGAACAGCAGAGTTAGTAATTGCTAAAGAAAAAGCAGAAGATGCCAATCTGAAACTAGAAAAATTGGTAAATCTTGATGGTTTGACTCAAGTGGCTAACCGTCGCTGCTTCGATGGACGACTGCAAGCAGAATGGAAACGCCTTGCACGAGAACAACAATTCCTGTCATTGATTTTATTCGATGTTGATAAATTTAAATCTTATAACGACTACTATGGTCATCTAAGAGGCGATGATTGTCTAATCACAATAGCGCAAACAGTGCAAGAGGCAGCTCGTCGTCCTGCCGATTTAGTAGCGCGTTATGGTGGAGAAGAATTTTCGGTACTCCTTCCCAATACTGACTTAGCGGGAGCTATCAAAGTAGCACAAAACATTCAGCAAGCAATTCACGATCGGGTCATTCCCCATGCAAAGTCTGATGTCAAGGATATCGTCACCGTTAGTATGGGGATTAGCTCTCGCATACCCACTTTGGATGTAAAGCCAGATACACTGATCGCTTCAGCAGATAAAGCACTGTACGATGCCAAACAAAAGGGGCGCGATCGCTATTGTTACTTATTAGATGGCTTAGCTGTTACACGGGGCAATATAGGCTGAAACTATTACTGCACGTCAAAATTGCAGACTCAGCACAAAGTGATTGCAAAACAGGACAATTTATAAAGATAAGTTACAAAATGCGATCGCCATTCAACCCAACATCATTGGCAACTTTATATTTCAATAACTTTTATTATTTTAAGGATTTTCATCTTGATTAAACTTATCTTAACACAATCAGGAAATTACTATTATTTAACCAAATCTTTACTTAAATAAATTTTTATTAGATTAGACTGCTACTGAACAGATAAAGTAAAAAAACTGAAACTAACATCTGATTAAAAAGGTTTAAAATTTTAGGGAAATTTATTTCATTTGTTCTCATTCAAGTTATTGACAAATGACGATTTTTAGATTCAAAAGATAAGTAGATAATATACTTGATAGAGTAATATATGATAACAATGTAGTATTTGTTTGATGCTATTTAAAAATAGCTAAAAATTGCTTGAGAATAGTTCAAAATTAAGCACTTACAGTTTAGGATGTTAGGTGGTTAGTTATTTATGTCTCAATATCAATCAAATATACAATCAAAAATTCCAGACCACGATGTAGGTAAATTTTTAACACCATTTCAACTAAGGCTACTACAAAAAAATTTACAAGAAAATTTATTGAATTCTTCTCGTCAGCGGATTGAAATTATGCTGTTAGCTGACCAAGGGAAGTCGCAAACTGCAATTTGTCAAATATTAGGTTGTTGTCCAGCAACAGCAAGATATTGGATACATATAGCTCGTACTGGTATGGCGCATCAATGGCAAGCTTGTCCTGTTGGCCGTCCGAAAGCAGTAAATGAGAAATATTTAGAGCGTTTGCAAGAATTGATTAGTCATAGTCCTCGTGATTATGGCTATTCTTTTAAGCGGTGGACAACTAATTGGTTGCAGAAACATTTAGCCAAAGAATTAGGAATTGAGTTGAGCGATCGCCATATCAAACGACTGCTCAAACAATTAGGTTTATCCACTTTATCAAAACCCAGGAAACTAGAAACAATAGTAGATAAAAACGCTATTAATTCCAGCATATTGATTCATGACCTCAAGTCTGGAGATATCCCAGAAAATTATGAATTTTTAGAGATAAATTCCAATAATTAGAAAAAATAAATTATCTAGTTTGACGATGAATTACCGAAATTACAGTGTCCATTTAACACCATTTCAACAAAATCTACTTCTGAAAATTTTAAGAGAATCTCATTTGTCTGAGATACATCGTCGGCGCGTGGAAATTATGTTGCTAGCGGATATAGGAAAATCGCAAATAGAAATTTCTCGATGTTTAAAGTGTGCGCGAGAAACAGTTAGGCACTGGACTAATGTAGCAACTACTGGACAAGCTCACTACTGGGAACTATCTCCCGTTGGTCGTCCGAAAACTATCAACGACCAATATCTAAAGCGTTTAAAAGAATTAATAAATTTCGCTCCTAAAACTTTGGGGTATTCATTTGAATACTGGACAGCTTCT
Source organism: Nostoc sp. S4 (assembly GCA_029379225.1). Classification (GTDB taxonomy): domain Bacteria; phylum Cyanobacteriota; class Cyanobacteriia; order Cyanobacteriales; family Nostocaceae; genus Nostoc. Next base: position 132,464 of record JAQYWR010000005.1, on the reverse strand, counting down.
CGCTTAAGTAAGCATTTAGTAAAAGAGTTTGCTATAGAAATCAGTGCTAGACATATTAATCGGCTATTGAAGCAGATGGGACTTTCGACTAGAGGTAAAAATCTCCAGGTGGAAAACCAAGAAAACAAAGTAAACAATCTGGTGATTAATAATATTTCTAATGTGGAAGACTTTGAGGCCAGTTCTTCTGGCTTTAAATTACTCAAAAATAAAAATATAGAGGGATAAGTAGAATAAGTACTAACTCTTAGTTACTAAATCTGAATGATTTTTTGGTGCATCTAAAACTAATTTGACTAATACTATGGCCGACCAAGCACAAAATTTGGAAATCTCTCATCAGGTATTAATTGAAGTTTTTGGATACGGATTTAATCATCTGGAATTTCAGCAGCTATATAAAAATATTGAAATTTTAGAGCCTGATGTGGGACTGTTTTGGCAAACAGGCAATGCAAAGACGGGAATTTATATTGTCATTACAGGCAAAGTTCGTCTTCTCGATCGCCAGAAAAATCTGATCGCTACATTACCAGCTGGTTCTACATTTGGTGAGTGTAGTGTGTTTCCAGAAGAATCCTTTAAATTTTATGCTGTAAGAACAGCAGTCAATGTCAAGCTTTGCTACATTCCACTGCAATTAATATTTTCCTTAATTAACAATCATCAAATTCGCCATCATCTATACGAACAAGCAAAAGCACTAGATGCCAAAATAATAGAGTTAAATGAGCCAGTTGTTTCTTCTATCAAAAAGGAATCTCAAGCAACACCAATTTCCTTACCTGTAGTATCTAGACATTCAAACAAGAAGATTAATCAAGCTTATTTTCCCACTCCCACCCAGCGAATTGGACATCTGTGGCAACGGATGACTCAACGTTACCCATGTTTTTTACAGCAAAGTGCATCGGATTGTGGGGCTGCTTGTTTAGTGATGGTTGCGCGTTACTGGGGCAAAAATTTTAGTCTCAATCATCTGCGCGATCGCGCCAATGTAGATCGTAATGGGGCATCGTTGCGATCGCTCTCAGCAGCAGCAGAAAGTCTTGGCTTTTCTACTCGGCCTGTGAAAGCTTCCTTAGATCAACTGGCTAAACAAACTCTGCCGGCGATCGTGCATTGGGAAAAAGCTCACTATATAGTCGTTTATCAAATTACAAAAAAACATGTTATCTTAGTCGATCCTGATATCGGTCAACGAGTTTTAAAACGGCAAGAATTCCTAGCAAGTTGGACAAATTACGCACTTTTGTTACAACCGACAGTTTTACTACAAGAATCAAAACAAGAAAGAACCAGTTTTTGGCAGTTTTTTGAATTAGTCAAACCACACGGATTTATTCTATTTGAAGTATTTGTTTCATCTCTATTCATTCAAATTTTTGGTTTAGTTACACCAATTTTTACTCAATTACTCTTTGATAGAGTGGTTGTACATGGTAGTTCATTAACATTGAATGCTATTGGATTAGGATTATTGATTTTTGGTCTTTTCCAAGTAGCAATGACAGGACTACGCCAGTATCTATTGAACCACACAGCGAATAAAGTCGATTTAGCATTGATTGTCGGCTTTATTCGCCATACATTTGGACTACCTTTGAGTTTTTTTGAATCACGTTATGTCGGTGATATTATCACTCGCATCGAAGAGAATCGGAAAATTCAGCGTTTTATTACTGGGGAATCACTTTCTATTTTTCTAGACCTAATAACGCTTTTTGTCTATGTTGGTTTGATGTTCTGGTATAACTGGAAATTAGCACTTTTGATATTAGTTATAGTTCCGCCATTTGTTTTATTAGCCTTAATTGCTACACCATTTTTGCAGCGTGTTTCCCGCGAAATATTTAATGCTAGTGCTGATGAAAGTGGATATTTAATTCAAGCACTGACAGGCGTCAGTTCTATTAAATCAATGGCTGCTGAACAGTTGGTGCGTTGGCAATGGGAAGAGTATTTTAATACTTCTATTAAGAAAAACTTTACAGGACAAGTAGTTGCTAATCGACTACGAACTATTAGCTCAATCATTGAATCTTTAGCCAGAACAGGATTGTTATGGTTTGGGGCATGGCTAGTAATTAACAATGAACTCACCATTGGACAATTAGTTGCTTTTAATATGCTCCTTAGCAATGTTATGCAACCATTCCAAAGATTAATTGTGCTGTGGAATCAGTTGCAAGAAATCATTATCTCTGTAGAACGGCTTAACGATGTCCTCGATACACCATTAGAAGAAGACTTACAAATTAAATCACGTCAACCTGTGACTAATCTCCAAGGTAATATTCGCTTTGAGCAGGTGACATTTCGTTACCGTCCTGATAGTGACATTAACGTTTTAACAAATCTCAGTTTTGAAATCCAACCAGGTCAAAAAATAGCCTTAGTAGGACGCAGCGGTTCAGGGAAAACAACTATTTCTAAACTGATTTTAGGCTTGTATTCTTCCACAGATGGCAAAGTTTTAATTGATGGTAAAGATATCACAACCTTATCGCTAGCTAGTCTCAGACAACAGATTGGAGTCGTCGATCAAGGTAACTTTTTATTTGGTAGTACGATTCGGAAAAATATTAGCTTGCGTAATCCTTCTGCTTCTTTAGAAGAAATTATTGAAGCTGCCAGACAAGCCGGAGCAGATGAGTTTATTCAACAATTACCAGCAGGATATGAAACTCATATTGGAGAAGGTGGGAATACGATCTCAGGAGGACAGCGCCAAAGGTTAGCAATCGCTCGCGCTTTATTGGGAAATCCCCGCTTACTGATTTTTGATGAAGCAACCAGTCATCTTGATGCCGAATCTGAACGGATGATTCAAACAAACTTAAATCACATCTTGAAAAATCGAACTGCAATTATCATTGCTCATCGTCTTTCAACAATCCGCAATGCTGACACAATTCTAGTTCTCGATCGCGGTGTTTTAGTGGAAAGTGGAACCCATCAAGAATTAATGGATAAACAGGGTCACTACTTTTATCTCAATCAGCAACAGCACTCAGTCGCCAAAGTTTGAAAAGTATGCCACATTCATTAAATTCACGCGCTCCCATCCAAGATCGTCAGGATGAAATCGATTCTTCCACCACCTCTGATAAATTACTAGGTAATCCTGGCGACTGGTCTTATGCTACTGAAGAGCTTCTAGAGGCCTTACCACGACCTTGGACGAGAGGCTTATTATATGTACTCATGGCATTCGTAGCGATCGCCCTTCCCTGGTCTATGCTTTATCAAGTAGAGATGACTGGAGTTGCTAGAGGCAGGCTAGAGCCACAAGAAGAGACAATTAAAGTAGAGGCACCTCTAGAAACTCAATTTACTGGTGTCAGAGTCAAAGCCGTACATGTTCGTGAAGGCGATCGGGTAAAAGCAGGCGAACCACTAATTGAACTTGATTCAGAGTCTCTGCGATTAGAATTAAAACAAGCAAACGCCAAACTAGAAAGTTTTCAAGAGAGTCGCTTGCAACTAAAACCTGTCGAACAACAGCTGCAAGTTCTCATTAATACGCAAAAATTACAGAATCAAGCGCAGATATCCGAACAGCAAGCTCAAATCGAACAGACTCAAGAACGCTTAAGTTCACTTAAAAGCCAATCTTTAATTGTAAAAAGTCGTTTAAATATAGCAGATAAAGATTTACAACGTCATCAAGAGCTTTTGCAAGAAGGTGTGATTGCTAAAAAAACCGCAGAAGAAATCGAGTCGAAATACGAAGAACAAAAAATCAGTGTCGAGGAAATGTATTCACAAATCCAACAGGCCCAGTTAGAACTAAGTCAGCGTAAAAGCGCCTATGAAAGAGTCAAAAGAACAGGTGAATTAGCAATCATTCAAAGCGAACAACAACTTCAGCAGTTTCGCTCACAAATTGCTGAAAATCAAGGAAATATTAAGCAAACACAAAGCCAAATCCAATCTTTAGAAAACCAACTTCAACAACGAATAATTAAAGCACCGCTCAGTGGTGTAATTTATAATCTACCTATTTCCAAATCTGAAGCAGTGATTTCTGCTGGTGACCTCTTAGCCGAGATTGCACCTAACGGTAATTCGTTTATTCTCCGAGCAGAAATGGCCACAACTGAAAGCGGAGCATTGCAAAAGGGAATGGAAGTAAATCTCAAGTTTGATGCCTATCCTTATCAAGATTATGGTGTGGTCAAAGGAAAATTATTAGAGGTATCGCCAACTTCAAATGTTAAGAGTACGGCACAAGGTGATATTGCTGCATTTAAGCTCAAAGTCGGACTCAAGCAAACATGTATTCAATCAGAAGGAAGCTGCATTAAATTCAAACCTGGCGATACAGCAACAGCTGAAGTGATTGTTCGTAAACGGAAAGTTATTGATTTTGTAATCGACCCATTTAAAAAATTACAACAAGGAGGAATACGGTTTTAATTCATCAATAATTTGTTATAAATCCTCTCTAAAAGATTGATAGGGTATTTCTCATGTCTGAGCAAATCGTAGTTACGCAAAAAGAAATTCTTCAGCAGCTCAAACTATCTAGGCGATTACCATCTTTAATAGATGAGGTAGTTCGACTTAAAATAATTAGATCTACTGCTGTAGAGATAGGAATTCAAGTATCCACAGAAGAACTTCAAAAAAGTGCCGATTATCTTCGCGTTATTCAAAAATTAACTAGTAGCGATGAAACTTGGAAGTGGTTGCATCATCATGGTATGTCGTTGGATGATTTCGAGGAATCTGTCTATAACTTTGTAATTACGACCAAATTAGCTCAACATTTATTTGCCGAGCAAATTGAACCATTTTTTTACGAACATCAACTTGAGTATAGCAGTGTTTGTTTTCATGAGATTATATTAGAAAATGAAGATTTAGCAATAGAACTTTTTTATGCGATCGCCGAAGCAGAAATCAGTTTTTCTGAAGCTGCATGCCAATATATTCAAGACACAGAGTTACAACGTTGTGGAGGTTATCGTGGGAAAGTGCCTCGTGAAGAACTCAAGCCAGAAATTACTGCTGCTGTCTATGCTGCTAAACCCCCTCAACTTCTTCAACCAATTTTAACTTCTAAGGGAGTTCACTTAATTTTTCTGGATGAAATTATTCAACCACAATTGAACGATAAATTACGTGAAAAAATTTTGCTAGAGCTTCTTACACAATGGTTTGAGGAAAAAGTTAGTCAAAGCAAAATTGTGAGAGCAATTGAAATCTAAAGCTATATAGCTACACGATAACTTTTAACAGTCGCTCCGATTACTAGAGAGTCGCTAAATAAATGATTTGATACCATTTCACAAAAATCTTAACACACATACATTTTTTATAGGAGCGTACAGCTAGCCGTGCGCCCCTACCACATTATTTATATCAACCTTAAAGTGAAATAGTATGAGACGACTAAATTTAAATTTAGTCGTCTTTTTATTTAATAAACGGTTAACGTTGAACAATTAGTAAATGATTCTACATGTTGATATAGTTCCTTTACCTTAAATAGCTCTGAAGACAACTTGAGATAAGAATAGAGGACAAAATTATTTCTGTTTTTTGCTCCGTACTCAAAACCTAAAAACTGCGTGGATTCTGTTTCTAGAGAAAATTTACAACTTACAGCAGGATTCCGCCTTTATAATTCATAAGTAAAATAGGCTTTATACATAGTTTTGAGACAAATCCTTCTGTACTTCACTTTTCTTGCAATCTGCTATATCTAGCAAAATAATTTGTTAATTTAACCATTGCTTTAATCAAGATTTGACCTGTTTTTCAAACGAGACATAAAACTCTTCATTACAGCTAACTAGCTGAAAAAAATCGCTTTTTATCTATCTATATCTGCCCTACTATGTAAACGCAAAGGAAAAACCCTTTCTCTAAAAAAGACAAACTCAAATTATACAAGGAGCCAACATGGCATCTATTAATGTTCTTGACATCCGTCCCGCTGGTCATGACCTGTTGTTGGATGCTGAAAGCTACATGGCAGACCTTAATGAAAATGAACTAGACCGAGTGGTTGGTGGTACTGAACCATTTACTGGAGCAATGGTACTATCGCTTGGTATTGCAGCTGGTGCAGCTTTTCTAGGTGGACTCTGGGCTGCTACAAGATAGTTCTTGTTCAATAAGGTCTAAAGCACTTGTCAGATTTGAAATTAAATTCCTGAGAACAAAAATAATACAAACAACAAAGGAGTAAAAATGGCTTCTATTACTATTTGTGACATTCGTCCCGTTGGTTATGACTTGCTGTTTGATGGTGAAAGCTACATGACAGAACTCAGCAGCAATGAACTTGACCGCGTAATCGGTGGAACTGAACCAGTTTCATTATTCTTAATCGGTGCTGGAACTGTAGTTGCTGCCGGTGCTTTAGGTTATGCAACCGGAAAATTAATCAAAGCAATATTCTAAAGAAGTACTGATTAGGGTGAGCTTTGTAGCTTTGGCATGGCTGAGCCATGCTAAAGCTATTTTAAAGAAGAAAGTACACAGTGAGGTCTTGTTTTATGACAGGTTTTAGGGAAATTAGTCCATTTATGGCATTATGGCTTGGTATTGCAGCTGGTTCAGCCTTTTTGCTCGGTCTGTATTTTGGCCTTCAAGACCATACAGATCGCACAACCAAAACAAACAATGTTTTTGGTCAAGTAACAGCATCAATAGATCGTAAGTTATCTCCATTCTCATACTATCTAAAGTAAAATAATTGTATTGCAAAAAGCTTTGGAAAAATGCTGTATATTCTATAAAATAAATATACAGCTACTTGATAAATTTTAATAATTTATTTTATTAGATTAATATCTAGTATTTATAGTATTTTACAGATAAATATTTAACTATTGTGTATTATGAATAATACTACAAATAGACTTAAAAATCATACTTCAAACACTATTTCATTTATAGCTACAAGCAAGTTTTTGACACAATTTCAACGTCAAAATCTCGAAAAAAGTTTGCATGAAAATTTACCTGAGTTATATTACCAGCGTATCCAGATTATGTTGCTGGCAGATCGAGGTAAATCTCAAACTGAAATCTGTAAAACTTTGGGATGTTCTTCAGCAACAGCAAGATATTGGATATATATAGCCCGTAGCGGTATGGTAGATCGATGGAGAGATTGTCCAATGGGTCGTCCTAAAATCATTAGTGAAGAATATTTAGAGCGATTAAAAGAATTAGTTAACCATAGTCCTCGCGATTATGGTTATGGATTTCGGCAATGGACTGCTAATTGGCTACAAAAACATTTAGCTAAAGAGTTAGGAATTGAAATCAGCGATCGCCATATTAAACAGTTGCTCAAACAAATGGGATTGTCTACGCGATCGCATCATCAAAAGACTGAAAATTCGTCTGAGAATATTCTCAAAAATAAAATTTCAATTTCTAATATTAAATCTGATTGTCAATCTGAGCTGATGTCAGGTACATCTGAATTGCTACCACTCAATTTTTTCTAACTAACCTCATTGCTTCAAATTACCGACTTTTTAGACAGGTCGGTGATTTTGTTGTTTAAAATTCATATATATCTTCAGAACCAGCATTAAGATAGGGATAGTATAAGTCAATATTTGCATTAACAAATTGTTTGCAGATAGTTTGAATTTTCCCATCTGCTGATATATCTTTTTTCTGCATTGCTTCTAATAAACCATTAGCGACAATTTGGCAACGATTCTCTCCAAAGCTTTCAGAAATACTAGACTGATTTATAGGTTGTTCTGCTAGTCCTAATCCTGGCATTAATTTTTTAGTAAATAATGGAACCTCTGCACGAAAATGTGCTTGATGTTTGATGTAAGCTGCTTTTATTATTTGTCTAACCACTTGATATTGAGACTTATCAAAATACAATACTCCTGCATCGTAGCGTTTGTAATCACAAGGATTGTACAAAAATTTCAAGATGAACGGAATAGAATCAAAGTTAAGCTTTTGCGTCAAAGTTTCCATGAGAATAATAGCACCCTTAGGACTGATATTCAAATAAATTCGCACTGTTATTTGAGATTGAATGAATACAGTTTGCTGATGAGAACCAATATTGCCAACTGCAAGATAAAATCCTTTTTGAATTAAGTTTTTTGGCATTAAAATAGCAACTAATTCATCAACTACAGCAGATTGGTTAACAGACACTAAATAGCAATTTTGTTCAACACGTAATTTCAAATCACCTTTACTTACAATTAAGCTATTATCACTCTTTTCTTGCAAAATAGACCAACCATAATCATAATATCCATTACCTGCATTATGACGATGCAACTGTTCTAAAAACTCCCTATCAATTCCTAAAAAAGTACTGTTTTCTAAATCAGTTGGTAACTCTCTTGTGTCTGAGAGAGAGAGTGTATTTAGTAAATGACCGTTATAGTAGATGCCATAAAGAAAACCGCGTAGTTGTAAACAGTTGTATCGCTGTTGAATTTCCAGCGGCATTTTCTGGAGATTGGCAACAACTTCTTTAGGCAATTCAAATAGCTTATACTTTGGATGGTAAATCCGAAAATTAGGCTGAAGCTCAACTTGATTGGCAATATCTTGTAAAATATTGAGTAATTTTGGTTCTACTTTAGTCAAATATTGGTCTAGCATAATTCATAATTCATAATTAAGAACCTGACAAAAAGGCTTAATATAAACTAGGATTTAAATTCTATCTAAATCTTCCTAGTCCTTAGTTAAAGTAAATTTTATTGCTCACAAATTGCATCAACTCAGTTGCAGATACACCAGAAATAGTTAACAGAGAAGCTTCTGGACGGCAAACTAAACTTTTAGCTACTTGAAGCATACAGATTCCCGTATTACCAAAGGTCTTTTGATATTTAATTGATGATAATATTTCGCAAATTAGAGCTGTACCAGTAAATTGTACAACTCGCTGTAAAAAGTCAGGATGATGTTCTACAATGCTAGGGAAAGTAATTAAATAAGCTTGAAGTAGGCTAGCAATAGAAGGTTGCAAGTTTTCCAGAGGAACTGTTGCTAACTTTAAAGATTGCTCAATTTTCAGAACTTTACTAACTACTAAACTATTTAGCCATAGCTTAAGATAGCTAGCAATCAGAGTACCTAAATCATAGGCGGGATCTCCCCAACTAGAAAGTTCCCAGTCAATGATTCGTATAGTTTCTTTACCTAGTTGTTGTTCCCAATCTTCTTGTAAGAGAACGTTGCATAATTTTAGGTCGTTATGAGTTAAACAGCAAGGATTAAATATATTTATTAAATCTGCAATCGCTTGGGATAAACTCTCATACCGTTGATAGAGAGCAAGAAATTTAAAGCCTTCTGTTGGAAAAATACCAAATACTTCTGGACCGATTTCCTCTAAGGCATAGAGCGAACTGAAAATACGTTCTTTCTCAGGTAATATAGAATCTTGCAACAAAAAGTCTCGATATTGTTGATGGTTTAAAGTTTCACGATGAATAGTGGCGATCGCACTTCCTAAAGCTGAACTAATTTCAGTTGAAAAGTCATGATGTTTTCTATAGAAAATATCTAAATCTTGATAATCAGATAAATAACTCAAAATCATAATTGAGTTTTCTCGATCTGAATGTAGGATTTGCGGCATAAAGGTTTGAAGAAAATCTAGGTTATCAACTTCATGCAATAATTTTCTTACCTTCAATTCATTCCCTAATTCACTATTTACCGTTTGCTGTTGATACCGTTCCTGCTTCACAAGTAACTTATGACTATCAGGTAAGGTCACTAGCAAGTTAAAGTTTTTAGTTTCCACAGGAATTAACTCTAGAATCAAACTCTCTTTTTCAAGAGCTTTACAAAAGCCAAGCTCAACTAAGTAATTTCTAATATTTTGAGAATTCAAAAATAACTTTTGTTTCATAGCTATATTCAAAAAATTAAAAATTATAATTCTAGAATTATAATTAATTATTGGGGTATTCAAACCAGCTACTAATTGTAGACTACTAAATCTTGAATGTAGCGCAGTTTTGCACTACTTATTCATTCGGAAGTTATAGAAAATTTATGCTGAGTTCTAATTCCTTACTTCTGAATTATGTTTAGATAACGTCCTTATTTAGTGCTTAACTTTTTACAAAATGGTGAAAAGGCAAGAATACCAAAGGCAAACAAACTTAAGGCAAAAGTAGGTTCAGGCACAGAAGCAGGTGCAAACTTCAACACTTGACCCGACCCAGGAATATAACCTTGATTTGATACATAAATATTCCCATTAGAGTCAAGTTCCAAAGCAGTTGGAAAAAGTAGCTCTCCACTGGAAATGGTTTGACGAGTACCATTAGGAGTAATGTAAATCAGGTCACCTGGATTGGGATAGGTCGTAGGATATAAAGAATTTGCAGCGTACTCCAGCACATACAGTCCACCCCGATTATCAAAAGCGGTATCAATGATATGAGTGAATCCATCTGCATAAACTGTTGGTTGGTTATCAGCACCAACGCGGAAAATACGTGCTGCACCCTTTTCATACGGAAATCCAGTAAATTCTGAGATATAAAATGCTCCATCCGGCCCGATACTAACTGACGTGGGAACGGTTTGCATTCCAATCGTTTGACCGGTAATTGGGTCAGTTGCAGGGCGTGCGGGAAATACAGATAAAAGTTTCAACTCGCTACCATCTAATTTAGCGCGGAAGAAATCGTTACCTGCCGCGTCAATAATATAAGCACTATCACCCTTAATTACAAATGAATATGGATTACTATCAATACCTTCGTTATAGGGATTAAAAAAGCCCGAACTTCCATTATCAGGATTAAACGATCCTTCGTATTGTGCCAAATCTGCTAACGGAGTTAGTGAGGCTTGTCCGGTGAGGTTATTGAGAGCAACTAATTGCCCAAATTCAGGGACTTGTAGAATATCATCACGTCGTTCTGGAGACGATCCTAAACCAATGGCAAGATAAGCCTTGCCAAGGGAATCAAACTTCAGGTCATGGGCACCAGTAGCATCAATAGTCACAGTGATATCAGTGCCGGGAATAGTAACAGGTAATGCAACCGATGGTAAGCCTGTAACAATACGTTCCTGCGTACCATTTTGAATACGTGTGATGCCTCCAGTGGAGCCATAACAAACTTGAGGCCCATCAGGCCCAGCACCGGGTGCAGGGATACATGGACTTGTACCTCCTCTACCAGCTTCTACAACATAAAGTGCGCCATCTGGGCCAAAGGTAAGCCCTCTAGGACTATCAAGGTTACTAGCTACCACTTGAAAAGTAGCAGCTTGTGAAGCTTCTCCAACACCAAGAACAATAGATATGGTGCTGGCAGCAACCATCAATAGCTTTTTCAACATCGGCAGTTTTCCTGTAAGGATTGCTAAAGAAGTTCAGAAAGATGCTTATTAAAGCGAACACAGCAATCCTAAATACCTTTTGTAAAATTAAGGTTAAGTAATCTCTATCTAACAGATTAAGTGTTACAGCAGTAATAAGACTCCTATTTTATTTTTGAAAACTCCGTACACATTAAAAAGGTGATTCCCTATTCCCTAACGCCACTTGATGCTATATAAAGATAACTGATGCCTATATTTTTATGAGTTATTTAGAATTACTATACTCATTTTTTGCTTCTTGTTCTATTCGATCTAAAGCTTTCTTTGCTCTAAAAAGTACTCTTAAATAGGCTACTTGACTACTCCATGCTGAACGGGGCAAGAGAAAGTTGGCAGCATTTACCTGGCTTTGAGATTCGTCTGGCAATAACTTTAAATTGCCATCTGGGGGATTGGAAACAGAATTATTATCCATCTGACTTTTTTAATTACGGATTACTAACTACTAATTGGTATGATTCCTGTTTTGACTGCCAGCTTTGGGGCCATTGAATACTATCAGCACTAAAGTGTAGCGAATCATTTTCTGGCCAAGGAGTATCAATGGGTTCTTCAATCAAACCAAATTCACCATTATCAAAAGGTTTGCCCTCGGCTTGATTCTTGAGAAATACTCGTTCTCGAATACCACGTTTAGCTTGTGTGAGAGCGCGATAATGACAGTAAGGATTGTTACCTCGTTTGTTAAAAAATACATGTGCAGTCCAACTACAACCACCTCGACATAGTTCTGCAAATTCACAAGTTTTACAGAAACCCCACAAATGTTCTGTGCCTTTGGGTGTCCCAGCCCCCAAATTAAAGCGCAGTTCTTCTGTCTCTTCGACGATCGTTCGCAAAGAGTAATCCCGAATGTTACCACCGGTATAGGCGGAAGTTGGCAGCGAAGGACAACCTTTAATCGCACCATCAGCCTCAATTCCTAATGTTGAGAGTCCGGCATTGCATCCTTGCCAAAATGACCAAGCACTCCCCCCACGCAAAAATCGCTCGTAAGGGCCGAAGTAGCCAATATTATTCCCTGGCTGAAGCTTAATCCCTTCTTGTTGTGCCCGTTCGGCAACACGAGCAATCATCGGATAAACATCTAGTAATTCATAAGGTTGCAGGAGAATTTCGTTGTTATCTGCTGCATTTCCCATTGGTACAGTCAGTTGAATCTGCCAAGCGAAGATGCCAGCATCGCGGATATGTTCGTAGATACTGGGAAATTCTGGTGCAGAAAGGCGATTGATTTGAGTATTGCAACCAAAAGCGATACCTGCTTGTTTGAGGTGACTCATGGTTTTAAATGCCCATTGCCATGAGCCCTGTCTACCCCGGAGGCGATCGTGAGTAGCTTCTAGTCCATCAACAGAAACAGAGACTACTCTAATTCCGGCTTCTTTCATCCGGCGTGCTGTGTCTAAGGTGATGCCATAACCGCCAGTAGTCATACCACAAAGCATTCCTGCTTGATTAATGGCTTGGGCAATTTCCAACCAATCTGGACGTAGAAAAGCTTCACCACCAATTAAAGTAACTTCAGTAATACCAACGTCTGCCATTTGTTTGACTAAATCGAGGGCTTCGGCTGTAGAAAGTTCTTTTGCCCTTGTATGCCCTGCACGAGAACCACAGTGCTGACAGGCAAGATTGCATTTTAAAGTAATTTCCCAAACTGCATAACTAATTCGGCGATCGCTCATAAAAATATCCTCTATTTAACTTATTTAAATAGGGACGGTTTTTTATTATCCGTCCCAAAAAATCTTAGATGATAGCTCTAAATGACTTGAAATTATTCGCTAGCCACAATTCCATACAGAGGTTGAGGATGAATAGGTGGCCATTTAATAGGTGGCCAAAAAATAACCCCATACAATGGCTGGGCTATTGGCATACTACCAATTAATGAAGAAGCCCCACCAAAAACAGTTTCTAGTTCTTGGTCATTTAAATCTCTGATTTCACTATTATCAGGATTTGACTCTAATAATTGAGCTGTATATTCTTCAAACTCTTCTTGAGTAAAATCATAACCAGCTTCTTGTACTAATCTGCTACATTCATCTTTGCTTTGAACTTGTTGCATTTTGCTGCGGAAAGCTTCATCGCTAACAAGCTTTTCGTAGAAAGCTCTGACATTTTCAAAAGACATAATTTTCTCCTTAACTAATTGCTTCGGATAGAGCAACTTCATGCATTAGCCCAGATGGATTGTAATTGTCAGTTATGATTTGCGGACAACGCAGACAAGCTGCTTTGCCTTCTTGCTGCCACCAACGGCAGTCTCTACGTATAGAACAGGGGGGAAGTTCTGCTACTACAGCAGGCAACTTTTCTGCAACTCTCGTCGCGAGACGACAATCTTGACCATCAAAATGCTGACATTTGTTTAATGCACAAGGGGCAGCAGTGCGAAAAATTTCAGTGGGTGTAACTGGGCTAGCTTTTGCTAAGAGTTCATCTGTAACAGCTAGTGGCTGTTTGAGATAAGTTACCCGCGCTTGGGTCATGCCAGCAACTAAACCAAAGACTACGCTGTTTGCCAGTTCTGGTCTAGCACTGGGACAAAGTGTAGTCCGATCGGCAGAAGTTTCCATGAGTTATTAAGTGAAGATAATTTTGACTCAAGGATTAAGCTTTTAATACGTCTACATCTACTGCTATTAGTCCTACGATTATTGGAGGGCAAACAGGTTTAAAACCTGCGACTGTAGGTGTACTCAGTCCTCCTACAATATTTTCAGCTTCTTCACTAGATAAATTTGCTAAATCCTCATTTACATCTATAACGTGGTTTCTACGTGCTAGTGCATTGTTTACAGCTTCGTCAATCAAATCATTAATTTCGATTTGATTATTGAATTTTCTATTATCTGCTTCCATTTTGATTCCTACAAATGGCTAATTGTATTTTTTTCTGACTACTGAACAGAAATACTGTTCGGTTAATTTCGATTCTATAAAAAAACTAAAAACTTAACTTGATTATTAAAAAAAATTTATTGACTAAAAATAAACTATTTATGTCACTAAAAAATGATGCCTGAAACTCTTGTAAATTAAAAATAAATTTTTTAAAATAATGAAATAACCAAATTTTTAGATTATTCTTGAATAAAAGCGACAATAAAAGGTTAAAATAGATTAAAAATTTTCTCGATCGAGAATTAAATAATTAACGATAGCAGTCCTAAAGAATTTGTAAAATCTTGATGTCCAGGATGTTGACTATTAACTGTTAACAGTCAATACTAATATTTTTCAAAACTAAAATAGGATTGCTATATTAATCTGACTTGTATGGATGATTATCCAGCAAGGAGTGGTTATTAGGTACAAGAATATTTACCAAATTGTTTAAGTCTGTACTCTTAATTTTTATTGAGTAACTTATTCTTTGGAAGTCCTTAGTTATTCTGAATATAGTAAATTTGTATTAGAGAAAAGCTCAGCAAAAATAAAATATTTATGTCCCTAAAACACAATACCTTCGCCATTTTTTATAAGTTGGGTTACCCTACCAGAAACTCGCTTCGATCGTCTACGTACCTTAACCCAACCGATAAATATATTTTCGAGATGCCAAAAAATCTATCCTTGAAAGAGTTTCCAGTTAGGATAATTACTTTAGCTTTTTAGCCAGTCAATTGACACGATTCTTACCCTAAAATCTTTCGCCTTCCACCACCAAGTTAATACACCAAGATAGCCAAATTGCTTGTATTCTGCCAAAGCTGCTACTGGTGCTTGGTTAGCTACATCGCCATATACTAATTCCACAATCCGATCGCCATTCAACCCAAGATCGTTTGCAACTTTTATAATTACAGACTCATCATACACATCAAGCAAGTCAATGTACGTCGCTAGAAAAAAGCAGTATCCAGAAGTCCCAACTTCAATAAACGTAGGTATCTAGTTGCAACAGTCGAGGTGAAAACTACTAAGCTGGTAGATAGCACGTTGAAATTTTACTGGAAACTCTGAATCGCATTTAGGGGTGGTTCAGAATTCCTCACTGGCGAACTACCTGTAATTACATTATGTTTGATGCTCTATCTGACCGTTTAGAAGCCGCCTGGAAAAAACTGCGGGGACAGGACAAAATTTCTCAATCCAATATTCAAGACGCTTTGCGAGAAGTACGCCGCGCCTTGTTGGAAGCAGATGTCAATCTCCAGGTAGTCAAAGATTTTATTAGCGAAGTCGAAACTAAGGCACAGGGAGCCGAGGTAATCTCCGGCGTGCGACCTGACCAACAGTTCATCAAAATTGTTCACGATGAGCTAGTAGAGGTAATGGGGGATGAGAATGTTCCTTTAGTAGAAGCCCAAGAGCAACCTACCATTGTATTAATGGCTGGGTTGCAAGGTACTGGTAAAACCACCGCTACTGCCAAGTTGGCTTTACATCTAAGAAAATTAGACCGTAGTTGCTTGCTGGTGGCAACAGACGTGTATCGTCCAGCAGCGATCGACCAGCTGGTGACGTTAGGTAAACAAATTGACGTACCAGTTTTTGAACTTGGAAGCGATGCTGACCCTGTAGAAATCGCGCGGCAAGGCGTAGAACGCGGCAGAGCAGAAGGTGTAAATACAGTCATTATTGATACCGCTGGACGTCTGCAAATTGACGAAGACATGATGGCGGAATTAGCCCAGATCAAACAAACTGTCCAACCTGACGAGACTCTGTTGGTGGTGGACGCCATGACTGGTCAAGAGGCAGCCAATTTGACCCGCACCTTCCACGAGCAAATCGGGATTACTGGAGCGATTCTCACCAAACTTGATGGCGATAGCCGTGGTGGTGCAGCGCTCTCAGTACGACGAATTTCGGGAGCGCCAATCAAGTTTGTGGGCGTGGGTGAAAAAGTCGAAGCATTGCAACCATTTTATCCCGATCGCATGGCATCGCGGATTCTGGGAATGGGTGATGTGTTGACCTTGGTCGAAAAAGCCCAAGAAGAAATTGATTTAGCAGATGCCGAGAAAATGCAGGAGAAAATCCTGACGGCAAAGTTTGACTTCACCGACTTTCTCAAACAGCTACGTTTGTTGAAAAACATGGGTTCACTGGGAGGGATCATGAAGATGATTCCAGGGATGAATAAACTCTCAGACGACCAGTTAAAGCACGGAGAAACCCAACTCAAGCGCTGTGAAGCGATGATTAACTCCATGACCCGCCAAGAACGCCACGACCCCGATTTATTAGCCAGTTCTCCCAGTCGGCGGCGACGGATTGCTACTGGTTCAGGCTACAAAGAAGCTGACGTGAGTAAACTGGTAGCTGACTTCCAAAAAATGCGATCGCTCATGCAGCAAATGGGTCAAGGCGGCTTCCCTGGGATGCCGGGAATGTTCGGCGGCGGTGGGATGGGCAACGCCTTCGCAGGTGCAGGCAATCGTCCCCCTGCCCCTGGATGGCGGGGTTACAATGGTGGCGCCCCAGCTACCAAGAAGAAAAAGAAAGATAAAAAGAAAAAAGGATTCGGTAATCTTTAGGCATTGGAGATGAGGAGATGCTCTTACGCAAAGAAAAACAAATGACCAATACTTCTCTACCAGAGACTGCGCCAACGGCTTCTCCTAACAGAGACGCTGCGCGAACGCTCAGTACAAGTGACTAAT
Organism: Nostoc sp. S4; assembly: GCA_029379225.1. Taxonomy (GTDB): domain Bacteria; phylum Cyanobacteriota; class Cyanobacteriia; order Cyanobacteriales; family Nostocaceae; genus Nostoc. Next base: position 115,470 of record JAQYWR010000005.1, on the reverse strand, counting down.
AACTAATGACAAATAGCAGCAAACACTAGACGAGTGCTAGAATTAGCATTTCGGCATACTTAACGAATAGGAGAATGATTCTTCAGCCATGATCAAACTGCGCTTGAAGCGATACGGTAAAAAACGGGAAGCAAGTTACCGCATTGTCGCGATTAATAACCTCGCTCGTCGCGATGGTCGTCCCCTAGAAGAATTGGGATTCTACAACCCCAGAACCGATGAAGTGCGACTAGATGTTGCCGGGATCGTCAAGCGACTACAACAAGGCGCTCAACCCACTGACACAGTACGTCGCATCTTAGTAAAAGCCAATGTTTTTGAACAGGTCAGTGCCACAGCCTCATCATAATTTCACAAACAAATCCCCAGCTAGTCCCAACTATGTTGGGCTGGTTAAATTTTTGGTGCAGCCGTTTTTAGAATCTCCAGAGACTTTAAGCGTTGATAGTGAAATTTCTCATACCCTGAATCGGGTTTGGATTCGCATCGCCTTTGAAAGCGTGGATAAAGGAAAAGTGTTTGGTCGAGGAGGACGCAATATTCAGGCGATTCGTACAGTAATTGCCGCAGCCGCAGCCGCAGCTGGGCAATCGGTATACCTGGATATCTATGGCAGCACTACTCCAGAACGGGAGGGTATGTCTTTTGATGAAGATACAGAAGACCGATCGCCGCCACCGCCAAAAACAAGAGAACCGCGAATAAATGGGCCTAAACCCATTGTTAAACCCCGCATTCGCTAGATTAAAACTAAAGAAATCTGAGCGGTTGTGGTTAACTCCGCTCAGAATTATTGTGGAAATGGAAAAGTGGCACAAAGATTTTATGTCTTTTTTAAGCCTTTCACCAATCCCATATTTTTGAAAGTCGGCGATATGTCCTGAATGTCAATCATTTTTGGATTTGAGATTTGTTATAGAGTAACGATTTGCCGTGTTAGTGAGCATCTTTTAAATTGACTGTACCCATTGTTGGATTGCAGCTTAAGAATTTTAATTTGCTAAGCCTAGCTAAGCCGAGTACTATCTGCGACAAGCTACGCTTAGCTTGCTCGTTTTATAGAGGTATGAGTGTAATTAAAATTTATTCCATTCACAAGGGGTAGGGTATGCTGCAAGCTTTAAAAGTAAAAGTACTAAAAAAACAATTTCAAAATCCAAAATCTAAATTTTGCTCTGGGCGCACTAAAGGTGCGACCAAAATCTAAAATTACTATGGTAGGTGCTTTAACAATTCAGTTGCCGAATATTCCGAGTGCGATCGCTCTAGCAGGAGATGGAGAAGAAAATCTCAAATACCTATCTCGGCAAACAGGAGCTAACTTGGTACTGCGCGGGCAAGAATTACTGATTTCTGGTACAGATAAGCAAATCGATCTGGCTAGTAAATTAGTGCGATCGCTTGAAGAACTCTGGACTAAAGGCAATTCTATCTCCAGTGCCGATATTTTAACAGCTCGTCAAGCTTTGGATAGCGATCGGCAAGGGGAACTGCAAGATTTACAGCGAGATGTCCTCGCCAAAAGTCGCCGAGGCGATGAAATCCGGGCTAAAACCTTTCGCCAACGTCAGTACATCGACGCAATACGCAGACGTGACCTTATCTTTGGTGTTGGCCCTGCTGGTACTGGTAAGACTTATCTCGCTGTGATTGTTGCCGTTCAAGCACTCCTAGCTAACCAGTTTGAAAAACTCATTTTAACTCGCCCTGCGGTGGAAGCTGGCGAACGACTCGGCTTTTTACCTGGAGACTTGCAGCAGAAAGTCAACCCCTATCTTCGCCCACTTTATGATGCTATTTATGAATTCATTGACCCCGAAAAAATACCCAATTTAATCGAACGCGGTGTGATTGAAGTTGCACCACTCGCCTATATGCGGGGACGTACTCTCAATAACGCCTTTGTAATTGTAGATGAAGCCCAAAATACTACACCCGGTCAGATGAAAATGGTTTTGACTCGTTTAGGCTTCCGTTCCAAAATGGTGATTACAGGTGATATTACCCAAACCGACTTGCCACTCAACCAACCATCAGGCTTAACAATAGCGTTGCAAATTTTAAAACATGTTGAAGGCATTGCCTTTTGTGAATTTTCCCAAAAAGATGTCGTGCGCCATCCTTTAGTTCAGCGAATTGTGGCTGCTTACGAACAATATGAAAAATAAGGATCAAAGAATTGGGGAGAAATAACCAGTATTCAATGACTAATAACTAATGACAAAGGACAAATAACAAATGACCACAACATTAAAAGAATTTTTAGAAGCTTGTGAAAATCTCGGAACTTTACGTTTAATTGTTACTAGCAGCGCTGCTGTTTTAGAAGCAAGGGGGAAGTTAGAAAAGCTATTTTATGCTGAATTATCCAAAGGAAAATATGCGAATATGCACACCGAAGGCTTTGAATTTCACTTGAATATGGACAAAATTACTCAAGTTAAATTTGAAATGGGCGAAGCAAAAAGAGGTAATTTTACAACCTATGCTATTCGGTTTTTAGATGATAAACAAGAGCCGGCTTTAAGCCTATTTTTACAATGGGGTAAGCCAGGAGAATATGAACCAGGGCAAGTAGAAAATTGGCAGACTTTAAAAGAAAAGTATGGGGAAATTTGGCAACCTTTACCAGCAGAAATTTAATTTATCTAAACAGATAGTGGGGGAGGAAATCGGATATCTGCACTGAATTGTTCGACGTTAACGCTGTGATAAATTGGTAAAACATATTCTAGATTTTCGTGAGGGCGGGGAATAATATGATGAGAAAGCAGCTCACCGCCGTTTACTCGCAAGGCTGCCTTTAGCCCTGCTGTTACTGCTACATTCACCTCGCCTACAACCCCTCGAATTAATACGGTAATTCGTCCCAAATCAGTATTTTCATAACCAACAAGAGTGACACGGGCAGCTTTACACATAGCATCTCCCGCTTCCACTGCTGTGGGAACGCCGTAAACTTCAATCATGCCTAGTGCCAATGTCATGCTTGTACCAGAATTTAAGATTATATGTTGGTAGGAGCGTACAGTTGTATGCTCATATAGCAAATTTATTTTGTTGCAAAGATTTTTTGAAAACTGTATAAAGTTAATGATTAGACCATATTCTCTATTTAAATAATATGCAATATCTTAAGTGCTTTATTATCTCATAAATTAATTTTTATTTAATTAATAATGAACGTTTAATTACAAAATTGCTCATGTTTATAATTAAAGTATTTTTGAGTTTTTGCTTACTGATTTTATTTTTTTTGGGGAATGGTGAGGCTATTGCCGGAGAGTTGTCTCAACGCTTAGCTAATTTTCCTCGGTGGGAAAAATTAACTTCAGTGCAACCAGCTTCGGGTGATTTAGTTTACCCTGAATGGATGGCTGGTACTTGGCAAGTGACAAGTACGTTGGTGGATTTGGTTGCGCCTTTAGCACCAGATATCATTACGCCTGGGTTTGAAGGTAACCGCCGACAATTAAATCAACCTGTGAGTTTTCTAGTAAAATTTGTAAAAGAGCAACCACGTCTCACTGGGTTAAAAATATTCCCTTGGATAGATAAAAAATCATCAATTTTAGTAGCAGATAGAGCATTTAATAGTTTGAATTTAGCACGGGCTTCTTTAGGAAAGGAAGTGGTGTTAGCAGTTAAAGTAGATCCAGATTCACCTAATCGTCAAATTACATTCTTGCGTAGCAGTCATCAACTAGTTTCTATTGTGACTGCACGGGCTACAGAAACTACTCCTAATGGCAAGTTCATTACTACAGAGGTATTTCAACAACTATTTAAAGGCAATTCTCGCCCCTATTTAAACTCTGTAGAATCTACCACGGCTTACCATAAACTTTCTCCAGATAATTCAACAATTGAAGCAGATCAAGTGACTGCTGTTTATCTTTCACCGCAAGATCCAAATTACTTTACCGCAGGTTCTCGCCCAGTTGCTCTTTATCGCTATCACCTAAAATTTGTCCCTGCATAAATGCTTATTACTTCAAAGGAGTGATTTCAAATTTTAGCCGTTAAATAATTTGTAGTATAATTGTAGTTTATAAGTTCCAAGTTAACGATCGCGCTCTTGGAAGGTGTGCATTATGGCGACATTTCGAGATATTGTCAATTACTTTCATGCTGACTGGAAGCTAAGTATTTTCAGTATTACAACATCTAGCATTTACGAAGTTATTGATTTAGTTGTACCTTATGCGATTGGGCAGATTTTAAACGTTTTGTCCAATCAACCCTTGGATAAACCACTTGAAAGTGCGATCGCAATTTTTTCTGACATCACCAATTACCCAGTTAATAAAACTTTATCTTTGGGGGTATTACTGAGTTTAATTTTCCTTGTCACCGTAGTGAAAGCGCCAACACAGCCCTGGTTGACTGTTTGGTTTCACTGGGATATAGCTTTTAGGTCGCGTCGAGAAAAAAATCAAGCAGCGATCGCGAAAGTTCTTACTCTCCCACTAGAATTTTATGATGAGAATAACCCCGGACGCATCGCCGGCAGAGTAGCTAAAGGTGTTCTTAACCACACTTGGGCGTATCCGGAAATCGCCGGACAGTTAATTCCTAAACTAATTCGTCTATTAGGAATTTTTGTATTTATTTTGGCGATTGAGTGGCGAATTGCGATTTTATATCTAATTTCCTTTGTAATTATTCTCGGCTTAACGTTGAAGAATTTACAGCAATTGATTGAGTACGAAAGTCGTCTGGATAAATATTCAGAGAACACTGAAAGCCGCACTTCCGAACTGATAACTAATATCAAAACTGTCAAAGCATTTGCTACAGAAGCTAGGGAACTTAAGCGGCAAGAGCAACGTTTGGATCGCGAACTAATGGTGGTTGATTATCGCATCCATAAAGGTTATGTGAAATTAAATACTTGGCAAGCAACTGTAATTCAGTTTTGTGTATTTACAATTCTGGGTTTGACTATAGCAGCAACGCTAGACGGGAGAATTTCTCTAGGTCACTTTATCATGACCTTAACTCTTTCTAACATGGCATATGCTGAATTAGAACCTGTTAGTACTTTGGCAGAAGTTTTTGCCCGTCGTTATTCTTCAATGCTGCGATTTCATGAATTTCTGCAAGAGCCAACTGCATCAGATTCAGCTAGTCTTTTAGAACAGAGCAACCAGACACAATCACCTTATCAATTTACCGGAAAAATTGAGTTAACTCATGTGAGTTTTGGATATCATGCCAACCGTCAAGTTTTGCAAGATATTAATTTGTTGATTGAGCCATATCAAACAGTAGCATTAGTGGGGCGTTCTGGTTCTGGAAAGTCTACTTTAGTGAAGTTACTGTTGCGATATTTTGAACCCCAATCAGGTGAAATTTTAATTGATGCTCAAGATATTCGTACTTTAGATGTAGGTAAATATAGACGAAGATTAGCGATCGTTCATCAAGAAGTAGATGTTTTTAACGGTACGGTATTGGATAACCTCACTTACGGTAAGCCAGATGCTAGTTTGGAGGAGGTTCAAGAAGCCTGTAAAATTGCCAGAGTCGATGAAGTAGTGCAGCACTTACCCGAAGGTTATTACACCGTTGTCGGGGAACGAGGCGTTCGGTTGTCTGGAGGACAAAGACAACGCTTGGGAATTGCCAGGGCACTGCTAGTAAAACCAGACGTGCTAGTTTTTGATGAAGCCACCTCTAGCTTAGATTATGAATCGGAACGTTCGATTCAGCTAGCGATGCGATCGATTCAGGGTACTTGTACCACCATTGTCATCGCCCACCGTCTGAGTACAGTACGGGAAGCAGATAAGATTGTAGTTCTAGATCGAGGAAGGATTGTAGAAGTGGGTAGCCACGATGAACTTTTACGTCACGAGGGTATTTATCGCCGCTTGCACTCCCTCCAAGAAACTGGAGAACTTTTAAGTTAACGTCAGTTCGATAGATTCTCAAGAACCCCGCTTCCGGGAGAGGCTTAAAAAACCTATTCTTTGGTATCAAGTTGGAGATTTTTTGCCCCTTCTTTACAAGGGAAGGGGTTGGGGTTAGGTTCTGTCGAACTCACGTTAAATTTAGGGACTTGTACCCTTAATAAATTTATTAATTCATAATTAATAAATTCTTATAGCAGTCACACTGTTTAGGACAAAATGACAAGCGTGAATACTAGGAATAGTAATAGTTCTACCTCCTGCCCTCTGCCTTCTGCTATAACTACGAATTATGAATTAGAGAATTCAGCAAAAAAGTCTAGTGTTTCCTTTAGTGCTTTGATAAAAATATCAATTTCCTCACGGGTGTTGTAGAAAGATAAACTTGCTCGTGCGCTTCCAGAAAGCCCTAAGTAGCGGTGTAATGGTTGAGTGCAGTGGTGTCCAGAACGAATGGCGATACCTTCTTGATCTAATAATGTAGATAAGTCGTTGGGGTGAACTTCTCCAGCGGTGAATGTAGCTGAAGCGACTCTACCTTCTCCTTGAGCATTTGGTTTTGGCCCGTAAATTCTAATTTGGGGAATTTGCTCTAATTGCTGGAATAAATAAGCTGTTAATTCAGCTTCGTAAGCGTGGATTTTATCCATGCCGATATTACTAAGATAATCTACAGCAGCACCAAGAGCGATCGCTTCCCCGATCGCAGGTGTACCGGCTTCAAATTTATGGGGTAATTCTGCATAAGTAGAATGGTCTAAATACACTTCTGCAATCATTTCACCACCACCAAAAAATGGCGGCATTGATTGTAATAATTCCAACTTGCCATACAAAAATCCGATGCCAGTTGGAGCGCACATTTTATGACCGGAAGCTACCAACCAATCACAATCTATTTTTTGGACATCGATGGGAAAGTGGGGTACACTTTGACAAGCATCGACTAAGAATTTCGCACCGTAACTGTGAGCAATACTAGCAATTTCCTGCACTGGGTTAATACAACCCAAGGTATTAGAAATATGTACTAATGATACCAATTTAGTTTTCTTGGAAATCAGTTTTTTAAACTGCTCTAAATCCAAAGTTTCATCTGGTGTTAGTTCAACAAATTTTAAAACTGCACCAGTCTTTTGTGCTACCAATTGCCACGGTACAATATTACTATGGTGTTCCATTACTGAGAGAATAATTTCATCTCCCGGCTGCAAATTATTCATTCCCCAACTGTAAGCAACTAAATTAATCGCCTCACTAGCATTGCGGGTGTAAACAATTTCCTGACGCGATGCAGCATTAATAAATTTAGCAACTTTGTCTCGTGCAGCTTCATAAGCATCGGTAGCCTTAGCACTAAGGGTATGGGCACCCCGATGCACGTTGGCATTATATTGCTCGTAATAATCCCGCAGCGTATTTAATACAAGCAAAGGTTTTTGGGATGTTGCGGCATTATCGAGATAAACTAGCGTTTTCTCATTGACTTCCTGATGTAAGATTGGGAAGTCAGCACGAACTTTATCGGCAAGGGTTTTAGTAGTAGTGAAAGTCATTGGTAGATTAGTTATTAGTCTTTGATAGAGACGCGATGAATCGCGTCTGTATAATAGTCATTAGTCATTAGCTAAAGACTTGAGACTATTGACTGTGTTTAGTAATAGTTCTCTAAGAGAAGGAATGGGTATTTGGTTAATAATTTCCGCAGCGAAGGCGTTGATTAACAGTTTACGAGCATCATTTTCGTCAATTCCCCGACTTTGCAGGTAGAAGATTTCATCATCTTCCAATTGACTGACGGTAGCGCCGTGAGCGCATTTGACATTATCCGCAGTAATTTCTAATTGGGGTTTGGTATCGACTCTGGCTTTTGATGATAGCAGCAAATTGCGATTTAACTGGGCTGCATCCGTCAACTGCGCTGGTTTAGGAACAAAAACTTTACCATTGAATACTGCATGAGCGCGATCGCCGACAATACACTTATGCAATTGTTTGCTTGTACCATAAGGATAATTCAGAGCGATCGCACTGTGAGTATCCGCCAGTTGTCTGCCTGAAATCATCGTCAACCCATTGAGAGTAGTTTGGGTTTGCTCGCCAGTTTGCAAAATTTCTAAATTGTGCCGCGATAATTTTCCACCGAAAGTTATCGCATGACAAGTATATCGGCTATCACGAGCTTGAGCGATCGCACTCTTGCCAATATGAAAAGCCTCTCTACCTTCTTGCTCAACCCTAGTGTGGCTTACTTCGGCATTCTCACCAATCCAAATTTCCGTAACCGCATTAGTCAAGTAAACCTTTTCTTCTGTACGGTTCCTATACTCTTCAACCAAAGTCACTTGCGAGCCACTTTCTGCTACCACTAAACAACGCGGCTGGGAAATCGTCGCACTCTCACCCGTAACTGCAACAAATACTAGATGAATTGGCGTCTCAACTACTACATTTTTCTTCACCCAAACCACCCCTGCATCAGTGATTCCCGCAGTATTGAGAGCCGTAAAAACTTCCTGCGCTCCTTCAGCTTGAGCTAAATACTGTTGAAGATTATCCTGCTCAGCCACAGGTAATCCAGCCAAATTACTCACCATTACCCCAGGCGGTAAATCTGCGACTGCGGATAATCCCGGTGCATAAACACCGTTCACAAAAACTAAACGACTATTAGCCGCTTCTGGCAAAATCTCGAATTGTGGAGATGTGAGATTTACTGTTTCTACATGAAACTGCACCTGTCGCAAAGATGACAAATCAGTAAATCGCCATTCTTCCTCGCGGGTACTAGGGACTGTTGAGTGACGTACCCAATTAGCAGCACTTTCACGTAAATTTTGCAACCATCCTTGTGTGTTTGATACAGCTACTTGATTTAACAAGTTAGTTAGATAATCATCTTTATCCAATAGAGTCGCTGTCAAATTATCTGCATCCGAGTTAGGAATTGGACTAGGAGAAACTTGAATAGTCATTAAACGCCTACCTCAGCTGCAAACTCTTCTAGCACCCAGTCATAACCGCGAGACTCTAATTCTAGTGCCAATTCCTTACCACCACTAGTAAGAATCCGCCCGTTTGCCATTACATGGACAAAATCTGGCACAATATAATCGAGTAAGCGCTGGTAGTGGGTAATTAAAATTGTAGAATTTTCTGGACTTGCTAGCTGATTTACTCCATTGGCTACAATTTTCAGCGCATCAATATCTAAACCCGAATCTGTTTCATCTAGAATTGCCAACTTCGGTTCTAGCAACGCCATTTGCAGAATTTCATTCCGCTTTTTCTCACCACCAGAAAATCCTTCATTCAAACTGCGATTCAGGAAAGCGGCATTCATTTTTACTACATCCAGCTTTTCCTCAATTAAATCGTCAAAATCAAATGCGTCTATTTCTTCTAAACCTTGTGCTTTTCGCCGGGAATTGTACGCCACCCGCAAGAAATCCAAATTGCTCACACCGGGAATTTCCAAAGGATACTGAAAAGCCAAAAACACACCACTTCTGGCGCGTTCCTCTGGTTCCAACTCCAGCAAATTTTGTCCTTGGAAAATCACTTCCCCACCAGTCACTTCATACGCTGGGTGTCCAGCTAACACCTTAGAGAAGGTACTCTTACCAGAACCATTCGGCCCCATAATCGCATGAATCTCACCCGATCGCACCTCTAGATTCACACCCTTGAGAATCGGTGTTCCATCGACATTAGCTGTCAGATCCCGCACTGACAGCACAAGTTCACTATTTTCAATAATCATCTTCTCTCTCTTGTCTTAATTTGTAGTTGGCGCTTTAGCGCTGTTATCTAGCACTAAAGTGCCTAACTCCAAGGGTTGATCTTTTTGGTTCGTAGTGATTTTCCAGCACTAAAATGCTAACTACAAGCTTTATCCAACACTGCCTTCTAACTTCAAACTCAACAACTTATCAGCTTCCACAGCAAATTCCATCGGTAGCTGATTGAAAACATCCTTACAGAAGCCGCTAATCATCATCGAAATTGCATCTTCTGAGGAAATTCCCCGTTGAGCGAAGTAAAATAGCTGATCTTCCCCAATCTTGGAAGTAGAAGCTTCATGCTCTACTTTGGCGGTATTATTTTGCACCTGGATATAAGGGAAAGTATTGGCGTGGGCATTATCCCCAATCAGCATTGAGTCGCACTGGGAATAGTTTCTCGCTCCTTTAGCGTTCGGATTAACTTTTACCAAACCCCGGTAGCTGTTACTAGATTTACCTGCGGAGATTCCTTTAGAAATAATTGTACTGCGGGTATTCTTGCCAACGTGAATCATCTTTGTACCCGTATCGGCTTGCTGCATGTTATTTGTCAGCGCCACCGAGTAAAACTCACCCACAGAGTTATCACCCACCAACACGCAGCTGGGATACTTCCAAGTAATTGCCGAACCTGTTTCTACTTGAGTCCAGGAAATCTTGGAATTTACGCCCTGACACAAACCGCGTTTGGTGACAAAGTTGTAAATACCGCCTTTACCGTTGGCATCCCCAGCGTACCAGTTTTGCACAGTGGAGTATTTAATTTCGGCGTTGTCGAGGGCGACGAGTTCCACCACAGCGGCGTGCAGCTGGTTGCTGTCATACATTGGCGCGGTGCAACCTTCGAGGTAGGAAACATAGCTACCTTCTTCGGCAACAATCAAAGTCCGCTCAAATTGCCCTGTGTCTCCGGAGTTGATGCGGAAGTAGGTAGACAGTTCCATTGGGCATTTAACGCCTTTGGGAATATAGACGAAGGAACCATCGCTAAATACGGCAGAGTTGAGGGCGGCAAAATAGTTGTCTGCTGTGGGAACGACGCTACCCAGGTATTTTTTTACTAGTTCTGGGTGTTCCTGTAAGGCTTCGGAAATCGAGCAGAAAATAACACCGTCTTTGGCTAGCTTTTCCTTAAATGTAGTGGCAACAGAAACGCTATCGAAAATTGCATCTACAGCCACGTTTGCCAGTCGCTTTTGTTCCGATAGGGGAATACCCAACTTTTCAAAAGTTTCTAGGAGGGTGGGATCGACTTCCTCCAAGCTGTTGAGTTTTTCTTTCTTGACTTTTGGCGCTGAGTAATAAATGATATCTTGATAATTAATTGGCGGATACTTGACATTAGGCCAAGTTGGTTCTGTCATTTTTTGCCACTGGCGATAAGCCTTGAGGCGAAAATCCAACATGAACTGTGGCTCGTTCTTTTTCGCCGAGATTAAGCGGATAACATCCTCGTCCAGTCCGCGAGGGATAGTGTCCGTCTCAATGTCGGTAACAAAGCCGTACTTGTAAGGTTGGTTGACTAAGGTTTTGACAGTGGCACTCATCGTTAATAATCTCTGGTGTTCGGTTCTATCTCTTTAAGAATGGGAGACAAGCTCTTGTTTTGGCGACTCCCATCTGGCATTACGGAATAGTTACACGGCTGCTAGAATAGTGGTGGAGAGTAAAACAACAGCTATGTTGTTTTATGTATCTCCATTTTACGCTAAATTAACAACAACAATGTTGTCAAAGTCAAATTTCTAGAGAAATTTTTGGGACGTTCCCGCAGCGTCTGACATCAGAAGATGGCGACTATTCACCAGTCCTCAACCAAGCAAGAAATCCTAGAGTATCTGCACAAACACGAAAAAGCAACGGCTATTGAGCTAGCTGAAGTATTAGATGTCAGCAAGCAAGCGATTCGTCGCCATCTCAAAGATTTGGAGACAGAGGAGCTAGTTTTGTTTTCGACATCAGAGCAAGCTGGAATGGGGCGTCCGCAGCACGTTTATCAACTAAGCCGTCAGGGACGCGATCGCTTGCATCGTACCATGAGCGATCGCTTTGGTGATGCCAGCGGCAATTTTGCTGTTTCGCTGCTGGATACCTTAGCTCAAACTGTGGGACACGACCAGTTCAAATCGATTTTACAGAAGCAGTGGGAGCGTAAAGCTCAAGAATATCGCGATCGTTTGGGTAATGGTTCCTTAAGAGAACGTGTTGCCAGTTTAGTAGAGTTGAGAAAAACTGAAGGTTTCATGGCAGAGTATCACCCAGTAGATATCAATGACTCCTCTAGACGCGAAAGCTTTATTTTCATTGAGCATAACTGCGCTATTTCTAACGTTGCTGAATCTTTCCCCAGCATTTGTGGTCATGAATTAGAAATGTTTGCAGCTGTCTTACCTGATTGTACCGTAGAACGCACCCACTGGATTATCGACGGCGAACACCGTTGTGGTTATTTGGTAAAAGCCCGTCATTAGTCATTGGTCATTTGTCATTTGTGAAAACCAATGCCCAACTAAATTTGAGATAGCACTTTATGGATGTAGCACCACAGCAACCATCAACCCAATTTTTAACGTTGGAAGAGTCAGCAAAAGTAGACGCGGCTTTGTTGTCTTCTCCAGAAAAGTTTTTGACAAGATTGACAATTTCATCACTGAAACTTTTAAAATTTATTGCTCAAGAGTACGGTGTTGCTATTGAAGACTTGACAGCACAACAAGTAATCGTCTGGTTTGAAAAAGATAGCAAAATTCGACGCGAACAGGGAATTGAAGCTTCATATTTGAAGTGGTAAGCTACAAAGGCCAGCCTTAAATAATCAAAAAAGCACCTTTTCTCAAGGTGCTTTTTTCAAAAAATAATATTTGATTTTCCAGACGATTGTTTAAGGATTATAAGTGTTAGTAGTCCGAGGACTGCGAGTACCAGTTACAGCTCCTATCATTGCGGCTACTAAACCCAACAACGAACCAAATACAAACCACCACAACCCCGAACGTACATTTCCTGCAATGTCACGAGCTTCTTGAGCAGTTACGTTTGTTCGCGGTATATTAACACCACCTTGCTGTTGTACCTGATTCAGGACTTCCCCGGCATTGGAAGCAGCAACACCAAAAGCACCAGACACTCCACTTGCAAATAGCCAGGAGCTAACTGCTAAAGTAGTTGCCCAAAGAATTGCACCGTTAAGAAGAGCTGTATTACGGTTCATGGGGCCACAAGCACGCGCTGTAACCCAACCACCAGTAAATAGGGAAATCAACAAAGCAATCGTTGACCAAAGCCCTGCACTACCCGCAGCGTTAGAGGCAATCGATCTAGGCGCACCCGAACCTTCAACTGTACCAGCTGCAACAGCGCCAATTATAGCGCTCAAAATTAATTGAGTAGCTAAAGCAATTAACAAACCAGCAATAATTGGCCCCCAGCGAACAAGATCGTGATATTCAACTACTCGGCCTGGTATCACAGACCCAGTAGGAATAACATCGTCGCCTGTTCGATTTACGTATGACATAAATTATGCTCTCCAGCGCTGTTTCAGCAAAGTTTCTATTCAGGTATATTCTTGTTGTATCCTTAATTAAATAACTGAATTATCTGCTTTACTATCCATCAACAGAAAGAATTAATATGTCTATCTTTAGTCATAAAAAAAAGAATTTTTTTAACAAATTGTAATATAATTTATCTTTAATTAAAGTTAAAAATAAATTTCTTAAAAATTGCTGATGAAAAAATACTTAAAATAAAATTAGAATTCAAATATTAATTTTTTTAAAGAGCTTAATTGGGTCTCCAATTAGGCTTAACACAAAAATTTGTCAGCATTGTCAGAAGTAAAAATAATCAAAAAATTAACGCATTCTCACAGCAGTACCAGTGGCGGTAATCAGCAATAGAACTCCTGACTGGTCAACATTGATTGTGCCAGTATCAATTTCAACGCCAATTACAGCATTTGCTCCTAAACGTTGTGCCCGTTGTTGTAATTCTTCTAGCGCTTTGCGTTGACCTTGCTCGAATAAACGCTCATAACTACCAGTGCGTCCACCAACAATATCTCGAATGCCGGCTAAAAAATCTCGTAAAAAATTGCTACCATAGACAACTTCTGCTGTCACAATACCTAAATATGATTCGATAACAGCTCCTTGAATCACATCAGTGGTAGTTATAATCATAAATTAACCTCATCCATATTCTATAATTTAATATTTATTAAGTTAGTGGGGATAATTAAACTAGCAATTGTAAGTTATTTCTACCTATAGAAATAGCCTGTTTTGTGGAAGGGTTTAATAAATATACTCTCACAGAATAAAGAAAAGCGATCGCCACTCTCCTGTAGATTATTGTCTAAATATAAACTGACTTTTAGGAACATTTTGCTTGCTGCATTTATCTTATCGTGTAATGACTAAAAAAAGATGTAAACACTTGAATGTTAGTTTACTCAAGTAGCATCAAGGAATAAAATTTTTATCAAATTGGATACGGACTCAGCAAGTTGTTGAATAAAATAGCAAACAGCAGATAAATATTCAACTCTTCCTAACATTGGTGCATTATCTATTAATGATTAATTCAAACACCTGTTGGTTTTTAAACTTATACGTATAAGCACTGAAAAATAATGTGACTTTTTCTAGTTTTCTGATTTATATCTAGGAGAATTTGCCTTGTTGATTGAGAGCTTACACTTCTTTATTCAGTAAAAACTCTGTAATGTAGCGTTGATTGTGAAGTAAAGAGCAAATGAACTATTAACATCTTAATCAATGCGAAAAAATACAGTTTTCAAAAGTCCACATTTTTGTTTTAATGTACAAGAAAAAAGTTCTCTAAAATTTCAGGAAATTTACTGTGTACAAGCCAACATCATTTGTGTTTAGTGTGGTGTTATTAGGATGTTTTGCCTTTACAATGCCGATGCCGACTCAGGCTCAAGTATTAGTGGCACAAACCAAAAACCAAGAGTTAAAGCAACTACTAGAGGAAGGACGGAGGTTAGTTGATACAGGCGATTATGGAGGGGCGATCGCTGTTTATCAGCAAGCAGCTGGCTTAGATCCCAAGAATGCTAAAATTCACTCAGGTATTGGGTATTTATACGCTCAGCAAGGAAATTATCAGGCAGCATTAACGTCATATCGTAAGGCGATCGCGATTAATCCGAGTAATAGTGATTTTTATTACGCCGTCGGTTACATCAAAGCCAATTTGGGAGACACAGCAGGGGCAAAAGAAGGTTACCGTCGTGCTATACAGCTCAACCGTAACAACGTTAACGCTTACTTAGGATTAGCTGTCACTCAATCTCGTCTAGGAGATTATAGTGCAGCTAGTTGGGCATATCAGCAAGCACTCAGCTTAGATAAAAACAATGCCCAGACTTATGAATTAATGGGTTCGATGTATAAACAGCGACGCCAAACCAAACAAGCGAACACTGCGCTTCAGAAAGCACGTGATTTGTATCGGCGGCGCAATGACTTGAATGGGGTAGATAGAGTAGAAGCCATGCTGCGACAGTTAGGAGGATGAAATTAATCTAACTGGCGTCCCGTTAATTCCACAAAAATATCTTCCAAGTTAGAGGGACGCACCATCATTCCAGTTTTATCTGGCTGTTCATCTAAGTAGATATTTGCTTGTTCCAATGAAGGGAAAAACAAATATTCCCAAGCTAAGGCGCTGTCACTTCCTACTTGAGATAAACCCAATTGCTTCATCACCAAACCTTCACCGTGAGCCGAACGCAGTTGTTTTAGCGTTCCCAAAGAAATCAGCTTACCGCCATCCATAATACCAATGCGTCCTGGCTTGCTAGACCCGAAGGCATTGCATAAAAATTCGACCTCATCCATATAATGGGTCGTTAATAGCATCGTCATTCCCTGCTTATTCAAATCTCGAATAATTTCCCAAAGGCGTCGCCTGGTTTGGGGGTCAAGTCCTACCGTTGGTTCATCCAAAAACAAAATTTGCGGTTGATGTAATAAAGCTCTGGCTATCTGCAACCGTCGTTTCATACCCCCAGACAGGGTTTTGACCAAATGATTGCGTTTTTGTGTTAATTCTACATAGTCTAGCCATTGATTAATCAGTTGTTGTCGCTGCGGGTTGCTAATGTGATGTAGTCTCCCATGCAGTTCCATATTTTCCCAAACGGTTAAATCATTATCCACACTGACTTGTTGCAAGACTACGCCAATACTCTTTTTCGCCAACATTGGTTGGCTGACCACATCATATCCATTCACTTCTATCCGTCCTTGGGACGGTTTGGTTAATGTAGTTAGCATCCGAATAGTGGTAGATTTTCCCGCACCGTTGGGGCCAAGTAGAGCAAATATTTCTCCAGCTTCAATTTTGAATGACAGGTCATTGACTACAGATACGTTGTTGTAAAACTTGTAGACATTTTCTAAGAAGACAGCAGTCATGGTCATGCTCCAATTAAATAATTCCAAATCACCTAAGTTTTGATGGCTGCAAGCCCACCCTCTGACTTCTGAATTTAGAAGTAAAACAGGCTTTACTCCAAGCTTTTAGACTCACGTTGTCTATTTCACTTTCCTTAAAATCCGCACTCAGCCCATATTTTACACCTACCTCATGTCCCTAGAAACTTTTGAGATGGCTGTAATTTAAAAGACCTCCTTTAAAAGGAATGAAAACGTTATGGAAACATAATTAATTGACTACCGTGCGTAATACAACCATTGCGGAATATGACTGCGAAGCTCTACTCTGGAAAACTTAGGCAGTCAGTATTTTGGATAAATGAAAAATTGTTTAAAATTTACCTTTGATAGCGGACAAACAGCATTAGCTATTCAAGTTAATCAGCAAGCAGAATTGCCAAATGCTCTAAAGCAAATAGGACTTAGTAATTCACGTCCTGTTTTAGTAGTGGTGGGAGGTGCAAGTAATATCGGTGAAGCCGACTTTCTCCGTATCCAACGGTTCTTTGTGGAAGTTTTAGCCCCCATCGCTGAAACTTTAGGCACTTATGTTGTAGACGGGGGTACAGATGCGGGAGTCATGCGATTAATAGGTGCGGCTCGTACCCAGATAGATGCTAGCTTTGCTTTGGTTGGTGTGACACCTGAAAGGAAAGTGGCTTTACCCAATGAGTTAAAAGCTGCTGATTTGACGCCGTTAGAGCCAAACCATACTCATTTTGTCCTAGTTCCTGGTAGTGATTGGGGCGATGAGTCTCCTTGGATGTCTGAAGTTGCAACGGTATTAGCTAGTGGCGCACCTTCGCTAACAGTACTTTTGAACGGTGGTGAAGTTACCTTTAAAGATGCTTTTTCTAGCATTAATGCTGGTAGGTTAGTTATGGCGATCGCTGGCAGTGGTAGAACCGCAGATATACTTGTTGGTGCTTTGGTTGGAAAAGTGACGGACGATCGCGCTCAAGAGTTAGCGAAATCTGGTAAATTACAATACATCGACTTAATCGACATTGAAAAGGGAGTTGATAACTTAGGAGAAATAATTAAGGGTTTGCTTTCTACCAAGGAGTAAATAATGGCAAAAAAAGATAGTTACCAAGAATTTTTAAAGGAAGATTTTAACAAATTATTTGCAGGCATGAACTTAGGCGACGGGCAAAGACATTTTTTGCGATCGCGCTGGTTAGAGCAAGTACTTTGGATGGAAGGTAAGGCGAATTTGACACGCGATCGCTATTATTTTTGGCGGCTAACAACCATTATTGGTGGTATAATTCTCCCGGCGTTAGTCAGTCTAAATATTAATACTACTTCTACTGAAATTAAGATTCCAAGAAATTTAATTATCGGTTCAACTTTTGCGCTTAGTCAATTAGTTGCTATTAGTGCTGCCATTGAAGAATTTTTTCACTATGGAGAACGCTGGCGACACTATCGCCGCACAGTGGAGTCTTTGAAAACCCAAGGATGGCAATTTTCTCAGTTGACAGGCCCTTATCGGAATTATACAAGTCACGAACAAGCATTTAATCTTTTTGCTGGTCAGGTAGAAGATATTATTCAGCGAGATGTGGAAGTATATGCCACTCAAGTTGTACAAGAGAAGAAAGAAGAACACCAGAATCAACAAAACTATATTCTCATGCAAAATCCCAAAATAACTAATGTTGAAGACAAGAAAGAAGAATAGTCATCAGCTGCCCTTGGATTTAACCTGTACATGTTTTTGTGTTGACTGTTGACAGTTAACCGTTAAAGGCCAATAAACTTAGGAAGTAACTGTGCAATCTCAAAGCGTAATAGCTGAATTTTGTAAGAATTCAAGAGAAATTTAATAAATAAAGATATAAATTCAAGTAGATTTCAAATGAATTATAAATTTTAATTATTTAAAATAAACTCTCCTCTGTTAGATAAAAACATGAGGAGAGCTAAAACTAAAGTCCGGTAGGGTAATCGGGCTATTTAAGTTTTTATTATTTATCAACTTTTTCTTATTCCTCCTAAAGACAGATAAATCTCCGCTCAAAATTCTATTTTGGTAGCTTTTAAAAAAATTCCCCATTACTAGAAAGAAATGGGGGAATATGGAGTTAAAGTTCGTCAGGTGATCGGAATATCTGTTTATTTTGTCTTGATAATATCTTTCTCAATTCCTTCGTTAGATAGATAAATAACCGCTCAATATTCTGATGGATGTATTCTTCAGCACCGTAATGTTAAAGGACATGTCTCTAATACCGTGGATACTTGTGATTGCCTTCGCCCTTGGCGTTCCCGTAGGGTATGAAGTAAAGCAATCGGACAAACCAAGTGATTAGACCTCTTGCATAAATTTATGCAAGAAGTCTATTGCTTGTTTCCACTCCGTTGCATTCGCTTCGGACATATCACAAGTGATTAGCCAAACATCATATAACTCAGCACTACCTCACTGTTTTATCTACCTTTGGGCACAGTATCTCCAAGACCAGCGGTGACAATTACTAGATTTTCTGGCTTAATTAAATCCTGAATTACTTGTTGGATTTGAGTCATAGTAACTGCCTGAATTTGTTGGGGAAATTCTCGAATTTCTGCGCGTGGAAGTCCCAAAGCTGCATTATCTAAAATAATGCTAGAAACATTACTAGGATTGGCTAAATCCACAGGGTAGCTGTTAGTAATTGAGCGTTTTGCTGCGTTTAATTCAACTTCAGTTACTCCTTGTTCGCGTAATTGTTTGAGTAAAGCAACAGTACTGACGATCGCTTTTTGGGCATCTCCAGGAGCAGTCTGCATTTGAATTAAGAAGGGGCCGGGATTAATTCCGGCGGCAAAAGCACTATAGATACCATAGGTTAAACCCTGGCGATCGCGCACTTCCGTACCCAAGCGGCTTGCTAATGTATCACCACCCAAAATTTGATTCAGCACTAATGCTGCATAAAAACGTCGGTCTTTCCTAGAAATGCCGTTGTAGCCGATGTAGGTCACAGCCTCGGCCTTACCGGGAATTACCTTATTTAAACGTGTCGAAGTTTGCGGCAATGCTACTGATGGCACTTCCAGAACAGGTGGCTTACCTGTGGCTTGCCATTTGCCAAATACCTGATTGAGCAATTCTTTGACTTTAGCTGACTCGAAGTCTCCCACTAAAGCGATCGTTGTGGTATCCGGTCGGTAATGTGTTTGGTAGAAGCCAAGCAAATCATTACGAGTAATGCTTTTTAAACTTTCTTCTGTAGGAAAACTGTGAAACGGATGATTTTCCGGGTAAATTGCCTGTTGAAATACCCGTCGTCCCAGACCGCTGGGGTCATCTAGCTGGACTTTAAGACTAGTGAGTGCCCTTTGGCGACTGAGTTCTAACTGGTCACCGGGGAAAGTCGCGTTTTGTAAAACATCTGCCAGAGTTTGAATTAAAATTGGCAAGTTTGCTGACAAGCCCTCACCACTGATGTTTACACCTTCGCGGCTAGCACCGAAATCCAAACCGGCTCCTTGGTCTTCTAAGGTTTTTGCTAGGGTGAGAGCATTTTTAGTCTGCGTTCCATTCATCAAGTTGATTGCAGTTAGATTTGCTAATCCAGCTTTTTGATTACCGTCAAACTCGCTACCAGCGTCAACTTTGCCGCTGAGATTAATAGTCGGAACGTTGCGATCGCTTAACAGCAGAACTCGCATCCCATTATTTAAGGTAAATTCTTCTGGAAGCGATTGTTTGGTGGAATCTGTAGTTGATGTGGCAGGTGGCAGATATTTAGCCAGTTCTGCTGGATCTACAGGTTTTCCAGGGCTAAAATTCTCCACAGTGCGACTAGAACCAGCACTAGAAGCTCCTGGTTGACCATCTGGTTGAGTCGGCTCAAAGTAGCCAATGGTTTGTTTAGCTGGATTCAGGTAAGTTTTGGCTGCTTGCTGTATTTGGGCTGGGGTAACTTTGGCGATCGCAGCCAGATACTTTTCAATAAAATGATAATCCCCCGCCACAGTTTGGTTATATCCTAGTAAGTTGGCCTGACTAGTAATATCTTGGTTACCGAGTATATATGAGGCTTGCAGTTGCGTCTTTGCTCGTTTTAATTCTTCTGGGGTGACTGGCTGCTGTTGGAGTTTTGTCAAAGATTCCTGGAGTACCTGAGCAATTTTGCTTAACTGTTGACCCGGAGCCGCTGTGGCATTAATTTCGTACCAACCTGGTTCGATCAGTTCCGCAGCACCACCACTAGCCGAACTAGCGAGTCCAGATTCCACCAAAGCCTGGTAAAGCCTAGAACTCCGTCCACCTGTAAGGATGGCATCCATTACATCAATTGCTGGAACATCAGGATGCTTAATATCTGGCAGAGGATACATCGCTTGTAATAGTGCTGCACTTCCAGGTTGCTTGAGGACAATGGGTGCTTTTTGATTAACAGAGGCGACGGAGGAAGACGTGGGGACTGAGGGGCGGGGTGAGGCTGTTAATGAACTGTTTGCATCAGAGCCTCCCCGTATCCTCGCGTCTCTGTGTTCTCTTTTTGCCAATTTCCCGTAAGTTTCTTTGACAATTTTCAGTACAGGTTCGGTGGCAAAGTCCCCAGTAATTACCAAGGTGGCATTTTCTGGGCTGTAGTAGGTTTGGTAATAATTCCGCACCTGTTCTAGCGTAAATTTTTCTACATCAGCTTTTGTACCTCCCACAGGTAAGCCATAGGCTCGATTGGGGAAAGCATTTCGCATGACTTCCCGATTCAAACGATACTCAGGTGAATTTTCGTACCCTTGTAATTCAGAGATTACTACTCGCTTTTCACTTGTGAGTTGTTCAGCCCCAATTAAAGCATTTTCCATGCGATCGGCTTCTAGTGTCAGCAATGCTTCGAGTTTGTCTCGCTGCACCGTGCCAAAATAGGCTGTTTCGTCATAACTGGTGAAGGCGTTGAACTGGCTACCCAAGGCACTAAATAACCTGCCAAACTGCACTGGACGGTCGGTTGTGCCTTTGAACATCAGATGTTCTAGCTGGTGGGAAATACCATTTTGTCCCTTAACCTCGTTGCGTGAACCGACTTTATACCAAACTTGCACGCTCACTACGGGAGCGGTATGGACTTCTTTAGTTAACACGGTTAAACCATTATCCAATACCGTTTTTTGCACTCCTTGGGTGAATGAGAGCGCAGATACGGGTGTGGTGGTTGTTGGTGTTGCCCCAATGGTAAAGTTGCCTGAAAACGGCACTAAACTAAGGACAATACTCAGCAAAAATCCGATAAGCATGTATGCGCGTGGCTTCATAAGCAGTGGAAAATTAAAAATTACAGTTGATAAAACATAATTTCTTTTTTAAAGAAATTAGAGCGTTGTTTTGAAAGTTCCAAGATTGAGCCTCGTAATTATCCTAATATAAAATTTTTGAAACGTGAGCTATCAAGTTATTATTACTTTAGTAAATCTAATTATCAGGTTATTTAGTAAATAGATGATATTTTAAATAAAGTACCGATGATTTTAAATTAATATCAAAATATAGTTTGTAAAAAATGTTGAGATAAATGTTAAAAATAAATATTCTGGATAATTGCTATTAATAAAAATATTTTTTACTTGATTTATAATAAAATTCTCATATTTATTTTAACTTTCAGGGTAAATATTGTAATTGTTTTGTTCACAAAGTTTTAACCATTTGATAATTAATCTTTACCTCTAATAATTAAGTTAACCATAAAACTAAAAAATCAGCGGTCATAATTCAGAATTTACCTAAGTACAACTGGTGAAGAACTAAACTGTGAAACACCTCACAAAATTTTAAAAATTTGTAGTGCTTCTCAAAGGCAAGTCTAAATCCCCCACTGATTACATTTTTAATTCTGAATTATGACTTCTGTTTGAAGATTATATTCTTCTAAACTTCAACATTTAAAGTACGCACTAAAAAAGCCCATTTATCGGCAGCTTCCTCGATAATTTTAGCTGTGGGTTTACCTGCTCCATGTCCTGCCTTAGTCTCAATTCTGATTAATACTGGTGCATTACCAAGGTGATTTACTTGTAAAGCTGCGGCAAATTTGAAACTATGAGCAGGGACAACGCGGTCGTCATGGTCAGCTGTGGTAATCAAGGTTGCGGGGTAAGTTGTATCTGGTTTGAGATTGTGCAATGGTGAATAAGCATAGAGTGCGGGAAATTCTTCTGGATTATCCGGCGAACCATATTCTGAAGTCCAAGCCCAGCCGATGGTAAATTTGTGAAACCGCAACATATCCATCACGCCAACTGCTGGTAAAGCTGCACCAAACAAATCAGGACGCTGTGTCATACAAGCACCGACTAATAAACCGCCGTTGCTTCCGCCTGCGATCGCCAACTTATCAGTTTTAGTATACTTGTTAGCAATTAACCACTCAGCTGCACTAATAAAATCATCGAAGACATTTTGTTTTTTCTCTTTCATTCCTGCTTGATGCCATTCTTCACCATACTCGCCACCACCACGTAAATTCGGCATTGCATACACACCACCCATTTCCATCCACACCAACAGACTCACGGAAAAACCAGGTGTCATTGAGGCATTAAAACCACCATAAGCATAAAGATATGTTGGATTATTTCCGTCTAATTTAATGCCTTTTTTGTGAGTAATAAACATCGGTACTCTAGTACCATCTTTGCTCTGATAAAAGACTTGTTTTGTCTCGTAATCATCAGGATTAAAATCTACCTTTGGCTCCCGAAAAACCTCACTTTTTCCCGTTACCATGTCGTAGCGATAGATAGTCCCTGGTATGGTAAAGCTGGTAAAACTATAAAAAGTTTCAGTGTCATCACGCTTACCACCAAAGCCACCTGCTGAACCGAATCCAGGTAATTCTACCTCGCGGATAAATTTACCCTTGAGGTCAAAAATTTTGATTTGGGTATGAGCATCTTTTAAGTAATCAACAACAAATTGATTATTGAGTATTCCAACACTTTCCAGAGTTTCTGCTGATTGAGGAATAATTTCTTGCCAGTTCTCTGGAGTAGGGTTTTTTGTATCAATAGCAATTAATCTGCCTCGTGGCGCATTTAAATCTGTACGAAAATAAAAGACACTACCATCATTATCAATTAAACTATAATCAGCTTCAAACTGGTTAATTAACTCTAAAACTTCAGCATCAGGATTAGTCAAGTCTTTGTAGAAAACTAAATTTTTGGAATCAGTTCCCAGCCAAACTGAAATTATTAGATAGCGTCCGTCTTCAGTAACATTGCCACTAAAACCCCATTCTTTTTGGTCAGGACGATGATAAATTAATACATCTTCTGATTGAGAGTTACCTAGTTGATGATAGTAAAGTTTTTGATAATAATTAACATCTTCTAATTGAGTTTTTTCATTTGGTTCATCGTAGCGACTATAGAAAAAACCTTGGCAATCGTGTGTCCAAGATGCACCAGAAAATTTAATCCACTGTAAGTGGTCTTTTAGGTCTTTTCCAGTTTCGATATCCCGGACTTTCCACTCTTGCCAATCAGAACCAGATGTGGATATACCGTATGCTAAAAGTTTACCATCCTCACTAATGGATAACCCTGAAAGTGCCACAGTACCATCTTCTGAGAGTTTATTGGGATCGAGTAAAACTCTAGGTTCAGCATCAAGAGATTTCAGAGTGTAAAGGACACTTTGATTTTGCAGTCCATCATTTTTAAAATAAAAGTATTGCTCACCTTCTTTAAAAGGGATACTGTATTTTTCATAATCCCAAAGTTTAGTCAAGCGTTGTTTAATTTTTTCTCTAGCAGAAATTTTACTCAAGTAACCAAAAGTGACTTGATTCTGTAACTCAATCCAAGTCCTCGTTTCTTGGGAGTCAGGATCTTCCAACCAACGGTAAGTATCTGTAACTAAAGTACCGTGGTAGTTATCGACTTGATTACTCTTGTGACTGGATGGGTAGGCGAGGGATTCAGATGACATAACATCAGGTTAAAAGTACTATTTTATATATTACAAAGATAGACCCAACATTTGGAGTATATACTAAGCTAATGTGTACCAAAGTTGCAGATTGTTTGGTTAAGACTATCATTACTCCTTTGTTATAAAGTTCTGTTCGCCGGAAGTCGATGCTGCTGACTTCGCACTTTGTTATCTGCTAATAGCTAATAAAGTAATTGTGCTGAGTGGAGACGAATTAATTATGACTTTAACTCTACACTTACCTCCTAATCTCCAATTTACAGATGAAGAATTTGAACAGATTATTGCTGTCAATCAAGATTTGCGTTTAGAATTAACGGCTCAAGGAGAACTAGTAATTATGCTACCTATAGAAGGAGAAACGGGTAATCATAATTTTGATTTATTAGGACAACTGTGGTTTTGGAACAGCAAAAATAATTTAGATAAAGCTTTTGATTCTTCCACTAGTTTTAAACTTCCTAATGGTGCAACTCGTTCCCCTGATGCTTCTTGGATAAAGAAACAAAGAGGGAATACTCTCACGCTACAACAAAGAAAGAAATTTCTTCTCTTGCGTCCAGATTTTGCCGTGGAATTAATTTGTGAAACTGACGATTTGGAAGATGTTCAAGCTAAGATGCACGAATACTTAGCAAATGGCTTACAACTGGGTTGGTTAATTAATCCTCAAGATAAACAAGTAGAAATTTATCGCCCTCATCAAGCACCTGAAGTTTTACAATTCCCCACAAGTTTATCTGGTGAAGATGTTCTTTCAGGTTTTATTTTAAATCTCTAACCAATTTTTGGATAAATCACAGAGTTAACAAAAATTATAATCGTTCTCAAATAAAAAGCCCCGTCAGAAGCCGGGGCGAATACGTGCTATTTTCACCTATAGAACAATAGTACTACTAAATTGGATTAAAAGCAAAACCTAATACCTTGATACTTCCCCGCAAACCAAACCTTAACGCGGATTACTATATACCTATATTAATGCTTCATGGTATGCTGCTAGTAAACATACCGAATCGTAGCCAAAGCTTACTAATCAGAACACGGTACATCAAGCTCACGAGAATTAATAATAACATAAGCTTATACTTAGCAAAGAAAGGAAACTTTGTGTAAGAGAATCAACGCCAAACAATTTCCTTTTGTAGGGTACGTTAAAGCGCAACGTAACGTACCATTAGTCTCGGTGCGCTACAGCAAAAATATTCATTTTCTCTATCTTTAATCAGAGGTGCCGTAATACTGGAGTTTGGTTCGTTCAGCTAACAAGTTTCTCGCCTTTGACCATCCGCCCCGCAGCTTCTAGTAGCGCTTCTTCGAGATAAGGCTTGGTAAAGTAGCCACTTGCACCGAGTTGAACTGCCATTTGTCTGTGCTTGTCTGCACCTCGTGAGGTGAGCATTGCAATGGGTAGGTGGTTAAGGTTAGAGTCTTTTTGGATGCGAGAGAGTAACTCCAGACCATCGCAACGGGGCATTTCAATGTCGCAAAACACGATATCACAAGGCAAACCAGAGCGGAGTTTATCCCAAGCTTCCTGACCGTCACGCGCCTGTTCTACACGATAACCTGCCTTGTTGAACGTTAGAGAGAGCAATTCTCGAACTGTAATCGAGTCATCGACAATTAGCACTGTTGGGTCAAGCTTGGTAGCGGGAGTGTCTGTAGGAGTAGCTTTTTGTTGCCAAGAGCTGCTACCAACTTGTGTAGAAATTCGTCCTTGGAAGATGTCAATGATTTCTAGTACGTCAGCGATGGGCATAATCCGACCATCACCAAGAACTGTAGCACCTGCTACGCCTATGGGTTTAGGTGCTGGGCCTTCAAATTGCTTAATTACAATTTCTTGTTCGCTCAACACCAAGTCAATCTGTAAGGCAATTAGAGTATTTGCCGATCGCACCACAACCACAGAAACCATATCATCATCTCGGTTACCGCCATACACATTACCGCGACTAATTTGGCGATTAAAGGTTAAAAGTTCCTTTAAAGGTCGGAATGGCAGCAGGGTATCGCGCCAAGAAATAAATGATTGTCCATTGGCGTTATGCTGAATATTTTTGAGTGAGATATCGAGGGTATCTTCTACGCCGTCCATTGGGAAGGCAATTCTGGCTCTATCGGAGACACAACACAGAGCTTTACAAATACTCAAAGTCAGTGGCAAACGAATGGTGAAAGTGGTTCCTTTGCCAATTGCTGAATCGGTATTCACTGTGCCCCGAATTTCGCTAATCGCCGAACGCACAACATCCATGCCCACGCCGCGACCAGAAATTTCGTCAGCTTGGTCTTTGATGCTAAAACCAGAGTGAAATAGTAAGTCGTATACTTCTAGGCGAGAGATGGTTTTTGCCTGAGCTTCCGTAATCATACCAATTTTGACTGCCTTAGCCTTAACGCGTGCCGGATCGATACCTGCACCGTCATCGCCCACAGAAATCACAGTTTGGTTACCTTGGTGGAAGGCACGGATAGTAATAATTCCCACAGGTGGCTTACCAGCAGCTTGCCTTTGCTCTGGCGTTTCAATACCGTGAGCGATCGCATTATTGAGCATGTGTGTTAGCGGATCGGTGAGATGATCTAAAATCATCTTGTCAATTAAAGTATCGCCACCTTCAATTACCAACTCTACTTGTTTGCCACACTTGATGGCATTGTCGCGCACACCTCGCCGCCAGCGATCGATAGTTTGAGCAAAAGGCACCATTCGCGCTCTTGTCAATCCCTCTTGTAGCTGGGTGGTTACCTGGCGAAATTGCCGTGCTACTCGTTCGGTTTCCTCGGTGACAAAATCAATGTCACTAGCCGACTCACGCACTCGGACAATACGCTCAATCATTTGCTGGGACAGTGTATGGAAAGGAGTAAAGCGATCCATTTCTAGCTCGCTAAAACCTCTGTCAGAATTAGAGTCTTGAGAATCGAAGCCAGAGTCTTTGGCTTTGCGTCCGGCTAACAGAGAAGCTTCTAGGAGCGATCGCTCGTACAATTCTTGCATCCTTGCTCCCACATCCGAGAGTTGTTGTACCTGAATCAGCAAGTTATCTAGTGATTGTCGCAGCCGTTCGTGATCCTGCTCTAAGGTGTTGCGATTTACCACCAACTCCCCAACTAAATTACTCATGTCGTCCAGTTGCTTCACTGGAACCTTCATTGTTTCTTCAAATCTCGCACCACGACGAGTAGAAGGACGTGGATTTTTATTTGTATTCGACTTTGGCAGTACTGAGTGTGATATTGCTCGATCCGCTTCTGTCAGCAACTTCTCCAAATCACTAAATTCATCTATGGGTGGTGAGGGAGCAGCATTTTTCGTTGAAATTGGTTGAGTTGAGGGCTGGCCGCTAGATACAGCAGCTTGATTGTTATCTGTACCTAGCAATTCTTCTAAAGCAGCAAAATCTACTTCTGGTATCTCCTTAGCTTTGGCAGGTGGTACTTCCTCTTTTAGTAATGCTTCTAAGTTTGCAAACTCATCTTCTAGAGTAACTACTTCAATAGTTTCTGTGACTGTCAATTTTTCAGTTATGGCAACAGTATTTTCTGACTCCGATAGTGGTGCAGTTGCCAAATTCGGTTCTAAATTTTCATCTATTTCTACAGTTACTTGAATAATCGTAAATTCATTTACAGTTGATAATTCTCCGATTATGGCGTTTTCTTCTACTTCTAATAAAGGAGCTTCTCTCAACAATAAATTATCTGCCAAACTTAACTCTGTATTTTCAAAAAATACATTGTCTACAAACTCTAAAGCCGTTTCTAAATTAGAATTTTCAGTAATTAAAACTTCTGGATTTGTTTGGGATGAATTGGAAGTTTCTAGAGTCGATAGTTCATCCACCACATCCTCTATAATCTCCATCTGAATGTAGGTGGAGTCATGAATAGCTATATCCTCAAACAGCAGTTGTGTATTCTCATCAAAAGAGCCGAATAAATCATCTGGCTGTGCCTGGAGTAATTCTGAAATTTCTGGAGTCGATAATTTGCCCACCACATCCTCTGTAATCTCCATCTGAATGTAGGTAGAGTCATGAATAGCTACATCCTCAAACAGCAGTTGTGTATTCTCATCAAAAGAGCCGAACAAATCATCTGGCTGTGCTTGGGGTAATTCTGAAGTTTCTGGAGTCGATAGTTTGCCCACCACATCCTCTGTAATCTCCATCTGAATGTAGGTAGAATCATCAATGGCTATATCCTCAAACAGCAATTGTAGATTTTTATCAAAAGAATCAAAGGAATTAAGTTCGACATCGGAAGGTGTTTGAGGAGAATCAACAGTAGATATATCTGAAGGTTGATTAGTAAATTCTGGAATAAAATCTACAATTTCTGGCTGTTGGGATAAGTTATGAATTTCCTCTCCTACAGGATGTTGCACGAACAATGGAACTGATTCTTCTAATATTGCTGCTGACGCTGATGCTTCCAAACTGGCTAACGCTTCGCTCTGACTAATTTCAGGAGAAGTTGTTGAATTTTTTACTACTAAATCCTCAAATAAATCATCTCTATTATCAGATGGTAATATATCTAGTTGCTCTTCTTCTAGAAAATTTAAATTAAAATCTTCTACATCAAAACTATTTTTAGAAGAAGCTATGGACTCTTGAATTTCGTGAAAAATATCATTATTAGTTGCAATAAATAAATCTTCTTCTAATGTGTTTTCTAAATTATGTTCAACTATAGAATCAAATTCATTCTCTGGTTGGACTGTAGTTTCTTGATTCCAGAATTTGCTCAAATCATCTTCTGTTTGAGAAAGTTCAAATGCAGTTATCGGAGATATATCAAATAAATCACCGAGTTGTGAATCGCTTGTAGGCAGTAGAGAATTTTCTTCTATATCGACAAATAAGTTCTCTAAAGATAAGTCTTTTGGCTGAGTTAATTCTAGATAATCACTAGGGGTAATTTCTTCTACCCAAGTTCGATTTTCAGTATCTAAAAATAAGTTATGAAAATTGTTCTCTTGATTGCTGGATAACTCTACATTAGCTAACGTCTCATTTTCTGGTTCAGTTATTTCGCCTATAATTAAGAGTTCATTGTCATCATCTAGTGTCAGTGCTAATAAATCTGCAAGCGCATCGTTTTCGTTGTCATTCTTTTGATCGACGTCTAAAGAAGGCTGCTCTGTGTTACTAGAAGTGTCAAAAATTTGATATATTTCCGTAGAATCAGAGTCGAAATCTAAATTATCTATAGCGATATCACTCAACTCTCTAGTCAGAGGAGATATTTGTTGATTTTGCGGTTCGGAGTTTTCCTTTTCTATGAAGCTATCGCCAAATAATAGAGATAAATCTTCTGTATTAGCTGTGGTTGTAGTTTGCTGCTCGTTGTTGATATCTTCATCAAATGAGAGAAAATCTGATAAATCGCTATCTCTATCATCAGTCCCACTGCTGAAATCAATTCCTAATTCATCAGTAGCAGTAATGTCTAAAGTTTCTTCTTGTTGCCAATTTTCATCTAACTCGGGAGTCTCGCCTTCAAATAAATCAGCCAAGGTATTTAACTCAGCTATTCCTACCTCTGGGCCATTAGGATCGAGATTCTTGCTAATTGGATGCACTTCCTCATGTGGAATGAGAGTGAAGTTACTTACAGGTGCAGCGTTTAGTGATATCTGTTGTAACTCCAAAGACAGGTGTTCATTGATATCCTCGTCTAGCTTAAGTTCTTCAATTGGCTCAGATAAGTTAGTGATGACTAACTGTTCGGTGTCTTGAATTTCTTGAAGAATTGGCGAGGGTGGAGACTGTTCGTCAACTAAATCAAGGGGAATTTCTAACAATTCAATTTCTGCAAAGTTTAAGAGTGCTTCTAGTTGTTGACCGATCGCAATTTCTGCTTCCCTACCTTGCAAAACTAATTCTTGAGCTTGCTTGATTTCGGTGATGACGATTTTAGCTAAAGTTAGATAAGTGTTTTGGGGATTGGCGATCGCACTGGCTGCGGCTTCACACAAACCACACCACTTGGATAAATTCCAAGTTTCACCAAGTTTCACCAACTGGTAACAGCATTCCTGGAGGTTTTGCCGAGTTGAAGATGTTGTTGTTTGCTTAAACAGTTGCAACATTTGCCGCAGTGTTTGTAGTACCTGGGCTTGAAACTCACTCCAATTTTGATTTTCTTTGGCGTTGGCTGACGATAACACCTCTTGGGGTGCTACAGAAATATCTTTTTCTGTAGATTCCTGATGGGCATCTTCTGCCAAACTAGGAATATCTCGCCGTAGAAAAAGTTCTGTGAGTGTAGAGACATTCTCTACAGAACCTGTCACTTCTGTTGCAGAGGGAGTGGCTACTCCACTGTTTCCTTGTTGTACAAGTTGTTCTAGATGCTCATTTAGCCACTGAAAGACAGGCTCAGTTTCGGACATCAATGTATTAGCTGTCTCTTCCGAAAGACCAAATGGCCCGCTCAAATGCTCTAATAGTGCTTTGAGAGTATCAGAGACACCAAGAAATAAAGACTCTAACTTTTGGTCAATCTGAACCGGATGTTCTTTAAGAACTTTGAAACAATCTTCCAGACGGTGCGATGTATGCTGGATGCTAGTCAATCCAAGCATTGCCGCTCCTCCTTTGATAGAGTGAGCCGCCCGAAAGACTTCGCTAATCATTTCTGGGTCGTTGAGGGTACTCTCTAGATTCAGCAACCCCTGCTCTATAGTATTTAGGTGGTCTCTGGCTTCTTCAATAAAGTAACCTAAAATCCGCTGTTGTTGTTCCGGCAGCATAGTTTTTTAGTCAAGAGTCATTAGTCATTGGTCATTGGTCATTAGTCATTGGTCATTGGTCATTAGCAAATAACAAAAGACAAATGACTTTTGACAATTTATCTAGTTTCAAGGGTTTCCACTCGGAAACGTTCCACAGAAGCGATCAAGTCACGGGATACACCTACTAAGTGTTGTAGGGCACCGGAAACTCGCTGTGCTTCCTGGGAAGTTTCTTGGGCTGTGAGTTCTACTGATTGCATTACGTGAGCAACGGCGCGGGAGGTTTCCGTTTGTTCCACAGTATCGCTAGTAATAGAGCGCACCAGAATATCAATGCGATTTGCCACTTGAATGATGTTTTCTAGCGATCGCTTGGCTTCTTCTGCCAATTTTGTCCCTTTAATTACTTGTTGTGTGCCTTCTTCCATCGCGGTCATTACGGAGCCTGTTTCGCTTTGGATTTGCATGACAATTTGTTCAATTTCCTTTAAGGATTTGGCAGATTTGTCTGCTAACTGGCGCACTTCATCGGCTACAATTGCAAAGCCGCGTCCAGCTTCTCCTGCCCTTGCCGCCTCAATACTGGCGTTGAGTGCCAGCAAATTAGTTCTAGAAGCAATCTGAGAAATCAACGCCACAATTTTAGAAATTTCTTGGGAAGATTCCGCCAGGCGCTTCACTTTTCGAGTTGTTTCGGCAACGGTTTCGCGAATTTCCAAAATCCCCGCCACAGTATTTTCTACTGCTTCGCCACCCTTGAGAGCGATCGTACTCGCATCGCGGGCGACAGTTTCGGCTTCCCGCGCCGCCTCTGCTACCCGCTGAATCGAGTCAGTCATCACCTGTACAGAATTCAGCGTCACTGCCAACTCTTCTGCTTGGCGTAAAGCATCACTAGATAAGGCTCTAGCAAAAGTTTCTGAGTTGGTTGCACCTTTTGTTACTTCTTTGGCTGCCACTTTTACCTGTTGGACAATATCCCGCAGGTTCTGAATTGTCAGGTTAAAGGCGTCGGCTACGGCTCCTAGTACGTCGGCTGTGACTTCAGCTTGGACTGTTAAATCGCCTCTGGCAGCTCCTTCCACATCATCCAACAAGCGAATCACTTGGCGTTGCAGATTTTCCTTAGCTTCCTCTTGTTCGTCGGCTTTGCGTTGGGCTTCATTCGTGGTCGTGAAAATTACTCGCGCCATTTCATTAAAGCCACTGGCTAAGTGCCCCAATTCATCTTCCGAATACACTGTGGCTTGAGCATTGAGGTTTCCTTGACGTACAGCCTCAAACTGAGTTTGCAAATCCTTGGTTGTGCGGCGAATTTGCTTAAGTGTGAGATTCCCCATCAACCCTGCTGTAGTAAAACCGGTCAGTCCGGCTGCTAGTGCCATTGCCCAACCTGTATTTCGCACACTTTCCCTTTGTTGAGGTGGAGAAAATGTGGTGGCGACAAAGCTGACTGTAGCTACAACCAGTGCCGAGGCAATACCTACAGTCCCAGCAATTAGCCATTGCTTTCTTTGGATAGGGGCATTTTCTAATGGTGCTAACCAGCCTTGCTCGACGTTGACATTCGGTTCTAGCTTCGAGGCATCTGTTTGAGTAAAAACTGGAACTGGTTCGTGTGAACCAGTAATAGAAAATAGTTCCTCTTCGCGATCTGCTGCATTACTTGCAAAAGCCTCCACGATTTGAGGGCGTCCAGTACCAGTGGTTTCTGCTGCGGCAGAATGGATTGCCACATCAGCAAAATCAGCATCTCCTTCGATCAAGTCAAACCCTGGAATATTCCCTAAATCATCAAATTCCTCAAAGTCATCTAAAAATTCTATATTGCTCTTAGAATTTTCTCGACTCAGTACATTGTTTGAGTCTTCATCAGAGATGATGTTATCCGATCCAAAGGCAGACTCAAATGCTTCTATATCAAAACTTTCATCATCATCAAAGCTATTTTGCTCTAATATTTCAACTGATTTAAACTGCTTTTTCTCCAAAATTAAATTTTTGTCAAAAGATATATCATCAGAAAAATTTGGTTGAAATTCTGAGTCTGGATCTAAATCTTTTTGTTCTAACCAATTCTGAGGTTTGGCTAGTGACAAATTATCTTGACTGTTATCTCCTAAGTCTTTGGTTGTAGACTGATTGTTTAGTTCTTTTTCAACAATTAGTAAAGTTTCATCTCTAAAATCAGACTGTTTATGTTCTAAACTCCCAACACTAAAATCTTCAGGTTGTGACTCACTCAAAAAATCAGCAAAATTATTCTTATTATTACCCGTTTGTGACTTAGAAGATAAGGAGTTATGATTGTTAATAACTGAATTTTCATTATCTGTAAAATGACTATTCACCAATGATTCTTCCAGACTTTCTTCGGAAATATCTTCTTGCCAAAAAGCAGGTAACTCTAATTCTGTTTTTTCCTCCCAACTGCTACTATTTGACTCTTGTTTCTCTAATTCTTCATTTAAAGCAAAAGGATCTTCGGCAAAATTTGTAGAAGAATATGATATTTTTTCTGCACTAATATTGTCTTGAGTGGGGATATTAAAAGGATTATTTGAAGATAGTTCTTCACTTGAAAAATTATCTTCAAAAAAGTTCAAATCCAAGTTTTTGCTGTCAAATTCCTCACTAGCAGCCAATTCTTCTAATTCTTCTTTACCATATGTCAGTGCATCAGACATATCTAAGGAATTTACTTGCTCTTGGCTTGTTGATGTATCAACCTGACCGCCAAAGGACTCTAGGTATTGATTTATATTTTCAATTCCATTATTAGCAAAACCAATAATTTCTGGGTCATTAGTCAAATGTAATACCTGTTGATATTCTTGTTTTGCGACATCGTACTGCTGCAAAACGTAGTAGATGTGCCCCCTTAACAAATGGGAGTTCGGGTCATTTGGTAAACTTTGCACCACTTGGTCAACTAAAGTGGCGGCAACATCGTAATTTCTTTGAACATAGGCGGTCATCGCCTGCTGATATGTTGGCTGGTAATCATCAATACTTGCTGCCATTTCCTCCTCCAATTTCATCCTGCCCACCGTGCACTCCGTAAAATTGCTATTTGATCGAGCAGTCGTAGACACTGATTAGTTTTAGCACCTAATACCCACTCTCCACGTAAAAAGGGAGCCATAGTATCTGGAACACTAGTTGGTGGAATGAGATTTTGGACATCTAGCCAGTCCATACCACCGATTTCCTCTACTGCTAAACCTACTATTGTGTCTTGTTCTTCAATGGCAATCACCGGAATTTCAGCTTTATTTGTGTTTAATGCACTTGGTTCGCCTAAAAATTGCCCCAAATCAGCCACCCAAATAACTCGACCTCGTAAATTTAGAGTACCCAAAAGTAAAGGAGAAGCATTAGGAATCGGGGTGATTTTATCAGGACTTAATTCAATTACTTCCCGGATGCCAGTTGCTTGTAGTGCAAACTCCTGATGCGAGGGAATGTAAAACCTCAAATGTAACTCACCTTCAGGACTTTCTACTTGTAATTCTGGTCGGAAATGATCTTGACCACTGCCACTTAAAAAGTCCGGTTTGCTGACCATATTGCTTTTATCCTTATCTTCGCAGCAGTTGTTTGACTGTTCCTACCAACTCAGTTGGTTGAAAGGGTTTAGCTATATAAGCGTCTGCACCCTGCCTCATCCCCCAGTAGCGATCGAATTCTTCACCTTTGGAAGAACACATAACCACAGGAACATTTTGGGTTTTTGGATCGGATTTCAACCGCCGACAAACTTCGTAGCCGTTCATCCGGGGCATGACAATATCTAATACCACTAAATCGGGAGGTGCTATTTGAATTGCCTCCAATGCTTCTAATCCGTCACTGGCATGGGTAACTGTTAGTCCAGTTGCTTTCAGGAGGTCTGTAATCATCTCCCTTTGCGCGATACTGTCTTCTACAATCAGAACTGTACTCATAAGTGTCTATCTACCTCCTGATGTAACGTTCCTATTTGGAACATTCCCTGATTCCCCCTCAAGTATCAACTGTATAAATTAAATTTAGTTTTTCACTAATTTCCTGGATATTGATATTTCACTGAGTTGACTCATTCTGTGATAACATCTTTTACCTCATCTTTTCGTAGATCCACAAGTCTTAGATTTTTTATATGCCCCATAGACCGAGAAGACAAGGGAGAAATAATCAATGCCCCATGCCCTATGCTTTTTTTCATTGGTTATTGATATACTTCCCTACAAGCATGAGTAATTCAGTCTCAGTAAATGGTTTTGTTAAATAATCTGTTGCGCCGACCATGCTAGCTTTGACTCGATCGATAAATCCATCTTTACCAGTAAGCATAATAATCGGTGTGAACCGAAATGCTGTTGAGTGTCGCAGCATGGCGCAAACCTCGTACCCTTCCAATTGGGACATGGCAATATCGCATAAAATTAAATCTGGTTTGAGTTGAAAAATTAGACTGAGTGCCTCTAGGGGATTGGTGAGGACGATCGCTTCATAACCTTGTGCTTGTAAGATGGAATTTACAGTCTCACCGATGGCGATCGCATCGTCAATACATACTATCTGCCCCCTATTTTTTCTCTTCAATTCCCAGTTATCAGTGTGAGCATTTACTTTATTTGTGGTTGAATATACTAGTTGTAGCCAACTCTGTTGCACGTATGGATATAATGCTTTAGCGACCGTCAAAATGTCTCGGTTGAGATAACGAGCCAGTTGGCGCAGTGATGTTTTACCATCAGCCCAATGTTGTAGTTTATTGACGGTTGCAGCTGGTAGCGACGACTCTATCTGAAGTTTGTCAGATAGCACTGGTAATTGTTCGGGAGACTGAATGTGTGGATAAAGTTGCTTCCACTCTTGTAATTGTTTAGTAATTTTTGTTACAAAATAACTAATCTCAAAAGTGTGCAATTGGGGAGCAAGTGCCGCACCTTGACGAAAAATGAAGTTACCTTTGTGTAAACTCAGTAGGTCAAACAGGGTTTCATGCACCAAGTTGTAGATAATACTAGCAGCTATCTTGGGGTTGATGATATTCTGCTCTAAAAGTATCCAAAGATACGCATACTCTGGGGCGTCGGTTGATGACAAGGAGGCAATTTGTTTATCGGCAAGTGGCATCTCAACTCGATAATGACGTAAATAATCGCTAATCCTGGATAAACTACTTTCCCCCTGTTGGCAATAGATAATTTGACCATTGAGGAAAAAAACGAACCAAGACTGTTGTTTTGGGGTATATTCACTAGCTATATTTCCACCAGGTTTGTAATTATGGTAACTATGAGCTTCTACCCATAATTGCCCAGTTCGCTGTCCCAACTCAATTAATTGCAAAATACTGCAAATATCGATTTCACTTAAATTTCCCTGCATTTAGCTAAAAAATACTCCTGATAATCGCATTTATATTATTTATTAATTGTGTCCGTCAATTTTTGCATGTTTCGATCGGGGAGTTGAATTTGGAAGTTAAGAGTTATATCAAGTTCGGATAATTATTTATTATTAAAATCTCTTTGCCTCAGAGCGTCTCCCTTTCCCCGGCATGAGTCCTAATGATAAGTCTTTAACCGAACATGAGATTATTTCTCTTACCCTGCTTTCCCCACTTCAAGTATTGCTAAATTCTGACTTCTTGATTAAGTATTGATTATGGAATATTAAAAAGATTTTTACCCTATCCCTTGTTCTCATCAAGTCATAAATTAAGCTATAAACCTTAATCTTTCGTAATACACTTTGACAAAGCTAGTGTTAACACGGAAGTCATCATCACTGTCATCAGTACAAAATATAAAGGCGCGGCCAAGCCGTCTCTATAAGTATCAAGACGTAATATTTCGCGTCTATAAATAGTTTTATCTGTTTTGTTTTCTTAAACCGAGGTTTAGTGAGACAAGTTAACAGAATTATCTTAGGTATATTCCAGAACTTTAAGTGCATCAATAAGGACTAACAGTGTGCTGTATTTAGCAGAAGTACAAAAACAGAAAGGTGGTTTACTCAGTGGTGGTGGCAAAACCGAACTGAAACTACTAGCTTGTCAGCGAACTGACCAGAATTGGAGTACTGTGTCGGAAGAAGTGATTGGCGGTGAGGACGCAAGTAAATTAAATGATGGCGCCTTGGTACTGGCTGAACTGAATCCGAATCGTCAAGTGCAACGAATTCAAGAAGCAGGCCGTCCGCTAGTCAATATTTTGCAGAATTTTTCTCGCCAATTGGAGAAATTTAAGCTCAAGGAAGATGAAATCGATCAGTGGAAAGAATCGTTGACGTTTCAGGCGCAAGAGTTGAATCGCCGTGAAATGGAAATGGAAGCACGCTTGGAACAGTTGCAAAACATGGAAGATGAGTTGCAACAACTAGAGCAACAAAAACAAGAAGTTGATACATCCCGTGGGGAGATTGAACGCTTACAAACAGAAATTGAGCGCAACCGTCAGGAATTAGAAGGTGCTTGGGAGCATTTGCGCGGTGAGCAGCGTCGGCTAGAGGAGCGTCAAGCAGATTTACAACAAGGAACGGTTTTGGATGAAGAGCAAAGTCGAGTGATGAGTGAGTTACTCGATCGCTTATCAAGTCGCACTCCTGCCACAGAAACAGTAACACAACACCTTCAGCTTGCCTTTGAATTGGTAGAAAAGCAGCAAGCTATTCTGACTCCACACTGGGAACAACTCCAACAACAAAAAACTGCGATCGCTCAACAACAAGAAGAAGTTGAGCGCTTGTCACAAATATTAAGCGATCGCCAAAATGCATCCCAAACAGGCCAAAATTCTCTAGTCCAGCAAACAGCGCAATTGCAAGTAAGTACAGCAGAGCTTAACAGCAAACAAGAGTATATTCAAATACTTAAAGAACAGTTACGCAATCAAGAAGATTTATATCAACAAATTCACACTTTGGCTGCAACATCTGGTGATGTAGTTATCGGGCGGCAAGTTGATGTGGAAGCTTTACAGAAAATGCCTCTCGAAGAACTACAAAAAATAGTCCAAGACTTACAGCATAAGTTAGAAATAGACGCTAGTTTTGTTCACGACCAAGAACAAGAACTCAAATATAAACAAGAAGCTATAGAAGAATTACAAAATAAAATAAACCAAGCATCTGACCATGAGCAGATCAATTTGCAAATGGAACTGACGGATGAAAACGACCTTTATCAGATGCTAAACTCCAGTTTGGTAGGACAACGCCGCAATATGCTACAGCATCAGAAGTTTCTCAAGCAACACCAAAATGTCTTGCTGCGGCGGCAAGGACATACAGTTACTGATGAACAAGAAGGTAATCAAATAAATTTAGAACCAATTCTGTTACAAATTGAAACCCAGCGACAACAATATTCACAGGAAATCCAAAAATTGGAACGTGAGATCGAGCAGATGCGTGCTGGTATCGAACTAGCTCAGGGAATGATTGATAATCAAACCCACGATTTGGAGGAGAAGCAGCAAGAACTCAAAGCGATTGAGGAAAACTTGCTGTCCTTACGAACAGCAACCGCCCAATGCTGTGGTCGAGTGAATCTCTACGAAGAAGCACTACAACCAATCCAGGATTCTTTAGACAGCTTACGACAAAAACTCCAAGGAATTGGTGAATCTTTGGATCGATTCCAGGAAACTAGCGCTCATCAACTCCAAGCGATCGCTCAGATGCGCCAAACTCTCCAAAGTTTGATATCTCAACCAGAATTGTTGGTCTCTTAAAAAGTATCCAGCACTGCACGATCAAAAAATTACCACATAAGCTAAAAAACATCTAAATTGCATAATTGGATAAAATTAAACTCTTATGGGGTGGGCATCTTGCCCGCCCTAGTTATGCAACTTAAATGTGGAACAACTTAACACCAGACTTTAGTCTTAAGGTTGACGCTGTGAGTATACTACTAATTTTTTATTTATATTTTCTTCAATAAATATTCCACTCATTCTTTAGCAGTTCTAGCTTAGAACTTTTTATATTTAAGCTTTTACACTCATTCATAAATTCTAAAACTTGGGATTCTACTAGTGTTAAATTTCCTTCTCTAAGATTATCTATATAAGAAGTCACACATGAAGTTGTTAACTGAGGCGAAATTTCATCAAGCAAAATATCATTTATAATTTCTTTACAGATTAGCTCAATATCAGAAGAAGTTAGCTTTTTACTTTCCTTACCTAATTCTTCATAATCTATTAAATTCCAAAAATCAATTGAACATGAAATATTGTTACTAAGTTTTGATAGTGAAAGGTAATGTTTGAATAGCTCAGTCCTTTCAGATGCATTAGGTGGAAAAATAGGTATTTTCCAATCTAATCTCCCCGAACGTTTCAAGGCATTATCAATGCAACTTAAATAGTTAGTTGCTGCAATAACGATTACATCATGCTCTCCAATATTATTTAATTCTATTAGTAGTTGATTAATTGTCGCTTTTTGATCTGTATGTGCATGTAGTTCATGCCTACTAAAGCCAATACTATCTAATTCATCAATAAATACGACAGATGGCGCTTTCTTTTTAGCTTGAGCAAAAATAGCTCTCAAATTTTTTTGAGTTTCTCCAATCCACATACTCTGAATATCAGATGGAGAAAGCTTAAAGAAGTATCTTCCAGATTCGTTAGCAAATGCATTTGCTAAAAGAGTCTTACCACATCCAGGTAAGCCAAAAAATAATATTCCATTAACACGACTATTAATTCCTTTTAACTGTATTTTTAATAGTTTATTCAGCTTACTCTTCTCTTCATTTAAACCTTTTACATATTTAAAGTCTAGAGGTTCTACTGGAAGTGTAAGTTTTACTTGTTTTATTTTAAAAGATGGATTTTTTATCAAATCAAAGGATGGATAGCTTATCAAATCAAATGATACAGGAATTAGTTGATGGTTTTTATAATCGGGTGTCATTATATAAAATTGAATTGAATTATCACTACTTAGCAGTTAAGTAGCTTATTAAAATAACAAGTATATTCAGATAACGCCGATCCTACATCGCTACTACTGAGATAATCATGGACACTATTCGTTTGTATAGTAACTGGGGTAATACTGGATTTGGCAAGGTAAAAGCAGCGATCGCTCTTGAGGAGTTAGAGTTAGATCGAAGAATACCAAGAACTTAATCCTGGAAAACATCAATATACAAACTATGATGAAGTTTTAAATAAAAAATTATTAGAATTACGAGCTTAGTTATTATTCCATAAATAAACTAGATTCTACATAAAAAAACTCTCCCAACTTACGCGCTTGTTCTGTATTTATCTTCTGTTGTCCATTTAAAATATTATTAACTAAATCTTCTGTCCCGAAAACCTCTACTAAATCATCTCTACTTCTCTCAGATTCGTCTAAAATAAATAACAATACAGATACAGGATTATTCTGTTGATTTAGCTGATAATATTCTTTTTCAAACTTATCAATTAAAGTAATTAATAACTGATACAGTTCGTCTTCTTCTAGGGTGCGTTCCCGCTGCATTAAATCTTCTACTATCCCTAAAGCCTACTCGTTTTCAGCTTCAATTTTTATTAGTTTGGGAAGATAAGCTATTAATAATTTCTTGTATTTATCTGGATTAAAAGTAACGGTCATATTTCCAGTCCTCCTTATTATATTCTGCATGTGTGAGGATATACTTAATATAAATTAACTGCTCTTGAGAATCTATACTAACAATCAAGCGAGATTTATTTCCTTTAATATTGAAAATTGTAAAATTCCCAACAGCTTCAGCTTTAGGAAAAACCTGCTGTACTTCAACTAAATTTGACCATTTAGCTTTAGTAGCAATTTTATACCAATTGCTTAATACTTCCTGACAATCTGCATGGTTTTCTGCATATTCTCTTAAGATTCTAAAACTAATAATGTGCATCGTCTCTGACAAAAACAAGACTTTAAATAACTATTTAAAACAAATCCAGTCGCCTTGTACTTGAGCGATCGCACCACCAGGAAATGGATCGGTTTGCGAGCGATTTGGCGCTATAATCAAAGCCGTTAATTTTTCGATATGCTCAAAACTAGGGGCATCAGTTAGTACTTGCTGCAACACCTGACGCATCACCCGACGTTGCAAGGCCAATGGCGCTTTCTGCAATACGCAACGATTTATTCGTAAGGGAAGAGGAACAGTTGAGGGGAGTGGGGAGATAGGGAGATGGGGAACTCGGGGCTCCCATGAAGTGGGGATTAGGGGCAATGGGGAGATAAATTGCAACGAGTCTTTCCCCCGAAGTTCTGTTCGCCGGAAATCGACGCTCAGACTTCTCTGCTTGTCCTCTTCTTCATCCCCCACGCCCCATACCATCGCCTCTTCCCGCAACTGCTGAGCAGCTTTTTCTAAATATTCCACTTCTGTTTGTAGAAGTTCTGCTGTTTGGGCTAAGGCTGATTCTACTTGGGGGTTAAAATTTTCTCGTAAATATGGTAGCAACTCTTGGCGAATACGATTGCGGGCATATTGCAAATCTTGATTAGTAGAATCTTCCCAAACTGATAGTTGAAAA
This sequence comes from Nostoc sp. S4, assembly GCA_029379225.1. Taxonomy (GTDB): domain Bacteria; phylum Cyanobacteriota; class Cyanobacteriia; order Cyanobacteriales; family Nostocaceae; genus Nostoc. The sequence goes on along the minus strand of JAQYWR010000005.1, from coordinate 74,078 downwards.
TCTTGACAAAATTGCTGTGTTTGTGTTCGAGTAATTTTTAAAAGTGGACGCACTAGCATAATGTCCGTAGTTAGGCGACGTTGCCAAGTCAAAGCTTGCAAACCGTCAGCACCAGTACCGCGAATTAAATTATAGAGAAGAGTTTCGGCACGATCGCTAGCGGTATGTCCTGTAACTATATATTGATAATTATTTGTTTGGGCGATCGTACTTAAAGCTTGATAGCGCCAATCGCGTGCAGCCGCTTCACTATTTATAAGTTCGTTTGCTGTTTCTAAATAAAAGGATATACCCCACGTTTTAGCTAAGTTTTCTACATGATTAGCATTCGCTTGGGAGTCTGAACGCCAGCGATGATCGCAGTGAGCAATACCTAAATGCCATCCCCATTTTAGTTGTAAATCTAACAGTAATTTAATTAAACACAAAGAATCTTGCCCACCGGAAACAGCGACTAATAGCCTTTGATGACGCTCAAATAAATGGCGGGTTCTAATAGTGCGATGTATTTTTGCATGTAGAGGAGTCCATACCATTTTAAGTTTTTCACCACAGATGGATAGAAATAACTTTTTATTGTATCAGTGCGTATATGAATTTTTATTCACATGCTAAAAAACTACTTAAAATAATTCATAATTCAATTACGAATTATGAATTACGAATTACTAATTATTTTAGTTTTCTACTTGTTTTAGCTTTTGAAAAATTTCATCAAGTGGTGATTCCGAACCCTCAGGACAAAATTCTAAAGCAAGTCTAACTTTTCCTTTTTTCCATCCCTGAGTACTAAATTGCAAAACTTCACAATTTAATCCTTGAATATACAAATTTGCTTCATCTGTTTCCTCTGCTCCAATATAATCTTTAATTGCTGTAATCAAATCACGAACTTTAAAAGTTTTAGCGATATTTAACTTATTAAAAGTGTCTGGTTCTATAGACACAACTTCATCGTGATTTAGTCTCTCGAATCCATCTTCCATAAAAATCTCCTGTAACTAAATCTATACTTTCCATAGATTTAGCAGTTCATCCGAAATAAAATAATGATTTTATAGATTTATTGGTTGTAATAAGTTATGAGTTATAGAGTACTAAGTGATAAATAAAAATACTTAACACTTAGCACTATTTTAGTGAGGTTTTTAGAAGAACCAACCATAAGAATGCAAACCTTTACCCAAAAGATTTACACCGAGATAGCAAACCCAAACAACAACAAACCCAGTGGCAGCTAAAATTGCGGGACGATGACCTTGCCAACCGCGAGTAATTCTGGCATGGAGATAGGCTGCGAACACTAGCCAGGTAATTAACGCCCAAGTTTCTTTGGGGTCCCAACTCCAATAGGAACCCCAAGCTTCGTTAGCCCAAACGCCACCAGCAATAATGCCAATTGTCAGCAGGGGAAATCCCAATCCGATGATGCGATAGCTAATGTTGTCGAGGGTTTCGGCAAGGCTAAGGCGTTGGGGTGAAAGGGGTTGTAAATTTTCGATTTGAGATTTGGGATTTGCGGTTGGGGTTGTTGTGACTAAACCTAAAACAGCGGTATTACCGTTACCATTACCGTTGCTACTACTTTCAAAACGAGCAAAACCATTATTTTCTACAGGGGGTGCTGGTGATTCAGAAATAAGTTCAGTTGCTTTGTGCAAGCGGTAGCCATTGCTGCGATAGCCACCATTACCGACAGAACTGCCTTGTAGTTGGATATTTTGACCGCGAGTCACAATTAGAAAAGCGATCGCTAATAGCGAACCTACCATTAAAGCAGCATAACTCAACATCATGACGCTGACATGCATCATCAGCCAATTTGACTTTAAAGCAGGTACTAGGGGTTCCGACATTTGCATTTGCGATGGTAGTGTCAGGGTAGCAAAAGCAACGATCGCCATTGCTACTGGAGCTGTAGCAACTCCTACTAAGCGGCTACGGCTACTATTTTCAGCAATTAGATGAACTGTAGTAATTCCCCAAGTTAAGAAAAATAAAGATTCATACAAATTGCTTAAAGGAAAATAACCGGCTTCTATCCATCGTGCCCCTAATAGTGTAGCTATACACAAATTAGCGATCGCCATGCCAGCAGTCCCGAAAGCAGCTAGATAAGGCAGATTTGGAAAAGCTGCTCCTCCCCAATACACCAGCATTGTTAGGAATAATACCGCAAAGGAAGCATTGTCCAGCCAGTTCTGGAGTACAACCAGATTCATAAATTCTCCTCTCGTGTGGATTCTTAAAAATATCGATTTTGACTGTTCCGATCCTATCCGCTTAAAGGGAAATGGGGAATGGGGAGTATTGAGTGTTGACTGTTGAGAGCCAGTTGCTACCCTACGGGTTTTGCGTTAGCGGTACAACTGTTGGAAAATACACAACGTACTGGCTCCTGTTGAGCCACGCCGGAGACATTTGGGTTGCTCCGGTGAGGAGTCATCTATATCAAGTTCGGATAATTACTCATGATTAAAATCTCTTTGCGTCAGAGTGTCCGCTGTTCACGCATGATAAATCTTCAACCAAATCATAATATTATTCTCCCTCATCTTTTGGTTGGTAAGTTTCGACTACGCGGTAGTCGAACCACACCTTCCATACTCCCCTATCTACTCACTTTTTTAAGTGATATAAAAATGTCGTAAAGGTTACTACGACTGTCGCTGACAGCCGATGTCATGCCAATTGAGCGGGTTGCATTTAACAAAGTTTGTTGATTGGGGATCAGAGTTGGTAAGGGAAAATTTTTGACAGTTCGTTCCACATCTAGAAAAAATTGACCATTTGTGGGATTCGGTTCTGTAGGAACTGTTTGCTGGAACGAAAGAGTATTAGCTAGTGTGTTAGTAGGTTTGGAAACAATTTTATCGGCGATCGGAGCGCCCACTGCAAAGAAAGCAACATCTCCATCTAACCAGCCGTGGGTGGCAGTTAAAGTGCCATAAGGTGATACCCAGTTAACAACGGGTTGAGTTGCAATTTTTCCTGGTTGGACTTGGAACTGATATTGATTTTTCATCACTTCATCAATCTGACTAATGGATGCTTCAGCCGATTTGCGATTGCTTGTCTCTATCATGAACAGCAAACCCGCACGAAAATTATCTGGTGAACCTTCTTTTGGCGTATTGGGAATCACTGATAATGAAAACTCGCCTTTCATCCAAGTGAGCAAATCTTTATCTAAATCCAAATCGGTAATAGATTTTACAGCACCTCGCAGTTGTTCTGGGGCGATTGGTGAGAGTGGATTTCCCTGAGATGTTAAAACATATTCTCCCCATAACCGCTGTAAGTTACTGCCAGAGAGCATCATTAAGGTTTCTGCTGGTAAGCGGCTTTGCATGTTTCCAGCTTTGTTTTCTACTGCTAGCACACGTTGACTATTAGGATTGAGCCAAGAAACGCCTTTTAAGCGGATTCCTGTTGGCTCTAAGGTCATTGTTGCTGCTAAACCTTGATTATTTTGCAGTTGAGATAAAACTTGAGCAGGTAAAGGATGGTTTGGAGAAGCAGCAGCTATTTTTGCTGCTGTTGGTACATTTACATAAAACTGGGCGAAGGGTTGATTATTGGCAATTTTCGGAAAATTTTCTGCAAAGCCCGCTGCTGTGGCTAGGGATGTTTGACTTTTGTAGGCATCAATCGCTTGTTCTGTAGCTTTGGGACTATCAGTTATCACTAAGAAACGCGTATCTAGCAATGCTGCTGAAAAGTTTTCCCCTGGTTGTCCTTGATTTTGTTTAATGGCGATTCCTTCATAAGTGCGGTCAATCCATTTACCTTGTTTAAGGGTTTTAGGTTGTGCAAAAATGCTTTTAGCTATTTCTGGATTTTTTACTGGCAATACCATTACCATCGATTGCTGGTCGCCAGCAACATCTTCATTGGTGGTAACTGGTTTGGGTGCAGATTTGCTTACTGTTTTTGACGGCAGAATTGCGATTGTAACGTCATTGCCTACCCAAGGAGCAATATCTTTCTGGAAGTCATAACCATTATTAGTTAGAAAGCGATCGCGCAATTGTATTAAATTTTTGTCTAGTTCTGCTTGGGTTTGTTTTGTCCCAAACTCCCGTAATTTCTGCCATTGCTGAGGATCTGTTGTTAAGGAAACCGCAAACAGAGCATCACTAGGAATAATATTTGCACCTACTAGCAAATCATTCCAAGATGGTTGTCTTTGGGCGAACAACCAATATGCTGCACTTGCTGCACCAATTAATAACCCAGCAGATGATAATGCCAGCACCAAAGACGGCTTCTTATTTTTCTTCATAGGAACAGACACAAGAGGCGGTGCCATTGAAACCTAATACCTCATACTTGCAAACTCATTACTTGCTTGATTGGTTCAGCCAACCAAAAAGTTTCTTCTTTAGGGCAGCTAAGTGGATAAATTTCTCCACCCTAGACATTGATGATAATGCCGTAATTAATTTTTCTACTGTTTCAAAAGCGGTGTTTTAGTGGTTAGTTACCTTTTTTAGCACGCTTTGTTGAATTTCGCAGGACACTTCCTTTGAACAGATGCCTACAAAAAAAGTCTTCGATGCTTCAATCCGTTATTTCAAGCACTTTGAGGATATAACTAAGTTGACAAAGCTGCAAGTCATTAGTCTACACTACCTTATATTTACAGAAGTGGTATATATTGTGTTGACTCTATATAACCTAGAATAATTCCGGATCTAGGATTGGGTATGTTTACCTACTTAGTAACCCAGATATGTTGTTGAATTATAGCCTTTAATAATTTGTATCATTTTGAGCCAAAACAGTTGTTATTTTTGCTGACAAGCAACTGCTATTTTTTCATCAAAAATTAAATAATTAAGATTTAATTTGGCTTTTCTAGTTAAATAATCTTTTAATTAGTAATATTTAGTAGAGACACAAAATTTTGCATTTCTGCTATACCTACCCAAATCCTTGCTTTTTCGTGACTATGCCTCAGTCCTGACTTGAATATTCGCCTGAGCATTCACAGCACTCAGCTGCATAGGGCCTAAATATTTAGTTAAATAAGGCGAAAAAACTTCATAAATCAAGGTAAGTGGCTGTCCATGATGCCAAAACAAGTAGTGGCGACCCCAAAAAGGCCCGGTTATATTAAAACCCGACTGTAGCGCCGAAGAATAACCATAATAAATTCCTCGCACATCTCTATACAACTCTGTGCGGAGACGAGCTAAACTTGCCCAAATTGGTAATGAGCGATTTTGCAAATACTCATCTACATGGCTGGCTTCCCACCACGAAGTGGCATACGCTAATCGCTGACCGGAAGCGGTACGCAGCCACACTTGTCGCCGTAGTCGCGGTCCTGGTACAGCTTCTATTAAGTCTGGGGCACGATCCAAGTCCATGCCAATTAATGACATATCAATGACATCCACCTCTGTTGGCTCACCTGTGAGCAATTCTAAGTGACGTGTTGGCGAACCGTCCCCTAGAAGTAGTAATTGCCAAGCTGGCGCAAGCTGAGTGTGAGGCAAACTTCGTTGAATTACTTCCTCTCCTCCTTGCCAAATTGGAGTCAGGCGATGCCAAGCCGGTGGCAGTGTTAAGTTGTTCGTTGGCGTAAAAGTAATAGTCAATGTTTTTTACAAAACTTCACCTATCTCTATAAAAGCATAAAAAACTGTAGAGTCATTAGTCATTGGTCATTTGTCCTCTGTTACAAATTTTTGATGCCTAGACAAGCCGCGAAGCCTCTAATCTGGCAAGATATTTTGTGCTTTGTCCTTCAACCAATGACTGATGACTAATGACCCTCTAGCTAGATTTAAGGGTCAACCATCTCAGGCGTTCTGCCCTTTGACTGTTGACCCTTGATTAAATAAACAAAAAATGCGGATGGCGAGACTCGAACTCGCAAGGCAAAGCCACACGCACCTCAAGCGTGCGCGTATACCAATTCCGCCACATCCGCGTAGGTTGTCTAAGCATAGACTATAGCATAAGAAAATAATTATAGTAAGGTGAGTTCTCAGTTCCAGTTCGGAAAAATTTCAGTAAAAGGTTTGATAAATTTCCTCAAGGCGGTATCAGACTGACAGAAATGTCGCAGATGCACAAGTGATATTAAAAAGGGTAAAGCTACTGTAAGAAGCACGGTCAAGCACAAAAGCTGTCGCTCAAACGGCATACCTTTTGAGTAGAAAAGCAATTCGGGATACTAGCAAGATTGGCAACAGTAATGTTGTTAATCTAGTTAAGACCCGTAGAGGCAGCAAGCCCAATTCTTGACTTTGGTGAAGATGAAGGTTGGGAATCTCCTGTCATAATTTGAAATAACGCCAAAGCGTTGTTACAAATCAGATGGGAGAAAATGTCAATCTACTGGTACTAATATCGAAACTCCAAAATGAAGTTTGACAAAATATTAATTGCCAATCGGGGAGAAATCGCGCTTCGCATTCTCCGCGCCTGTGAAGAAATGGGAATTGCGACAGTTGCGGTTCACTCCAGTGTTGACCGTAATGCTCTCCACGTTCAACTTGCTGATGAAGCAGTTTGCATTGGCGAACCTGCTAGCAGCAAAAGTTACTTGAATATTCCCAATATCATTGCTGCTGCATTGACTCGTAATGCGACTGCCATTCATCCAGGTTATGGGTTTTTGGCAGAAAATGCTAAATTTGCAGAAATCTGTGCTGCCCATGATATTGCCTTTATTGGACCAACTCCAGAAGCTATCAGGTTGATGGGGGATAAATCCACTGCCAAAGAAACCATGCAAAAAGCTGGAGTTCCGACAGTACCAGGTAGTAATGGGTTGGTAGAATCCGAGCAAGAAGGATTACAATTCGCTAAAGATATCGGCTATCCAGTGATGATTAAAGCCACAGCAGGTGGTGGTGGACGAGGTATGCGCTTGGTGCGTTCTGAAGACGAATTTGTCAAACTTTTCCTCGCAGCCCAAGGGGAAGCAGGAGCAGCTTTTGGTAATTCTGGCGTTTACATAGAAAAATTTATTGAACGTCCTCGGCACATTGAATTTCAAGTTTTGGCAGATAACTACGGTAATGTTATTCACTTAGGCGAACGAGATTGCTCAATTCAGCGCCGAAACCAAAAGCTTCTAGAAGAAGCTCCCAGTCCCGCTCTTGACTCAGACCTGCGCGAGAAAATGGGACAAGCTGCTGTCAAAGCTGCCCAATTCATCAACTACACTGGGGCAGGAACTATTGAGTTTCTCTTGGATAGATCCGGTAAATTCTACTTTATGGAAATGAATACCCGGATTCAAGTGGAACATCCTGTAACAGAGATGATTACTGGAGTAGACTTGGTTGTCGAACAAATCCAGATTGCCCAAGGGGAAAGACTCAAGCTTACCCAAGACCAGGTAGTTTTACGGGGTCATGCGATTGAATGCCGGATTAACGCTGAAGATCCCGATCGCGATTTCCGCCCATCTCCCGGACGGATCAGCGGCTATCTTCCCCCTGGAGGCCCGGGTGTTCGCATTGATTCCCACGTTTACACAGATTACCAAATTCCCCCTTATTACGATTCCTTAATTGGCAAGTTAATTGTTTGGGGAGCGGATCGCCCTACTGCTATTAACCGCATGAAACGCGCACTACGGGAATGTGCAATTACGGGATTACCGACCACTATCGGATTTCACCAAAAAATTATGGAAACTCCACAGTTTTTGCAGGGTAATATCTATACAAATTTTGTGCAAGAGATGAACGGGTAGGGAAGTGGGAAGATGGGGAGTGTGGGAAGTGTGGGGAGTGTAAGGAGAGAGGGGGGCAAGATTTCTTCCCCATCCTCCCATACCTCCAACACCTCCTACACTCCCTGTTTGCCCTACATCTAACTCACATGAGCCAGCATGGTAAGTAATCCTTGCTGGCCTAAGAGAATTTCTCGTACCAGGCTAAAAATACCAACCCAAATGATGGGGGTAATGTCTACGCCGCCGATGGGCGGGACGAGTTTTCGTAAAGGAATTAAAAATGGTTCAGTAGGCCAAGCTATTAAATTAAAGGGTAAACGATTCAGATCTACTTGGGGATACCAAGTGAGAATAATGCGAAATATAAATAAAAATGTCATCAGCCCTAACACTGGGCCAAGAATCCAAGCAGTCAGGTCAACACCAGTCATCGGTTTAAGCAGCTATCTGTAAATAAATAAAACACTTGGGCGATCGCTAAAAAATTTGAAGCTTTGTAAAGCACTCTCATTACAATTTTATTTCAATAGAGAGGAACTGGGCACTGAATTTACTAAGCAGCACTTGAGAAAGAGCAATTATCAAGTTTTGCAGTTCCCGACTAGAGGCTTCTCAAGAAAGTACTACACCATTAAAATTAGGATGAAGTGTGTAAAAAAAGGTTGAGAAGTATGACGCCTGCTTTAGCAAATTTTCTTTGGAGTCTGTTTTGGGGTGCTGTAATTGTTGTGATTCCTGTAACAGGAGCTCTGATTTTCATTAGCCAAAAAGATAAAATTCAGCGCTCATAATGCTTAGAAGAGTCTATTCGACTCTTCTAAGCGATTGTTTCTCAGCTATCTACTTAAATAATTGCACCAAAAGCAGCAGTTTTTGGCGCGCGGGCATTTGTAGCTGAGAAAAACATGTTTTTTCTTTTTCGGCTAACAGCTTCAGAGCTTCTTTGTTAGAGGCTTTGAAGCTTCAATAATATGATGACTAATTAGAGTAGTGATTTTAATTGTGACTCGCTAACATAGATTTGATATTGGGAAAACAGCAATGATAAATTTTGGGCTGAACTCAGCCAGTGTTCTGGCTCAGGTAAATTTTGGGGCGAACTCAGCCAGTATTCTAGGAATTTTCTTGGCTGTGGCTGGGGCAGCACTGTATTTTCTCCGCACTGTACGCCCGGAACTGTCACGAGATCAAGATATCTTTTTTGCAGCAGTGGGTTTGCTGTGCGGCTTCATTCTCATCTTCCAAGGATGGCGACTAGACCCGATTCTACAATTTGGTCAATTACTTTTAGTCGGCACAACTGTGTTTTTTGCCGTTGAAAGTATTCGTCTGCGGAGTATAGCTACCCAGCAAGCTAAGCGTAACACTCCGATTGTGGATGATGAGCGAGAGGTAAGCGGAAATTATTCCTACAACCGCAATCGCAAAAAGTATCAAGCTGAGATGGATCTAGACTTAGAGCCACTCCCTTATGAAGACGAGGAAGAACGCCCCGTGCGTCCCCGGATTCGCGGTAGCAGGGATGAGATTTCAACTCGTGATGACTACTACGAGGATCAACCCCCCCGTCGTTCAGAACGCCGTAACAGCAATAATAATGAAAGGCAGAATCCAGCAGATAGAACGCGACGACGTAGTTCGGGGCGTCCAGTGAGTCGTCCTTCTGAAAGTTTTGAAGACGAAAATTGGGGTTCTTCATCCAGGGAAGTTGATGATTGGGACAGTTCGGGTGGAGAATTGAGAAAACCGTCTCGCCGCACCAGTAACGGGCCTGCGCGACCAGAAAGCCGCGAAGATGATGTTACTGCCAGACCAAGAAGGCGTCGTCCACCCACTGACTCGGCTTCTCGAAGACCTCGCGAAGATGATGACGCAATTCCAACTGAGTATGTACCATACAATCCAATTGAAAAGCCAAGTGAAGGGCCAGATAATTCAACGGATTTTGATGAGGATGTTTAAAATAGCTGGTGTGGAGATAGATTTGGAGGCAACAAAAAACACTTGAGGTGAAAAAATTTACGCCTAGATTCTGGCTCCAAAGACCAATTCATTGGAGCCTGGTTTTTGGTTTTACAAGTTTGCTTGTATCTTGTGGTTCTAACGATATTCTTATTGGGCCTACTTCCCTCAACAGTCGCTACACGGAGGAGCAACCTGCTTTGAGTGGAAATGGGCACTTTTTAGCGTTTGTATCTAATCGTAATGGTAATCAGCAGCTACTAGTGTACGATTTGGAGAGACAACTATTTATTCCCATACCAGGCATAAACCGACAGGAAACCATTGCTGAAAGTCCTAGTCTAAGTTATACCGGACGTTACATTGCTTATATTACTAGCGACCAAGGTAGACCAGTAGCAGCACTTTACGATCGCGCCACTCAACAGTCGCAAATCCTCACCCCAATCTATCGTGGTTGGGTGAGAAAACCCAATATCAGCCCAGATGGACGTTATGTTGTCTTTGAAAGCGCTAGCCGCGGTCAGTGGGATATTGAAGTCCTAGACCGGGGACCGAATGTAGAGTTAGATATTCCCAATGGTGCAACTGTAGGATCGTCTCAGTAGGGGATGGGGAGTGGGGAGTTAGGAGTTATAAAACTCTTGACAAATGACTAATGACAATTATTATGAAACGTATTTTTTTTATACCTGTATTTATATGCTTAAGTTTATTAACTGGGTGTTTTGGTTACCCTCGGATTTTAAGTTATCCGTTCGATCCAGGGGGGCGCAGTCTTAATAGTTTGGCTTCGGAATTAGATCCCCAAATCTCTGGGAGATATATTGTTTTTGTTACCGACCGCCGGGGTAGCCAAGATGTTTATATGTTTGATACGCTAACTCGTGATTTAGTTGATTTACCAGGCTTAAATTCTTTTGATACGATCGCCAATCATCCTAGCGTTTCCCAAGATGGTCGCTTTATTGTGTTTGCAGGTAGTCGCCAAGGGCGATCGGCTATTTTTCTCTACGACCGAGAAACACGTCAATCACGGAATTTGACTTCTAACTTGCAAGCAGAAGTCCGCAACCCGACAATTAGCGCTGATGGCAATCGGATTGCTTTTGAGTCGAGTAATAACGGGCAGTGGGATATTTTAGTATATGACCGTTATGGACAACCGTTAAATATACCCCAGGAACCGCGTTAGAGATGGGGACTGTTAACTGTTGACTGGGGACTGAGAAAGAATTTTTTAATTTCAATACCTAGTACCCAATCTCCAATCCCTAGTCCCCAGTCCCCACTCCCTCTTGTTGTTGCACAGATTCAATAAGCGATCGCACTTGTTGTGTCCCCTCGGAAGCTTCAAACGATAAGGGGAATTTTCCTCGAGATAGCATCCGCAATCCTAAGGGTGCAAGGCTGAGTAGTCCTTTGAGGTCACAAAAATAATTGCCGACTACTTGTAAACCAAATTGACGTTCATCGATCCAACCACCTTGTTTGACTAAATCGATTAATACTTTGCGGTGGCGAATTGAGCGAGTGTCACTGGCTTGTTTTTCGCTGAGAATTTCTTGTTTAATTTTGGTGATTTGTTCTAGCGGTGCAACTTCCATTGGACAAACACTATCGCAGTACAAACAACGCGTACAACCCCAAACACCTTTAGTACCTTCGTTGTAACTTGCTAAGCGATTTTCGGTGTCGCTATCTCGTGAGTCTGCTACCATGCGGTAAGCTTTGGCAAGGGCATGAGGGCCAACAAAATCTGAATTAACTTCACGAGCATTGCACTCAGAGTAACAAGCACCGCACATAATACAGTTGCCAGTTTTATCGAGGCGCGATCGCTCTTGTGGTGTTTGCAAAAATTCTCTTTCTGGTACTTGTCGAGCTGCCGTACTTACATAAGGAGCAACTGCTTCTAGATTGTTCCAGAAACTACTCATATCTACAACCAAATCTTTAATCACGGGCATATTCCCCAGAGGAGCAATGGTGATTTCACCAATGGCATTTACTTTACTTTCGGATGATGGTATTTGTTGTAATCTAGCAAGTTCGCTGCCAACATTTTCCTTACAAGCTAAAGCTGAACGCCCATTAATTCGCATAGCACAGCTACCACAAATGGTATTGCGGCAATTTTTACGAAATGCCAAAGTTCCATCTTGCTCCCACTTAATATGATTGAGGCAATCCAAGATTGTATTACCTGGTTGAGCCTCCACAATATAGGTTTGCACAACAGGAGAGGAATTTTGTTGCTGTCGAATCACCTTAAAAATAACTTCCATTGCTTTTAACCAAAATTTTAAAATTGCTTCACCAGTCTTGAAAATTATCACTCAAAGGCGCTAGTCGTCACTCGTGAGCCACATTCTTTTTGCTCTTAATTCTAAGTCTGATGTTAATAAGCTGACGATAAAAGAGCGACTGATTCTAGTTTAAGGATAACTATTAAAGTTTGACTTGTAGCACTGCTGTATAGCAGATTTGCCTCAATTTATGAGCTAAAACACTATTAACATCGCAGCTAGAAATTGAATTTACCTGTTGAGAAGTGTCAACCAAAGGCGGTTTGCTTGGGAGTGACTTACGTTCATCTCCTACATAGCGATCGGATCTAAATTAAATCTATGTCAACTTCTATTAGAGCGACTGGCTCTCAAAATCCCTTAAGCAGTAACGAAGGTAGAATATTTTAATTATATATAAGTGTGAAAGCTCACCTCAATAGATGCTGGCGAAAATTAAGCACTAGGCCTATGTTAAGAGATTTATTCTTCCCATAGACAGACGTGTAGAATCCTCTAACCACTTTTTACTTGACGGTAATAAACCTAAAAAAAATCTCATCACTTTCAAATAAAAGTTTTTGCACCGTGAAACCTGGACAGACGTGACTTTTTGCTTTTTGCCTCCTGTGAATGAAAAAATCTTAGATTTCACTGATTGGTCAAAACTGCTTGTCTAAATTAGATAAATTTTTCTAAAAGCCATCGGGCAATACTCACGCTTGCAATCAAGGGTTAGAAAAATCCTGACTGCTTTTTTCTGACTGAAGTCCAGTGATTTAAATAAAAATTTACCAGTAAGTTTAATTCAAAATTAAACAACTATTTTGCTATTATTAGTCCATGCTAGTATTTAATATAAAATTACGAACTCACAAAACCAGAATCAATAGCTGTATCAGCGCGGCTACTACTGCTTTGTTGATTCGTAATGTAGAGATAAGAAAATTCACGTCTCTACTCGCAGGACAAAAGGGTGTAAACCCATAGGACTCTATTAAAATACTATGCTGTCCTCGGCTTTTGAGGATGAGTGGAGAAAACTCTAGTTGCTCATTGGCAATCAGGGCAACCACTGAAAGTGAAAAACCTGCAATTTATTGGATCTACCACTTATTTGTAGTAGAACCTAGCCAATTTGTAAAGGTGGCTGAAAATTACACCGCTACACTAGCGCCAAAAGAGAAAATACTTTGCTTTATGATGGCAAATAATGGTTAAAAGTACGTAAAATCACCAAAATTAATCTCTTTGGTAACTCTGACCTCTAATAGGTTGTAAACAACCATAATAGAAGTGCTTTTGGCTTTGTTCAGCAGGAATTCATGCATCACGCTAGTGTCCTAAGTAGCTTTATGCAAATGCTAAAAAACCGAATACTGGCATGAAACTACATCGTTTATCAGTTTGGAGAGAGTAAGGAAAAATTGAGCATAATGACTGAAACTGCAACCGCGCCATTAACCGGAAAAGCGTTACTTGCTAAAGTAAAAGAACTTTCCACTTTACCACGCCGAGAAAGAGCTAAGCAGTGCGGCTATTACACTGTTACTAAGAATAACCAGGTTCGCGTCAATCTCACTGATTTTTATGACGCTTTGCTATCAGCTAGAGGAATTCCTTTAAGTCCTGAAGCACCAAAAGATGGTCGTGGTCGTGAACCGACGTATCGCGTTAGTGTGCATCAAAATGGTCAAATTGTAATTGGTGCTACATATACCAAAGCAATGAGCTTAAAGCCTGGAGATGAGTTTGAAATTAGGTTGGGATACAAACATATTCATCTGATTCAACTTGGTGAAAGCGATAAAAAACTAACCTCACAAGATTTAGACTCTGATGACGAATCGGACGAAGATTTGGACGAGGAAGAGTAAAGAAAGCTGATGGGAGGGATGAGTTTCAGGTGAATACTTGATAGCTTATCCTTACCCTGACAGCAATTCGTAGCTGTATTGAAAGAATTTTGTCGAGGAAAAAAATACGATTAGACCCCTTGCCGAAGTCAGTAAATTTAGTAGAGTCTTGACTAATCAGCAGCAAATCTATAGTGCAAGAAGTCTATCGTATTTTTTTGTTTGTGTTGATAAATTTTTTTGAACTTTCAGTCAATGCTTTACTGGCATTTATGGAAGATGCACCTGCACTAGTTGTAGCGATCGCATTCCTAATTAGCTGGGTAGGGTGTTGGTTACCAGTGGTAACAATATTAGGAATATTGCTCGATTGGCAACCGACAAAATTTTTGCAGCCAGAGCAAAAGATGCCATTGTTAGTGTCACTTTACCTGTTAGCTCCCCCGATTATCTGGGGAGTTAGTTGGTTGGTGAATAGGTCTTTGTTAGATTACGGCTTTGTTGGCAGTCTTTCAATTATAAATTCTTTAGCACTAGGTTTCGGCTTGGGAGTGCTAAACCTAGCTATTGTATTTAGTGGGGAATTTGGATTAGGTTGGTGTTCTTTTCAAAATACGAATATTAAGTTATTACTACCTATCCTGCTACCAATTTTCTTGATAGCGTTATTAGTTGGTGGGATAGAAGAGTTAATTTTTCGTGGTTTTTTATTGACTGAATTAGCTCAGGATTATCCGGTTTGGTTAGCAGCAATAATTTCTAGCTTGATTTTTGCTTTATTACACCTCGTTTGGGAGCAACGCGAAACTGTACCTCAACTCCCTGGATTGTGGCTGATGGGAATGGTGCTGGTGTTGGCACGGCTTGCCGATCGCGGTAATTTGGGTTTAGCTTGGGGACTACATGCGGGATGGGTATGGGCGATCGCTACTATAGACACAGCAGAACTAATTACTTACACTGGTAAAGTCTCTGACTGGTTCACAGGTAAGAATAAAAAACCTCTAGCTGGCTTATCGGGAATTATTTGTCTACTGGGAACTGGAATAATTATCTGGTTTTTATCTAAGTATTTTTAATTAAGTTTCCAAGTCCAATAAATTACATAATTCTAACTAATAACTCCCAATACAAATTCACCTTCATTCACAGCTTGATTAGTTGCAACATCATAAACTAATCCATCTTCTTGAGCGCAGACATCAATTACAGTAGGTAACTGACTTTCTTTATTAAAACTGAGAATTTGATACAATTTTTCTCCAGCTTTGACAGTGCTACCTAATTCGATTCTTTGTTGAATCATACCACCAGCGATCGCATAATATTTTTTTCGGTTGCGGCTGCATACAAAATTCATTTCATGGTTTTTTGTATCAGATAAATTACGAAATTGTAGTACACCTTTTTGGGCTAAATAGTTTTTTATACCCCGCACACCTTTGGCAACTGAATCAGGGTTCATTTGCATTCCCGCTCCCAATTCTAAAGTCCAAGCCTCGATATCAAACTTGATTTCTCTACCAAGCTCTTGAAAACAAGCTTCCAGTGCTAACCAAGGTTTGATAAATGCTTCATCAAAAGCATCACCATCATATTTATCAAGTAAGATTCCAAAATCAAGCAGGAAGTATTTCGCACTTTCTTCTCGATTTCGGAAGTAATAAACGTAGTCTAAAGCTTGATTGGTAGAACTATGTAAATCAATTAAATAGTCTGCATCTAAACTGAGATTTTGTAGTTTGTAGCTAAAAAGCTCAGTGTAGGGTACAGCACTAGGAGAATTAATTTTTAATAAAATTTTGGCGAATTGTTGCTTAATTATAGTTAAATAACTTTGTCGAACGGCCTCTATATCAAGATGAAGTCGAGATTCAGTAAAAGCTAATAAATCATCAGCTTCTTTTTCATAATCCCAAAATATGCGATTCCAGTCTTTAGCTTCATAAACGCAGTAACGCCCAGGAGAAAAATGCTGAGCGCGTTCATTTGTACCCATTGGATTACAAACAGGAACAAGCCAAATTTCTCCAATTAAATTTGTATCATTTATTGTTGATAAAAATTCGATTAGCTGGTGAATAACGGCATTACCAGCAATTTCTGCACCGTGCAAATTAGATTGAATGTAAACCTTTTTACCAGGTTGAGCGCCGATGAATTTGTAAACTTGGAGAAAAAACCGATCGCCCGAAGCCATTTGACGTAAAGGAATGGTTTTAATAACTGGCAGCATGAAACAACTTGGTGATAATTTGAGTACATTATCGCTGTTTATCTACTCAAATAAAGAAACCAGAAGCCAAATACCAATATGGTATCGCTTCCTCTGGTTGCGGTAGTTCAAACAATAGATTATTCCTTCTAGCTTTTACTGTTTGGCTTGGAGTTTTTCTGATATGGAAGTGATTATTCTTTGTTCCTCAATACAGCCTACACCCTGCAATCCTACTTTTTGAAAGGGATGGGATTGCAGGGTGTGGGAGTCTGAGAGCAGACTAACTTAATAATTTAGAAATTTATTCACCAACAATTTGGTTTTTTAGTAATCGAATCTCCTGGACTAATTCTTGCCGATTTGAAACCCTAAGCAGATAACGGAAAATAAACCAGGTGGTATAAGCAATTCCAATTAACTCAAAAATTGTTGAAAGCAGTGGAGTATGATGGATAGCATCTAGAACTGCTAGTGTTACCTTGACTGTGACGAGCGCTGTCAAAATTAAACCAACTGTTATTAGAGGCTGCTTGTAGTCTTTAAAAAAGCTGCTTAAGTATTCCGGCAACTGCTCAAAAAATTCAGAAACTTGTCTGCTAATTTTTTGCCACTGAGATTCCGGTGCTGGTGGTAGCTTTGGCAAGTTTGTAGTGTTTGTCCCTTCAAGTGCTAGCTTAGCTTCTAATGAAGAGGGATTGATAGATTCAATTTGCTGTTGTTGGGATTCCATAGTTTTAGTTTTTAGCAATTGCAAGAGTTTTTATAACTGTCTGAGCATCAATAAATATAATTATTCAACTTGTTAAGTATCAAGAATTTTTCCTCTCTAGTTAAGCATAGCACTTCTAGGAGTGCAAGGAAAAAATTTAAATTTCAAAGTATTATTATAGCTTTCTTAGAGATTTTAAATAATTGCTCTATTTCTGCTATGACAGAGTACTCGATTTTTAAACTGGCTTTTTCAGACAAGCAATAAACTTTCAATCATTTATCTATTACTTAAGAATTTAAAATTTTTAATACAATCAAGTCGTATGCTTCTATGGTTAATTACTAAGACTGAGTAGGAGCATTTACAGCAGAATCACTACTAGACTTAGTTTAGTTTGTTGAATTAGCCAAATTCAAGTCTGCTGTAATTCTTCTTAATAGCTGCCTACTCACTAATTTAGATTGTTGTTAGCTGACTCATTTTTTTGGCGGGGCAACTACAGCTTTCACAACTACATTTTTAACGCCTTTAATTTGCTTGGACAAAGGTTCAATTTTAGCAAGTTGTTCTTTATTGTTTACGGTTCCTCCTACAGTTACAGTTCCGTCTTTAGCTGCATCAACCGTTAGTTGACCATTGGGTATATTAGCTTCCAACTTAGAGCGAACTTCACTTGCTAGGTCACCTTTAGCTCTATCTGCATCGCCACCAGTAGCGTTATTGCGCTGTTCGCGGGCGCGAATATCCTGATTTAGTTGTTTTCTGCGGAGTTCACTTTGTGCGTCTTTTTGAGAAGCTTCTGTTGTTTGTGCAGTAGGTGTTTGTGGAGCTTGATTGGGATTACCGGGTGCAGATTCACTTGTTTTAGAAGCGTTATCACAAGCAGCAACACCAAAAACTAAAAGGCAACTAATTACGAAGGGAGTTAGCTTTTGCATATGTTTGATTCTGAGTCAAAAAGTGAAATTTGTTGAAATTCACGGCACAAGTGAGGAGCAAAGAGTTCAGGAGGAGGTAGTGCAGTCTTAAGAATTTCCACACCACTTCCTACCCAGGAGGAAGACCTTTTGCAGACAACGAGGGAACCGCCACACAGTGGAGTGGTTCCCCATGAGGAACTGCGGTTGAGAATTTAGAGTAGAGATTCGATTAATCCCCTCTGTAGATTCACAGGATTTAAAATTTTAAATTTTAAATTCTGAATTCTGAATTTAAATTGTTTGATCGCGATTGTCAACAATAATCACAGCAGGCTCGTCTCTGTCAACTGTTGCGTAGTTGATCCGATCGCGCTCAAAAACTTCTGTGTTGTCATAGGTTCCTCGCTCAAAACCTGGGCGAGCTTCGCCTAGATCCCTAGCGTCGTACGTGTCGAATTCTTCAATACCCCGACGTTTGAGAATAGCCTCAGCTTGGCGGATTTCAGCTTCAGTACCATCAACAATTAATAAATAATCCCCTCTTTGGAAGCGATCGCTATAAACTCTAGCTCTATGCTCAGGAATTCCCAAACCAACTAGTCCGCCAACAATACCCCCGGCTGCTGCACCAATAGCACCACCAGCCAGTGTTGTTGCTATGGCGGTAGCTGCTGCGCCACCTGCGATTACCGGACCAATTCCTGGAATTGCTAAACTACCAAGACCAACTAATAAACCTGTCAAGCCGCCGACGACGCCGCCTGTAGCCGCACCAGCTTTGGCACCCTCGTCTGCTTTGTTGCCTGCACCGATATTTCTATTATCTACTCCAGCAATCCCCCGTTCATCTGCATCTTTGGCAATCACTGAGACTCTACTCATCGGGAAACCTGCATCTCGCAATTCTGTAAGTGCTGCTTCTGCATCTCGACGATGAGAAAATACACCGATCGCGCGTTTGGCTGCTTGCACTGATGTAGCTTCAGATGTAGTTGTAGGGGTATATGCAGTTGCATCATAAATTTGCCACTGTTGGATTCCATGCCCACTGATAATAGTAGCCGCACGTTGAATTTCAGCTTCCGTACCACCTACAAGGATAATATAGTCCCCTTGATTGATGCGTTCGTTATAGAAATTAGTCCGGTCATGTGGTAGAACCCAACGTGTTGAGTCCCAGCGATCGCTCACATGAACCCCTGCAAAAGATTCTCGTCCTAAAGAGTCTTTATAAATTAAAGAAATTTGATTTAAAGGGAAACCCGCATTTCGCAAATCATTAATTGCACCTTCGGCATCTTGACGATGAGAAAAGTATCCTACTGCATATTTGCCGGCAACTACATCTCTATTAGCAACCCCTGTTGTCGGATATGTGCTATCTGGGTGGTCGTAAATGCCTAACTCTTCGATACCACGCTGACGTAAAATTGCTTCTGCTCTGGCAATTTCTGCATCCGTACCATCAAGGATAACTAAATATTGTCCTCGTCTGACGCGTTCGTCGTATACTCTAGCTCGTTCTTCCGGAATTCCTAAACCAATCAATGCACCTAGCAAACTACCGGCTACTGCACCGATACCTGCTCCAGCAAGAGTAGTGGCCAAAGCGGTTGCTGCTGCTCCAGCTAACATAACTGGCCCGATTCCTGGAATTGCTAAAGTACCAAGACCAACTAATAAGCCTGTTAATCCCCCCAAAGCACCACCGGAAACTGCTCCCACCGCCGCACCTTCATCGGATTTATCACCAATGCGATCGCGTACTTCGGCGCCAGCAATATCATCACGCTCTCCATCTTGCGTAATAACAGATACTCTGTTCATATCAAAGCCGGCATTTTTTAATTCGTGTAGTGCATGTTCAACATCTCGACGATTTGAAAATACGCCTACAGCACGCTTTTGTACACCTACAACCATTATTTTTCTCCACTGTAAAATAAATTATTCAAAAATTTATAGCTCGGTTATAGCTGGTAGTAACACCTATTTATACATGTTTATGTTTATTTTTCATCAATCGCTTGGAATAAATTTTTATCTATCAACAGATATAAGTGATTTTATCTAAAGAAAGTAAGTAAAAAACATCAGTATCAAATATAATTTTGTAGCTAATTTTTAACTCCAACAATCAATATTAGTACTTCGACAATTAAAAATTATTAATTACTGAAATTCCGGTTATTTATTAAACAAATACATAGTTAAATTGGAGAAGATAAATAAATATTACAAATTTAAATTCTCCAATTAGATAATTAATTTGTTATCAAACGAGCAATTTAATAAATATAAGTAATTTGAATGAGGTTCTTTAGTTAACTAAGTGTAAATTGCCCAATATATTATTTTTGTAACTTTTTGAAACCAGTAATTAAAATAACTAATATTTATAAAACTACGACTTTTGACGAAAGTCTTTATTACCTGGGAAAGTGTAAGCTTATTCAACTCAATTTCTAGACTGAATAAACAGACAATTTTATCAAAAAATGGCTGTTTGATTGAATGCAAGTGAGAAAATAGTATGTTTCCAAGAGTTTTATCTATATTAGGATGGGATTCGCTATCTTTAGGATTACTACCTATGACTTTTGCTCAACAATTAGTAACTCCAGAAGAAGCATCAGTTCTTTTTGCTGGACCTAAATTCTTAGTGGCATTGCTGGCTGGGGTTTCAATGGCCTTAGCTTTGCAATTATTATTTACAAACTTTTCGGTTGCTGTCGGAATTTCATCGTGGGAAATTGACTCAGACGATGATGAGTCAGTAAGGCTAGGTAGTAAAATTCGTAAAGTTCAAGGTAAAGTCGGTTCTTGGGCATTGATAACCGCTAGTATTGCATTATTTATTGCTTGCTTTCTAGCAGTAAAACTTAGCTTAGTCGAAAATGCATTTCTAGGAGCAATTATTGGTGTAGTCATCTGGTCTATTTATTTCTCACTGATAATTTGGTTCGGATCGTCCGCAGTAGGTTCTTTAATTGGTTCTATTGCGAGTACTGTAACTTCTGGTTTTCAAACTTTGGTAGGTACTGCGACTACTGGTATCAGTGCTAATACTGCCAAACAACAATTGGTTTCTACAGCAGAAGAAGTTACAGCGGCAGTTCGGCGAGAATTAACATCAGGTTTTGACTCTGAAAGTATCAAAAATACACTGCAAAGTTCTTTAGCTTCTGTGCAATTACCAAAGTTGGATCTCAAAGAAATTCGTTCTCAATTTGACCAACTGATTCAAGATAGAGATTTGCAATCTGTTGCTAATAGTGATTTATTCCAAAATGTCAACCGTCAAACTTTTGTAGATTTAGTCAGCGATCGCACTGATTTATCTAAAGAAGATATCAATCGCATTACTGAGCAATTAGAAGGTGCTTGGCAACAAGCTTTAAATCGGAAAAATCCAACACAGCAAGTAATTAACTTACTCCAATCTGCTACTCCCGAAGAACTAAATTCAGAGGATTTAGGTGAAAGACTTCAGGAATTAGTTACAGTTGGAGGTGGTAATGGTAAGCAAAGTAATGGTGTAATTAACCAAGCTGTTCGATATGGCTTGACTGCGGCTGTACCAGCTGTTTTGGATAAACTAAACCTTTCTGACATTGATGTGAACAAAATTACAACTCAGTTGCAAAAACTGAAAGAGAAAGTTCAAGATGTTGATGTCCAAGAAATTACACAACAATTACAAAAGTTGAGAGAACAAGCAACAGCAAGATTGCCAATATCGCAGGAAAATACAATCAAAGCAGATGTAGAAGACTACATTTTGAATTCCTTTCCTTGGCACTTTAACCGGATTAGCCTCAAAGAAGAATTTAAAGAAGTCATCTATGACGTGAATGCAAATCCGGCAACCGTCAGACGAGAGTTGTCAGAACTAAATCAAGAATATTTTGCAAATTTATTGAAGCAGCGAAATGATATCAGCGAAGCTAGGGTAACAGAAATTGCCGAACAAATGGAAAGCGATCGCCAGGAAGTTTTAGAAACTGTAAAACAGGCCGAAGCGCGAGC
Organism: Nostoc sp. S4; assembly: GCA_029379225.1. Taxonomy (GTDB): domain Bacteria; phylum Cyanobacteriota; class Cyanobacteriia; order Cyanobacteriales; family Nostocaceae; genus Nostoc. The sequence goes on along the minus strand of JAQYWR010000005.1, from coordinate 52,391 downwards.
AAAAAGTCAAGATTTCCGTACCCGGATTGAAAATTATCTGCGTTCAACTGGCAAAGACGAACTCAATCCGGAAGGTATAGAACGGGACTTTGCTCGCTTAGTAGAAAATCCAGAAGCCGGCTTTGAAGATTTAAGCGATCGCTTCGGGCAATTTGACCGCGATACTTTTGTACAATTGCTGCAACAACGTCAAGATATCAGCGAAGAAGAAGCGAATAATATTGTTAGTCAACTCGAGAGCAACCGCGATAAAATTTTAAATCGTGCCAGAGACTTGCAAGAACAAGCAAAAGCTAAAGCTGATGAATTGCGGCAAAGAGTTGAAGATTATTTGCACAATACTAACAAAGAAGAACTCAATCCCGAAGGTATCAAACGAGATTTTAGAGTTTTACTAGAAGATCCCCAAGCTGGAATTAGCCTTTTGCGCTCACGTATATCGCAATTTGACCGCGATACACTAGTGAAATTGCTCAGTCAGCGTCAAGATTTAAGCGAGGAGCAAATAAACCAAATTCTCGACCAACTTGAAGCCGTCCGAGATAATATTTTGCAAGCACCGCAGCAAGCGAAAGAACAGTACGAAAAAACTACAAAAGCGATTGCAGAATATCTCCGCAATACCAATTTGGCAGAACTCGATCCAGAAGGTATCAAGCGCGATTTGGAAACATTACTCGACGATCCCAAAGCGGGTGCATTAGCATTGCGCGATCGCTTGTCTCAAGTCGATCGAGAAACCTTGGTTCAACTTCTTAGTCAGGGGGGAGACTTAAGCCAAGAACAAGTTAATCAGATTATCGATCGCGTCGAAGATGCAATTCGCGATATTCTCAAAGCGCCGCGACGTTTAGCAAAGCGTACTACTCAAAGGATTTCAGATTTTGAAGCTAATCTCGAAGATTACTTGCAAAATACTAATAAAGAAGAACTCAACCCCGAAGGAATCAAGCGCGATTTGCAATTGCTGTTATCTTCTCCCCGCGCTGGAATTGAGAATTTAAGCGATCGCGCCTCCAAATTTGACCGTTCGACAATTGTGGCGCTGCTATCTCAACGCGAGGATATCTCAGAAGAAGAAGCTAACCGAATTGTGGATCGAATCGAATCTGTTCGCAATTCCATTGTCGAACAATTCCAACAGATTCAACAAAAAGTGCAATCAGTGTTAGATGGGACTTTTAGTAAAATTCGCAACTATCTTAACTCTCTGGATCGTCCAGAACTCAACTATGAAGGAATTAAGCAAGACTTTGCCAAAGTCTTCGACGATCCGGAAGCTGGATTTGAAGCCTTGCGCGATCGCTTGACTCAATTCGACCGCAACACCCTAGTTGCTGTCCTGAGTTCTCGTGAGGATATTTCGCAAGCAGACGCCAACCGGATTATCGACCAAATAGAAGCGGCGCGGGATGGCGTATTGCAACGAGCCGAACGCATTCAAAAAGAAACCCAAAAACGCCTAAAAGCAATTCAACAACAAGCTAAAAAGCAAGCTGAAGAAACCAAAAAAACCGTTGCCAATGCAGCTTGGTGGATATTTGGCACAGCATTAACTTCGCTTGCAGCTAGTGCAATTGCTGGTGCGATCGCAGTTACAGGGTTACCTCTACCTGGGTAAACTAAAGCGCTTTGCGTCATTAAAGTAGAGAAACAAATAAATTAACCACACTTGTAGGGGCGCACAGCTAGCTGTGCGCCCCTACGCATATACCTTATTTAAATCAGAATCGCAATAATTTCTTGGCTTGATTACAAACTACCTGTTTGCAGGAGGAGGTGCTTGGCGATCGCCTTGAGGGTGAGGCGGAATACCCAAAGCCTGGATCAACTGTTGTTCTGTTACTCCCAGCTTTGCTGCTGCCGCCTTAAAATCAGGACGAGGCGGACGCTGATTGCCGTTAGGTTGACTTGGAGGATTGGCAGGCACTCCCAGCGCAGCTTTTAACTGAGCTTCAGTCACACCCAACTTCGTCGCCGCCGCTTTAAAATCAGGATGAGGTGGACGGTGATTGCCATCGAATTGACCAGGAGGATTCGCAGGAACTCCCAGCGCAGCTTTTAACTGAGCTTCCGTCACACCCAACTTCGCCGCAGCCGCTTTAAAATCAGGACGAGGCGGACGCTGATTGCCGTTAGGTTGACTTGGAGGATTTGCAGGCACTCCCAGCGCAGCTTTTAACTGACCTTCAGTGACACCCAACTTCGCCGCAGCCGCCTTAAAATCAATTCGCGGTGGACGCTGCTTTTCTGACGGTGGTTGGTTGGGAGCATTTGTTGCTTGGGCAATTTGCTGGAATTGATTAGCAGCATTTGCTTGATGAAGTGAAAAACCAAATGTACCAAACCAAACAGGAATCGCTGCTAGCACTAACACTTTACGAATATTCATAATTAACACCCAAAAGATAGATTGTTTACATTTCTGATTGAACTAACCCAAAATTACAATTCACCCTGCTTGTAAATTACAATTTTGTAATTTTTGTCACTTAAGTAGAACCCCTGTACCCAAATTACGTAACCTTCAGCCCAACATTAAAAGTTGCTGCATAACCTTGTCCATTCTTAGCGAGCTTGAGCAACATTTGCTCGCCACCATCAGTAAAAATACCGTCATCAGCATTCTTTAGAGTGCGCTGTCCCTTGCTGGTGTAAGGTGTCTGGCTATGTACCTCATTGGTAATTGAGTCATCAAAGTATAGCTGGGACGTAAACTCATAAGGCTGCCCTAATGTCCCATCTGTGCGAATCTTAAAGTGAATATGGACGGTTCTGCCTTCATACCAACCGGGATAAATGGTTATGAACTCAACATTTCCATTAGCGTTGCTGACTTGATAGCCGCGTAAGAACTTTTGACCGACGGTACCAAAATTTGGATCTGCCACGTCCGAATAGACACCTAGTGCGTCACAGTGCCAAACATCGACGATCGCACCTCCAAGGGGCGTACAGCCAGTACTACCAATTTGAGAAATGTGCAGTATCAGATGCAGTGGTGTCCCTGATTTCACTAAAGCATTCGTAGGATCGGAACGGATATCTGAGCGGTTAAGCTTTTCATCCACAAAATAAGGGCCTTCGGTTTGTTCTGGACTGACGATACACGCAGGCAACGTAGCATAATTGACTACAGATGGTGCTGGGACGGCTAGGCTTGACTTTCTCGGTATGCAGCCAACCACAAGTATTGCCGTTCCAGCTGCCCGAAATAGAGCAAGTACATCTCTGCGTCGGAAAATTCGAGCTAATTGGCGATTGTTATTTTTCATCACCCTGCTTTGAAAAAGAATTCAGAATTGAGAATTGAGCAGTCAGAATCACTCTTGGTGAGGGACTTCTGAATTCTTGATTATTGACGGTTATTGTGTGGTATGCGATTTGGAACTGCACCTTGATTTTGAGGTTTGGGAGGATGTTTTTTTGGCTGTTGGTGTCGTTGCTGATGCTTGATTTGTGGTTTTTTATGGGGTTTTTGCAATTCATTTTCCGGTCTTGGGCGTTGTTGTGAAATCTGTGGTCTGGGATTGAATGGAGATTCGGCATTTGCTTGGGGTGCAACAAAACCAAATGTACCAATTACCAAAGGAATCCCTACTACAGCTAAGACTCGAAGAATATTCATTATCGTTAACCTCGATGTGGCTTACATTTTTGATTAAGCCACCCCAAAATTACAACTTGCTTGGTTTGCGAATTACATTTTTGTAATTTGAGTCAAATAGTAATGAATTTACAATGGAGTAATGTTTCTCAAGTAATCAATAATTTGTGAACATTTTGTTTGTCGAAGATGAAGCCAAAATTGCTAACTTCGTCCGGGCTGGATTGAAGGAGCAGGGATTTGTTGTAGACTATTGCGACAACGGTGATGAAGGATATCTGCGGGCATTAGATAACGAATACGATGCGATCGTACTTGACATCATGGTGCCAGGTAAGGATGGGCTATCAATTCTCAAACAACTACGGCACTCAGGACAAAATACACCAGTAATTTTATTAACGGCTCGTAATGAACTCGACGATCGCTTGTCCGGGTTGAATTTGGGAGCAGATGATTATATTGCCAAACCGTTTTTTGTGGAAGAACTAGCGGCTCGAATTCATGCTGTTGTCCGCCGGAGTGTGGGCGAACGCCAAAATTTGCTGGCGGTTGGGTCGCTCAAGCTCGATCGGATTGCGCGGGAAGTCACTTACAATCAACGAGCGATCGAACTTACCACCCGCGAGTTTAATCTTCTGGAATATCTCATGCGCTCTCCCGGACGAGTTTTCACCCGTACTCAAATCCTGGAACACGTTTGGGGCTACGACTTTAACCCCAACACCAATGTCGTGGATGTTTGTATCCAGCGAATTCGTAAAAAAATTGACCCCATTGATGAAGCAGGCCCGATTGAAAGCATTCGCGGGGTTGGATATCGGTTTCGCAAGCCAGACGAGAAACTATGAAACGTCCCTCGTTTCGACTCCGGATTGCTTTGTTATCTGCCGCTTTAGCTGGAGGTGCATTAGTTGGATTTGGTGCAGTCTCTTGGTTTCAGATTTACGAAGCTAAGATCAGCCGCCTAGATGCAGAATTGTTAAATCAATTAATGCGGGCAAGCCGTCCACCCGAACGTCCACCCGAACCACAGCAATGGCAACGCTACGAAAACTCATTAACCCAAACCTTAGGAACAAATACAAAAACTCAGATTGCACTTTTAGTACTTGACGCAAACAGCAACGCAGTTTACCAATCCAACAAAGTGCAAACCGACCTCGACTTGAATCGTCTGTTACTTCGACAGATTAGCTTGATACCTATACCACCGCCTCCAAATAGAGAACGACCCCCGATCGCAGAGAATACAAATCCACCTTTTCCTCCCCCACGTCCACCTCAATTTGTCTCCCGGCAGACAGCAACAGGAACTTGGCGGATTGGGGCAGCGAGATTTCCCAATGCTCGGGTTGCCATTGCCCTTAACCTGGAAGCCGTCAACCAAGAGATGGCTATCATTCGCAATATCTTTCTTGTATCAATTCCAGGAGCGCTTTTGCTGGTTGCCGTCGGGGCATGGCTGGTTGCTGGTAGTGCCTTGTATCCCATCGGTCAATTAACAGGTGTCATTCAACAGGTAACCGTCCAAGGACTAGATCGGCGGATTCCCATTGGAACAACGGATGTTGAATTTGTCGAACTGATTCGGGTGTTTAACCAAATGCTAGAACGCCTGGAACGCAGTTTTACCCAAGCTTCTCGCTTTAGTGCTGATGCTGCTCACGAGTTGAAAACCCCACTAACCATTCTCCAAGGCGAACTCGAACGAACACTGCAACAGGTTGAACCTGGATCGGAAGTACAACAGCGCTTAAGTAACCTGTTGGATGAAGTGCGTCGCTTAAGCGGCATTATGCGGAAACTTTTGCTCCTATCTTTGGCAGATGCAGGACAAATGAGCTTATATCTAGTTGAAGTGGATATGTCACAGTTGCTCAAGGAAATGGTAGAGGATGTAGAACTGCTGGCTCCTCATTTGAGCGTGCAAACCGACATTCCTGATGGTCTCAAAGTACAGGGCGATCGCGACCTCCTAATTCAAGTTCTGCAAAACCTCTTGAGTAATGCCATCAAATATAATCTCGCCCACGGTTGGATACAAATTCATGCCGAACAAACTCAAACAAGGCTTTGCGTCACGATTACCAATGCTTCAATTGATATTCCAGCCAGCGATCGCTCCCGCCTTTTTGACCGCTTTTATCGCAGCGATCCTGCCCGCACCCGCAAAGTAGAAGGAATTGGACTCGGACTAAGCCTAGCCCGTGAAATTGTCCGGGCACATCGTGGCGATCTCACCCTTGACTCAACAACATCTGTTGGTCAAACAGCATTCACCCTCACTTTGCCACACAGTAACGAATTCGTGTCATCAAGCTGAGGCTTACCATACCCCGTTGGGGCAGGGTTTGGGGTGTGGGCTGTAGACTCGGGAGCCCCAACAACATAAGCGTGTTAATGCCCCGCCTTAAAAGGCGTTTGCGTTGGGGGGAGAACCATGCGCTCTTACAGAGCGCCCTCTTCACCACACCCTACCCCCTACACCTTATTACTAACCCAAACAGTGCCGCTCTCAATTTGCATCTCATTAGTCATTGGTGATTACAAATCAATGCCACTTTTTTCTCAGACTCGCTCGGCAATATAAATCTCCGAAAAATTCCAAGACTTATAGTTCAAACAGAGTAAAAAACTGTGTTCAAGCTAGATTGATGACTTGATTTCATTGAATGACTCAACATATGTATATTATTTGGAAGTTGTTACAAATTAAAATTTATGTTGAAATAAAGGAAACACATATTGAATCGGTAGACCTCTGAAGACAGATTCATCAAAATAACAACTGCTGTCAAATTTAGATCCGATCGGATTAGCGAATTTTTACATTTATTACTAACAAATATCGGCTATAAGCGATAGTCCGTAAGTATAATCTTCAGCAGTCACGAAATATTGATAACGTAATGGATGGGAGCGGGCATGTTACAGATGAACAACGATGAGTTGAATTCAGCAGAGTGCCACTTCACAGATGGTAAGCAGGCAGAGGAGGTACTCGAACAGCAAATTCAATGGCAGCGATTGGTGATGGCAATTGCCCAGCGCATCCGCCAGAGTTTGAATTTAAAAAAAGTTCTTAATACCACTGTAATTGAAGTACGTCAGCTACTCCAAGTCGATCGAGTGTTCATGTATCAGTTTGAACCAGATTACAGCGGGGTAGTGGTGGTAGAGTCTGTTGATAAACATTGGATTTCTGCTTTAAATACCCAAGTCGAAGATACTTATTTCATGGAAACTCGTGGCAAAGAGTACAGACAGGGGCGTATCCAAGCTATCGCAGATATTTACACAGCAAGTCTGACTGAATGCCATAGGAATTTACTTACTCAGTTCCAAGTGAGAGCAAACTTGGCAGTCCCCATTTTGCAAGGAAAAAAATTGTGGGGATTATTGGTTGCCAACCAGTGTGCTGCACCCCGACAGTGGCAAACGTGGGAAATCGATTTACTCAAACAATTAGCAACACAGGTGGGCATTGCTATCCAGCAATCTCAACTGTATGAGCAGGTACAAACTGAACTCGCTGAGCGCAAGCGGGTGGAATCTGGTTTAAGAGCGCGCGTGCGGCAGCAAGCAGCCGTGGCTGAACTGGGTCAGTTAGCTCTAGCTAATCTAGATCTTTACGCATTAATGGATAAAGCTGTTGTTCTGGTTACTCAAAGCCTTGAGGTAGAGTATAGTAAGGTTTTGGAACTGCTTGCGGGTGGCAACATCTTGCTGTTGCGATCGGGAGTCGGTTGGCATTCAGGGCTAGTAGGAAATTTTAAATTAGCGTTAGGTTCAGGGAGTGAAACTCAGGCATCTTATACACTACTTTCCAGTGAGCCAGTAATTGTTTATGACCTTCAGAAAGAAACACGGTTTCAAGGACCACCGTTATTGATTGACCACTCTGTAGTCAGTGGTATTAGCGTCATTATTCAGGGTCAAAAACAACCTTTTGGTGTCTTAGGTGCACACACAACTAGACTCCGGGAATTTACCCAAAATGATATTCACTTTTTGCAGGCGATCGCTAATGTATTGGCTACCACGATTGAGCGCAAGTGGGCCGAACAGAAAATCCGCCAACAAGCAGCTCTACTCGATATCGCTTCTGATGCGATCGTTGTGCGAAATTTGCAAAACGAAATATTATTTTGGAATCAAGGTGCAGAACGTCTGTATGGTTGGGAGGCTCATGAGGTTTTAGGAAAGAACCTAGAAGAGATTTTGTGTAAAGAAACTTCACAGCAATTGCAAACAGCTTTAAAAAGCGTTACTGACTCTGGGTTCTGGCAAGGTGAATTACATAAAGTGACCAAGGGCAAAAAAGAAATTATCGTGGAAAGCCGCTGGACACTGATGCCTGATGAACCAGACAAACCTAAATCCATCCTCTCCGTTGATACCGACATCACAGAGAAAAAACAACTCTTTGCCCAATTTCTCCGTGCCCAACGCCTAGAAAGCCTTGGTACGTTAGCAAGTGGCATTGCCCACGACCTCAACAATATCCTGACACCCATTCTGTCTTCAGTAGAAATGTTGGCACTCAAACTCCCTAATCTGGATGTACGCAATCAGCAACTGTTAAAACTTCTCGAACATAACTCTAAACGTGCGGCAGATTTGGTCAAGCAAATTCTAACTTTTTCTCGTAGATCTGAAGGCAAAGGTGTTTCTTTACAAATAGAACACTTATTATTAGAAGTTGAGCAAACTGTCCAAAGCACATTTCCCAAATCGATCGCAATTATTAATCATCGACCTAGATATAAACTCTGGACTATCTTGGCAGATCCTACTCAAATTCATCAGGTATTAATGAATTTGTGCGTCAACGCTCGTGATGCTATGCCCAAAGGCGGCACATTATGGATGTCTGCGGATAATTTATTTATTGATGAAAACTTTGCCAAAATGAATTTAAATGCTCAGGTTGGCTCCTATATAGTTATAACTATCTCAGATACGGGATTTGGCATTTCTCCACTAATTATAGAGCGAATTTTTGAACCTTTTTTTACAACTAAAGAACCAGGTAAAGGCACAGGCTTAGGTTTGTCAACTGTGATTGGCATTGTGAAAAATCACAATGGTTTTGTGAATGTGTCTAGTCAGGTAGGTAAAGGTTCTCAATTTCAGGTGTACTTACCAGCTATGAACAAAAGTACAAACCACCAAGTAGAGAGCATGGAATTGCCCAACGGCAATGGAGAATTAATTTTAATTGTTGATGATGAAGCCGCTATTTTGGAAATTAGTAAAACTTTGCTAGAAGACCACAACTACGAAACCTTGACGGCTATTAACGGCATTGAAGCCATTTCATTGTATGCCCAGCATAAAAAGAAAATTAGCATGGTATTGATGGATATGATGATGCCGTCAATGGATGGGTTAACTGCGATTAATATCATGCAACAAATGAACCCACAAGTCAAAATTATGGGTATCAGCGGTATGGTAACGGACAATCAGATGGTCGAGGCTGCCAACGCTGGTGTCGATATATTTTTGAGGAAGCCTTACACTTTCCACCAATTATTACATGCTATTAACGACTTCTTGAGCCAGTCATAATCTCAAGGTAAGTGCTAGCTATTATCAGTTCTTTTAAAGCAGTCAATATAGAAAGTCTCTTAGGCTGAGGTTGGAAAGCTACAGTGCTGGATCTCTAACCTACAATTATTTTCTTTTTTTACCAACAAAGGCAGGATAATGAAGGCTGAGAGCAGGAGGTAGAAAGTATCAATTAAAACTTGTATTTGCTGGGTTTGAGCTATAGTTAAAAGCCAAAATTATCCTGAGACTGCTTGCAGCTAGGTATAAAATGTCTACAGCCTAAGTCCCACTCTTTTAAGGGTGGGTTCCCTGCTGCCTCCTGAAAGGACTTATACAACTGATATCAAAGTCTACTGTCACAGTTACTTATCTGGTCAATCAGGGTTATAACACCCGCGAAATCCAAGACTTCCTGAAACACCACAATTTAAAACTAGCTATACTCTACGCCAATTAATACCTGCTCAAAAAATTAATTTCGGGAGAAATAGGTAGAAATAACTTAGAAAATTTATTGATAACTTTAAATAAATTCTGTAAGACTACAACTAATTCATAATTACTTTATAAATATTATTTATCTAGAAATTAATCAAAAATATTGCATATTGAAAAGCTTAATAATTGTAGTAATCAAGGCTATATACTTGATTAAATTCCAGAGATTTACTTACTAAGTTGAAGTTAAAGAAATGAACCAAATAAATACTGAATTAAGAGCAAAAAAAATATCATAGCGGCTGCTATCACTCAAAATCTGGATTGTCAAGTCTGTGCAGATACATTATTTTTAATTAATCTATTTAATAGTTAGAGCCAATAAATTATATTTTTATGGCTCAATATCTAATAAGTAAATTCTCGTGTTTTTTATATAGAAGGGGAACTATCCATGTCTATTAACAAAAATGAAAGCCTGGGCTTGGCAATTGAAAACCAAGAAGAATTGTTTGAAGTCTTATCAGATGAATGCTGCGAACAATTAACAGGAGGTAAAAGTTTTTTGAATAAATTTAAAAAAGGATTCGATCGTGTCGTAATCAAAACTTTGAATAATGCAGGTAATGGAGTGACTCAGGCTGGAGGTATGACAGCACTTGGACTCTACACAGCAGGTGAGCTAGCTTTAGAAGTAACTGGAATGGTGGGAGAGAACCAATTAGACGGTAATTAGACTAACAAACTCAAACAACTTATCTACCTTATTTTTCAACTCTAACCGAGAAATGCAGTTACTCAAGCTCTGCCTCCTTCAAACAACTAAAGGCAGAGCTTTTTACTTACTACACTTCAAGTGCAACTGAAAATTTTATAAGTTCTTAAACTTATCCTCTTCTACTTAATTATGCCTGATGTCGATATCTCTTTCGCCCCAAATGTCCAACAATAATATTGATTGCGATCGCTTCTGCAAGTATTTTACTATAGGGTAAAACTCTTTTGAGGAAACGTCCAAAACCGTCTATCTTATCCGACTTTTATTGATAAAAACGAGTTTCATCTGGAGTTAATAACAGCATGACACCATTCACCCATCCCTCTAATAACTCTTGATGGTTGAGCTTGCGAATACCTACTGTTGGGTCGGCAATAACATATTTACGAGCTTTTTGTGCGTACAATACAACCCAGTGATATCCTTTCGAGTGAATGATGGCAGGTAGAGAAATTCTATCCAAGCGTTCTATTAATTCAGCAGTTGCTCTGATTGGACGAGCATTAAAACCTAAGTTTTCTGCTCCTTGTCTTAAACTAAGCAAAGTAGTACCTTGCTTACCTGTACCTACTAATTCCCGCATTTTGTTAATAGCGAAAGTTTTACCATAGTATTGTGCTATGGTTGCAAGACAAGCAGCACCACAATCTTCCTCACTATGTTGTAAAACCGCTTTCATCACAGAATAAATACCCAATTTTTTACTTTATGTTTCCCAATTGGGTTCTGAAATGAACACAACCAACGCTGCTTCTAATTACTACCGCCACAGGTACTTTCAATGCCTGCTTTGGACTCAGCATTATTTCTAGAGCCGAACTGCTACAACAAGCCATCCCAACTTGACAACGAACACCTAGCGAGTTTTTACTCTGGCTCAATTTCACAAGTGATATAGGCAACTACAGAGGGCAAACTATTGAGATTGCTCATATCATAGGCTGAGGTATAAATCTATCTCGGTTAATCTTGAGTTTTGAGTAAGAAATATTACAGAAATATGAAAAACCAAATTCTCGCTACAGCCACATTTTTAACCACAATTAGCCTGACCACAACCGTACAAGCCGCGAATTCAGAACACGTTAAACAATTATTGGCAACCAGGCAGTGTCAAAACTGTGATTTGACTAATGCAGGTTTAGTGATGGCTGATTTATCTGGAGCGAATTTGAGCGGCGCTAATCTTGCTGGTGCAAACTTGAGCCGTGCAAACTTGAGCGGTGCTGATTTGCGAGGGGCAAACTTAAGCGGCACTAGTTTATTTGGTGTTAACCTAACCGAAGCTAGATTTAGTGGCGCAAATTTGGCGGGTGCTGATTTGAGAAATTCCTATCTCACAAACGCACAATTGAATGGTGCTTACCTAAATGGCGCTAACTTCCAGGGCGCAATTGGTATACCATCACAAATTGCTTCACCAGAGGATTTCTATGCTTGGGGCGTAGCAGAAGCAGAAAAAGGCAACCAACAGCAAGCAATTAGTTATTTTAGTCAAGCGATCGCTATTAAACCAGAATATGCAGGTGCTTATCTAGCTCGTGGTGTCGCCCGCTACCAAATATTAGATAGACAAGGTGCATTCGTAGATGCCCAAGCTGCCGAAAAATTGTTTACATCCCAAAATAATACCTCTGGAACCCAAACAGCCCAGGCTTTTATCAAAGAACTGCAAACACCTTATACTGAAAAGGTAAGCTCTGGTAAGCCTAGTTTTGTTGACTTTGTTGGAAGTCTTGGCTCACTCTTGCTTCAGTTTTTACCTTTTTAGAGAGTAGCGAGATGATTGTTAGCTGTTGACTGTTAACGAATGACAAATGACCAATGACCAATAACAAATGACTTTATCCAATGAATTATGGATGGCAAATCAAGATTTAACCAAAGCCTGTCTAGAGCATCCTTTTGTTCAAGGCATTGGTAATGGTACTCTTGAGCAAGCAAAGTTTGCTTACTATGTAGGGCAAGATGCTTTTTTCTTAGAAGCTTTTGCCCGTGCCTATAGTATCGCCGCAGCTAAAGCACCAGATTGGGAAGGTTTCACGAAATTTCATAACTTAGCTGATGGAGTTTTAACAGAACTCCAATTGCATAGTAGCTATGCTTCCCAGTGGGGAGTTAATTTGTATTCTGTGGAACCTGGAACTGCTACCCGCCACTATACTGATTTTTTATTAGCAACTGCTTGGGGTCGAGATGTGAGTTTAACAGCTGCGGCTATGTCTCCCTGTATGCGTTTGTATGCTTTTTTGGGAGAACAGTTAGCTGTTAATGGCATCCCAAATCATCAATATGCAGACTGGATTCGGACTTACAGTAGCGCCGATTTTCAGCCCTTGGTAGAGCAGTTAGAAAGTTTGGTTGACAATTACGCTATGAATAATGCTGTTGTGCATTCAACTTACAGTTATGCCATGTTGTGTGAGTATGACTTTTTTCAGGCTGCATGGAGTTTATAGGAATTTAGTATAGAAGCAGCTTTGTATATTTGGGGGATGATTTTTGCACGCAGAGGCGCCAAGAAAAGAAGAGATGGGGAGACGCTCTGATACGGAGAATAATTCTTCACTCCTAATGTCCAATGCCCAATAAGTATGTAAAACAGTACGATTGTTCTACTATAAACTAATTAAAGATAGTATTATTAAGGACTGTTTCACAGGAAACTCCTTTTTTACCGCCTAATATGTCAGACCCACAGCTCACAGCATCCCCGAAGTTCCGTTCAGAGCAGGCTAATGCTCAGGCTTCTCTGTTGAACGGACATCTTCCCTCGCACAATAGCCAGAATACCATTCGGATTCGGGGTGCTAGGCAGCATAATCTGAAAAATATTGACTTGGAATTGCCACGCGATCGCTTAATTGTATTCACTGGGGTTTCTGGTTCTGGTAAATCTTCTTTGGCGTTTGATACGATTTTCGCTGAAGGGCAACGTCGCTATGTGGAATCCCTCAGCGCTTACGCAAGGCAATTTTTAGGACAGTTAGATAAGCCGGATGTCGAAGCAATCGAAGGCTTAAGTCCGGCAATTTCCATTGACCAAAAGTCAACGTCTCATAACCCTCGTTCCACTGTGGGTACGGTGACAGAGATTTACGATTATTTGCGGCTGTTGTTTGGCCGTGCTGGCGAACCGCATTGTCCGATTTGCGATCGCTGTATTGCACCGCAGACAATCGATGAAATGTGCGATCGCATTCTGGAATTACCAGACCGCACTCGTTTTCAAATTCTCGCACCAGTCGTTCGGGGTAAAAAAGGTACACATCGTAAACTTTTGTCAAGTCTCGCTTCCCAAGGTTTTGTCCGCGTACGTGTCGATGGCGAAGTGGGCGAACTATCAGATTCCATTGATTTGGATAAAAATTTAACTCATACCATCGAAGTTGTAATTGACCGCTTAGTTAAAAAACCTGGAATACAAGAGCGTTTAGTCGATTCACTATCTACGTGCTTAAAACAATCTAGTGGCATTGCTAACATAGTTATTAGTCATGAGACAAGTGAGGAAGAATTAGTATTTTCCGAAAATTTTGCTTGTCCAGAACATGGCGCAGTGATGGAGGAATTATCGCCGCGATTGTTCTCGTTTAACTCACCTTATGGTGCTTGTCCCAACTGTCATGGAATCGGGACTTTAAGAAGATTTGCGCCAGATTTGATCGTACCCGACCTGGAAGCGCCAATATATGCTGCGATCGCCCCTTGGTCAGAAAAAGATAATTCTTATTATTTAGAACTGCTATATAGTGTAGGGCAAGCTTATGGATTTGAATTACAAACAAATTGGAGCAAGCTAGCAGAAGAACAGCAGCAGACTCTTTTGTATGGAGAAAAAGAAGGAACTACAAAAACAGATAAAAAGCAAAGTTTTAAAGGTATAATTCCAATTTTACAAAGGCAATATGAGGGTGGTTCGGAGTTAATTAAGCAAAAATTAGATCAGTATTTAATCGACCAACCGTGTGAAGTTTGTGGAGGAAAACGATTAAAACCAGAAGCTTTGGCAGTGAAGTTGGGGCAATATGGAATTTTAGATTTAACTGGAGTATCAATTCGAGATTGTCGGGAAAAAATTGAGCAATTAAAATTGAGCGATCGCCAGTTGCAAATTGCGGATTTAGTCCTTAGAGAAATTAAAGCTAGATTGCAATTTTTATTAGATGTTGGTTTAGATTACCTCACCCTTGACCGTCCAGCCATGACCCTTTCTGGTGGCGAAGCACAACGCATTCGTTTAGCTACGCAAATTGGTTCTGGCTTAACAGGAGTTCTCTACGTTTTAGACGAACCAAGTATTGGTTTGCATCAACGAGATAATGGCAGATTGCTGAAAACTTTAACTAAATTGCGCGATTTGGGTAATACCTTAATTGTTGTTGAACATGACGAAGAAACAATTCGTGCAGCCAACTATATAGTTGATATCGGACCTGGTGCAGGAATTCACGGCGGAAATATTATCGCCCAAGGTGATTTAGAAGCATTATTAGCAGCAGAAGATTCTTTAACAGGTGCTTATTTATCAGGACGGCGGGTAATCACTACGCCAAGAGAACGCCGAGACGGAAATGGACGCAGTTTAATTATTAAAAATGCCCATCGCAACAATTTAAGAAATATAGATGTAGAAATTCCCTTAGGAAAACTTGTTGCTGTTACTGGCGTGTCTGGTTCTGGAAAATCTACCTTAATTAATGAGTTACTTTATCCATCATTACAACATCATTTAACTAAGAAAGTTCCCTTACCTAAAGACTTAGATAAAATTCAGGGATTAAATGCAATTGATAAAGCGATAGTTATCGATCAATCGCCAATTGGACGTACACCGCGTTCTAATCCTGCAACTTACACAGGAATTTTCGACGCGATTCGGGATGTATTTTCGCAAACAATAGAAGCCAAAGCCAGGGGTTACAAACCCGGACAATTTTCTTTCAACGTTAAAGGTGGACGTTGCGAAGCTTGTAGCGGACAAGGTGTGAATGTAATTGAAATGAACTTTCTCCCTGACGTTTACGTACAATGCGAAATTTGTAAAGGTGCAAGATACAACCGGGAAACATTGCAAGTGAAGTATAAAGACAAATCTATTTCTGATGTTCTCAACATGACAGTTGAGGAAAGTTTAGATTTTTTTCAAAATATTCCTAAAGCTTTCGCCCGCTTACAAACTTTATTTGATGTCGGCTTGGGTTATATTCAATTGGGACAACCTGCGACAACTTTATCAGGTGGTGAAGCGCAGCGGGTAAAATTGGCAACAGAATTGTCTCGACGCGCTACAGGCAAAACACTTTATTTAATAGATGAACCAACAACAGGATTATCTTTTTATGATGTCCACAAATTGTTAGATGTATTGCAAAGATTGGTGGATAAAGGCAATTCAATTTTAGTAATTGAACATAACTTAGATGTGATTCGTTGTGCAGATTGGGTAATAGATTTGGGGCCAGAAGGTGGCGATAAAGGTGGAGAATTGATTGCTGTAGGGACACCGGAGGAAGTTGCAGCAAATCCCAAATCTTATACTGGACAATATTTGCAACAGGTATTGCAGCAATATCCCGCAGTGAAAAAGTAGCACAGTGTTTTAGTGAAACGTAACACACCTGATACAGTAATTTAAAAATCATATCTTTGGCTTCACCTTAACGCACCTGATAATTGAATCTAATTCTTTTATGGAAAACTAAAAATGTATATTAATAAATCTCTAAGTAATCTTATTGAGGAATGGAAAAACCGAGTTGCTAATACACACTATAACCAACTACACAGAGAACTAAATTCTTTTTTAAGAAAATTAGAAAATACATCGATTGTCAACTCTATATTATTAGAATTACAAATAATGACTGATAATTTTGAACTTAATCCTAAAGAAAAATGTAGAAATGCAGTAAGAGGCGGTATACTTTTCTCTATATTTGAAAATAAAAAGTTTGTAGATGAAACTGAGCGTGCAATGTATCACTATAATTTATTAAAAGTGTTACAGGAAGATGATACACCTTTGTACCTCAATTCTGCTGTTATTGATGGCAGTATGCAGCCAGCGGAACGTCCAAGATTATTTGTAATGCAATATATCGATCCTTTAGTATATTACATCCAAGATAAACTTGATGAAAGTAGTACAGTTTTATATTTGTTAGAAAAATACAAGCAAAGATGCGAATGGTTTTTTAAAGAGGAACTTTGCAAACTTTATGAGGATAATCAAGGTAATGTAGAGAAACATGGTCGTCAAGAGGAAGTTTTAGATAAAGAGTTAAGAAAGTTTTTATTCGAGCAAGGTATTGATTATCCCTTCTCACAACCTCTATCACCATCGGGTAAAGTAGATATAGTAAGTCTTTTAGATACCAAAGATCCTCTTGTGCTAGAAGTAAAAATTTTTGATAGAGATAATAATTATGGTAAAAAAGCAATAATCAATGGCTTCAAGCAAATAGTTAAATATGCAAATAATTATAATAAATCTATAGGTTATTTATTTTTATATAATTTTGATACTGCCGAACTAAATATAGTTATAAGTAATAATACAAATAATTTTCCTAACAGGATAATTTTTAATGGAAAAACATATTTTATTATTATTGTTAATATATATAAGCTAAATACTTTAAGTGCTAGTAAAATCAAAGGAAAATTAGAAAAAATTACTTTTTTTGAAGAAGAACTTACAGCAGAAGCCATATCTTAGCATTTTATTTTTAATTTTAAAAATATCTCTAATTAATAACAATTAAAAAGTGAATTTAATTTTTATCACGGCAATAATTTAAATATAAGTTTTTTGCTGCTTAAATGGGAGATTTATGTAAGAATTACACCAGGAGTTTTCTATGGGTCATTTTGATAATCTCGGAAAACTCGAGCAATTAAATCTGGTTAAAGACGATTCTAAAATTGTTAAAATTATGGTCAGTTATGAGTTTCCTTGGAACTTTCAACAGAGTTATTTTGAACTAGTCTTTGTTTAGTTTTTTGCTGGAGCGAGAATAGCGGGTCTAGTCGCCAACATGGTTATGCACAGACTCATCCTCAAAATCGATATGATATGACAAAACTTGGCCCTCCAGAAGATAGCCTTAAGCAAAAGCTTGTTTCTTAAATCAGCTTTTTTAAAAGGGGAATACATAGCAGCTAACTAGCTGTTTCTCCTGTTTGCCAAAACTGCTTTAAAATCTCTTTTGGCTTTCTATCCCAAGTGTCAATATGTTCGTATATCAAATTATCTTGGTTGAGTTTATAAGTCGAACAACCATTAAACAGCAAAGGTGCTTTCCAGGGAACACGCAACACTCCCCGCACTGTCCAATTTACTAAAATAGTATCTTCAGCAGATTGTTTTATATCATGTACATCAAAGTAAATTTGGGTAAAAAATAGTCGAGCATGAAATCGCAAAGTCCAAAATATAATCCGATAGTTAAATTTATATTTGAATGTATTCACTGGGTCTTTAAAATAGATATCCCGTGTATAAATATTATAGGAAATATCTTTTTTAAAAAGTGTAGGTAAATCTTGTTTGAGAGTTTCAATTACTTGTTCCATCTGCAAATAACTATGTAGTTTTAATTTTGTCCTTCGTCTTTAACTACTTTTAGCTAAAGAAACTTTTTCGAGAGTAACTACTCACTGATATCATAAACTTTAGATCCTCGACTTCTTAAACAAGTAGAGGATCTAGTTGAGTTTTTTGAATTTTTGTACTTCTGCCCTCAATCGTAACTGTTCTTATCACCCCCTAAGTCACTATTCTTAATACCCGATGTTATTATCTCGTTTAAAAAAACAATTTGAATCGTGCTAGCTGGTTTTCAATCGTTCGTGTCAGAATCTTATTCAGTTCTTTCATGTCTTGAAATTGTAAAATTTGCTGTGTAGGCAAGTCGAAGGGAAATTGTCCTTCAAAATCTGGGCGTTGCATTTGTGCTAGTAGAATCTGTTCAGACCGCTTACTTTGAATGGCATAACCGATTTCAATACAGACATTGGGACTCGGGATTAGTTGGGGAGTTTCTTTACTAGCAATACTAGCAATGGGTGTGGTATCAGCGATAAATAACAAACTCTTACGGATTTTTCGCATCATAGTACGATTAATTCGGAAAGTAGCACCGCTGGGACGAGAGGATTCTACTAATGTTAAGGAAAGGCGCGATCGCAAGTTTAAAGTCTCCAAACTTTTTTGCAGTTCTTCTCTGAGAACATCACTTGCTGCGGCATACTCAGTTTGATTGCAGAAAAAAATTGTTGGTTCTAACTGAGCCAGCACCGCCTGCTTAGTAAAATAAATTTCATGACTAATCAAGTCAATGTTAGCTACGCGATAACCACCACTACCCTCAATATAAAATTCAATATCTTCACCTTCCAGATAGCGCCAAAACCAAATTGATTTCTTAATTTCGTCACTTTCTTCTAAAAAGTCCGCTCGCAATGCCGATCTCAGCAGACTTTTTTTGCTGAGGCGAATGTCTGGTGGGCGTTTTTCCAATTCTGGAATCGGCTCATAATCCTGTAAATACCATGCTCTGAGCGCAATAATTGACATAAGGCGCTATTTCAACTGTTTCTCGCTATTTAACTTCGTATTCAGCTTACACCCAGAGGAGCCATCATTCTGATTTCTTTTTAAATACAGCAACACCCAACCTATCTACTTGCTTTAATATTCCCTCTTTTAGTCTATTCTAGCTAGGGATGTACTAACTCTCATCACTTCTGTAAACGAGTAATAAAAATCAGTTACAGCGCCCCCTATTTTTCCATGTTTGAGGAAATATAAGTTTTTGCGTTGGGTGTTGCCGTGTTTTGACGAGACAGATGTAAATTAAACAGCGTCTTTTACCTCTTATTACATTTCAAATGCAGCTGTTGTATCTGCCAGGGAAGCTTTTTTAGTAGCTTCAATTATTAGATTAGCATTGGTGGATGAAAGTAAATTTTTTTGCAACTAAACTTTACTTTTGGAGTATTTTTTATCCGAGTCAATATAGCCTACATCCAAGTGGGTTTTAATTGTTTTGTTAAGTCTATCATGAAAAATTCTCTGATTAACCTTGTTTGTTAATTGAGTAATTGCTAAGTAAATAGGTATGGGGCAGAAACCAGAGGATGAAGGGACAAGGGGAAAGACTTGTTGCAATTTGTCTCCTTGTCTTTCCATCTCACTACTCCCCCACCTCCACTTTGCTTGTTACTGGAGGTTTGATAGGAATCTCAATCCAGAACTCTGTACCTTTGCCTGGTTCTGAAATGCATTCCATCGTTCCAGCATGTTTTTCTACAATAATTTGATAGCTGATTGCCAATCCCAGTCCTGTGCCTTTACCTACAGGTTTGGTAGTATAAAATGGGTCAAAAATTCGCTTTTTCACTTCTTGAGTCATTCCAAGCCCATTGTCACTAATACGAATCAACACACGAGAGTTGTCTGCACAGACTTGAGTGAAAATGTGGATAGTGGGCATTAGGTATGGGGAAGAGGACGAGGGAAAAGACCGATCGCAATTTGTTTGTTTGTCTGCTTGTTCCCTTGTCTGCTTGTCTCCCCTCCCCATTGCCCCTAATCCCCACGAAGTGGGAGCTCCGAGTTTCTCATTCCCCACTGTCCACTCCTCATTCTTCATTACCAGGGCATCTATAGCATTGCTAAGAATATTCATAAATACTTGATTCATTTGTCCGGCATAACATTCCACCCGTGGGATCTCGCCATAGTTTTTAATTACTTCAATGCCTGGAAATTCAGGACTTGCTTTGAGACGATGTTGCAAAATTAATAAGGTATTGTCAATGCCTTCATGCAGGTCAACGCACTTGTTTTCAGACTCATCCAAGCGAGAAAAATTGCGTAACGACAGCACTATTGAGCGAATGCGATCGCTTCCCACTTGCATTGAGGTGATGATTTTTGGCAGGTCTTCTACCAAAAACTCAAAATCGATCGCTTCGAGGGCAGCGCGAATTTCACTATGGGGGTGGGGATAATGTAACTGGTAGAGGCGTAAAACTTCTAGTAGTTGTTCGGTATAGTCGTTGGCGTGGCAGAGGTTACCGTAGATGAAGTTAACGGGGTTATTGATTTCGTGGGCGATACCCGCCACTAGCTGTCCTAAGGCGGACATTTTTTCGGTGTGAATCAATTTTGTTTGTGTTTCTTGCAGTTGATGCAGAGTATGTTCTAACTGTGCAGCTTGATTCCTGGCTTCAGTTTCGGCACTAAAGGTTTGTTCGTACAGTTGCGCTTGTTGAATGGCGATCGCAGCTTGATCTCCTAGCTGTTGCAATAAATCGATTTCCCCATCTTGCCAATTTCTGGGAGCATCGCACTGATGGGCAATCAGTAATCCCCATACTTGCATACCTATTTTTATCGGAACAATTAAGTTGGCTTGTACTTGTAGACTTTGCAAAAAATCTCGATGACAGGCGCTTAAAGAAACTGCTGATACATTGTTAACAGCCCGAATTCTGCCCTGAAAGTATAAATTAATAAACTCATCAGGAAAGCAATCTGGTGGTGCTTTCACTTCCAAAACTGACTGCCAGTTGCCGTTAATTTCTTCCACAATCACCGATCTACTCTTGATTTGGAAAATCAACACTCGGTCTGAGTTTAGCAGCGAGCGAACTTCGCGGACGATCGCTTGCAGAGTTGTCTGCAAGTCTAATGTACTCCGGATCTGGTCTGTGACTTGCTTGAGTACTTTGGTGAATAGTAATGATTTTTCTAGTTCGGCAGTTTGCTCTTGCACCCGCAGTTCTAGGTTGGAATTGAGCGCTTGTACCTGTTTGTACATTTGCTGCTGCTGAATTGCCATTGAAAAATGATCGTATAGCGCTTGGGCTAATGAAATGTCTTCTGCCCTCCACTCACGTGCTTGCCCCTTTTTTTGCTCTCGCCAAACTTCAAAGGAAAGTTGCGGTAGTAATTGCCGCCGATTGTCCTCACACTGTCCTGCCCACAAAATTTCTGTATTAAATTCCGAGCGAAAAATGCTTAATACACCAGTAAATTTTTCCCGGTAATATAGGGGAATTACCATCAGTCCCCGAATTGGAGTGGAACGGAACCCTAAAGCTAAAACTCGTAAACGCGGTTCTTTATAAAGGTCAATGGTTGCCCAAATATTACCTGGTTTACACTCAGCCATCCAGTTTTGCCACATGGAATGCTGTTCGATGACACTATTTCCTAACTCATAAGGTAGTTTCGGTTGCTCACCCCAGGTGTATAATTCTTCAGTCTGTTGAATATAAAGCCTGCCACCTATGCCATTTAAGGCAGCGATGGCTTCTTCTAGTGCCCCCTGTAATTGAATTGTTGGTAGCTTATGTAGTAGTGTTGTTACTCGGTTAATAGTAGCTTCTCGTTGTTGCTGGGCGATGGCTTCAGCGAACAGGTAACTTTGAGCGATAGCGATCGCTACTTGATCGGCAACTTGCTGCACTAATCTCAGTTCTTGCTTCAAAATCGTTCGCTGTTGGGCGTGATGAGATACCAACAATCCCCACAATTGAGGTTTTGCTGATTCTTCTTTAAGGTTGTAATGTAAAATTGGCACCACTAATGACGATTGCACGCCCATTGCCTTTAAATATTGAACATGACAAGGGTCTACCTGACGATAGAAGATATTACTTTGTAGACGTTTGCCAGTTTCTTTTGAATGTAGAGGTGATAGCCCAATTTTTCCATTAGCCACATCTACAATCGAGCGTTGTCCTGCTACCAGAAACATCTCTCTAGCTTCTTGGGGAATATCATGGACTGGGAAGCGTAGCCCTAATAGAGATGGTAAACGCTGCTCGTGAATTGATTCAGCAATAACTTCACCACTACCATCAGCATCAAACCGATATACCTTCACCCGATCTGTGGCCAAAAATAACCGGACTTGGGTAACGGTAGTTGTTAATATTTCTTGGAGATCGAGCGAGCGTCTGATCTGTTTTGTCATTTGGTGCAGTAGACTTTCTTGGTCTAAGCTTTGCTGCAACCAGTTTGGTTTATCAATAAATGTCATTGCTTGTTTACACCATGACTTAAGTATAAAAAAGTTTTTTATATTATCTTTGAGCGGAATCTTTAACTTACATTTCCTTGAGTTTTATAGTATTTCACTAAATTGTTCATACAAATATAGCAGTCCGATTTGATTCATGAACTTATTTGTGTACTCAGGCTATAGTAAAACAGTACCCTTGCAAGAGAGTTGTATAAGATTAAAGCGTGCTGAACTTTATTTAAAAATCCAATGGTATTCCTGTAGGTAGATTTGGGCGTACAACTGCTGCAAATATCTTTGGAAGTATTAGAGAATCTTTTATAAATATCAGATATTGTGCTGGATAACCGGATTTCATAAAAGTTGATTTAAGGAAATATTGAACGTTTAGGACATTATAAATGTTTGACAACTCTCCTCATAAATTTATTTTTAAGAAAATTTTAATCATTGTTACCAATTAATTTTATATTCTCAATCATTAAATTATTTCAGTGATATCACTCAACTTACTAACTTAATAATTGCCTAAAATTAATAATATTTTTTTACCATTTGTGTCCATCAAGGCAATTAATTAAGATTTTTGCCGCTTAATAACTAATTATTAAGCACTAGTTCAAAGGTTTTTGACTGGGAAAATTTAACTATTCCCCGTTGAATTGCTGATTTTATATTAAATATAACTTTTTTAATTAAATTATTCGTAAATTACTGTTAAAGATAGTAACTTTCGGATTTCTTCACGAACACTTATGAGAATTTTACCGAGATGATTTTGACCCGTTTTATTAGCACCACAACCCCAAAAATAATCGGTTGGTGAGTTTTCAACCAACATTTCATCGCCTGTTCTTAAAAGAATTTCTCTAATATCAGCATGAGTGAGAAACTTTTTGAGTACAGCTTCTCGCATCACTTGAGTTTTGACCAAATCCCAGTCTCCACGTAATTGGCGAGTACTACATCTTCCCAAAGCAGCAGCTTCTTCAGGAGTAGGGGCAGCATGAATAAAAGGTATAATTAATGCATCCGTACTACCAACAAACTTTTGCGCTTGATAATAATGCTCAACCGTTGGCCAGTAAGTATCTTGGATGTGGATTGCATGGAAAGAAAAGTTAGAAAAACAGCCATAAGGCTGCCAAACCTTATAAAAGTAAATAGTCATTTGAAAATTGCTCTTTTATATATTTAATTTCACTCTAAAGTATTAAATCATTTTACAACCCCCCACTATTGGGAGATTGTCATTAGTAATTAGTTATAAGTGACTAACCAATGGGGTTTGTTTGGCGCAAGCTCTCAACAACTCACGAAACAGAACAGACAACTTTGGACATTAGCTTATTTTGCAAGTGCTTAACCTTGAGCAGTTGTTTATTGGAGGCATCAACTTTACTTTTAAGCGTGTCCTTGCAAGAAGCAATTTCATTACCTATAGGATTATCAGGTAAGCGACCGTTAATTTCGATTTTAGTGAGTACTGCCAAAAGTTCATTCGGCACAGTTTACTACCCGCTCCGTTCTCAACTAGGTTGTCTCCCAACTGTTCAAGAACGATTCCCATACCCAATCTGAGTTTGAAAGCATCCCTTAAGCGGTTAGGGACTTCTTTAAAAAATCCCATCATTCACAGTCAACAGTCAACAGTCAACAGTCATCAACTTCAAACAGAATAATTTATTTGTTGGAGTTCCCTTATTAAAGGTTTTCATATTTTTGATAACGGGAGACTAGGCGTAGATAATCTCCAATCTACCTTCCCAAGCTTGGTTTCGATAATCTCTGCCTTGAATGGCGAATAATCAGCTACTCTGTAGCCACCGCTCTTGACATGAGCTAACATCAATTCATCTCGTTGATGCCAAACTGCAAATATTTTTTCTCTACCATCATTTAATGTTGCTGAATCGATTTGATAAACTTCATTTACTCGCTTCAGTTTCAAACCTAACAAATTTAACAGTCGGGTGAGTATTTTAATTCCCCAAAGTTGTTCTTTGTCTCCAAATAAACTTATACCAAGTACTCTTTTAATATGCTTACTATACTGAAAAACAATATTTTTCAATAAAATTAACTCAGTATTATTTTCTGTAAATTCTCGTCCTATTTCCAGAAATTGCAATATACCTAAAGCTCTCATTGCCTCAACTTTTAAAGTGTAAGTCTTTAAATCTGGGAGAAAAACCTTTCCTTGACCACAAGATAATTGTTGATGCCATTCTTGCCGATCCCTAATGTGAAAATACTCGCTTTCATGAGTCAGATAATAGTGAATTAATAATTGAGTATAATATCCTTGATCATCCTGTAATTTCAGCTTATGAGTAATTTCTATCCCATATTTTTGCCTAAGAACATATTTATTAATTTGGTTGCGTTCTTCATCAGTCAAGGAATTTTTAACTAATAGCTGCTCATATTCTACATAATCGATATCTTTAGCATTAGCTACAGATTTTGCCACTGTTAATTGATTTTGTTGTTTAATTTCTTTAATTTTATATTTAATCTCTTTAGCTTTTTGTCGGCTTTGTACCCAATCTTTTTGGACTTTAACGATTTCTAAAATTAATCTCTTGCGGGTTGCGAAATCATTGGGGTCACTTGCTAAGAAGGCAAGGCGCAAATCTCGAATAATGTTATTGTGAACTGCATTACTTCGCATTTGAATTAAATGTCCGTCAGCAATTAAACCATCTTGCATCGATTGACGGTAGAGGCGAATCGATGCATTTACTCTAGCAGATAATTTTGCCCATGTTCGCAAATGAATTGGGTCATGAACTAAAGGTAAATCCACGTCTATTTTATGTAATGGACTGAGCAAAGCTAAATTTTCTTTTTGATTTTCTTGATACCAGTCAGATAGCAAACGATAATTTGTACTACCACTTCCAATTAAACCAATACCTCGCTTAGCACACCAGACAATACGTGGCACATTATCCCGCACTCTTGCTAATGCCTGTCGTGCTTCCGAGTCAGGAATTACGCCTTGAAAAATCCCATAAACTCGGTCGAAATGTTGAACATCAATACTAATTCCCGTACCAAGACTAGGGGTAACAAAAACACCATCATATTCAGAGATTTTTTGATTAATAGCTGCAATAAAATCTACTGCAGCGTGACCTGGTGTGTTTGTAGTGTGACTGCTAACTACTAAAGTTTGAGGAAACTGTTGTCTTAATTTTTGTAACCGTTCTTTCAAATAACGTTCTATGGTTTCACAACTGTAACGCCCAGCACGACTATCAGTAGTAACATAACATTTACGCCCAGCAAGTAAATCTAATTCTAATTGATGAATTAGCGGTGTTGGATTTGGTGAATCATAAAAAGTAACGTCCCATCCTTGCGGAGGTTTCCACTCGTTAATAACTATCCAAGGTGTTAACTTTATTCCTGCTAATCCTTGTAAATATTCAAGTGAAACATCTGATAAGTCAGCATCTTGGGTAATTAATAATCCCCCAGTTGTTAAAACTTTAACAATTAGTTGCTGAAATATTTTTAAAATGTTGATACGCTTATTTTTACAAGTATTACTATTTAATAGATGCCATAAAGTTTGTTCGACTTCATCCAAAACTATTATTGCCCCATGCCAATCTTCAGGATTTAATTTCCAAATTGAATCAACGCATAAACCAAAAGATTTGGGAATTGAGCATTGGTGATTAAAAAAATTATTACCTAATTCCCAGTCACTCATCCCTAGTCCCCATTGGATACCAATTTTTTCACACAAAAATCGTCCAAGTAGGATTCTATGAGTAATTAATAAAATAGGTTGATTTCTATTTTTTGCTTGCTGGACAACACTTTGTAGTGCTGTAGTTTTACCTGTCCCTTTTGCTGATTTTATTCCTACTAATCCAGAGCTAGGAAAAGGTATTTCACCTATGTAAGGACGATTAAAAGTTAATGTAGCAGGAATACTTAATTTAGTGTGGGGTTTGGTTTGGGCAAGATAAATTTCTAAATCAAGACTTTGGCGATAAAGTTTCTCGAAATTAGTTACACCTTTGGCAATAATAAAATCATCAACACCTTTTTCTGTTCCTGGAAGCTCGATGACTTTAACAGAGCAATTTTTTTGCTGGAGTAAGCAACCAAGTTGAGAAATAGCATTATTTATAGCAGCGATTTTTTTAGGTTGAGTTTCAAAATCAAAGCAAATATAAAAGCGACGCTTTGTCATCGCCAAGGCGGCTAAGTCAGGAATTAGCTGGCGACAGGTGATTTTACCAAATTCATTTTTAACAACCCGATAACCACTGGTAATTCCAGGAACACCAATAGCTGCATATCCTTGTGTCAGCAGCGCTGCTGCTTTCTTCACACCCTCGCAGATAATCACAGGAATATTCTTTTGTATCGCCCATTGCCAAAAACCGCTAGCTTCGCCATCGGGGGTAATGATGATATCATCGGGCATGACCAGATTATAACGCCTTGCAACTTGCTGCCAGACTTGCTGTGTTACCCGCAAACAAAACACCCGCGTTGGCGTGCTGGGGGGATGCTCGTATTTGATAGATTTGCCATTGTTATTTTTTCGAGGTTGGTTTGGTTTAAAGCATCCCCATTCCATCATTTGCCAATTATTCAAGGGGTCTAGTCCAGAACACCACCAACCACCTTCGGTAATATGAGCGTAACGCTGCAACCAACTACTTTTTACCATTCCTGTATTGGTGCGAGGAAGTAGCTGAGAAATCAACAAGTACTCATAAGCAGTTACACCTTGGAGTGACCGAAAATTGAGATATACTAAGTGTAAGTCTATACCACTACTTTTGACTAATTCTTCAAGGTGTTGGGGGTGTGAATAGTGCAGATGCATAGCAAAAGGCACAAATGCAAGACGATGAGATTAAAACACTAACATGCATCTCTTAATTATTTTTAAGCATGATTGCGATGCTTTGATGATGCTTTTTTGACTACGTTTTCCAATACACATCGGTTTATAGTTTTGTGCGTTAGTCTGTCTAGTAGATCCCCGAAGTAATAATTTTGTATTGTAATATTTGGTTACTAGAAATTTTTATTTATCAGTAAATTTTTCTGTTAAGGAATACGATCGCCATCAGCCATAAGTTAAAATCTTACTTGGTCAGGATTCTATAAGATGCCAAAATGTTAAAAAATTAGAAGATATTCCGGAAACTACTATCGGTAAAGTTTATCACTCTAAATATATGAATTTAGTTTCGATGTCTAGTATTAAATCCAAAGCAACCCAGAAGTAGATAACCTATTAAACTGTTAGATTATGCACAAATCAAAATTAATATTTAGATTTATCCTATCGGTGGCGATCGCAACTAGCGTGCAGCTCAGTTCAAGAAATAATTATGCTGTTGCTCAAGATGCATCTTTTAATCCGACTGTCGAATTTGAGCAACAAAATGATACTTCAGAAGATATAAACTTTGGTATTACAGGAATTGGCATAGGAGTGATAGCAGGCTTACTCATTTTTGGTTTCTATCAGAAACATCGTCAGCGCCAACTCTACTCAACTGCAAAAATAGACCGCTTTCGCGAAGAGTTTCTGTGCGGGTCTTTAGCAGATTATTACTTATCTAATTCTCAAGCAAATGCTTCATCTACTAATTATCGTCAAAGCTTAGCAACACCAAATAAAGAAAAAATACCGACTTCCCCTACTCCTGAGGAAAGTTTATTAACGCCTAATCTAGTAGTGTTTCAAGAGCAACTCGCTACTATTGAACCAAAAGAGCAGGAAAAAATTATGCAGATAGTTAGCACTTGGATGCAACAAGCACAAAAGCATGGAGAATTTAAATTGTTGATGCATCTACTTAACCGTCGCTTGGGAGAAATTAGTCCACAGATAAAAAGCAGAATTGCAAATTTGTCAACCCCTGAACTAGAAAATTTAGCTGAAGCGTTGCTGGATTTTTCTTGTGTCGCAGATTTAGAAGCTTGGTTTGAGAATATCAGCTAGTTGCTAGCTTCTTTTCAATGCCAGTCTATTGCAGTAACTCCTGAAACCGCTTTTGACTCCGCACTTTGTTGAAGTCAGGGTCAGTTTTGGCTAACTTTTTGTACTTTTCTGGAACAAGTTGAATCGCTCGGTCTAGGTTTTCAGTGGCTAATTCTACATCGCCCTGTAAAGCATAAGAACAAGCTTTGTTGTAATATGCTTGATGCAAATCTTGTTTGATGACGATCGCTCGATCGTAAGATGCGATCGCTTGTTGATAGCGTTTCAACTTTGTCAAAGCAATGCCTCGGTTAGTTAAGGCTTCATACTTATTAGGCTTGATAGCGAGCGCTCGATTGTAAGATGCAACAGCGTCTTGGTAGCGTTGCAGCGATGCTAAGGCTATGCCACGGTTATACCAAGCTTCATCTTTGTCAGGCTTGATGGCGATCGCTCGATCGTAGGATGCAATAGCGTCTTTGTAGCGGTGCAGGGATGTTAAAGCTATCCCACGGTTAATCCAAGCTTCAACAATCTCAGCTTTCATGGCGATCGCTTTATCGTATGCTTTGATTGCATCTTGGTAACGCTGGTTATCTAATAAATTATTGCCTTGACTAACGAAAACTTCTGCATTTTGGGTAGCCTTTGCTTCTACGAAAAGCTGGGTTACATTACTTTCCTGTACAAATTGTGTGGTATTTTCTGTTGATGAGTTTGCCCCATTACTACAGCCAGACGCCAAGATAACTATTAAGCTAGATGCAACGAACCCGTGCCTAAAGACCATGCTATCTCTACAGAACTTATAATTCTGTTATTTCAATTTTGTTATTTTTGAATCTTATCAAAATACACTGCTTTTTACTCCTTGATTTACTTCTATTTTGAGAAAAAATTTAGCTCAAATCTGATAATTTTTTTTTATCTCAGTCATAGTTAATAATAATATATTGAATACGCATCAAGCAATTGCTTTGTTTAAAGCCTCCTTTGTCAAAAATTGGATTTTTAATGAAAAATCTTTAGCACAAGGCTGTTTTAGAAGAATCTCAATCTCTTGTTTTTACGTTTTTTCCCAACAAGGCAATTTAAATCAAAAAATGGAGATGCGATCGCTCAATTCTTGATTATATCTGAGTATGAAAATAGGGCTAATATTTTTCTCTCAAAAGTGACAAAACAGGGGTCATACTGAGCCATTTCATCTAACTTAAGTAGTAATAGAGTTCTGATCGGTGGCGGCTTCAGTACAGCTTCCCCTGCTTACCTCAACAAATAATTAAACAAGCGTGCCATTCAACTCTATAACGGTAGAGACAACACAAACTACTTACTGCTCATGATAGTTCCGGCTGAGTCCTCCATCTACATAAAAGGTTGCCCCTGTAATGTAGTCAGCATCAGCTGAGGCTAAGAAGGCAACTATAGGCGCGATATCCTCTGGCTTACCTAAACGGCCTAAAGGAATGTTTTTCAATAACGCTCCCAATTTTTCCGGGTCATTTAATAGCTTACTATTAATTGGGGTCTCAATTGCTCCCGGAGCTACATTGTTAATTGTTATTCCCAGAGGGCCAAGTTCAACTGCTAGGTTACGCATCATCATCTTTACACCACCCTTGCTAATACAGTAGCCAGTGAAATGGGGGAATGCTATTTCCTCATGGGTGGAGCTAATATTAATAATTTTACCAGTTCGCTTGGTTTCGATAAAGTGCTGTACTATCGCTTGAGTGGCAAAAAACGTGCCTTTGAGGTTGAGATCGATTACTGCGTCATAATCGGCTTCGCTGATGTTCCAGAAGTCAGCATTTTTACCGTCGATTCCAGCATTGTTCACGAGAATGTCTAGCTTGCCAAAGTATTGAATACCCTGGTCTACAAGTTGGTGGATATCGCTAATTACACTCAAGTCAGCTTTAATAGTTAAGCCTTTGCTACCAGCTGCTTCTACTTTCGACAGAGTTTCTTGAGCGCCTTCAGGATGAGAACGGTAGTCAATTACAACATTTGCACCTTGTTGGGCAAGATGTACAGCAATAGCTTGACCAATTCCACCACTACTACCAGTTACTAAAGCTACCTTACCTTCTAATTTCTTCATTGACTTTCTCCTTCTAAAGTATTTTGATGCTTTCTAAGGTTTATAAATGATTCTAAACTATAAAAATAAAAATTATAATTCACAGAAAACTCTGTAGCAGAGCTTTTACTACTCACAAGTTCAAACAATTAAAACAGTACAACAATCAAAAAAATATTTAATAAATTAATATAGATATAACTTCTAATTCCTAAATGTTGAATTTTTACTGTTCCTTCTTATATCACTTGATAAAATAAAAATCCTCTACTGTTAGTAAACTTAATATCTGAGGAAAATGTGGTAAAATTTTGGCGATCGCTTCTATATACTCTATGTATCACATCATTCTAAATTTATTTATGGCACCATTTGAAAATTATAAATTTTAGCAGACAATATTCTCTACACAATTTGAAATTAGAAGATCAAGTGCCGCATTTTTTGAAAGTTAAATTTTACAAGCAGCTTTGTTGATTTGGCGTTAAATCTATTCATCCCTTTGAAAATATGTACTTTAACATTTTTAAAAATACAACGTAAAACAGTATTCTTGGCTGCATTTATTGCAAAGATGGCAATTAAACAAGTACAAGTAGAAAATAAAATTCCCCCAAATTCAAAAAATCTGAGGGTAAGTAAGCGTTATCTGACTATTTAATCTACATAGGATTTAAATAATACCTAATACTGACCCGACAGTGGACTTAATCGAGTCTCGCGCATCCTTTAGAGTTTGACTGATGGGATGCTTTGCTTGCAAAAACACACGGGCACAATTGCGTCCGGGCATTCCAGAAATGGAACCGCCTGGATGAGTTCCTGCGCCAGTCAGAAATAAATTCTCAATTGGGGTTTTGTAGTTCGCTATTTCTGGCAAGGGACGGAAAAATACCATTTGATCCAAGGTCATGTCAACATGGTAATAATTTCCTTTGTATGCACCTAATCTTTCTCCTAGTTCTGCTGGACTTTCTACACGACGGGCGATAGTTGCATTTTTGACATTCGGCGCATAATTTGCCAACTTATCAATCACCCTGTCTGCAACTTTATTTTTCAATTCATCCGTCCAACCTGTACCTTTCAAACCAGTGCCTTCTGCACCTGCAATTTGATAGGGAGCAAAAAACTCAATCCACACAGTATGCTTACCTGATGGTGCTAATGTGGAGTCTAAGTAGCTAGGCATTACCACGTACATTGATGGGTCAGCATCGGGAATTTCTCCCAAGGTACATTTACTATGGGCCTGTTCTACATGAGCCACGGAATCTGCAATTAAGATAGATCCAACGAGATACTCGTCTTTATGTGCATGGTACGGAAAGTGCAGTGGTTCGTTTAAAGCCAAATCTATCTTGAGGATAGTTTCATTGTTGTTAACGATGCGGCGTTCTAATCTTTCGTATAAGTGAGGATCTACTGCATCAACTTCGCTTTTATCGGTCATTTGTAAGAACAACCGCTGAGCATCAATATTAGAAATCACCCCGTGTTTGGCACGATATTCTTTATTACCAGCGACTCGCACACCCACAGCTTTTCCATTATCAATTAAAATTTTCTCTACATGCTGGTCTGTGAGAATAACGCCACCTTTACTTTTGACTAAATTCACCAAAGCTTGCACAAGTGCGCCAGTTCCGCCGCGAGGTCTTGCCATCCCTGGATTATGACGCATTGCCATCATAATTGCACCAATAGCCAGGGTTTTTTGTGATGGCGGCGCACCAAGTTCTGCTGCTAATCTTGCTAGCGGCGCTTTAAGGAATTCGGAATCAAACCACTCATTAAGTAGATCTTCACCGCTGTTCAACATCGTGCGGATAAAGTCCAGGGTTTTGTTTGGCGAACCAATCACAGAAAATAAATCTTTGAGTTTTGTGATGTCGTAGTTACCAAGTATGTCTATAATTGACTTCGGCGGTGCATTAAACATCGGAATCATTGCACCCAGCGCCCTTTGCCAAAAGTCGATAAATTCTGCATATTTTTTGGCATCGCGATCGCTATAACGAGCGATTTCTGCACAAGTCTTTTCCACAGACTTATGCCCTAAAAAATATTTGCCATCTGGATGGGGACAAAAAACAACCGGATCGCACTCTAGATAATGCAAACCGTATTTTTCTAGTTCTAATTCTTGAACAACTGGCCCCAAGTGAATAAATTCATGGTCGATAGCGCACAAGTTAAATTTAAATCCAGGAGCTTCTTGTGGTAAACATTCTTCGGTTGTTGCTGCACCGCCTGGAACAGAACGCTTTTCTAGTAACAGGACGCTATAACCAGCTTTCAGCAAATAAGCTGCACAAACTAACCCGTTGTGTCCAGCACCAATCAGCACAACATCATACTCTTGCATAGTCGTTACTTTGAAATTAAGTAGCTTTATAAAGCTTAATGAATTTTAACGAAATTAAAATCACCCATCGGTAACAAAAAATATCTTCAACTAGTACAGGAATACAAAGATAAAAAGTCAAAAGGCAAAACCAATAAGTCATATCCTATAAGCTTTTTGCCTATTTTAGCTGGTAGGTTTATTTGGGTGATGTTGTACTAACACTAATACTACTAAAGAGATAGTACATTTGACGATAAAGGTATTTGCCTGACCTGAGTTTCTACCATAAGTATCAAATTACCAATTTCTACTTTTAGATCTTTGACACTGAATTTCATATCTTCCCATGTATAATACGGTAGATTGAGAAATTCTTTGGCTTTGTGCATTAATGCTGTGACTAGTTCTATTGAAATACCATTTCCCTGAGTGCAATTAAAACTCTCCAACATTATGGGTTGTGAATCGGTACGTGGACGAGCGATCGCAGTATAAGCTAAAGGGCGAGTATTTCCCATTTCCTTTAATAACACGTTTCCTCTAAATTCCATTTTGCCCGCATCAGGTAAAAATACCTGAATTTGTTCCAGTTCTAAACTCACAATTTCGCCATCTACATTCAACTCTAAGCTTTGCATCTGCTCGCGAATCAACTCTGACGACAAAGCGCGGTTAATGTCTGCTTCTGTAAGTGTAATCTTAGCAATAGCATTTACCGGCTGATTCAGTTTTATTTGACCGAAAATAACACTTAGGGGATCGATATTAATACCATCTGTTTGTAGTTTTATTTCCTCTACGCGAATATCTTGTTGAATAACTAATCCTTTACCTGCAACCGAAACTCCATCCGCCTGTCCCTGAGCTATTTTTAACAAATCAGTTTCTACATCTATTTCTATTTTTTCTACTTCGTCTAATTTTTCGGATATTTTTCTTTCGGCTTCCTGGGATAATAATTTTTCCTCTAATCTATGCTCATCAGGCATAAATAACTAATCTCCTAAATGTCCTCTTATTTATTAATGTAAAGGCTGAATCCTGATAGTAAATCTACATTGGGGTATAAGTAAGTCGGAGGACTGAGTAATTAAGTAAAAAAGCGTTACTGATTTTAAATTTATAGTGCAATACGGTTCAGTTAGAGTCAAAAAGCTTAACCTCTAATTCTCCTTAATTGAACCGTATTGATTTATTATTGCCTCTGAACCAATTGAAACAGCGATACCTACGGTGGGCTGCACCAACGCACTTATTGGCGAACTCAAGAAATAAATTATTTTGTTTGAAGTTGGTGACTGATGACTGCGAACAGGGGGATATTTTTTTATTTATCAGTCCCTAAGGTCAGTGTGACTTCTTTTGAAACCTACAGTGGCGAGTCAACAAACATCGCTCCCAACTTACCGACTGCTAATTTTTTCCATTTGGTCGTTGAATAATTGTCTCTAAAACCCGCCGCTTGGCTTTTGGGTCGATACCTACCAAGCGTACGTACTCACCGCTATATTCTGCTAAAGTTGATTCCAAGTTTGAGATTGCATCCGACTCTGCATCGATGTGGCTATGAACACAAGTTTGCCAAGCACCTGTACGGAAACGGCGCTCATCAACGTGTTCAATACTAATTTTGTAACCTTCAGCCAATAATTCCCTAATTTGTGCTTGTGTCTCTAGGGTCAAATGTGGATTTGATACTTCCTGTTTTTGGAATTGGTTAGTTTTTGTTTCTTTGGTTACGCCATTGCTTAACGGCTGACTAATTGGTGTCACAGCAGCAGGTGGTGCAGATTGAAAATTTCTACCTCGATTGAGTCGATTGTAATCATCAACCAAATGGGAATTTTCCACTCGTTTTTGTTCGCCAACCATCAAGTTACCAGACTCGATTAAGTGAGACAAGCTGAAATTTGGCTTTTGAAATTGTGGTGGCCCTTCTGTGCTGTTAACCACACTCAACGATACGCGCTCAAAACCTACTTGATGGATATAGTTGCGGATTTGTTCATCATAAATGCGCGATCGCAAAGCGCTAAAAAAATCAATGGACTGATTGACAAAATTATCAACTAGCTGTTCAACTTCCCGTTGCGACAGTCCATCCTGTTCAAAAATCCCACGGACAATTCCTACTTTGTCGTCTCGGTCTGGTTCCCAGTAAAATTTCTCCATCCGTCCATCTCGAATTAACGGTGCATAGAGCGTGGAAAAATCATTTCCTGTAACAATAATCGGTACACGATGTAAAGGCGTGGAATCATAGCTTCCAGGTAACTGCACATTTGTGGGATTATCAGCAATATTCATCAGTGTGGCATTCACCAACTGCGTATTTACAGTATATTGAGTACCTTCATCGAAGCGTCCAGCACCCGCATCTAAATCGTTAATCATTAGTACGCACATTTTACCGCGTACTTTGATTAATTCTGCTGTTTCGCGGTAGCGCAGTCGAATCAACCGTGCTGGATCTCCTGCATCTGGACTTTCCAATTCGCCACCAGATATGTGAGTCACTTCGATACCCATTTTCTCGAAGACTAACTCGCATTGAAAGGTTTTACCCTCACCTTTACGCCCGTGAATACCCAAAATCAAGGGGACTCGCACACCTGGAAGCTTCAAGAAGTTTTTGGTGATATGGACAGCAAGTTTGTCCAGAAAGCGAGGAGCAATATAGTAAGCCATGAGCTTGTCTGATAAATAGTTAGCACTTCTAAAGTTAATGTTAAGTTTTTTTAGAGATGGCGATCGCTTAAAAATCGTCAAAAAATCAACATTGAATGCCTGAACTCCAAACATCACATTTAGTTTTTTCTGTCAATGCACGGATTATAGTGATCAAAATTACCGATTTGCAAAAGACAGATCCTCTAAATGAAAGCGATCGCTACTAACAGAGAAATCCCAAATAGTTGAGGAGTTGGTTAAGAATTGGGGATTTATTTGCGATCGCTCTTACCTGATTCATTATTACCAACATTATCTGTATGCTTAATAAATATAATTCTCATTTAAATGCAGCATACACCTAATGGCAATAACAATTTCACAGCAAGCTTACTGGGAACTCTGGGATGAAAATGCCGATAATACAAGTAAATTTGACCCTAATGATGACTTAGACATTATCTATAAGTATCCTCAGCAATTAGGTCAAGGTTACTCACGAACTATTTGGCTACGCCAAGGAATCGAGTTAAACATTGGCAACTACCACAACTTCGATGGAATAATTGTTCATAGTCAGGAACGGGAACATCCCCTAGAATACAATTTTCAACTTTGTGGAAGTTATACAAGTCCATTTTCCTCTATTAATACCAAAGAATATAATTTATGCGGTAGTGGAATTGCACCGCAAGAATATTGTCAATCATCACCAGGACACCAGATACAAATTAATGTTCACATGGAATCAGAGGTTTTTCGTTCATTTATTGGCGATCGCTCAGGAGATTTACCAACAGAATTACAGCATTTACTTGCAGAAAATCAAATTTATTACCAAAATTCTGGAAAAATTACTCCTCAGATGCAAGCCTGCTTACAGCAAATTCTACAATGTCCCTACTACGGCATCACTAAACGTATGTATCTGGAAGCAAGAGTTTTGGATCTAATGGCGTTACTGGTGGAACAAGAAATAGAAGCGCGAAAAGGTAAAAATTCGACTTCTTCTCTGAAATCAGATGATCTAGAACGCCTGCATCACGCCAGAGAAATTTTATTACAAAATCTTGACAATCCCCCCTCTTTAGTAGATTTGTCACGACAAGTAGGTTTGAATGAATGTACTCTAAAGCGGGGTTTCCGTCTCGCCTTTGGTACAACAGCTTTTCACTACTTACATCAGTACCGCCTCGAAAAAGCCCGACAACTATTGCATACAGGAGATATGAATGTTGTAGAAGTAGCGCGAATAGTGGGTTTTGCTAGTCGCAGTTATTTTGCATCTGCTTTTAGAAAAAAATTTGGAGTTAATCCCAAAGAATACCTAACTAACCGAAAGAATTCCCCCTAGCGTTCAAAAAATTCCCTCTAACGACCATAGTTCACTTTCACACACTAAAGTATTCCTGTAAGCTTCTTGATAAGAATTATTAATTATCAATCAAGTTAGGTTCAGGAAGTTGGTGTTTGAGGAGTTGTGATGAAGAGTTGGTGGTTATTTAACAGTTCTCAGTTGTGGCTGGCACTGATATCAGGATGTTTGAGTGCTTTGGTTATTGTGCCTGTGTCAGCACAAGTTAAATTAGATAGCCAACACTTATTAGTGCAGTCGTCTATACCACAAATAACACCTGCATCAGCAATAGTACCAATCACAGGAGTTAAGGCAAATCCCACTGATAAAGGTCTGGAAATAATTTTAGAGACAACTGTTGGGACTCAACTGCAAGTTACAAATCGCAGTGCTGGTAATAATTTTATTGTCGATGTCTCTGGCGGGCAATTACGTTTACCATCGGGCGATACTTATATATTTCGTTCTGAGAAACCGCTTGCGGGAATTACTGAAATAACAGTAAATAATTTTGATGCCAATACAGTGCGAGTCACAGTAGTCGGTGAGAAAGCTTTGCCCACGGTTGAGTTATTTGATGATAATGCAGGTCTAGTTTTCGGTATAACTTCTGCTGCAACAGCTACCCAGTCACCTCAAACACCCCAAGCCGAACAAAAGCCAGCACTCCCTACACCGCAGCAAGAACCAGCAGCACAGCAAGACGAGCCGATTGAGCTTGTGGTCACGGGCGAACAAGATGGATATCGCGCACAGGATGCCTCAACTGCAACTAAGACAGATACTCCTCTACGTGATATCCCGGCTTCAATTCAAGTTATTCCCCGCCAAATAATTGAAGACCGTGCTGTTACTCAAGTTAATCAAGCACTGCAAAATGTTAGTGGTGTCAATGCTTCTGTCTATCAAGGCGTTACTGAACAAATTAATATTCGCGGTTTTGATACTGGTAGCTATTTTAAAAATGGTAGCGCAAACCCTTTTCAATATGACCTGGTTACGACAGATAATTTAGACCGGATTGAGGTATTAAAAGGGCCTGC
Source organism: Nostoc sp. S4 (assembly GCA_029379225.1). Lineage (GTDB taxonomy): Bacteria > Cyanobacteriota > Cyanobacteriia > Cyanobacteriales > Nostocaceae > Nostoc. The sequence goes on along the minus strand of JAQYWR010000005.1, from coordinate 14,494 downwards.
GGGTGTTTTATTTGGACAGGGATCTCCTGGAGGAATCGTTAACCTAGTCACCAAAAAGCCATTGAACGAACCTTACTACAACGTATCATTCTCGGCGGGTAGTTTCGGTTTGTATCGACCTTCCTTGGATATTTCTGGGCCGTTGAACGCAGATAAAACCCTTTTATATCGCTTTATTGGCTCTTACGAGCAAAGCCTCAGTTTCCGCGATGGAGTTAACCGTGAGAGTTATTTCTTGACGCCAACCGTGCAGTGGAACATTTCACCCGCGACAAAATTAACAGCGGAGTTTGAGTTTATCGATGCTGATACTTCGGTCGATCAAGGTATTCCCTCCATTGGTCGCAAAGTTGCAGCAATTCCAACCTCGCACTATTTCAGTGAAACCGATGGGATAAGCGAACCTTTTGGTAAAAATAGTGTTCGCAAGTATAACTTGACTACCACATTAGATCATCAGTTGAGCCAGAATTGGTCAGTTCGCAATACCTTCTTCGCTAAGTGGTTTAATCTCGGTCGCCTCTATCCAATATTTGCAGGTTTGAATGAAACAACGGGAGAGTTGACGCGTCGTACCTATGCTGGTGAGGGTCTTTACCGCAGTTATTTCAATAACTTAGATATTTTGGGTAACTTCAAGACTGGTTCGATAGAGCATAAGTTGTTAGCTGGGTTTGAGTATGGCAAGGAAATTAATACAGACTTGAAGTTTGCAGTTGGTGCAGGTGGTTCGTATCCATCGATTAATATCTTTAATCCGATTCGTTCCCCTGACAGATATTCTCTGGATACACTTACCATTACCAATAACCGTGATGAAAACAATACAACTTATGGTTTCTACCTCCAAGACCAGATTGCTTTTACTGATAATTTGAAGTTGTTGCTAGGCGGACGATTCGACAGTTTTGAACGAAATCAATTTAACCGATTGAATTCAACACCCACCGAAGCTAATTTCTCTGCTTTCAGTCCCAGAGTCGGAATTGTCTACCAACCCTTACAACCTGTATCGTTGTATGCCTCCTTTACAAAAGGTTTTGAGCCGAGTTATGCCACTCTAGCAAGTGGGGATATTCCACCACCCCAAAAGTCAACACAATATGAAGTAGGAACCAAATTAGACTTTGGCAAATTTAGTGGAACCCTGGCTTTTTATGACATTACAGAGACTAATATTCCCACAGCCGATCCGAATAACTCAGCCTTCGATATTTTGACTGGAGAAGTGAAAAGCCGAGGGATTGAACTAGATGTATCAGGTGAAATTTTACCAGGATTAAATATAATTGCTGCCTATGGCTACAATGATGCCTTTGTCAGTAGCGACAATAGTACTCCTGTAGGAAATCGGTTTGCGAATGCGCCTCGTCATACTGCCAGTTTATGGACAACTTATCAACTCCAGAGAGGAGATTTAAAAGGCTTGGGATTTGGTTTAGGCGTTTATTATGTAGGCGATCGCGCTGGCGACCTTGCCAACTCCTACGTAATTCCTAGCTATCTTCGCTTCGATAGTTCAATTTTCTACCGACGAGATAACTGGCGAGTGCAATTGAACTTCCGTAATTTATTCGACACTGAATATTATCTTGGCTCACCAAATAGCGATCGCTTAGGTGTGATTCCTGGCGCACCTTTTAGTGTTGTGGGAACGATTTCAGTGCAGTTTTGATGTTTTGTTCTAACGATGCTTTCATGAGCAGATTCCTTAAAGGAGCGTTGCTGCATTTATGATTCTATTCTGCATCACAAATAAAAAAAAACATCAGAGTTTCCCGTATTCTAAAAAAAGAGGCAGATAACTCTACCTTTCCTAATTTGTAATTCAACAAATTAATTAAAGCTTACTAACTTTCATCCGTTCAAGGTATGTTATAGTCTAGGCTAACGCACCATCAAGAATTGAAGGTTTGTTGTGGTATGAGACAATGCAACCTACATTTAACTTAATTTTTAAATATTAAAATATAGAAAACCAATTTAACCAAGCATCCCAATTTTCCACTATTTTAGCAAATTCTCTATAACCTCCTCCTTTGGGATGAGCACCGTCATTAGCTCTTGCTTCATCTATCCAAATATTAGATTTTTCCAGAATTGGAAATACATCTAAGTAAGGGACATTTAACTGTTGACAAATTAAAGCTAAATTTTGGGTTAAATCTTTATTCCTTTGTCTTCTTTCAAAGTCTTCTTGTTCTACGTATGGTGCTGGGCCAATCATTAAAACAGGATATAATTGTTGCGCTTTCCTTAAAATTTCCTCGGCATTCTTGAGTGAATCTGCTAAATCTACAAGAGTTTTACCATTTTCTATTGTTGTGTCATTTAATCCAAAAGAAAACACAACTCTGCCATCATATTCTTTTGGCAAACGCAGTGATACTTCTTGTAACCAACGCTTTGCTATATCGCTACTCGTATCGCGCCTAATTCCTAAATTATAGTAAGTGATGTCATAGCCTTTTTTATTAGCATTAGCACATACTCTCCCTGTCCAACCCAGACATTCAGGGTCACCAGTACCGTTAACAAAGGAGTCACCAACAAAGCAAATTCTTACTTCCAATAGATGCTGTAATTTCATTTATTATATTTCAAAAAGCAGAGCTTTACACAAAGGGGCGTTGAGTTATTTTCTGCGTTTCAAAAAAGCTAAGAAATAGGAGAGGTAGATTAATTCTACCTCTCCTATGGAGATAAACTAATTGCTTAGAGCTTCGCCAGTTTAGTATCTGCTACCTTTGTTGGGTTTGTGAACAATAAAGCTGAGAATTTGGCATTGCTTGACGTTGTCAAAACCCACAACCCGGATATAGCTGTTGTTGAATTGAGAACGGCATCCTTGAACTTCGCTCAGTACTTCTTGAGTAGATCTAGCACCGAACAAAGGCAGCTTCCACATTGTCCAATATAATTCTGTTGGCTCAGAACTTTCGTTAAACTCGATCGCTGGAATATAACCTTGATTCAGGATGTACTGGATCTGCTTAGCAATTTGAGCATCAGAAAGAGGAGGCAGGTAAGAAAGGGTCTCGTAACGACGCTCTTTTGGTAAAGTTTGCATGGTTGATGATAATGAGTTGCGGTTGACTTTTGTTATCAGTCATCAGTTTTTCAGTGAAAAAGCGATCGCTTAGCTCTTAACTGCTGACTATTCATTGCTTGGCTCTGAAGTTGTTTGCTGTTCTGGGTGCAGACTGGGGTTCGATAAATTGATTTGCGTGATGCGTTCTAAATGCTGGCGACGCTGTTCCATATTGGCTTGCTGAATGCCAGAGCGAACCATTTCCGGTAAAAATTCTGTGATTTCTTCGGCGATGTGTTCTCTGACAGTCATAATCCGCAATGCCAAATCTGGTTTTTCTCGGAACAACTGCTCAATGTATGCTTCTCCATCGTGAATTTTGTCAGCTGAAAAGTTGTGCAGCCAAATTTCTAACGGCGGATTAGTTTCGCCTAGCTGTGCCAGTACTGTCTTCAGCGCCTGATATGTCAGGTAGCGTTGGAGAGTCTTAGCTGTGTCCTTCGCAATTTGCTTAATATTCATGCTTGACCCCAGCCTTTAAAAGTTATGAGTTATGAGTTATGAGTTATGAATTGAGTCAACTCTTAACTCTTAACTCTTAACTCTTCACTCTTAACTCAGATCAGACCGTATCCATTGCTTCAAACTCGAACTTAATTTCTTTCCACAGTTCGCAAGCAACGGCCAATTCAGGAGACCACTTAGCGGCTTCGCGGATAACGTCATTACCTTCACGAGCTAAGTTACGTCCTTCGTTACGAGCTTGGATACAAGCTTCTAGCGCTACGCGATTAGCGGTTGCACCAGGTGCGTTACCCCAAGGGTGACCGAGTGTACCACCACCAAATTGCAGTACCGAGTCATCGCCGAAGATTTCTACTAGTGCAGGCATGTGCCATACGTGGATACCACCAGAAGCAACTGCCATTACACCAGGCATAGAAGCCCAGTCTTGGGTGAAGTAGATACCGCGAGACTTGTCTTGCTCAACATAGTTTTCGCGTAACAGGTCAACGAAGCCCATTGTGATTCCACGCTCACCTTCCAGCTTACCAACAACGGTACCGGTGTGGATGTGGTCACCACCAGACATCCGCAGAGTCTTAGCCAAAACGCGGAAGTGGATACCGTGGTTCTTTTGACGGTCGATTACAGCGTGCATAGCGCGGTGGATGTGCAGCAACAGACCATTATCACGACACCAACGAGCCAATGTGGTGTTAGCGGTGAAACCTGCGGTTAGGTAATCGTGCATGATGATGGGCATTTTGAGTTCTTTAGCATACTCAGCCCGTTGCAACATTTGTTCGCAGGTGGGAGCGGTAACGTTTAGGTAGTGACCTTTGATTTCACCGGTTTCAGCTTGGGCTTTGTGAATAGCTTCAGCTACGAATAAAAAGCGATCGCGCCATCTTTGGAATGGTGCTGAGTTGATGTTTTCGTCGTCTTTAGTGAAGTCCAAACCACCGCGCAAGCACTCGTATACAGCGCGTCCGTAGTTCTTAGCTGACAAACCCAATTTGGGCTTAATTGTACAACCCAATAAAGGACGACCGTATTTGTTTAACTTGTCACGCTCAACTTGAATACCGTGGGGAGGGCCTTGGAAGGTCTTTAAGTAAGCTACAGGAATCCGCAAGTCTTCTAGACGTAGTGCCCGCAGAGCTTTAAAACCAAACACGTTACCTACAATTGAGGTCAACATATTGGTTACGGAGCCTTCCTCAAACAAATCTAGAGGATAAGCAACATAAGCAATGTACTGGTTATCTTCACCAGAAACGGGTTCGATGTCGTAGCAACGACCTTTGTAGCGATCTAGGTCGGTGAGCAAGTCTGTCCATACGGTGGTCCATGTACCAGTGGAAGACTCAGCAGCTACAGCAGCACCAGCTTCTTCGGGTGGAACTCCGGGTTGGGGAGTCATCCGGAATGCAGCAAGAACATCTGTATCTTTAGGTGTGTAATCGGGGGTGTAATAAGTTAGTCTGTAATCCTTAACCCCGGCTTGATACCCAGATTTGCTCTGAGTCCTCGTTTGAGCGTAAGACATATTTTATCCTTCCCACAAGTCACTCTTTTTACTTATCAAATCACGTAATGTGCAACTTTCCCTCTCCCCGCTCTTTCCCCCTTGAGCAGGGAGAAAACCGGGAAAAATTTTTGTTAAGAGTTGCCTTTGGCAGAGGTTAGCAGTTTTTTGGCGGCGGACACTTTGGTAGCGGTGGTAACCCTACTTACCAGTATTCTCCCCTTCTAGAGGCAGACGACCTAGCGCTTCTACTTTTTCCTTTACCCACACATCAAAATTCTTTTTTATCTGTTTCTCGCACCCGACTAAACCTTTTCAATTTCACCAAAACTTCCGCACTTTGCAGGCAGCATTTAGATAATCCTCTTATAAACTGGGATATTCAGGGGATTGGGCTAGCTGGCATAGATTCCCGCCTCCATACTCCTTTTATCTTCCCATCAATTGGGAAAGATACCAGAAAAGAATTTACTTGACAGAGATTCAGCAGAGTGATAAGCAAAAGATAAAAGAATTGCACACCACGTAATTTGTAGCTTGTTTCACAATATATCAAGAATTCAATAAGTTATTCTTTGAAAGTTTTTAACTTATTTATTTAAATTTGTTATTTCATAAAGATTTAAACATTTTGTTAAGAAAGATTTACAAAATGTCATAAATGGTGTGGGGGCTGGGGACTGTTTAAAAAATCCCAGCTAGGGGAACACTGAAGTTAACCAAAAGCCAGTTTAGATAACGGCTATGGGTACTGTCTTCAAAGGAAATGTCACCGTGGTATTGTTTTGCAAGCGCACTAGTTTATTGATTACTTCTATCCTGCTAGGGTTAATAACTCTACCAAGTATGGGATGGGCACAAAAAACCCCTGACATTAATTCATCTGATTTAACCCCTGCTTACTCATCTTCACCACCACCTCCGCGAGTAGATCTTTTACCCGATGAACGGGGAGTGCAAGAAAATTCGCCAGAAACCGATTATCGTGTCGCCAACTTACTGGCAGATGTTACAGGTAATCTTTGGGTAGGTTCTTGGCGGGGGTTATCGCGGATCGATCCGAAAACTGGCAAGATTGTTTCTCGTGTGAGTTTACCGAATGTTACGATTGGTGCTTTAGCCCAAGACAAAGTAGGACGCCTATGGGTAGGAAGTTACGGGGGACTGATGCGAGTAGATCCCCGCACCAGCGAAATTACCGCGCAGAATTTATTTTTGCCTTCTAGACGAGTGTTGTCGCTGTTAGTTGACAAGCGGGGTTATTTGTGGGCTGGAACTGACAGTGGTTTAGCCCTAATTAGTCCCGACCAGGGCTTGATTATGACAACATTAAAAAATCTACCTGGTGTTAGTGCTAATACCTTGACTTTGGATGCTGAAGGTCACCTGTGGGTTGGCACCCTTGATGGGATAGTGCGGGTTAATACTGCCAGTGCTGCAATTATGAAGCGAATCGCAGATTTACCGGGAACCACTGTCCAAGCCCTAGCTATCAGTCCAGAAGGGTTAATTTGGGCGGGAATGCCGAATAATTTACTAGTTATTAACCCGAAAACAGGTGCAGTGCTGCGGTCTGTAACGCGGCTGCGTGGGCGTAACGTCACAGCAGTAAGTTTTGCTAAAGATGGTAGTGTCTGGGTCGGTACTCACAATGGTTTGTTACGATTAAATCCAAATACCGGAGCTGTATTAGACGCCGAAGTTGCTGGACTTCCTTCTAGTCGAATTCTTGCCCTTGCACCTGACATCGGCAATAAATTGTGGATTGGTACTAGTGAAGGTCTAGCTTGGTTAATGCCTAAAATGAGCAGTGCAAAACCCCATCTTGCTTTCAGTCGTGCTGTTAAATGATTAGTCTTTGTCCTTTGTCTTGTGTCCTTAGCAAATAATAAATGACTAATGATAAAGCGCAAAGTCTGAGCGGAGGTTTCCTCCGATCAGAACTTTGTAAGAGAGGACAAAACATCCAAAATCCGTCTTTAAAAGTTCAGATCGCCGGAAGCCGGCGCTCCGACTTTTCGCAAAATCTAAAATCTAAAATTGGCAATGGCAATCACTACCCAGCAATTAATTCAATGGAAACAACAGGGACGTTCAATTGTGGCGTTGACCGCTTGGGATTATGCGATCGCCCAACTCCTCGACGCAGCTGGTGTAGACTTAATCCTTGTGGGTGACTCGATGGCAGTAGTTTTAGGGTACGAAACAACTCTGCCCATAACTTTAGATGAGATGATCTACCACGCCAAAGCTGTGCGTCGAGGAGTTAAACGCGCCTTTCTACTGGTTGATTTACCGTTTTTGTCATACCAGGAAAGCATTCAACAAGCGATACATTCAGCTGGTAGAGTTTTGAAAGAGACTGGAGCGCAAGGTGTCAAGTTAGAGGGTGGTTATCCACAAATGGTGGAAACTGTGGCTCGTTTGGTGCAAGCTGGAATTCCAGTTATGGGGCATGTGGGTTTGACGCCGCAATCAATACATCAACTCGGTTTGCGACAACAGGGCAAGACCCAGGAAACGAGTGAGAAAATTTTAAATGAAGCGATCGCCCTCGAACAAGCCGGTGCTTTTGCCATGTTATTAGAACATATACCCGCAGATTTGGCAATGCAAATTACGCAAAAACTTACCATCCCCACAATTGGTATTGGTGCAGGGCCTCACTGTGACGGGCAGGTTTTAGTTACCTCAGATGTACTCGGTCTTGCAGAAAAGAATCCACCATTTGCCAAGGTTTACACCAATTTGCGACAGACGATTACTAAAGCCGTGCAAGATTATGCCTTAGAAGTCCGAGAACGGAAGTTTCCCTAAACAAATAGACTTGATTTCCCAAAATATCCCACGATTTTGATTTTCTACAAAGATTTGTATACCTGGTAGGAGAATAAAGTCAAAGCCTCTGCCCTGCTAGGCTATTCCTTATTTACATCTTTCTTAACAATTTGAAAACCTTTATTTAACAAATCATATTCAATATTGAGGCGTTACATACCTTAGACAAACTAACACTAATAATTATCCTCAAAACTTGGTTCTTATTGAATTAGAAACAAACCTATAAGATAATAATATTCAGTAGAGACACAAAATTTTGCGTCTCCACATGCCAAAATCAATACTAAAAATTCTTAACTCAAGTGTATTGAGCTATAAGGCTCCTATTTGATTTTTGAACTTACTCCTCAAGGTAGCAATAAAACAAGATTAATTGCAAGAGTGCTTCTTGCCTGTTGTCTATTGTCTTAATAACTGTTAGTGAGTTATCACTCTCATAAATATTAAGAAAAATTAGCTAATCGATGACTTAGAGGCGAGAGATTTAAACAGAGGTTTTGCAGATAAAAATCAAAAGTTAGGTCAAATTTAAGTATTAAAGCGGAAACAACATAATTCAGCTATCGAATTTCCGCAATTGCCACCAAGACAATTGTAGAAACCCAGTGTAGTCTTTAACTAGAAAAACAGTATCAATCAGTTACTAGAGAAAATGTCAACTATTCCTACTAAACTTTTCTAATATTTGTCGTTCTTATGACTCCAAAACACATCAAAATTAAATTTCCTCTTTGGCAATATCTGAACCAGCCCTTATTTAGTCGTGATACTAAATTAGTATTGAATCCCTATCACTTTGCATTAATTTGGCGTCTTCAACTTCTAGAACGCTGCTGGACTAAAGAATGTGACGCCAAAGGCCCTCAGCAGCATTAGCTACATCAAAAGCTGCAACACTTAACTCAAAGCTGCCAAACTAAGCCTTTATTTGCAACACTTATGTAGCAAATTCGCTACTATAACTCAGTTTCATTCTTTTGATTTTTAACTTTTGACTTGCTTAAGCCTCGTCTACAAAACGGGGCTTTTTACCGTCTAGTAAAGTACTGACAGTCATATCTCCCATAACATTAATTGCTGTACGGCAGCGATCCAAAAACCAGTCTACGGTCACTAGCAAAGCTATGTACTGGGTAGGTAGACCTACAGAAGTAAACACTAGTGTCATTGTTACTAGTCCAGCATTAGGAATATTTGCTGCACCTACAGATGCAAAAATCGAAGTAAGAATGACGATTACTTGCTGTCCCAAACTCAAATGTTGCCCAATTAGTTGGGAAATATATAACGCAGACATGGCTTCATAAAGGGCAGTACCATCATTATTAAAATTTGCTCCAACTAATGCCCCTAAGGCAGCAGAAGATTCTCTTAAACCAATTTTTGTTTGCAAAACCTCGAAGGTTACGGGCATTGCAGCCGCAGAAGAAGAAGTCGAGAAAGCTGTCAAAAAGGCATCAGAACCACCAGCGAGAAATTTTAAAGGCTGTACCCAAGAACCGAATTTGACTCTGGTGAGGTAGTAACACGCTTGTAATGCTAGTGCTACCAGCACCGCTATAATGAATGCACCCAAAGATTGAAAGGGGGCAAAACCTTCTTTGGCAACGGTTTTAGCCACAATCCCAAAGACTGCGAATGGTACCAAAGCAATTACCCAGTTGAGAATGCGGACTACCGCTTCAAACAAAATCCCGATGACATCCTCAATTGGCTGATATGCATTCTTACCTTGGGCAATTTGTTCGGATTTTAATCCCCGCAGCACAATGCCAAAACTCAAGGCAATTACAATCAGTTGAATGACATTATTATCAACTAAGGGCTTGAGGACTGCTTCCGGTACTGCATCTTTGAGCAGTCCCCAAGGGTCAAGACTTTGACCTGTAATTTGTGTAGTTGTTGAGGTAACTACATTGCCCCAGGTTCCCGGACGCAGAACGTTTGCTACAAAAAGTCCGACTAAGATAGCTACAGTAGTATTGCTTAAAAGTAGTACAAATAGCCGTCGTCCAGCCCTACCAGGAATATTTGTAGTCATCAAAGTATGCAGTACCGCTACTAAAATCAGGGGTGTAGCTAAGGCACGCAGAGCCTTTAGCACCAACTCAGCCGGAATTGCTAAATTGTTGATTAGGGCGGCGTTGCTGGGACTGGGATTTCCCGCACCAAGGGCAATTCCGACGCTAATGGCGGCTACTAGAGCGATAACAATTTGTAACGTCAGAGGAATACGCTGCCACCAAGGCTTAGCTTTGGTTTCAGGCGAAGTAGTACTGTCTGGATGACTCATTGGTTAGATGCGGCTTAACTGCTGTAACTATTAAAACAACATTTATGACAGTAACAAATCCGGAAAAACAATAGCTTTATTTTTGCTTAAAAACTGCTAATCTAAGATCCCGTTGCTTTGCAAAATCCGGTAAGCCCCTAGAGATATTTTTGGCTTGTGCTTGGAGGCGCTTATGTCCTTTGTCCCTTTGCATATTCACAGTGACTACAGTTTGCTTGATGGAGCAAGTCAGCTACCAGAGTTAGTGGAGCGAGCGATCGCCTTGGGCATGAAAGCGATCGCCCTTACCGATCATGGTGTCATGTATGGCGCAGTTGAATTGATCAAAATTTGCCGCAGTCAAAATATTAAGCCGATTCTCGGTAACGAAATGTATGTAATTAACGGCGATATTGAAAGACAAGAACGCCGTCCGAGATATCATCAAGTTGTTTTAGCTAAAAATACTAAAGGTTATAAAAATTTAGTCAAATTAACTAGTATTTCCCATCTCAAAGGTGTTCAAGGCAAAGGAATTTTTTCTCGTCCTTGCATTAATAAAGATTTACTCAAAGAATATCATGAAGGTTTGATTGTTACCAGTGCTTGTTTGGGTGGAGAAATTCCCCAAGCGATTCTCAGTGGCAGACCAGATGCAGCGCGTAAAGTTGCACAGTGGTATAAAGATGTATTTGGTGATGATTATTATTTAGAAATTCAAGACCACGGTTCTCAAGAAGACCGGATTGTAAATGTTGAAATAGTTAAAATTGCCCGAGAATTAGGTATTAAATTTGTTGCTACCAATGATTCGCATTTTATTTCTTGTTTTGACGTTGAAGCCCATGATGCTTTGCTATGTATTCAAACTGGTAAGTTAATTAGTGAAGATAAACGGATGCGTTATAGCGGCACAGAATATCTGAAATCTGCCGAAGAGATGAAGCAGCTATTTCGCGACCATTTACCAGATGATGTAATTGCAGAAGCTGTAACCACCACTGAAGAAGTAGCAGATAAAATCGAGCCTTACCATATTATGGGTGAGCCTCAGATTCCGACTCCCCCAATTCCCTCTGGTCACACTGCTGACACTTACGCTGAAGAAGTTGCATGGAGCGGACTTTTACAAAGATTAAATCGCAAATCCCGCAATGAAGTTGATTCCATCTACAAAGAAAGATTGGAATACGAACTAAAAATGATTCAGCAGATGGGTTTTTCTAAATACTTTTTAGTTGTATGGGACTACATCAAATTTGCTAGAGATAATAATATTCCTGTTGGGCCTGGGCGCGGTTCGGCCGCAGGTTCATTAGTTGCCTATGCAATGCGAATCACTAACATTGACCCCGTACATCACGGACTATTATTTGAGCGCTTTTTGAATCCGGAACGGAAATCTATGCCTGATATTGATACGGATTTCTGTATAGAACAACGCGATAAAGTAATTGATTATGTAACAGAAAAATATGGTGTAGATAGAGTTGCTCAAATTATTACCTTTAACCGTCTAACTTCTAAAGCCGTTTTGAAAGATGTCGCCAGAGTATTAAATATTCCTTATGGGGAAGCTGACAAAATGGCGAAATTAATTCCTGTGGTGCGGGGAAAACCAACTAAACTTAAGGTGATGATTTCTGATGCAACTCCAGAACTAGAGTTTAAACAAAAATATGATAACGACCCAAGAGTTCGCCATTGGATTGATATGGCGATGCGAATTGAAGGAACTAACAAAACCTTTGGTGTTCATGCAGCAGGTGTAGTGATTTCAGACGAACCACTCGATGAAATTGTGCCGCTACAAAAGAATAATGACGGTTCTGTGATTACTCAGTATTTCATGGAAGACTTGGAATCAATGGGTTTGTTAAAAATGGACTTTCTTGGTTTGCGTAACCTAACCCTGATTCAAAAAACCCTTGATTTAATTGAAGAAAACAAAGGATATCGTATTGACCCAGATGAAATCCCCCGCGACGAAAGAAAAGCCCAAAAGATATTAGCCAAAGGCGAACATACTATTCTACCTAACGAAGTTAGAAAAACTTACGAACTATTAGAAGCAGGCGAGTTAGAAGGAATATTTCAATTAGAATCTTCTGGAATGCGTCAAATAGTCCGAGATTTGAAGCCTTCTAATATAGAAGATATTTCTTCAATTTTGGCACTTTATCGACCAGGACCATTAGACGCAGGACTGATTCCTAAATTTATTAACCGTAAACACGGTCGAGAAGATATTGATTACGAACACAATATTTTAGAACCAATATTAGACGAAACCTATGGAATCATGGTTTACCAAGAGCAAATCATGAAAATTGCTCAAGATATGGCTGGATATTCCTTAGGACAAGCTGATTTGTTGCGTCGGGCAATGGGTAAAAAGAAAGTTTCCGAAATGCAAAAGCAGCGAGAAAAATTCGTTGATGGTGCAGCAAAAAATGGTGTGAAAAAACAAGTAGCTGAAGAATTATTTGAGCAAATGTTGAAGTTTGCTGAATATTGTTTAAGCTATGACACGGAAGTATTGACAGTAGAATATGGATTTCTGCCCATTGGCAAAATTGTCGAAAAAGGCATTGAATGTAATGTGTACAGCGTTGATAATAATGGAAATATTTATAGTCAACCTGTGGTACAGTGGCACGATCGCGGACAGCAAGAAGTGTTTGAATATTGTTTAGAAGATGGTTCTGTGATTCGCGCCACCAAAGACCATAAATTTATGACTGTCGATGGTCAAATGTTGCCCATTGATGAAATATTTGAGAGCGAATTAGATCTGATGCGAGTTGAGGGTTTACCAGAATAATACTGCCCTGTTGCTAATCGCGTGTCACTAGTGGGGCTAGCGCTTTTACTAATACGTGCTTTACAGCCCACAACCAAAAAACGGCATCTCAAGGATCGCTTTGAAAATCATTCAACAAAATTTTATCGGAGTTATGGGTTATAGTCTTTATTCTTAGGGAACTCTAGAAAATAAATTATCCAATTTCGCTCTTTCAAAACGACCTACTTTCCCCCCTGCCCCCTGCCCCCCTGCCTCAAAAGCGATAGGATATTTATTTATTTGTCAGTCCCTTAACTCCTAACTTTCCCTTCCTAACTTTTTTCATGCCATCCAAAATCTTACCACCGCCCTTAAAATCCGGTGACTTGCTACGAGTCATTGCTCCTAGTGGTGCTTTACGAGAATTTGAGGCGTTTGAGCGAAGCATAGAAATTTGGCGATCGCGTGGCTACCAAGTAGAAATCAGTCCCAATATAGATGATAAATGGGGATATTTAGCAGGTAAAGATGAAAAGCGTTGCAACCAGCTAGCAGCAGCATGGCAAGACCCAGATTGTTGCGGTATCCTCTGCGCTAGAGGTGGTTTCGGTAGCACCCGCATCTTAGAAAATTGGCATTGGCAACAAAACTCAGGACTTCCCAAATGGGTGATTGGTTTTTCCGATATCACTGCCCTTTTGTGGAGCCTTTTTAATATGGGCATTTCCGGCGTTCATGCCCCTGTATTGACAACTCTTGCAGACGAGCCAGATTGGTCAATTGAGCGATTGTTTAATTGGGTGGAAGGTTGTCCTGTCGCTTCTATTAAAGGTTGTGGTTGGGGTGGTGGGATTGCAAGTGGCATTTTGTTACCAGGAAATTTCACAGTAGCAACTCATCTTTTAAGTACGCCAATCCAACCAAATTTTGATGGCGTGATTTTGGCACTTGAGGATGTCACAGAAGCACCTTACCGCATCGATAGAATGCTCACACAGTGGCGTTTAAGTGGTGCTTTAGCAAAAGTTTGTGGCATTGCTTTAGGCGGTTTCACTCGTTGTCAAGCCCCGCCAAACGTACCTAGCTTTACTGTAGAAGAAGTTTTGCGCGATCGCTTGGGTGATTTAGGTATTCCGATTGTCTCTGATTTGCCTTTTGGTCATAATAGTCCCAATGCAGCCTTACCAGTGGGTGTAGAAGCAACTTTAGATGGGGATGAGGGCATATTGACGATTAATAATTGATAAATCTCACACTATATAAAATTTGGCGTTGGTGAGTGAAAGTATGAATTTGTTTCACGCACAGACGCAGAGAGAAGTCGGAGCGGCGGCTTCCGCCGATCTGAACTTCGGTGGGCGCATAGAGTAAGAGTTTGAGAGATGGAATTTTTGATTTTCATACCTCGATTCAGCAACGCCTAAAATTTGCTTAGGAAAGGTTTGTAAAAACAGAATTAAAAATCAAGCAATTTAGTCTAAGTAGCTAGACATGAAAAATTATAAGATAAAAGTAGAACAGAGCAGATGACTG
>JAQYWR010000094.1 GCA_029379225.1 Nostoc sp. S4 | reverse complement strand
ATGGTGAGGCGATTAGCATAAAATTTGACCTTTCAAAACTTTTCAAACATCCTCTTAGACCTAGAGCTAAAGAGGATGAACAGCGATATATTGATGGTTCCCCTTTACGTGCTTTACAAACAGAACCTCAATTTGATGGTTACTGGTTTATAGATATTTCACCACGACGTGTAGAACGTGTAGAAAGACTTCGTGAGGAGTTTCCAAACTGTGCAATTGAGATACGTCAGGGAAACTGTAATGAAGTTTTGTGTAATGAAATAATTCCTCGAATTCCCTATGCTTCAAAGACAAGGGCATTTGTATTTTTAGATCCTTACGGTTTACAAATTCATTGGGAAACCGTTAGGCAATTAGCAAATATTAGAACCTGTGATATATTCGTAAATTTCTCTTTAATGGGCGTTACTCGTTTGCTTCCTAGAGATCAACCTCCAGATTCAGAAGTTATAGAACAATTGAACAAGGTAATGGGCAGTACCGATTGGATTAATCAGATATATCAACCACCTGTTCAACTAAGTCTATTTCCAGAACAAGAGCCTGCTTTAAGCCGTGAAACTCTTAGATCTGAATGGTTGGCAAGCTTGTATGCAGAGCAATTGCATTTACTTTTCCCCCATGTCAGTAAACCAGTTCTCATGAAAAACTCAACCAATTCAGTACTTTATACCTTGTGCTTAGGAAGCCACAATCAGACAGCAGCTAGGATCACAAACGAGATTTTTGCTCGATATGAGCGCTTGAGACAATTGGGAAGGTAGTTTTTTAAAACTTACAGATAACCTTAAAATGTTGTCCCACTAACAATCTTATAATAACTTGGTACTGAAGAGTGATAAATAACTTTTAGGCTACCGTTCTACAGCTAGCCTCGCAGCTTAACTATAGAGTTAGCGATCGCCACGTATCAAATTCCCCAAAATTAAAGATTTTCTCAAATTAAAGATAATTTGCAAGCAAACAAGGGATAACTAAGGATAGTTCTATGTATGGGGACTATTCTCTGAGTTTTCTATGACCTATTGCCTTAGAATTGCCGACTTACCTACAAACGAGCGTCCGCGCGAACGACTAATGACGCATGGTGCCAAAATTTTAGGCACAGCCGAGTTAATCGCAATTCTACTAGGCACTGGTCAAGGGCCGGGAAAACTGTCGGCTGTGGGTTTGGGACAATATATTTTGAGTGAGTTAGGCAAACATCAACGCGATCCTTTGGCAGTTCTGCGAGAAGTTACACCCGCACAGTTAATGCAAATTCCTGGTGTTGGCCCGGCGAAGGCGACAAGTATCTTAGCAGCAATTGAATTGGGCAAACGTGCCTTTCAATCTCGCCCCTCAGAAGGCACACTAATTGATAGCCCACTTGCTGCTGCTGCTACCCTCAGTCAAGATTTGATGTGGCAAACAAAAGAACGTTTTGCTGTCTTACTGTTAGATGTTAAGAATCGTTTGCTGGGTACGCAAGTAATTACTATTGGAACCGCAACCGAAACCCTAGCTTCTCCCCGTGAAATCTTTCGAGAAGTTATTCGCCAAGGCGCAACGCGGGTAATAGTTGCTCACAATCATCCTTCTGGTAACCTTGAACCCAGCCAAGAAGATATAGAATTGACGCGCCAGTTGTTAGCAGGAGCAGAGTTTTTAGGCATTCCCATACTAGATCATCTGATTTTGGGTAATGGCAATCATCAAAGTTTACGGGAACTGACAACCTTGTGGGATGAGCATCCACAGGGGGATTAAGGCATGGGGAGGTGGGGAGATAAGAAGATGGGAGAATAATCAATGCTCAATGCTCCATTCCCAACTCCACTTTAATTTTTAACTTTACAAACATTTATACAAAATTTCTTAACTTCAGATACTAAATTCCTAAAATTTGGTTGATAGAATAAGACTTATATTGCATCATTCAAATAACCACATTTGTGGGGATCATCTATGTTGATGATGCAAATCAGGAGCAGGATTGACCGAAAATTCAAATTACTGTTGTAGTGGCTGCAAGTTTTTGCTGCTGCTTGTAATTTGGTACTGAATTTACGATCGCGACCATCTCTTTTAGAGGTTATTTATAAAGTAAATATTAAATTTAAGTTATGCAAGGCAGGATGCATGGTGATTTATGCTGCCAATAGCTGCTGTTGTGTTAGGCGCAATTAAAGATTAATTTTTTAACTAATTGACAAACTTTTATGCCGGAACACATCATTAATGGCTGTAGTTCGTACTGCTTTAATGCTGCATAATTAAGATTTTCTTTATAAATTAACTCTTAAAATATTAGGTCAATGTCAGTAACTTTGTGATTTTTGCTAGGCAAACTCAAGGAAATTTTGCAGAGTAAATAGCGTGAAATCTCTGGTTAACAAAATCTGAAATAATTTGCGAGGAGATAAAATAATGTTTGGAATTCCCTGGCATAAATTGCCGACTCCCCTTGGACTTTTAAAATTACTTCAATTCCGGGGAAAGTTACGGCAGGAAAACCTGCGTGATACTTCGCAACTACCGAATAGCGACAAGTTGCCTAAACCTGCTGCGATCGCAGACGAGCGCCATTTGAAAGTTCGCACCGCAGATGGCAGCTACAATGACCTTCAGCATCCAGAAATGGGTATGGCTGGAACTCGGTTTGGGCGGAATGTGCCCTTGGAAGATGCGAAGTTTGATGAAAAAAACATACTCACCCCAAATCCTCGTACTGTCAGCCGAGTGTTATTGGCACGAGAAGAATTTCAACCTGCGACAATCATAAATCTACTCGCTGCCTCATGGATTCAATTTCAGACACATGATTGGTTTACTCATGGTGCTAATCAGCGCAATAACAGATTTGAGATTCCTATAGAACAGGATGACCCGTGGTTGTCAGAACACGGGGCGATGACAGTTAACAAAACCTTAGAAGATACCAGCCGTACCGGGGATACAAAAAAGCCTCCCAGTTTTATTAATGAAGTTACTCACTGGTGGGATGCTTCACAAATTTATGGCAGTAATCAAGAAACCATTGACGACCTGCGCTCTCACGTTGATGGAAAAATGGTGATTGGTGAAGACGGCTTATTACCAGTTCACCCAGAAAATGGCATTGATAAGGTGGGCTTTGCAGGTGCTTGGTGGGTAGGAATAAGCATGTTGCACATCTTATTTATTAAAGAACATAATACGATCTGCGATCGCTTAAAAAAAATATATCCTGAGTGGACAGATGACGAACTCTTCGACCACGCGCGGCTGATTATCGCAGCTTTGACAGCTAAAATTCATACCGTTGAATGGACGCCTGCTATTTTGCCGCATCCTGTCACCGAGATTGCCTTGAATTCCAACTGGTGGGGATTACTCGGAGAAGATTTTAAAAAGCGTTGGGGTCGCGTTAGTGATAGCGAACTGTTGAGTGGAATTGTTGGCTCACCAACCGACCACCATACCGCTCCCTATTACCTCACCCAAGAATTCGTATCTGTATATCGGATGCATCCTCTAATTCCAGATGAATTGGAACTACACACAGTTAGTAACGGCAAATTATTACAGAAAAAAGAATTTTCTCAAGTAGCTGGTAAAAATGCTCGTGGGATTTTAGAAGAAATTCCGATGCAAGATTTGTTTTACTCTTTTGGAACTTCTTACCCTGGAGCCGTCAGATTGCATAATTATCCTCGCTTTTTGCGACAGTTGACCGGAGAAGTTGTTGGAGACGACACACCAGCATTTGATTTGGCTGCTGTTGATATTTTGCGGGATAGAGAAAGAGGTGTTCCTCGCTACAACCGTTTTCGTGAATTATTGGGTCGGGGTAAAGTCAATTCTTTTGAAGAGATTACAAGTAATA
Source organism: Nostoc sp. S4 (assembly GCA_029379225.1). Lineage (GTDB taxonomy): Bacteria > Cyanobacteriota > Cyanobacteriia > Cyanobacteriales > Nostocaceae > Nostoc. The sequence continues at coordinate 8,075 of JAQYWR010000094.1, read as the reverse complement.
AACAATGGGTTAAAGAACTACGCCAAGTTTATAACAACGACATTGACAGCGTAGATTTGATGGTGGGTTTATTTGCAGAGGATCTTCCAGAAGGTTTTGGTTTTAGTGATACTGCTTTTCGGGTATTTATCCTCATGGCATCTCGAAGACTGAAAAGCGATCGCTTTTTCACCAAAGACTACACCGCTGAAGTTTACACTCAATTTGGATTGGATTGGATTGACAACAACACCTTCCTAACAATCCTCCGCCGTCATTATCCCGAACTAGCACCTGCTTTCTTTGGTGTCAGCAACGGCTTTAAACCTTGGAGAAAGGTGGGTTAAATTGGGGATAAGGGACTGAGGAATTAAGAGTGTGATTGTTGATTGAGGAGTGCTGAGTTAGGAGTTATTCTGCTTGTCCCTTTGTCCTCTTCTCTCACCCACTCCCCAGTCCCTAATCAGAGAAACATCATGCAACATTTAGCAGAAATTCAGAAATTTTGGTATAACGCTCAAGATTTGGGTTCTTTGCCTGATGATTATCAGTCTTGGAAAGCTGCTCAAAAACAAGATTTTCTCTGGAACTCTAGAATTCTTCAATCTAAATATGATGAACTTCCTCCCCTGAGAAAGGTTGATATTGTTAGTTTATTTTTTACAGTACTGAAAACTAAAATGGAGCGTCAATTAGACGAAGTACCTAGTGATTGGAAAAAAGCAATTCACGCTCGCGGCTCTGTCGCCAAAATCAAGTTTATTCCGAAAAATAATACTTTATTTTCCGGTTTGTTTCAAGGAGCAGACTATGGACTTTTACGATTATCCTTAACTGGAAATCCCAGCGATCGCGGATTTGCTCCCGGTCTGGCGCTCAAGTTATTTGTCGATGAAAATCCTTCGGGTAATTTCTCGGCTTTAGTATCTTTAGTTGGACAAGGCGAAAACTATAATTTCTTCGCTAATGAATTATCAAATATCGTTCCGGTAGCTAAGAGTTTTGGCCCTTTAATCACTAACTTAATCTTTAGCCGAGTTACCAAATATCCAACAAAACTTTATTTAGAGAATTTGGCAGAGATTGACCAACACGGGCAAAAAGCAAGTAAAGTTTATTATCCCGCTCAAGTATTTCTAGTTCCTAATCCAAATATCAAGTTTCCGCAAAGTCCACCACATGATTTTAGGAATGACTTGGCTACAATCCCAAGTGGAACGTTTTTATATACTGTCTATGGAGTTAGTCCAGAAGAAGCTACAGAGCAAAGTAATAACCGTCGAAAAGCTAAAGTTATTGGACACATTGAAACCACATCGGAATTTGTCTCATCATTTTATGGTGATAGTCAATTATTTTTTAGACACCAAAGATTTCGGAATCGGTAGATGAAAATACGAAGCAAGTAGAGACATGATTCATCGCGTCTCTATGGAGTGAGGAAGATTTTTTATTGATTACCTTTGTTTTACGCAGAAGTATTTGTATAAACAAAAATTATGACTACACAAGCTGAATACGACTATATTGTTGTTGGTTCCGGTGCTGGAGGAGGCCCGGTAGCTGCGAATTTAGCAAAAGCAGGCTACAAAGTTTTGCTATTAGAAGCAGGTGGCGATCCGTTACGCGATGAACAGGGCAAAGATAGAGAACGCTACACTTACTCAGTACCAGCCTTTCATGCACGAGCGACGGAAGATAATGATTTGAGGTGGGATTTTTTTGTCAAACATTACTCCAATCAGCAGCAGCAGAGTCGTGATTCCAAGTTTAATCCAGAGCATAAAGGTATTTTGTATCCGCGAGCCGGGACGTTGGGGGGATGCACTGCTCATAATGCGATGATTACGGTGTATCCTCACAATAGTGACTGGGACAAAATTGCCCAAATTACAGGAGATGCTTCCTGGAACAGCGATAATATGCGGAAGTATTTTCAAAGGCTGGAGCGCTGCAATTATCTCGATCGCCCGATTAACCCCAATGATAATCCGACTCGCCACGGCTTTGATGGGTGGCTAACAACCAACTTAGCAGATCCTAAGTTAGTTGTGCGCGATCGCCAACTTTTAAAAGTTATCGTTAAATCTGCTATTGAGGCTTTAGCAGAACAGGGTAAAAGTCTCCCCCAAGTTATTAAGGTAGTTTTGAAGAGTTTTTTGGCTAACATTTTAGCTTTTATTAAATTACGAGAAAAAGATCCTCTGGAGTTTTTAGACACACTTTTAGACCCGAATGACTGGAAAATTACCAAAGTCAGTGGTGAAGGTGTCTTTTCTGTTCCATTAGCTGTTAAGGATGGAAAACGCAATAGTACAAGAGAATATATTCGAGACACTGAACGTCAATTTCCCGACAGATTGATTGTCAAAACTCATGCATTAGTAACAAAGGTTTTGTTCGATGAAAATAATACTGCGATCGGCGTAGAATATCTTGAAGGGAAACATATCTATCGTGCAGATCCTCAAGCAGATAAAACAGAAAATAATTCCCCAGATAGCCATACAGTATTTGTTAAAAGAGAAGTCATCTTATCTGGAGGTACTTTTAATACTCCGCAAATTCTCAAGCTATCTGGAATTGGGCCGAAAGAAGAATTAGCTAATTTAGGAATAGAAGTCCGCGTGGATCTTCCAGGAGTTGGTACAAATTTACAGGATCGCTACGAGGTGGGTGTAGTGAGTGAGATGAATCAAAACTTCACCATCCTAGATAATTGTACTTTTACTGAACCAGAACCGAAACAGAAAATCACCGATACCTGTTTACTAGAATGGAATCGTTCTAAATCAGGTGTCTATGTAACTAATGGAGCAGTGTTAGCAATTATCAAAAAATCGCATCGAGATAGACCAGAACCAGATTTATTTATTTTTGGATTACCAGCTTTTTTCAAAGGTTACTTTCTCAAATACTCTGAAGAAATTGGAAAGTATAAAGACCATTTTACCTGGGCTGTACTCAAGGCTCATACCAACAATACAGCCGGTTCAGTAACACTCAGAACAACTGACCCTAGAGATGTTCCAGAAATTAATTTTAAATACTTCGATGAAAGTAATGATGTCAACGAACAAGATTTACTATCTGTTGTCGAGGGAGTCGAATTTGTCAGACGCTTGACAGAACGTACTCAGTTGTTTACCAAAGCGGAAATGCTACCAGGAAAAAATATAGATGAACAAAATAAAATTAAGCAATTTATCAAAGATGAGGCTTGGGGACACCATGCTTGCGGTACTTGTAAAATTGGACGCAAAGATGACAAAATGGCGGTCTTAGATAGTGACTTCCGAGTATATGGAACGCAGAATTTACGTGTAGTAGATGCATCTGTGTTTCCTTTTATTCCTGGATTTTTTATTGTAACGCCCATATATATGATTAGTGAAAAAGCAAGCGATGTTATTCTGCAATCTGCTGTAACTAACTTATCTCAAGTATCATAATCTACATTAATAAAACACTATTAGGAATTTAGAGATGGAAGGTAAATTACCACATTTTGAAATTGGTTTAGTTATGGCTGGTGCTGTCTCAGCTGGTGCATACACTTCTGGTGTAATTGACTTTCTTTTTGAAGCTTTAGATTGCTGGTATGAGGAGAAAGCAAAGCAGCAGCAGCAGTATGGTGATGATTTTTCCCAATGGGAAATTCCACCTCATGATGTTTTGATTAAGGTGATGTCTGGAGCATCCGCAGGTGCAATTGTTGCTGCGATTACAGCATCCTCATTAGATAGCGATATTGTCCCTGTAATTGATAATCCCTTAAATAAGCCGGTGAGCAATAAACTTTATGAAAGTTGGGTACAAAGAATAGATATTTCTGAACTTTTGAAGACTCAAGATTTAGACAATCCCAAAGCTCCAGTTTTATCATTTTTAGATTCTACAATTCTTGATCGACTCGGCGAGGATGTTCTGAAGATAAAACCTACAGGTAAAAAACGGCCTTACATCGACGATCCATTAGAACTTTACTTGTGTGTTACAAATTTGCGTGGCGTTCCTTATCTAATTAAGGCTCAAGCAGAAAATCCCAGCGTCAAAGGACATACTATGGTTAAACATGCAGATTTTATGCATTTTGCCATCGGCGAAAATAGCGGTGAAATTGAAGACGCGATCGCCCTAACCTCAGATAAAATTAATACCAATAATTGGAAACTACTAGTTGATTCAGCACTAGCTAGCAGCGCCTTTCCTCTGGGATTTCCCCCTCGCCAACTTGAGCGAACTAGTATTGACGAATACGAAAAACGAATGTGGGAAGTACCAACTCGCGATCCAATGGTAACAGGTAGATGTTCAGAGTATCGCTCTATCAGTCCTGATAAAGATTTAGTTACTCCAGGTTCCTATCAGTTTGTAACAGTGGATGGTGGGATAATTAGCAACGAACCGATAGAACTCGTTCGCTTGGTGCTGCGAGGTAATCAACAGCGCAATCCCCGCGATGGAGAGCAAGCAAACCGAGCTACTTTGTTAATAGATCCATTTCCCAATGATGTAGATGCAGTTAATCCAGAGAGTACTTTACTCAACTTAGTATCGCGGATATTTAGGAGTTTCATCGACCAAAATAGATTCAAACCCGATGAATTAATTCTCGCTTTGGATGAAGATGTTTACAGTCGCTTTTTGATTGCTCCTGTACGTAGCGACCGCCAAGGTAGAAAACCTCTAGCTTGTGGTAGCCTTAATGCTTTTGGCGGTTTCCTTTCTCAGGATTTTCGTCATCACGACTATATACTTGGTCGTCGTAATTGCCAAAGATTTCTGAAGAAATATTTTGTCTTACCAGCTTCTAATCCACTATTTAACTCCTGGTCAGAAGCACTAAAAAATAATCCCCAATTGCAGGTTGACAAAGAAGGAGAACAAGATACCTTTCTACCAATTATTCCTCTTTTTGGTTCGTTAACAAAAGAAATTAATTTACCCCATTGGCCTCAATATCAAAAAGAAAACTTTAAATCTCTCGAAAAACAAATCCAGGAACGCATCCAGGTTGTTGTTCCCCGTCTGATTAATCAATCTATAAACGATTCTTTTACCCGTACTGCTTTAAATACTCTTTGGTTTTTCAAGCGGGGAATTATAGCTAAAAAGATAACAGATATAATTAAGAACAACTTGCAAAAGTATGGTCAGCTATAAGGGAACTCTAAAAAATAAATTATTCGGTTTAAAGTTGATGATTGATGACTGATGACTGATGACTGATGACCGTTGAATGTGAACAGTAGGATATTTTTTATTTGTCAGTCTCTAAAGCAATATGCTTGGTGTTATACCAATTTGAAAAAAGAATATAACAAATAGACCATCTGTAGAAACGCGATGAATCGCGTCTTGAACCAAGGATATGCTGCAATCATTAATTTAACGTGCGCCTCCGTTGGAGACTCACGTTAATTTTTAATCCACACTTCAAAACAAGTCTAAATCCGTCACCGCACCAATACTACTAGAAGATACCAACTTTGCATATTTTGCCAACACGCCTTTAGTGTAACGCGGTGCAGGAGGTTGCCAGTTTGCACGACGCCGAGCTAGTTCTTCATCGGAGATATTTAACTGCAATAAACGAGCGGGTGCATCAATGGTAATACTATCGCCTTCTTCAACAAGAGCGATCGCACCTCCAACTGCTGCTTCTGGTGCAACATGACCAACTACCATCCCATAGGTACCGCCAGAAAATCGCCCGTCGGTAATTAATCCCACTGCATCGCCCAAGCCAGCACCGATAATTGCTGAGGTGGGAGCCAACATTTCTCGCATTCCCGGCCCGCCCTTAGGTCCTTCGTAGCGAATTACCAAAATATCACCTGGTTGAATCTTAGCTGCTAAAATGGCGTCCAATGAAGCTTCTTCCGATTCAAATACCCGTGCAGGCCCAGTAATTACTGGCTTTTTCACTCCAGTAATTTTAGCTACAGCCCCTTCAGTTGCCAGATTTCCTCTGAGAATCGCTAAATGTCCTTGGGCATACATAGGATTATTCCAAGGACGAATCACATCTTGATTAGCGGCTGGTTCTTCTGGGATATCTGCTAATATCTCTGCAATGGTTTGACCGCTGATAGTCAGGCAATCATTGTGTAGTAAATCGTGTATGAGTAGCATTTTCATCACTTGGGGAACGCCGCCAGCTCTATGCAAGTCTGTAGCTACATATTTACCACTTGGTTTTAAATCACACAAAACAGGGACACGAGCGCGGATAGTTTCAAAGTCGTCTATAGTTAACTCTACTTCTGCGGCACGAGCGATCGCCAAGAAATGCAACACTGCATTAGTGGAACCACCCACTGCCATAATTACAGAAATCGCATTTTCGATGGATTTACGGGTGATAATTTGCCGGGGTAAGATTTGTTTTTTGATGGCTTCGACTAAAGCAAATGCTGATTTTTCTGTACTGTCGGCTTTTTCAGCATCTTCAGCTGCCATTGTTGAAGAATAAGGCAAACTCATGCCCAACGCCTCGAAAGCAGAAGACATGGTGTTAGCTGTGTACATTCCCCCACAGGAACCAGCACCAGGACAAGCCCGACTTTCAACTTCTAATAATTCCTTTTCATCAATTTTTCCAGCACTGTATTGACCGACAGCTTCAAAAGAACTGACAACAGTTAAATCACGCCCATTGTAGTGACCGGGTTTGATGGTACCACCGTAAACAAAGATAGCCGGAATATTCATCCGGGCGATCGCCAGCATTGCTCCTGGCATATTTTTATCGCAACCACCAATCGCCAACACCCCATCCATACTTTGTCCGGTACAGGCGGTTTCAATGGAGTCCGCAATCACTTCCCGCGACACCAGGGAATATTTCATCCCTTCAGTTCCCATTGAAATGCCGTCGCTAATGGTAATCGTCCCGAATAGTTGCGGCATCGCCCCGGCAGATTTGACCCCAACTTCTGCCCTCTGCGCCAGTTTATCTATCCCCATGTTACAGGGAGTGATTGTACTATAGCCATTGGCAATGCCCACAATGGCTTTGTTGAAATCTTCATCTTTAAAACCAACTGCACGCAGCATAGCTCGATTTGGCGATCGCTGCACCCCTTGGGTGACAATTTGGCTTCTCAAGTTCTCCTTAGTCATATTACTTCAATACCCCTAGAGTATATTTTTCCGATATAGTTACATCATCCTATGACTCCGATGTATGAGTATCATAAGTAGCAATTTTTCTACTGTCCAATATATATTTATGAATATTTGAGACTTATAAAATATCAAAACTATGGTGGAACTCCAACACAGTTCAAGAAATCATATCAAGTCCGGCTAATTAGTTAGTTATAATTCCTAAATCTATGCAGAAAAGCCAAAACCCTTCCCCTCTCCTCCTCTGCTGCCTCAATGAGAAGTTTTTCGCTGGACACGATATAACACCCCCCTCCCTACTTCCTTTTTAAAATAGACATGGAAAGAGAAATCAAAGATTCAGATGGCATTACCTGGACTTGTATTCAAGCATTTTCAGGTCTTTCTGATATGGCAGAAGCTCAAGATGCAGCTCGAGTCAAAGATGAACCAGATACCTATTGGGTTGTTTGTACTCCCAGTGGCGGCGCGCAGTCTGTGCGGCTAAAGCTAAAAGACAAATGGCAAGAAAATTATTCTGATGAGGAGTTACTTCAGGAAATTAAGACACAACAGTAATTAGGCAAAAATTCGAGAGCAACAGTCAACAGAGTATTGCATCCATCAGTTCAAATGTTGCGTCCTTTGCCCGACATAAACATTTGTATGCTGCTTGACGGAATTCCAACACTTGTGCAAAAACATTCATATCGGTAGATGAAGATTGGTTGTGCTTCTTTCATCTTCCCCTACTGGGGTGCTTGTGATTACAGGCATCCCTTGATTTTTTGCACAGCTACTACTTAGCGATCGCTCTTTTTTAGTCTGAAGTCCAGTTTATTAGTATAAATGACCTGAGGAAATTACGAACTTATATTTCAATTGTGATGATTTAATTACCAAAATATTTGGTATATACTTACTTTATTGGTACAATCTCATCATTCTATCCCTTTTACTCTCTATTTAAGTAAACCTACTGG
>JAQYWR010000054.1:27651-51932 GCA_029379225.1 Nostoc sp. S4 | reverse complement strand
GCGCTTGGATGGCTCCTCAAGATCAGATCCACGAACAATTTGTATTCCCTGAGGAGGTATTACCTCGTGGTAACGCTCTCTAATAGACCAAGTATTTTAGGCGGCGCTGGACGTGACCAAGAATCTACTGGGTTTGCCTGGTGGTCTGGTAACGCCCGTTTAATCAACCTATCTGGTAAACTACTGGGCGCTCACGTTGCCCACGCTGGTTTGATAGTATTCTGGGCTGGAGCAATGACTTTGTTTGAAGTCGCTCACTTCATTCCTGAAAAGCCCATGTATGAGCAGGGGTTTATCCTGCTACCTCACCTCGCCACCCAAGGTTGGGGTGTTGGTCCTGGTGGTGAAGTCATCGATACCTTCCCCTACTTTGTTATTGGTGTACTGCACCTAATTTCCTCAGCTGTACTAGGCTTTGGCGGTATCTATCATGCCATCCGTGGTCCAGAGACCTTAGAAGAATACTCCTCATTCTTTGGTTACGACTGGAAAGATAAAAACAAGATGACTAACATCATCGGGTTCCACCTGATTATTTTGGGATTCGGTGCGCTGCTGTTGGTGCTAAAGGCAATGTTCTTTGGTGGTTTATATGACACCTGGGCACCAGGCGGTGGTGATGTTCGTATTATTACTAATCCAACACTGAACCCAGCTGTCATCTTCGGTTATCTAGTCAAGTCCCCCTTCGGTGGCGAAGGCTGGATTATCAGCGTCAATAACTTGGAAGATGTTGTCGGCGGTCACATCTGGATTGCCTTTATCTTATTTGCTGGCGGCATTTTCCACATTCTGACCAAGCCTTTTGGTTGGTCACGTCGCGCATCCATCTGGTCTGGTGAAGCTTACCTCTCCTACAGTTTGGGCGCTCTTTCTCTAATGGGTTTCATTGCCTCGATTTTTGTTTGGTTTAACAACACTGTTTACCCCAGCGAATTCTACGGTCCTACCGGTCCTGAAGCTTCTCAAGCTCAAGCCATGACCTTCTTGGTTCGTGACCAACGCTTGGGTGCTAACGTCGGTTCTGCACAAGGTCCCACAGGTTTGGGTAAATACTTGATGCGCTCTCCAACTGGTGAAATCATCTTCGGTGGTGAAACCATGCGCTTCTGGGATTTCCGTGGTCCTTGGCTGGAGCCTCTGCGTGGTCCCAACGGTCTAGACCTGGACAAAATCAAGAACGATATTCAGCCTTGGCAAGCTCGTCGTGCTGCTGAATACATGACCCATGCTCCTCTAGGTTCTCTGAACTCTGTGGGTGGTGTGGCTACCGAAATCAACTCCTTCAACTATGTGTCTCCTCGCGCGTGGTTGGCTACTTCTCACTTCGTACTAGGATTCTTCTTCCTAATTGGTCACTTGTGGCACGCTGGTCGCGCTCGTGCAGCCGCAGGTGGTTTTGAAAAAGGTATTAACCGTGAAAATGAACCAGTAATGTCGATGGACTTCCTCGACTAGGTTACAAAGTTTCTTTCATCACTGACAATTAAATAGTTTACAAACTCTTGCTTCGAAGCAAGAGTTTTTTTATAAAAATAGTATTTATAGCATGAGTTATACCGTTTCACTTTAAAATTGATACAAATAAGCGGCAGGGGAGCAGGGGGCAGGGGGCAGGGAGAAAAAATTAGAGACTAATCATTTGTATCAAGTATTTCGTGAAATGGTATTAGAAGGCAGCTATGCTGAAGATAAAACTATTATTATTCCTAGCATTCACGCTTTCAACATGTCCTAACCTATGTGACTACGGCTATAAAGGAAAATTAGAAAGATTTACTTTATAAATAGCCTCTTAGTAATTTCCTGAAGTAATTAATATTATGAGTGATTCAAATTTTATCGGTGCTTTGCGCTGGACAGGTGAAGCGAAGGAAAAGTTACAAAATATTCCCTTTTTTGTGCGTCCTCAAGCTAAAACTCGAATCGAAGCTTTGGCTCGTCAAGCTCACCAAGAAGTTGTAACAGGTGATTTGGTAGAACAGGCTAGGCTTGAGTTTGGACAATAAAATATTTGGGATTTAGAATTTTATACAAATATAAACAACGATGAGATTATTTATCTACAACCCAAACTATCTCGCGTTGACACACCCGTAACCGGATTTATGCCATCGGCTCTTTCACATAATAGTGATACTTGATAACGGTCAATTAAAGCATCGCTAAAATCAGCCCCAGTGACATCAGCATCATAAAAGCGGCTGCGTGTTAAAGTTGCCTCTTTAAGAATGGCATTTTTCAAGTTAGCACCATCGAGAGTCACGCGATCCACTAAAGCACCGGTCAGGTTAGCACCTTCTAGATTTGCTTTTAATAAAACTCCTTTAGTCAGAATTGCATTGATTAAATTTGCTTCCTGAAAATTAGTCCCTCGCATTTCTGCTGCCACAAAAGTTACACCTGCCAAATCAGCATGAGAAAAGTCACGATTTTCTAAATTTATATTGTTGTAGTTGATTGTGTTTAGTTGAGCAAAAGCAGGTTTAGGATTAAGTATTATCCACATAAATGCTAGTGTCAAAATTACAATCAAACTCAAAAAGCGGAATAAAATCTTTTTCATAACTTTATCATTTGTCCTTCGTCATTAGTCTTTTATTGTTTGTGTTTTGTTCTTAGTCATTAGTCCTTTGTCCTTTGTTAGTTAACAATGACCAATGACTAATGACCAATGACTAATGACCAATGACTATTTCCAATCTTTACCAATGCGAATTGTGAGGTCAGATTCTAAATCCCCAATTGCCGATACGTCTATTTGACCTAAGCCTAAGACTTTTTGCAAATCAACTCCTACTTGTCGGTTACCTTTTTGAACAATAATCTGAGTTTGGCGTTGAGTATCTGGCCAATCAGGCGCTTTGTAAATATTAGTAAAGCCTTTGTGTTTAAGATAAGCAATAACTTTTTCAGTTAGTTGAGGTTGATTGGAAGCATTTTGAATAGCAATTTTGAGGTTAGGAACCCGGCGGGTATCTGGTTTGAGACCAGGTACATTTACCCCAACATAATCATTCAACAGGCTTTGTTGTCCGGTCATGTTCAGCCAATAGCTATCAGGGTCTTTGCTAAAGCGGCTAAATGTACCAGGCAATACGGTCATTTGGAAGTTATCTCGGTTTAAGTTCAGACCGAAGTTCACCAACGCCATCATTTCTTCCAGTTTCAGGTTGGTGTCAAAGTATTTTCGCATTAGGCGAGTTAATTGAGGCAACCTGGGTAAAACGGTGGGACTATTGAGGCGTTGCACCAGCGCTGCTATGAGTGCTTGTTGACGCTGCACTCTTGGCAGATCTCCCAAACCTGGTTCGCGAAACCGAGCAAACTGTTCTGCTTGCTCGCCGTTGAGAGTTTGCCAGCCACTGACTAAATTAATTGATAGCCGACTGCTAGAGTCTTTATATTCCATTGATTTGGGAACAAAGACTTCTACTCCGCCTAACTGATCGACTAACTGGCGTAAACCGCTGGTAGAAATGCGAATATAGCGATCGATTGGAGCATTATTTAAGGTACGGCTAACTACCCGTGCAGCCAAGACTGGGCCGCCTTGGGCATTGGCATCAGATACCTTAGTTAAACCCTTTTCTCCCTTTTGTGGGATGGCAATCATCGTATCTCTGGGAATCGAAAGCACTCGTACAGATTTTTCACTAGGATTGAGCCTTACTAGCTGCATGGAGTCGCTTTTACCAGCAAAGCTTTCTGGCGAACCATCAACAGTACCGTTGACTGGTTCAATCCCCATAATTAAGATGTTCATCGGCCGTGAAAGCTGGTATTGGGAGAGTTTACTCCATAACTCCCCTGGTAATGGGATGTTTTGCTCATCTTTACCAGCAGTTCCTAAATCTTCATCTGTTCGATCTAAGTTGCTCCATAACGGAGTCCAAAGCGCTAACGTTGACACCAGTAAACCTGATAAAATGATGCCGATAACAATCGTCATCATCCACAACAGCCATCGAGGCATGGTTAAGCCCAGTCTCTCAGAAAGCTGATTGGTAATTGCACCTACAGATTCGACAACATTACGGTTCGTATTTGCTGGCGCTTTAAGTTCTACTTCCTCTTGAAGGTCTGTTATTGGTGCAGGTGTTGCTTGATTTTCGGGATGTTGAAGTTGCGGCGATCGCACTTCGGTTTCAAACTCTGCTACTTCCCCAGATGTGACCTGATTCTCCGACCATTCGACTTGTTTTATCACAATTATCTCCCCACTGAACCACTCCCTAAAAGTATGTTAATGCAAGCTACAAATATTGCCAGTGGAAAACCTCACTGTAAACTTGTAATGTTCTTCAGTAGACGTGTATGACAACATGAATACTTTATTGTTCCCTGTAATCCTTGCTGGTGGTAAAGGTGAACGTTTTTGGCCTTTAAGTCGGCGAGACCGACCTAAACAATTTTTAAGTCTTGATGGTAGTTCTAGAAGCTTATTACAAGCAACCGCCGATCGCTTGTTAACAATTGCAGGCGGTGAGTCCGGCGCTGTAGCAGGGGAACCCTCTTTAGGCGACTGGCGAACCCCTACGGGTTGGGATTCCTTGTGGGTTATTACTTCTAGTCAGATAGCTGAAGGGGTACGACAACAATTACCCGATCTACCATCTAGGAACTTACTAATTGAGTCAGAAGGAAGAGACACCGCCGCAGCCGTTGCTTGGGCAAGTTTAGAAATCAAACAGCGTTACGGAGAAGACGCTGTGATTGGCTTTTTCCCTGCTGACCACTGGATTGCTGACCAAGAAGCGTTTGCACACACATTAAGCGCGGCTACGCAACTGGCGATAAGCACAGCAGCCATCGTTACACTGGGGATCAAGCCTACTTTTCCATCAACTGGTTACGGTTACATTGAACAAGGTGAAAAAATAGGTAGCTTTAATGAGTTGCCAGCTTATCACGTCAACCGCTTTACTGAAAAGCCCAACCGTGAAATAGCAGAAACTTTTTTATCTACGGGACGTTTTAGCTGGAATAGTGGCATGTTCGTCTTCCGGGCAGGAGTTGTTCTCAAGGAACTACACATCCATGCTCCAGAAATCATTGAACCTTTAGAACAACACGGGCCTAATGTCTATCCTCAGTTACCTAAAAAGAGTATAGACTATGCACTCATGGAAAAGACAAGTCTAGCATACGTATTGCCAGTTGAGTTTGGTTGGGACGATCTAGGAGATTGGAATGCGATCGAACGCTTACTGAAAACAGAAGATGCTCCCAATGTAGAACTTGCTACCCACGTGGGATTAGACACGCAGGGAGCAATTATTTATGCCTCTAATCCAGAAGATGTAGTTGTTACTATTGGTTTAGAGGATGTGGTGATTGTGCGCGATCGCAATGTCACCCTCGTGGTCAAAAAAGAACTTACGCAGGAAATTAAGCAGATCCTAAAAATTCTCCAAAGAGATTCCCGATTTAGCGACCTATTATAAAAGTTAAAACCCCTGGCAGAGGCTAAAAAGCCTATTTTCCTATTATAACTTGACTGTCTATGATTTCATCTAACAGTTATGCAGATTATTAGCTTTGAGCCTCTGGCCAAGACAATAGCAATCGAATCTATTACTGCCTATCAAAAATATATTTCTCCATCCAAAGGATTTTATTGCTCGCATCGCTTATTACACGGCGGTGATTCCTGCTCTAATTTCGTCAAACGGATGCTGAGCGAACAAAACCTCCACCAAGCCGTACAATCATCCATAAAAAGATTTCAAGACTGTGCTGTAGCTAGCAAAACTTTAACAAGTACCAAAGCTAGAGCCGACTTCGGTTGTATTGTCATCCCCTGTTGCTTACCTCTTTAACTCCTCTGCATCTTTGCAGCTCTTTACTAAAATGTTCCTCACCCAAACTGTTCCCCGTCAACGAGAAATTATTGAAGTCTTCCTTCGCAATGGCTGGGACTATATGCGAAGGTTGCTTACTGGTGGTAAAACTGATGAACCCCAGCTACCTACACCTGCGGTTTTAAAAAATATCCTGGTAGACTTAGGCCCAGTTTACGTTAAACTTGGTCAGCTACTTTCCACCCGTCCAGATTTACTTAGCGCCGCCTACATTGAGGAACTATCAACTCTACAAGACGAAGTACCGCCAGTTCCTTGGTCACAAATAGAAGTAGTCATCCGCAAACAATTAAAACAATCACTAGCAGAAACCTTTAGCACAATTAACCCGATCCCAGTAGCAGCAGGATCGATTGCCCAGACACATCGAGCTACATTAATAGATGGTCGAGAAGTCGCGCTCAAAGTGCAACGTCCGGGGATTGATATTACTATTGCCCAAGATATTGCCTTAATTCAAGGCATTGCTGATTTAGTGGCGCGTACTGATTTTGGGCAAACTTACGAAATCAAATCCATCGCTGAAGAGTTCACTAAAGCTCTAGAAAACGAGTTGGATTTTACCCGAGAAGCGGGTTTTACAGACCAACTGCGGCGTAATTTATCTCAGAGTCGCTGGTACGATCCCACAAAAATAGTGGTTGCGGAAATTAACTGGGATTTGACCACCGAAAAATTACTGGTGATGGAATGGCTCGATGGGGTGCCGTTCTTAGAGGCGGATTTGAACAGCAACAATAACGGTAAAGACCCAGCTGTAGAGCGTCAAGAAATAACCACTTTGTTATTTCGAGTATTTTTTCAGCAACTATATATGGATGGCTTTTTTCATGCCGATCCCCATCCTGGAAACTTGTTTTATCTCAAAGATGGTCGTGTTGCCCTTTTAGATTGTGGCATGGTGGGCAGACTCGATCCCCGCACACAGCAAATATTAACAGAAATGCTGTTAGCGATCGTAGATTTAGATGCTCAAAGGTGCGCTCAGTTAACTTTACAGCTATCAGATTCTGGTCAGCCGGTAATTTTGTCGCGGTTAGAAAGTGATTACGATCGCATGTTGCGAAAGTATCACAATGTCAGCCTAACGGAAATAAACTTCAGTCAGATTATTTATGAAGTTTTACAAGTTGCCCGCAACAATAAAATTAGGTTGCCTAGCAATATGGGATTGTATGCCAAAACTCTGGCAAATTTAGAAGGAGTAGCGCGGACATTCAACCCGGAGTTGAATTTTTTCGATGAAATCAAGCCATTAATTACAGACTTGTTTCGTCGGCAATTATTGGGCGATAATCCTTTGCGATCGCTCCTGAGGACAGCTCTGGATATTAAAAGTTTGTCTCTCCAATCCCCTCGGCAAATTGAACTATTATTAGACCGAGTTACCTCAGAAACCTTACAGTGGAATCTATCGCTGCGAGGTTTAGATGGCGTGCGACGGACTATGGATGATGCGGCTAACCGACTATCTTTCAGTATTTTAGTTGGTTCGCTGATTATGGGTGCGGCAATTATTTCCACCAGAGCGCAGACAACTCAGCTATCCTTTTTAAGCACCGTCCTGTTTGCAGTCGCTAGTTTATTAGGTTTTTGGCTAATTATTAGTACATTGCGATCGGGACGTTTACGATAAAATTGATGCTTTTTGGCTGGATAATTCCCAATATGGGAACTTATGATTACTAAATCCGTGTTTGATTATTTGGAACTAGAGATGAACACAGATAATTTATCTGTGTTCATCTGCGTTTAAGCTCATCTGCATTTAAATTGCCAACGATAAATTGCCAAGAGGTTGACTAGAAAAACCTTTTTTCCTTTTGACTTTTAAATTGGTTCTCTGTGGTTATAAGATAAAAAATATGTCAATTATCATTGCCCAAAAGCTAAGCAAATCTTATCCTGTAGCAATTAAAAATCCCGGTATAAAAGGCACAATTAGCCACTTTTTCCGACGCACTTACCGTACAATAAAAGCAGTTCAAGATGTTTCTTTTGAAATTGCTCCTGGTGAAGTAGTGGGGTTTTTAGGGCCTAATGGTGCTGGTAAAACCACCACACTCAAAATGCTTACAGGGCTGATTCATCCTTCTAGCGGTGCAGTCACAGTCGCAGGACAAGTTCCCTTTCGTCGCCAAGAAGCATTTTTGCAAAAAATTACTTTGGTGATGGGACAAAAGCAGCAGTTAATTTGGGATTTACCAGCGCTGGATTCTTTAAAAATAAATGCTGCTGTGTACAATATCTCTGATAAAGAGTTCCAGCGGCGGGTGGGAGAATTAACAGAAATGCTTTCCCTGGAGGGCAAACTTACCCAACCTGTGCGGAAGTTGTCTTTGGGTGAAAGGATGAAAGCAGAGCTATTGGCAGCACTTTTGCACCGTCCCCACGTATTATTTTTAGATGAACCAACACTGGGACTGGATGTCAATGCTCAAGCGGCGGTGCGCGATTTCTTGCGTGAGTACAATCAACGTTATCAAGCTACAGTACTGCTAACTAGTCATTACATGGCTGATATCACAGCTTTGTGTCAACGGGTGCTATTGATTCACCAAGGAACGCTGATGTATGACGGTAGTTTAGATGGATTGTTGGAACGTTTTGCTCCTTACCGTGAAGTCGATATCGAGTTAGCTCAACCTCTACCTATAGAAAAACTCACCAGCTATGGTAATGTGCAACTCTTAGAAGGGCGAGCAGTGCGTTTTCTGATCCCACGAGAGACGCTTACCCGGACTGTATCTCGGATTTTAACAGATTTAGAGGTAATTGATTTGACAGTTACCGAACCGCCTGTAGAAGAAGTGATTGGGCGAGTGTTTCAAGCAGGGGTTGTGGAGTAGAGACGCGATTAACCCAAGTCTTTCCAGGAGTCGAAAGTCTTGAGTTCCAACTTCTCAATTGTGAGTGGTAAATAATTTTTGTTCTGGGAAGTGAATGAATGAAGCGGGTAGTTAGAAAAGTCTTAACTTTGCTATCAGTATACTATGCCTATATGGTTGAGTATCGAGCAGAACTAATTTTCTGGGTTTTGGCTGGGACTTTGCCGATTATCCTGATGGGTGTCTGGATACAAGCAGCCCAAGGTGGGCAATTTGGGTTATCACCTGTGGATTTTGCTCGTTACTTCATCACGGTTTTTATTATCAGGCAACTGACCGTTGTTTGGGTAATTTGGGACTTTGAAAGAGAGGTAGTAGAAGGCAAACTTTCGCCTAAATTGCTACAACCACTAGACCCAGTATGGCATCATATTGCTGGGCATATTTCTGAAAGATTTGCCCGCTTAAGCTTTGCTTTTCTATTAGTGGGATTATTTTTTATTCTTTATCCTCAAGCTTTTTGGTTACCAAGTTTGAGTAAATTTTTACTGTTTATATTGGCGGTGGTGCTAGCTTTTACTTTGCGGTTTACAATTCAGTACACCTTTGCTATGTTCGCTTTTTGGACAGAACGGGCTAGCGCTTTAGAAAATTTTTGGTTGTTGTTTTATATATTTTTATCTGGTTTGATAGCACCTTTAGAAGTTTTTCCCGAGCCTGTGCGGAAAATAGTCACATTTACACCGTTTCCTTATTTGATTGATTTTCCTGCGAGTATTTTGGTAGGGCTACCTGTGAATATATGGCAAGGATTTTTCTCAATGCTGGCTTGGATATTAATATTTTTGGGTGCAAATCGTTTGCTTTGGCGTGCAGGTTTGAAGCGATATTCTGGGATGGGAGCATAACAATTACATGACTAAGTAGGTCGGTCTTAAAAATTATTGTTATCACAAGGCAGGAGGCAGGAGGAAAGAGCTTTTTAAGCAACTTTACTTTTCGTTATATATTTCAGTTTTTTTGCACCATGTTACTTACGTAGAATAAGGTAGTCATATCCTGGAGGATACTGCTACCTCTTGAGAGCGTCTTGAGCATCAGTAAACATCTGTATTTTATCCTTTAAGGCTTAGCCATCCAAGGGCTAGAGTTGTTACGATAGTTTCAGATTAGATGTTGAAGCCTTGATCCAATCTGAAACCTTAGAACTATTAGAATGGCATCGTCTGTGCCAGCACCTTTCCACCTTTGCGGCAACTAAACTGGGGGTTATAGCCGCGCGTCATCTCAAAATACCCAGTTTTCAGGCAGAAAGCGAACAGTTGTTAGAGCAAACCAAAGAAGTCTATCAACTGGAAACTCGCATAAATACAGGGCTGTCATTTGAGGGAATTCAAGATATCGGTGATTCCATAGAACGGGCAGAACGCAGCGGAATTTTGGCAGGAGATGAACTCTTAGCGATCGCCACCACCCTGGCTGGTGCAAGAAATCTGCGCCGCGCGATCGACAATCAGGAAGATTTGCCAATACTCACTGATTTGGTTGCTGATTTGCGGACTTACCCAGAACTAGAACAGGAAATTCACCGTTGTATTGATGAACGGGCACAGGTAACGGATCGCGCCAGTCAAAAACTGGGCGAAATTCGCACAGACTTGCGCCGATTGCGTTCGCAAATTACCCAAAAACTGCAAAATATCATCCAGGCAAAATCAGGAGCAGTTCAGGAACAGATTATTACTCAACGGGGCGATCGCTTTGTCATCCCCGTCAAAGCACCCCAAAAAGACGCAATTCCTGGTATCGTCCACGACACCTCTACCAGCGGTGCGACGCTCTACATCGAACCTAATTCAATCGTACCTCTGGGCAACCAACTGCGGCAAATCATTAGAAGAGAGCAAGCCGAAGAAGAAGCAATTCGCCGCGCTTTGACAGAACAAGTAGCCGCAGTCAAACCAGATTTGGAAAGGTTGTTAGCAATTGTCACGACTTTGGATTTAGCAACTGCTAGATCCCGATATAGTTACTGGCTAGGAGCCAATCCCCCGCGATTCATCCAGCCGCAAGAAAATGAAATGATTACTTTGCGGAACTTGCGGCATCCTCTGTTAGTGTGGCAACAACAGCACGAACAAGGGCAACCAGTGGTTCCCGTGGATTTACTCATCAGCCCTCACATTCGGGTAGTGACGATTACCGGGCCCAATACAGGCGGAAAAACTGTGACCCTAAAAACTCTAGGGTTAGCAGCATTGATGGCCAAAGTCGGTTTATTTGTCCCCGCCCGCGAACCAGTGGAAATTCCTTGGTTTGACAAAATACTGGCAGATATTGGCGATGAACAATCCTTACAGCAAAGTTTATCTACATTCTCTGGGCACATCCGCCGGATTAGTCGGATTTTAGAAGCGTTGGGGAATGGGGACTGGGGACTCGAGACTGGGGATAAAGAACTTCCTAATCCCCAATCCCTCGTTTTACTCGATGAAGTTGGTGCAGGCACCGATCCAGCTGAAGGTAGCGCCTTAGCGATCGCCTTGTTACAATATCTCGCTAATCACGCTCAGCTAACCATCGCCACTACTCACTTTGGCGAACTCAAAGCCCTGAAATATGAAGATGAGAGGTTTGAAAATGCCTCTGTAGAATTTGATGAAACTACTCTCTCGCCGACTTACCGTCTGCTGTGGGGCATACCTGGGCGTTCTAATGCCTTAACAATTGCCCTGCGCTTGGGATTAAAACCAGAAGTGGTAGAAGTGGCAAAAACTCAAGTCGGAGAAGCAACAGATGAAGTTAACCAGGTAATTGCTGGGTTAGAAGCCCAACGCCGTAGCCAGGAAACCAAAGCTGCGGAAGCCCAAAATTTATTGCAGCAAGCGGAACGTTTGTACAAACAAGTATCTGCTAAAGCTGGGGCTTTGGAGGAGAGAGAAAGCGCTTTGCGGGCTTCACAGGAACTAGCAGTACAACAAGCGATCGCCCAGGCAAAAAATGAAATTGCCCAAGTGATCCGCCGCTTGCAGCAAGGTACGCCCACAGCCCAAGACGCCCAACAAGCAACTAACGGTTTAAATAAAATTGCCCAGCAATATCAGCCAGCAACCCCAGCAAAACCAAAACCCGGGTTTATGCCGAAAGTAGGCGACCGCCTCCGCGTTCCCAAACTCGGACAGACAGCGGAAGTCTTAACCGCACCCGACACCGATGGGGAATTAAGCGTTCGGTTTGGGCTGATGAAGATGACTGTCAAGTTGCAAGACGTAGAATCTTTAGATGGTCAAAAAGCAGAACCAGTCGTCAAACCCAAACCAGCCCCAGCCGTAGTTACACCACCACCCCAAAATGTTCCAGCAATTCGCACCTCGAAAAATACCATTGATTTGCGTGGTAAGCGGGTAGCTGATGCAGAATTGATTCTCGATAAAGCCATCTCCGAAGCTACAGGCCCGGTATGGATTATTCACGGACACGGTACTGGAAAGTTGCGACAAGGTGTTCACGCCTTTTTGCACCAGCATCCTAGAGTTGACCGCTATGAAGCCGCAGAACAAGCAGATGGTGGGAGTGGTGTTACCATCGCACATATACAGTAGTTTTCGTATGCATGAAGCACAAAGTTATGAGTTTTGAGGCAGGAGGTAGGGGGCAGGAGGCAGGAGGTAGAACTTATTATCTCTGATGAATCAGTTCTGGATTTTGTACCTCATTTACTTACAATCTGCTGTAAATTGAATTGCTTAGGGGTACTCGTGAGAAACAAAGGGGATTTCTACTACTTCACCCTCAGTTTCTCCCACTTGAACTTTCAAGCCCACACCACCAGCTTTGGTGCGGATGTAAGCTAGTCCAAAGTAACTATCAGGAGTTTGTGTATAACTGGTAAGTTTACCCACCTTTTCATCTCCAATGGCGATCGCACTTCCAACTTCCGCAGCAGCACTGAGTTTCACTCCAAATAAGTGTTGTTTGACACCTTTATATGTGTTTAACCGAGCAATGGTTTCTTGCCCAATATAACAACCTTTATTAAAAGAAATTGTTTGCCACAAACCAGCTTCTAAGGGATTATAATCATCGGTGAGTTCTGCATCTGGGGCTGGGCGTCCTTGTAAGATTCGCAACACCTCCCAGGCGCGATCGCTCATCTCGACTGCCCCAGCTTCTAAGAGTTTGTCCCACACTGTTGCTTTGTCAGTATAAGGAAAAGTCAAAGTGTATCCAGGAATGGCGAATCCACTACCTACAGCAATTCGCACTCCTTCGGCGGGTGCAATAGTATATACTTGGTGACTACCGTAAGGTTGCCCAATCAGTTCCCCAATACCCAACTTTTCAATTACAGCGTCGCTTCCCGGCCCAATCAGGCTGAGGGTGTTGGTGTATTGTGTGATATCAGATAATTCCACCTTGTCAGCAAAGAAAATATATTTGTCCAACCATTCCATGAGAAACTGGCGGCGGTTAGGGGAAACGAGCAGGATGACCGCATCTTCTCTGACGTAGGCGGTTACTAAGTCAATTGTTCTGGCTGTGGAAGTGACGAAAACTGTATCACAACCTTGTCCTGGCTTGAGTGCGAGGAAATCATTAGTACTTTGGTTATGTAAAAAGCGGAGTCGGTCATCGCCAGACACTTTGATGCGTCCCCAGCCAGAGCGATCGCATATTGCAACCGCTTCTGTTGCAGCTTGGATAGCAGCTACGTCTTGAGCGTCAATTGTAGATGTTGGCATGATGAAGAGTTGCCCTGTTTCAATGTTGTCGCACTAGAAATCTTAGCAAATAAGCATTTGCGGCTTCAATCACTACTGTCGGCGACAGCTATATCAAGATTAGTTACGATCGAATAAAAATTTATGCATTTTTACTCACGATGAAATTAAGGTGTGAAATTTATTGCTTAAATTTATATTTGCTGATAGTAAACCTGAGATGCCTAATCTAGATTAATAAAAATAGAACACTTTAAAAAAGTATTATCTGCTGCATATTATGGCTCCTAGACGTTCTTCCAAGAAATCTCAAAGCGATACCACGACAGATCAAACTTCTACGCAAAAGCAGCAGGACGAGCAAAAAGAATTATTTCCGATAGTCGGCATGGGAGCTTCTGCGGGGGGATTGGAAGCATTCACACAATTGCTGAATAATTTACCTAACGATACTGGTATGGCTTTTGTGCTGGTTCAACACTTAAGCCCTGAGCATAAAAGTATGTTGAGCGAGATTCTTTCTAACTCAACCCAGATGCCCGTACATGAAGTACACGATGGTATGCTCGTAGAGCCGAATCATGTCTACGTGATTCCACCCAACAAAAATATGAGTATTTCTCAAGGGGTGCTGAAACTCACAACGCGCGTGAAAACCCGCGGTCAATATATGACAGTCGATGCATTCTTTTTTTCGCTAGCAGAGTATGCAAGTAGAGCGATCGCCGTCGTGCTATCGGGGGGCGACGGAGATGGCACGCGGGGACTGCAAAAAATCAAGGAAGCAGGTGGCATTACCTTTGCTCAGTGTGAGAGCACGGCACAAATCAGTAGTATGCCCAACACCGCTGTAGCTTCGGGTTATGTAGACTTCATTCTGCCCCCGCAAGAAATTGCATCTGAACTGGCAAAGCTCAGCCATCATTCATATCTTAACCGCTTGTCGGTAGAAGCGACTGAAAAACTGTCGGATAATACCGAAGCTCTTTCTACAATTTTCAATCTACTGCGGGCTACTAGTGGGGTTGATTTTAGCTACTACAAGCCAACCACTCTCAAGCGGCGCATTCTGCGACGGATGGTTTTGTACCAACTGGAAAGGCTGGAGGATTATATCCGCTATCTCCAGAACAACCCAACGGAAGTGGGCGCACTGTATCAAGATTTACTGATTAATATCACTCATTTTTTCCGAGATCCTGAAGCTTTTGAAGCCTTGAAGAGTAAAGTATTTCCTTTAATTGTGAATGGACGAACGCCGGATTTGCCCATCCGGATCTGGGTAGCTGGATGCTCAACAGGTCAGGAAGCTTACTCCCTTGCCATGTGCTTACTAGAGTATTTGACAGTCCAAGGAATTAATCCGCCTATCCAGATTTTTGCTACAGATGTCAATGACTACGTAATCGAGAAAGCCCGCAACGGTATTTACAAGCCTAACCAGATCGTAGATGTCTCTCCAGCACGTCTACAGCGCTTTTTTGTCCAGGTAGAGGAGGGCTATCAAATTAGCAAGCCAGTGCGCGAGTTGTGTGTCTTCGCCAAGCATAATCTCATGACTGACCCACCATTTTCGCGGTTAGATCTGATTACTTGTAGAAATGTATTGATTTATTTGGGAGCTACCGTGCAAAAGAAGCTGCTGCGGCTGTTCCACTATGGTCTGAAACCAACAGGCTTTCTGATGTTAGGCACCTCAGAGACAGTAGGAGATTTTACGAAGTTATTTGAGCTGGTAGAGAACAAGTACAAGATTTATGCCAGCAAGGTAGTATCAGAGCCGCTCAGCGTTGAGATGCTTGCCAACCAATATCCTACAACAGTTCTAACTCCTCAGTCAGAAGTAAACGAGAATCCCAGTAAAGACATGGAGTTACAAAAACAGGCTGACCAAATCGTGCTGAATCAATACGCTCCTGCTGGTGTGATTATCAACTACGATTTAGAGATTGTGCAATTTCGGGGGCAGGTTAGTCCTTATTTGGAACCCGCACCAGGCAAAGCAAGTCTGAACCTGCTAAAAATGACAAAAGAAGGATTGCGGTTTGAGCTACGCAATGCCATTCAACAAGCAAAAGAGCAGTTAGCGTCAGTAAGAAAGGAAGACTTACAACTTAGAGAGTCAGCTCGACTCAGGCATGTGAGAGTTAATGTGATTCCATTAAAACCTTTCACAGACGAAAAACACTACTTTTTAATTGTATTTGAGGATACACCATTTTTAGAGCATTCTGAGTCGGTAGCAATTAGCGATGGCATAGACAAATCTGGGCAGCACCAGCAATTGAGTCTCAAGCAGGAGAATATCCTACTCAAACAGGAGCTAGCAAACACTAAAGATTATCTGCAATCGATTATTAAGGAACACCAAGGCACTAATCAAAACCTTAAAGCCGCCAATGAGGAAATCCTATCGAGCAACGAAGAGTTGCAAAGTACTAATGAGGAACTGCAAACAGCCAAAGAAGAAATTCAGGCAACCAATGAAGAACTGAACACGATTAATGATGAACTGCAACGGCGCAATGCTGAATCAATTCAGGCTAGCAACGATTTGCAGAATGTGCTTAGCAGTATTAACATTCCTATTCTCATATTGGAAAGCGATCTGCGAGTCCGGCGCTTTACTCCACTAGCGGCAAGAATCTTCAACTTGATACCGACAGATGTAGGGCGACCGCTCAGTGATATTAAACACAACTTAAATATCTCAAACTTAGAGCAAGAGATTTTAGAAGTGATTAGCACCCTCAACTTAAAAGCTCAGGAAGTGCAAGACCAAGACAATCATTGGTACGATCTACGAATCCGACCTTACAAGACATCAGACAACAAGATTGACGGTGCTGTAGTGGTATTAGTTGATATTGATACTATTAAAACTCGTGCATAGCATGGCTAATAGTTCTTTAGGGTAGTGATGCTTTGCGAAAAGTCTTAATTTAGCTAGATGAGTCAAGAGCTAGTCAGATGCTATCACATTAATTAAGTAATACAGGTATTGGCATTATGCATGAGATATCACCACAGGTTGCACAAGAGGAACTCAAACATGGCAAAACTTCCCTAAGGCATGGCAAAATCGTAGAAGAGATTGGTCATAGGTTGCAAAACAGCGACCAAACCGAGCAAGAACGCGGTCAACGCATTGTAGAGCATGGAAAAAATATTCAAAAACACGCACAGGAATCTATGGATAAGGCGCAGGAATTAGTAGACAATCGCTCAGCAGAAGTGTTTGCCGAAAGTTTACAAGCGCATATAGATGCTACTCAAAGCTATATTGAGGCGGTGACAGAATTTCAAAAGGGATTGCAGACTCATTTACAGCAGCACAAGGATCACCTCAGTAAAGAATCCAGCGTTGCAAAATTGAGAGATAATATCGTGTCGGGTTAAAGACTTATCATTAAGACCGCAGAGGGGCAGAGGGGCAGGGGGGCAGGGGGGCAGAGGGGAAAGGGAGAGTGTAAATTACGATTCATCTCCCTAAAAGCTTCATTTATCCAGATCAAAGACTCGTTGACGAATATCAAAGACTCATTAATGGAGTTCAAAGACTCATTCACGAATATCAAAGACTCATTAATGGAGTTCAAAGACTCATTCACGAATATCAAAGACTCATTAATGGAGTTCAAAGACTCATTCACGAATATCAAAGACTCATTCATCTCTCTCGAAACTTCTAACTCCTCTGCCCCTCTGCCCCCCTGCTCCCCAAAGCGATTGATTATTTTTTATTTGGAAGTCTCTTACGTTTCCCATTACCCTGGTCTAGAACTTCCTGGATAATAATAGAGCGCTGCTGAGCATCCTGTGCTTCTTGTTCTAATTCCTCTGCTGCCGCCAGTCGGTTGCGATCGCGCATTCTTGAAGCCATTTGCTCTGCTAGTTTAGCTTTCTCTTGCAGTGCCCTAATAGCAGTCCACAACGCTTCTTCCATTTTCTCTGATTGCAGTGCCAGCAAAGTTTTTGCACCAAATGCATGACCTACGTGGCAGCGAAAGCGCAACATTTTTCCCTCCTGGATCTCCCAGAGTGTGCCACCGCAATCAGGACAGGTGAAAGTTGATGGTTTACCAGGGGGGTTAATGCTATTCTCTAGTAATTCTGTATTTAATTGCGCCATATCCGATTCATACTCCATTTGGCTTGGTACAGGGTTTTGGGCTTCTGTTGCCATCGGTGTATTAGCCAGAGCTACTAAAATGGATGGAATTTCTGACAGTTGCAAAATATAATCAATGTCTTCTACATTCTCGATCGCACTATTTGGCATTCCCGAATACAATGCATCATTGGGGTTTTGCACAACTGCCACACCACCGCGCATTTTCACTGCTATCAGTCCTGCGGTGCCATCATCTAGCATACCCGTTAGAACTACAGCGATCGTTCGCTGTCCGTAGGCTCGTGCCGCACTACGAAATAATGTATCGATAGCTGGGCGATGATGGTTCTCTTTTGGCCCCCGTGTCAATTGCAAATATCCCGGTTTCACCAACAAATGGTAGTCAGCTGGAGCAACGTAAATTTGTCCGGTCTTGATTGGTTCACCATCCTGAGCTAGAAAGACTGGTAATTTTCCAGCATTATTCAATATCAGGTGCAGAACATTAGGGCTTTGACTGGCTACATGAAGAACTACAATTACAGCAGCATTTAGGTCGGCTGGCAACTGCTGAACTAAAAAACTTAACGCCTCAACTCCGCCTGCCGATGTTCCAATGACAATAAGGTTGTGTGTAATCGTATGCCTTTGCTTATCAACCATTTATATCCTTGCTAGATTAGCACCAATATTTATTGCCATCCAAATCTCGATCGACTCTATAAATGAGGATAAGGAATTTCTCATAAACTATGCTTATCCCTAAGGTAGACTATCAGTATTAATTTATTTTGCTAACATAACCGAACAATTCGCAATTACAACCTGCAAATTGCGAATTGATTTATTAGACTTCTTGGATGAATCAAGATCCCTCACCCTAAATCCCTCTCCCAACCTTGGGAGAGGGACGAAAGAAGTTTACTCCCCTTCGCCCAATATTGGGAGAAGGGGTTGGGGGTTGAGGGTAGTTTTTGTATTCGTGCAAGAGGTCTATTATGTTAATAAAAATAAAAAAGCTAAAACTCTTATTCCTGTTCCCTATTGCCCGTAATTAGCCTGCGTACTACTTTGTACAAACCGTAGGTTCAGCAGACTTTATTGGTATAACGGCTGAATTATATTCTCAAGGCTTCAACTTTCAGGTAAACTGGCAAATGTCTCTTCAACTAACTCCTTTGCCTTGGCATCCAAACGCAGCCAATCCACTTCACCGAGTTCATCAATTAAACTAGTATCAATATTAGCCGCTTCCTTGTGCTGGTTGTATTCAATAAAACACACTTGATAACACAACTCCCACAAATCGATACTCGCTTGTTGCTGTTGACGTTGCAAAAGTAAATGATATCCTGGATGGGGCATCGGCAGACGAGCCAGAGTCTGTCTAATTTCATCGGCTTCTTGGGGTGTCGCAGTTTCTATTGCTTGCAACAGTTCACTCACCAATGCTTTGATTTCATCAGTGGTGTTAGGCGGCCAAATCAGGACATCATGGTAAGTTCCCGTCCAAGAAGATTCATCAAGCTGCTTGCGGATATTGTCAATAACACGAATAAAAGCAGGTTGCATGAGGATTTCAGCCTGCTGCCATGCAACTGAGTTTGTTATTTTAGGTGGCATTGGTAATAAACAGGGACACTAAAAGAGAAATAAACAGTCTGCGTTTATTAAAAAGCTATATTTTTAATCTAAATCTTTTCTCAAGATAGCGGATTTCATTGAAGAAAATTTGGAGATATTTATTACTAGTGGAAAAATTAGGCGATCGCTCTGGGGAGGGAATATGATAGGCAAGCTACTAGACCATCGTTACCGAATAATTCGAGTCCTGGCTACGGGAGGATTTGGTCAAACCTACATTGCGGAAGATACCAGACGCCCAGGTAACCCCATTTGCGTTGTCAAGCACCTCAAACCCGGAACCGATCCCAGAGTTTTTGATACAGCTAAGCGCCTGTTCAACAACGAAGCCGAAACTTTAGAAAAACTCGGTTATCATGACCAAATACCCAGACTACTGGCTTACTTTGACGAAAACCAAGAATTCTATTTAGTACAAGAATATATTGAAGGACATACCCTAGCTGAGGAACTTTTAGCTGGTAAGCGTTGGAGTGAAAGCCAAGTAATTCAACTGTTGCAGGAAGTTCTGGGAATTCTCGATTTTGTCCATCGCCAAGGTGTGATTCACCGCGACATCAAACCAGATAATATTATTCGTCGCGCCTCAGATAATAAGTTAGTTTTAGTAGATTTTGGGGCAGTGAAGCAACTGCGTACCCAAATGGTGACAGTTGGCGGACAGCCTTCTGCTACAGTGGTTATCGGCACTCCTGGCTATATGCCCACAGAACAAGGGCAAGGTAAACCCCGCCCCAACAGTGATATTTATTCCCTTGGAATTATTGCCATTCAAGCATTAACAGGGTTGCAAGCAACAGAATTACAAGAAGACCCGGAAACGGGAGAAATCATCTGGCGTCATACAGTAACCGTGAACCATCGCCTAGCAGCAGTGTTGAGTAAGATGGTGCGTTATCACTTCAAAGACCGCTACCAAAGCGCTACGGAAGCACTGCAAGCATGTCAAGAAGCGATTAATCCTGTAGCTGCACTTTCCATACCTCAAGAATCTGCAACAAATTCCAGCTACCAAGCAACCAAATCCCGACCCCAACCAGTATCTCACCAGCACACTATTGCAGTTGCACCAGCAAATCCTTTCCCCCCTAGACCTGTCCCTCAGAACTCTAGCAAATCCGACCCATGGCCGATATTAATTGGCATATTGTTGGCAGGTGGTGCAGCTGCTTTAGTGGCAAATGTATATCCGAATGTGAAAAATTTAGCTGCTAATTTTACAGGTAATGATAGTACTTTAATAAACAAATGCTCGGCTGTTGTTGTCGGAAATTCTAATATCCGTTCTGAACCTAGTTCAATAAATTCTGATAATATTTTGCAAACTGTTGGTGACAATACTAGCTTTGAGGTCACAGGCAAGCAAACAAAACGAGGCTGGATAGAAGTTAAACTCAAATCAGGACGTTTGGCTTGGGTACACCCAGATGTGATAGCTAATAAACAACAATCAGCTTCTTGTCTGCGCGAAAAAGGCATTGCAACTAAGACAATAGATGATAGTACCTTAATTACTACTCGACCAATTCTCCAGCCAAAACCAAAATCTCAGAATGTAGTAACTTCATCACCAGAAAAATCAAAAGCCTCAATTGTTGCTACCGGAAAACCAGAACGATCGCAGCCTACCGATAACAGTGGTCAGATTTTAGCACAAGCAAGAAATAAGTATGAATCCGGAGATTTAGTTGGAGCGATCGCACTTTTAAAATCAATTCCAAAAAGTGCTGCTTCTGATATTCAAGAAACAGGCAAAGTCATCACCCAGTGGCAACAAGATTGGGCTAAGGCGGAGGCGTTATCTAATGAGATTAATAAAGCAATAGATGATGGGAAATGGGATAAAGTTTTAGATTATAGAAACCATCCCGAAAAATTGCCCAATACTCAATACTGGCGAAATAAAATAGAACCATTATTTCAACAAGCCGCTGAAAATCTTGCCAAACAAGTACTACCTAAAACAGATAATCGAAGTAATCAGAAAAATCCTAAACAAGAACTTACCAATACTAAGCAACCTGCGACTATAGAAACTCCTAAAGGCAGTTTGTAATGTTAAAGTTGGTCGTGTCCGCCAAATCACCCATAATAAAAGAACCCCACCCCCAACCCCTAAGAGCTTGCTTTTAGGGGAGCTAAAGCACAGTGCTGGGTGGGGTTTCGGGTATTATAGTTAATTTACCTGGACATCATATTAAGCCTAATAATCCAACTATTACTATTTATGACTTCTTTTCCGGAAACTTATATTTAACTTCAATTTCAAAATTACTCTCTGCCGAGCCTTCAGTTAAAAATGGAATGCCAGTTTTACCACCCAATTTGATACCAAACTTAACTGTTACCTCTTCAGCATCAGGTAAATTCTTGAATGCACCAACAGCTAATTTGGCATAATTACGAATCTTGCCCTGAAATTCTTGAATATTCAACGTGGGTAAACTATCACGGTATCCCAGTTCCTCTTCTTCTGAAACCTCAGCAGCGGTATTTGATTCTACATAGATTTCATACTCTAGTTCGTCTTCCTTGACGATTAAACGTTGCACTTCTGACACAATAGCCTCAGTTACTTTTTAAGTTATTTTTAGTAATATTATCTAAAAACGGATGCCAAGCTAGATTATATGGCTAGATACGCGCTGGTGCTGGGAATTGCCAAGTATGACAATTTCAGCAACCTACCAAAGGCTGTCAATGATGCAGAACAAATCGCCCAACTGCTGCGCGAACAAGGACGGTTTGATGTTCAGCCTTTACCTAGCAAGTTAATCGAGAGTGAGAATCGCTGGCAAGTCACAGCGGATAAAAAGTTAACTGGTAAGGAACTCGGACAAGCACTGAGAATATTTTTGTTAGAAAAGGCTAAAGGTGCGGAAACATTAATTTATTTTGCCGGACATGGATTTGAAGCACCCAGCCTGACGGGTGAAGCGAAAGGGTATTTGGCAACATCAGATTGTAACAAGGATGGACAAAATGCGATCGCCTTTGATGACCTCAACACTTTAATCGCTAAATCTCAACTCAGCAGTTTGGTGGTATTGCTGGATTGCTGCTATGCTGGGTCTTTATTAGAAAGGAGTTTTATCAAGTCTGGTTTCTCCGTTTTCAATAGTAAACAAGACTACAGCTTAATTACAGCCTCTCGTGCCTTTGAAAGAGCTAGAGAAGATGCTGAAGGTGGAATTTTTACCAAAGCAATTCTCAAAGGACTGGCTGAGGATAAAGCTGATGCAGCTACCGGGGAAATTAATGTCAATGACTTGATGAGCTTCATTTCACGGGAACTCAAGGGAAGCGGACAAGAACCGATTTACATGGGTGGTGGTAGGTCAATTCCTTTGGTTTGGTATCCACCGAAGAATCCGGTAGCGCTTGGGGTGGTGAGTGAAGAATCTCCCTATCGGGGATTACAAGCTTTTGACAAAGAACACGCCAAGTTCTTTTTTGGTCGGCAAAAAGTAGTTAGCTTAATTCAACAAAAACTCACTCAAGCTAACTTTATTCCCATCATTGGCGCTTCGGGGAGTGGTAAATCTTCCGTTGTGCGGGCAGGTTTGATTCCAGTGTTAGAAAAAAATGGTTGGCGAATCTTAGAACCAATTTTGCCTGGAGTTGAACCTTTAGCAGAGTTAAAACGAGCCTTTACACAGTTATTTGAACGCACGGAAATTAGGGAAATCTCGGCTCTCATTGACACAAAAGGTTTATCTCCCGTAATTTCTAGGCTAGCTGGTTCTGAGGGTTGGTTATTAGTGGTAGATCAATTTGAAGAAATTTTTACCCTTGGTTCTCAGGAAGAAGAAAGACAGCGATTCATTGAGTTGTTAACCCAAGTTTCTGAAGGGCGGTTAGCAATTGTCACCACAATGCGAGCTGATTTTCTAGAATACTGTTTAAACTATAAATCGCTGACACAACTAATTCAGGAACAAGCGGTGTATATGCCGCCATTACTAGGGGCAGAATTAGAAGAAGCGATCGCATCCCCAGCAAACTTACAAGGTTATCAGTTAGAAAAAGGATTACTCCCAACGATCCGGCAAGAAGTAGTGGGGCAAGAGAAAGGCTGCTTACCATTATTACAGTTTGCCCTGACTGAACTTTGGGAACAGCGCGATAAACAAACTCACCAGTTAACAATTGCTAAGTTTAACGAACTAGGTGGAGTCATTGGGGCGTTGAACCGTCATGCAGAAAATTTGTATGCAAGTTTCACCAAACAGCAGCAACCTTGGGTCAAGCGGATTTTCTTGAAATTGGTGCGTCCTGGTGCAGAAGAAAAGGATACCCGACAGCGACAACCAAAACAGGAATTGTTAAGTCTTGCTGGTGAAAACCTAGATGAGCAGCAAGCGATTAATCAAGTTATAGAAAAACTAATCCAAGGACGTTTAATAGTAACTGACACAGAAGCCAGAGAAGAAGTTTGGATTGATTTAGCCCATGAAGCTTTAATTGATGGTTGGCAGAAATTGCGAGAATGGCGACAACAAGATCCAGACTTACGGCGGTTACATACTAAATTAGCTGATGCTTTGCGAGAGTGGTTGCACAAGGAAGAAGATGAACAATACCTCATGCCAAGAGGATTGTTAGCAGAGGTGCAGAAGAATTGGGAAAAGTTAAAGCCTGATTTATCATCTCCAGCCAAGAACTTTTATCAGCGCAGCCTTGCTTATGAAGAAGAACGGAGTGCCGAACAGCAATTTGCTCGCAGAGTCCGTATTGAAAAGTTGTTGCAAGATAAAACAGCAGCTATCAAGAAAATACTCCCTGTCCAACCCCTCACAGCTTCGGTTATGGCAATACAAGTCATAGGTGAGAATCTGGAGAAAATGCCAGAGGAAATTCTCACTCCAGTTCAGAATAGCCTGCAACAAGCGATGGAGGTTTTAACTCCTTTCCGTGGTCATCAGGGTGGGGTCAGTTCTGTTGCCATTAGCCCGGATGGGCAGACGATTGTCAGTGGCGGTGAAGACGGCACAGTGCGGTTGTGCAATTTCCAAGGTCTGCCCTTGGCTGAACCCTTCGCTGGTCATCAGCGTTGGGTCAGTTCTGTTGCCATTAGCCCGGATGGGCAGACGATTGTCAGTGGCGGTGT
>JAQYWR010000054.1:0-27641 GCA_029379225.1 Nostoc sp. S4 | reverse complement strand
GGGTCAGTTCTGTTGCCATTAGCCCGGATGGGCAGACGATTGTCAGTGGCGGTGTTGACGGCACAGTGCGGTTGTGGAATTTCCAAGGTCTGCCCTTGGCTGAATCCTTCGCTGGTCATCAGGGTGGGGTCAGTTCTGTTGCCATTAGCCCGGATGGGCAGACGATTGTCAGTGGCGGTGTTGACGGCACAGTGCGGTTGTGGCGGGCTGACTGGCGTGGATGGTTACAAGTCTGCTGTGATAGGTTGCGTTACCATCCCATCTTCACCAACCCGCAAACAGAGGAGGCAAAAGCCGCTTGCGAAGTCTGCCGCAAGTATGTTTGGAGTAAAGAAGAAGTTAAAAGCTGAGATTAATCAGAAGAAAACAGGAAAAATAAACCTCTAATCTCCAAAGTTAAGGCTCAGAACTCCACTTTTCACCTCTAGAACTAGAAACTTCCTGTTCAAAACGAAAACGTTCTTGTTCAAAACGAAAACGTTCCTGTTCAAAACGAAAATGTTCTTGTTCAAAACGAAAACGTTCTTGTTCAAAACGAAAACGTTCTTGTTCAAAACTAAAACATTCCTATTCAAAACGAAAACGTTCTTGTTCAGAACTCGAAAGTTCGTGTTCAGAACTCGAAACTTCATGCTTAGAACCGCAATAACCGAGATCTAAGGGTGAATAATGGTGATTGAAAGGCAATGTCTGACGCCAAACTGCTGCACGTCTAAGCTTAGATAATTTTCAGCATAGCTGAAGCTATAAGACACGAACTATACCAAAGCAAAGTCTCAGGTGCTAAATTTTGCTTGACTAACCTTGGTAATGTTGTGAAGAAAGAGGTGGTACATAGCGTTTGCGCCGACTTTGAAAACTCTTCCAAAGCAATACGCAGCCAAAAACTAAGGTTGACAGCAGGACGACACTAGCTCCAGAGGCGATATCTAAGTAGTAACTCAGGTATATACCTATAAATGCGATCGCCGCTCCTAAAACTCCTGAAATTATAATTACATAAGCAAAGCGATCGCTCAACAATCGAGCAATGGAAGCGGGAATCACGACCGCAGAGATAATTAATGTCACTCCCAAAACGTTAAGTGTTGCCACCAGTAATGTCGCTAGCATTAAAGCAAATAATGTATCCATTGCCATTACAGGTACACCATGAACTTGAGCAACTTCTCTGTCAAAACACCAAAATAGCAAAGGGCGATAAAACAAAAAAACTAAGCTCAAAATCACAACTGTGACACCACTGACAAACCATAAATCGCTAGGAGAAACACCCAGGACATTACCAAACAAAGCCGCCTCAAAGTTTTGACTAAATTTCCGGTAGGTGCTGATTACGGCCACGCCCAAAGCAAAGCTAGCGGTTGTAACTATACCAATGGCTGCATCTGAGTAAACTTTGCGTCCAGTTAAATATTGGATCAGCAAGGCAGCTGCAAATCCCCAAATCCCAGAACCAATATAAAAATTCAGTCCTAAAACGTAACTTAGTACTGCTCCTCCTAAAATTGCATGGGAAAGACCGTGAGCAATATAACTCATCCGGCGAGTGATGATATATACACCCATCACACCGCACAATAGTCCTGCCATCATGCCAACAGCAACGGCACGACTAAAAAATTCGTACTGAAAAGGTTTGAGCAGAAATTCCATGTGTTTAATATCTTAATGGTATCCGTGTCGTTGTTTTGATTATGTCATTTCACCAGACTAAGGTAGGTTGGCGATCGCACTTTGTTTGAGTTGATGAATGTTGGGTTTCCTTACGTCAACGCAACCTACGAGGATCGGTGATGGCTTCTCGTAGAGAAGCCATCGCTTGCAGCTTAATTTTACAGGTGTCTAGAATCAGCGCGTAGGCTAGCAAACACCGCAGGCATCGCCAACCTGGATTTCTCACAATTAAGAAATCACTCGTAGTGTGGAAGGTGTGGGAGGATGGGGAAAGATTTCTTCCCCATCCTCCCACACCTCCTGTTTCCCCTCACACTATGAGTGAGAAATCCGGGCCAACTATCTCCATCCCATACTTCCTAAAATCTACAAAATCTCATCAATCAGTACTGTACCACCGTCACAAAAGTCTATGCCGAGATGACAATCTTCAAGCAGGGCAGTTCCAATTAATGGACGACGACCTATTCCTAGAACTATAACCTCACGCTCTATACCATTCCACACAACTGTTACACGATAAGCAAAGGCTGCAATACTGGAATCATCGGCAAGGTTGGCATCAATTCGAGCCACATAGGGGAGTTGAAGCTGATTAACGACCGCAATTGGCTCTTGTCAGAAAGCCTTCAAAACCTGTATC
Organism: Nostoc sp. S4; assembly: GCA_029379225.1. Taxonomy (GTDB): domain Bacteria; phylum Cyanobacteriota; class Cyanobacteriia; order Cyanobacteriales; family Nostocaceae; genus Nostoc. The sequence continues at coordinate 25,321 of JAQYWR010000054.1, read as the reverse complement.
TACAACAAATTCAATTTCTACATCTGACCGTCCTGGAGGACGAACTATTACACTCATTCGAGCTTGTAGCCCGACCACAATACCGTGTATCACTTACTACTCTATCCTCATTAATGTCCCACCAATGGCATAGACAGCATTAAATCCAATCCGTCCCGCCCAAATTGGCGCATCCGATTGTTTAGCTTGTAATCGACGACTTATTATCAACAAATCATCCCCAATTTCATAGTCACCGGTTTCAACATTAATTGAAATAATTTTGCCAATATTTTCTACTGTCTCAATTTGAGTACGGAGATTTTTATAATGTTTTTTGCCCCGTTGAGTAATTTCTTCGCCGCTAAGTTTAGGGTAAACCATAGCCGTTCTCCGCATTCTTGGGCTAATTATTTGTTATCAATATTCTAAACTAGAATACCCAATTCCAGCGATCGCCCAACCACGGTCGATCTGTCTACTCAATCCAATCTATGGAAGATGGGCGATCGCAATTCTCAAACGAAGGATGCGATCGCTAGCTGTTACGGAAAAGTGGGAGAGCGATGTCTACGACGGGCTATTCGGCGTTGCACTTTGTTTGAAGCAAATCGGACTATTCAAAGTTTCTGAATTATTTTCAGTGTGCTTTGTCAATTCTTATTAAGAATCCTTTGTTTTCCTGTTTGTAAATAATCCTGTCTCCTGTAGCTTTTTTTGGCGACGAAACATCAAAACAATAAGACCAAGAAACATTAAAGATACCAATAGATTGCCATAATGAATCGCAGCTAGCCCCTTTGTAAACATCAGCCACAACTCAACTGATAACAGCAAACAGCCTAAAATTACCAGTGTTCCACCGACAAACTCAGGAATAGTTCCATATAAGATAAGAAATATGCCCACATATAGGGGAATTCCATAGGTTTTAATAACGGGAAGAACCCATTTTAATTTCCACGCAAATCCGCCAATTGTAGTCAGAACAATTCCTAAACCAACATAGCTATTTTGCCAAATATAAGCAGTGTGTCCGATTCCAAGAGCGACTAAGAAAAATGATGTAGCGAAGGCATCTCCGTAGGATTTGAAGAATGGAAGTGACCAGGCGTTAGCATGGGCAAACTGGACAGCCAAAGCCATGATGATTCCAGTGTAAAGCAGGAAGGAAATTGATTTGAGGTGGCTAGCCGGAGGTTTTTGGGGCTGCGGTGTAGCCACTAAACTAGGTCTAGGGGATACGATACTGACCACACCTTTCACAACTGGAGAAAGAATCCCGTTGAGAAGAGCGAAAAGGATAAAGCCACCTATTGTGATGCCACAGATGCAGTTATATAACTCATAACGATAAAACAAAACGTAAACAAATAGGGGAATGAATAGGAAAATAGCTGCCCTAATTAGGAATAGCCAAAAAATTTTAATTCTAAGTTTTTCTCTTAATTTTTTACCAAAAAACCAAGCTGTATAAGCAGCGGTTGCAACTGTTAACGGAATCAAGATCGGAACTAAGATTGAAGAAGGTACACTATGCAATATTTTTTGACCAAGTATACCTAAAAGCCCTGGAGAAAATAGAAATAACAATAAAACTGCTATCTCTTTCTTAGTAGATCTGATAGCTGCTGCGTGAGAAGCGGCGTATGTCTCATCTTCTCTGTTTATTCTTTCAATATATTCCCTCTGCCACTCTTCACGATCGCGCTGTTCCCCCATCTCGTCAACTATTCGCTGAGGGTCGTAATCATCTTTACTCAGAGTCTATTATCCTCTTAGTTTTTTGCTATGATTTCCGAATCAATTAGTTTTCACCTTGAGATTGTTTTGAATAAGTCTGACCTCATCCCAGATTTTGGGGTAATACCTACCCTTCAAGAACAAGAGATCGCACTTTGTTTGAGCTAATGAATGTTGGGTTTTCTTGCGTCAACCTAACCTACAGCTAAGTTGTATAGCGATCGCGCTAATGGATGTTGGGTTTCTTTATTTGTTGATGCGCCATATAGTATGATTTCCACCGTATAATTTGGATGAGAGCGGCTCTCTAGGATCGATATCTGTTTTTCTAGGAGTACGATCTCGAAGAGATGCGGCATATACAACATCATCATCACCTACTATTAGAATATGACCATACTTTTCACCTGGTCTAGTTATCACAATCAAATCACCAGCTTGTAACTTGCCATTATTCGGAACAGATTCCCAGGATTGAGGGTTATTTTTAAACCAACCTGCCCATGTATTTGATCGCCCAGGGGGAAGCGGGATGTAAAAAGGTTTAAATAACTTGCGTATCCATCCACTACAATCTTTCGGACCTTCGTGATTTTTACCTTGTTCCGCAGCTTGGTGTCCAATTTGAGTGCGAATACTTTGTTCTTCTTTTACAACCGCTTTAGTTTTCTGGTTTAATGGTTCACCCTCATCAACGGGACAATTATTTGAGTTTTCCTGTTGCTTCGTCCAAGTGGAAGTTACTTTAGCAGTAGCTGTACCTGCATTAGTTCTGCAAACACCTTCAAAAGTAACTGTATTGCCATCATTGCTGACGGTTCCTGTTTTCTCGACCGTGAATTGCCCAAGTGCATTTGTCGAAGAACGAAATCTAACTCTGTTACCAGAAACCGTGCCTTGATAATGTTGTGTATAGCTACCACTAGAGTTACCGAATAAGCAATCACCCGATCGGGAATAATCAGTTGATTACCCCTCTGTTCAACAGTAAATTCAGTGCCTTGATCTGTATCCTGACCATCAGCAGTTAATCAACCTGCATATCCAAGAGTACAGCCTCTCTGGTCAATCGTGAGATTACTTCCTTTGCCAATCCAAGTACCAGTCAAATCTATCTGCTTTGATGGTGGTGCAGTATCCGCTTTGCCGTAATCATGGAGGAAACTATAACAACTGGCTGAGTTAAAGCTAAGAACGCCACAGAGCAGAACAGAGACAGTCCTTCGCAGAAAAACAACATTTGTAACAAATAGAAAAGTAATGATACCAATAAAAATCAAACGCAGCGATCGCGTATCGAAGCTCTAATAGACTAAATAAAATCTAAAATGACAATACTGCTCCAAATTTAATTCAGTGACTTTACAGACCTTATTACAAGCTTGAATACTAGAAAACTAAGCCCTATAGAAATTCTGCTGTAGTGATTTCCATAGGACTGCTGATTATGGGAAAGCGATCGCTTCTCCATTCCATCTCGTGCGATCGCTCAGTAACTATTGCGTTGGCATAGCCCGCCGCAGACATTAAGATTGAGAATTGTGTCTGTTGTGGTTTGACTGGGGTGTTCGTAAAATCGGGGGCAAATTATCTTGCATCTGATGGCGCAAAGAAGTGCCTTCATTAGCAATCAAAATGCGATCGCTTTGGTGAAATACCACCATTTCCGCACCAAAGGTCTTTTTTAAGGTCTCGGGAGTAAAAACATCGCTAGGTTGACCCTGAGCAATGATGCCGTGATTGAAACACACTACCCAAGGTAGATGAGTTGCCACAGAGTTGAGGTCATGGGTAGACAGCAGAATCGTTAAACCCTGCTGATTTAGTTCGGCTAACAGGTGTAACAGTTCGTGCTGTACGCGCAAGTCTGAACTACTAGTGGGTTCATCTAAAAGGACGATTTCTGGTTCTCCCACCAATGCTCGGGCGATGAATACTCGTTGTTGTTGACCGCCAGATAACTCGCCAATTGGTCGATGGGCGACATGAGCCACTCCCACTCGCTCAAGCAGTGCTTTAGCAAAAAGGCGATCGCGTCGTGAAGACCAAGGCAAAAATTGCTTTTTGCGGTAACGTCCCATCATCACTACTTCTAGTGCCGTGACTGGAAAATTCCAATCTACTGTTTCTACCTGGGGCACATACCCGACTTTTGGCGGCGCTGTTCCTGGCTTTAAGCGCTTTCCTTGAAACCAAATTTCACCAGCCCAAGGCTCAACTAACCCTAATATTGCTTTAATGAGAGTGGTTTTACCGCTACCCGAAGGCCCGACTAAGCCAGACAATTGCCCAGGATAGAGGAGCAAATCGACATTTGTCAAAACTGGTTGAGTTTGAAAACCACAAGCGAGATTTCTGATTTCTAATATTGGTTCCATGCACTAATTTAGTAAGTACTACTGAGTCGTTGTCACAGCAGTTGCGGTAGGCCTAACGACATTGGTAGTGTTCAGCTTGTCAACCAGCTTGGGGTTACCCCCTAAATTTTCGGCAATGATTCGCAAATTGTTTGCCATCATGCCAATGTAAGTGTGTTGAGGATTGGTATTTTCGATTGCATTAGCCGAACCAGTGCCTGGTAATTCGTCATCAGCTGTGTTAGCTGTTTTTATCTTCGCTTCACGGGCAATTTGTTCTTCTACTTTGCTGGGGTATACCTCAGAACCAAAAATCGCAGGTACGCCTACTTTCCGAATCTGATCGATGAGTTTGGCGACGTCTTGAGCAGAAGGTTCTTTAAAATCTGAGGGTTGGATAGCACCAATTACTTGGAAGCCATATTCTCTGGCCCAGTAAGCCCAAGAGTCATGGTATGTCAGAAGTTTACGATTTTTGGCTGGGATACTAGCCACGACTTCTCGTGTTACTTTGTCCAGCGCGTCGAGGCGTTGTAAGTAGTTGTTCAAATTTTTGGCATAGTATTCTTTACCTTCGGGATCTAACTGAGTTAACTGGTTAGCAGCTAGTTTAGCGTAAGCTTCAGCATACTTGGGATTTACCCATAAATGGGGATTGGGATCTCCCTTTTCTTTCGGAAAGCTAAAATCGTAAATCCACTGGCTTTCGGTGATAGTATTGCTACCTAGCTCATAAATGTTTGTTTTTTGAGGTTTAGAAGCTTTTGCTAGTTTTTCTGTTGGACTTTCCAAGTGCAGTCCATTGGCGATAATTAAGTTAGCCTTGGACAGCAAATCGGCATCGCTAGGACGTGGCTCAAAGGTGTGGGAGTCTGTACCTTCGGGAATGATACCTTTGACTTCAAGGCGATCGCCTGCAATATTACTTACTATATTTGTTAACGGAGCTACTGTTGTCACAACTAAAGCTTTACTTTTGCTTTGGTTCTGTACAGGTTGTGCAGTCGCACTACTTTCGGAAGGAGTAGGTGATACTGCTGTGTTTTGAGGTGCATTACAAGCGGTCAGTGCCAGACCAAGTGCTAATAGCAACGCAGAGATTTTCATTCCCTAAAGTAATAAATTTTTGATTGTCAAATTACTTATTCAGTACATCTTTTTTCTAATAATTAATGCAATGCCCTACTAGGGGATATTAAAGTAATTTTTAGATTTTTTTAAGATATATCTACTTTGAGAATTAACTCTGTTTTTTTAATTATTAATTAAATTATTTCTTCAGATAGATGTAATTTTATAAAATATAAATCTCTAATTATGTTTTCATTTACTACTTCTTGTCCCGATAACTGCTTAATGCTCTAGCTATTCAGCATCAAGCTGGCATATAAATTCAATAATTAATATAGTTATTCAAAATATTAAAGATTTTGTTATATAAATTAAGCAAAAAAATATGAAGATGATAATGACTAATTAAAAGTTATCGAATGCAAAATTTATTTTCATAAATTAAACTAATGATTAGCAACACCTTATTCATAGCCTAAAGTTAAAGCTATGGAAGTAAATACTAAAGGTGCTAATCATAAAGCCGAGGTAAAAGCTGTCATCAAAATAGTATTCAACCGTGCCATTGCAGCTTTAATTAGTAGTTCTTGAAGTGGTATTCCTTATACAAATTTAGTGTTGTAATTATCTAGCAGTAATAATCCATTACGAGTAGTATTCCAATTGAAGAAGAATTCAGGAGCAAAGTCTCCAGCTTTGCTCCTGAATTCACCAATTCTGCTGTAATATGCTTCACACAGACAATTTTGCTTACTGGTTATACCAAGTTTTTCGCCACTGTTTCATTTGGTTAATCTCTGCTTGCTGAGAATCAATGATACTTTGAGCCAATTTCTTGATTTCAGGACGCTTAGATTTGCTCAATGCATCTTGAGCCATTGTAATTGCACTTTCATGATGAGGAATCATTGCATTTATGAACCGCAAGTCAAACTGAGTATCGGCGGCTCCTAAGTCCATATTCATCATCATGCCTTGCATTTGTTCGTGAGGCATTGGGACTGTTTTATTTGTTTTGGCATCATAAGCCACTGGCATAACACTTGCGGAGGGATACCAAGCTGTGCGCCATTGTTTCAACTGGGCAATTTCTTTATCTTGAGCTTTGATAATTTCCGCAGCCAGCTTTTTAATTTCAGGACGTTTCGATTTCTCCTGTGCAACATTCGCCATTTCTACTGCGCCTTGATGGTGCGGAATCATCGCATCAATAAACCGCAAATCATAATTTGTATCGGCCGCTCCTAAATCCATTGTCATGTTGTGGTTCATGCCACCATCATGATTCATCATGCTACCGTCGTGGTTCATCGGTTGCTTGTCACTAGTATCAGTAGCAGTAGTGGCAGGGTTTGATACTTGATTTTGGGAAGTGGTTGTAGAACAGGCTGTTAATAAGCTAGTTGAAACAGAAGCGATCGCTACTAAGGCCAATGACAAAAAGCTGTTTTTCAGAGTAGAAAGTTGCATAAAGATTATCTAAATGTTTCCTGATTTTATTTTTAAATCTCCAGTTAACTGGAGAGTCAACCCTTTTGATAATTTATTTTATTTAGCATAAAATTATACAAGTAACTACTTGCTTACAATCAAACAGCGTCCAGATAAACTATTTACACCCAATTTTAAGGAAAGTCAGTTACACAACCTCACTATCAAAATTGAGCATAGAGCTAGTTTTACTTTCCAATTCTGTATTCTGCTGTAGAGGTTTAATCCCTAAGATCCAAAATTAAATAACTTCTAACTCCTTCAATCACAATTGAGGGGCAACTTCCCCATGCTTGCTTTCACGAGTAGAAAGCATTCACAAGGCTATTGCCCCTAAATATTTTGAGCGTTTTTGGTGATTGCTCTTTACCCAGAAACGTCTATAAATTATCTTTCATCAAGCTGTTTGGAATGATTACTCTACACTCCACATTCCGCCTTTACTACTTAGTATTGATTGCTCCACACTCCAGACTCCGCATTTAGTACTCACCACTAACTACTCAGCAGTAGCAAGTTCAGTACTGCCGCGTGTACGACGCCGTGTGAGGCTATTGTACAACATTATACCGATCGCTTTAATTAAATTGCCTTCCAATTCATTGAACATCTTCATGTTCATACCAAAAGCAGCGTTAGCTTCATCAACAATGCGATTGCCTGTAGCATCGTCTAAGGGTAATTCATCCAAAGTCTGACGATATTTGGCTTTAAATGCCTTTTCATCAGAGATATCTGCAAATTCATAGAAAGCGGTTCCTTGCCCATCAGACAAATTCATTGCTGTTACAGCAATGCCTTTGAGAATCTGTCCCCCAGATAAGTCACCCAGGTAACGAGTATATGAATGGGCAATTAACAGTTCTGGTTCGGTTGCAGATATTTCCCGAATCCGCTGTACATAAGCTTCACCTGCGGGAGATAGTTGAATTTGCTCTCTCCAGTTCGCACCAAAGTAATAATTCAGGTCTTGCTCTAAGGTATGCTTGCGGTTTAGCTGTGGAAAATAAATTTTAGAAACAATTGGATGCTGGCGGTGCTTTTCCATCTCCTCTTCCATCGCTGAGTAGATGAAGTAGAAGTTAGCAACTAGTTTGCGGTAAGAGTTTTTCTCGACTACTCCTTTTAAAAAGCACTTGACAAAACCTACATTTTCTGCCATCGTGTGGGCTTTTTTAGTGCCTACACGTAATTTGGTTGCTAAATTGCTGCTCATACTAAATTTCTCAACTTTAAAAAGTCAACTGCCGAGTTTTAATTGACGAACGGCTAAAAAAGCCATTAAGACGTTACCTTAAAACTATTTGATGAGAATTTATATTAAAATTTTTTAAGCTATAAAATTTTTGTAGCTTTTTACACAAAAAAATACTTAAAAATTAGAACTTTATATTCCCAATATTTTGATTTTTTGTTTTTCTCAGCTAAACTTTGCTTTATATTCTCAGGTTTGCTAAAAACTCAATATTTTCTAGAAGCACTATTTATTACTAAGCATTAAGATAATTTTTTATTTGTGAACTCATATCTATAAGACTCAAGACTAAGATAGAGGGGACAAAAGAAAGAATTAGCTAAAATAAGTAAACTTTACTTGTAACGTAAAAATAAATACTAAATTTATGAAAAACTTACAATTAAAAGTTTATTTTTTAAGTATTTTTACGTATAATTAACTTTATCTTGAATAAATTTCTAAAGAAAATTAAAGAATGTTGAAATTGCTGAATCAAGTCTCAAGTGCTATTTTTTTGTTTGTTGTGTGGAGTGTTTAAAAATATGGTTTCATCTGTAACTCGGACATCAGCGATTCCTGGGAATTCTGGTTTTGAAGCTAATGGATTGAGCAAAGGGATTGAGAGCAGTTTTGCACTGAATTTACTACCGCTACCAGCAAATCAGTTATTTGGCACAGATGGTATTCGCGGACGAGTTGGAGAATTACTGAATGCGCCCTTAGCGTTGCAAGTTGGTTTTTGGGCAGGTATTGTTTTACGTAACCACGCTACTGGTATAGGGCCAGTGATTCTCGGACAGGACTCTAGAAACTCCAGCGATATGTTGGCAATGGCTTTGAGTGCAGGGTTAACAGCAGCGGGGTTAGAGGTTTGGTATTTGGGATTATGTCCCACTCCTTGCGTTGCCTATCTTACCAGTATCACTGATGCCATAGGTGGAGTGATGATTTCTGCTAGTCACAACCCTCCAGAGGACAATGGCATTAAGGTTTTTGGTGCAGATGGTGGGAAGTTACCTCAATTATTGCAGGCAGAAATTGAAGCAGGACTGCGTGGCAAGATATCAACTGCTACTGAGAATAATTGTGGACGGCATTACTCACGTTTGGAGTTAATCAGCCATTATGGCGAGGCATTAAAAAAACCCTTGGCTAGTAACCTGAATCTTCAAGGAATGAAGATTGTTTTAGACTTGGCATGGGGAGCAGCAGTAGGATTAGCACCAACAGTATTTACACAGATGGGTGCAGAGGTAATTTGCTTGCATAACCAAGCAGATGGCGATCGCATTAATGTTAACTGCGGTTCCACTCACTTAGATATTCTGGCAGCAGCCGTACAAGAACACAACGCCGACTTAGGCTTTGCCTTTGATGGCGACGCCGATCGCGTCTTAGCAGTAGATAATACTGGCAGGCAAGTTAACGGCGATTACATTCTCTACCTCTGGGGACGCCACCTACAACAAAACCAACAACTGCCGGATAACTTGATTGTATCTACAGTCATGGCTAACTTAGGCTTTGAGAAAGCTTGGCAAGAAATTGGTGGTAAATTGATTCGCACCGCAGTCGGCGACCAATACGTGCAAGCTGAAATGGTGCGGAGTGGGGGAATGTTAGGCGGCGAACAATCGGGTCACATACTTTGCCGTCATTATGCCGTAACTGGGGATGGCTTATTAACAGCCTTGCATTTAGCAGCTTTGGTAAAACAGGCGAATGTTTCCCTAGCAGAATTAGTAGAGCAAAGCTTCCAGACCTATCCTCAATTATTGCGGAACGTGCGAGTTACAGATCGCGATCGCCGTTTAGGATGGGAAGATTGCCAACCTCTGCAAAAAGCAATCGTTCTTGCCGAAGCTGCAATGGGTGATTCTGGTAGAATTTTAGTTCGTGCCTCTGGTACAGAACCAGTAATCAGAGTTATGGTGGAAGCTGCCAATGCCGAACTTGCCAACCACTGGACAAATGAATTAGTCTCAAAAGTCGAGCAACATTTGATGGACTAAATTCCTTAATATCTCAGCTTTTAAAAAACGCCAAGTTTGATTATAGATTCTTTGAGGCTGAAAGATTACAGCATAACTATGCCGAAAATCAAGTCCAAATCCCGATCATCTAAAAACTCAAAAAAGCAGGCTAAAAAGGAAACTCCTACCCTCAGCCTCAAAGAACAGTTAGCCCAAAAGCGCAAAGCAGCCCAAGCGCGTAAAGAACTCACCAGCTTACTCACCACCGCCACCTTTGGCGGTGTCTTCTTAGGCATTGTACTTTTTTTCGTAGCTGGAATTAAAGCAGCAGTTCCTGGTGTTTTGGGAATAATTGTCATGTCACTTTCCTACAAATATCCCCGTCAAGCTCTATATGCGTTTATCATTTACGTACCTGTTGGCGGTACTATCACTTACTACTTGGGCAACAGTCCCATACTCCAATTAGCTAAAGATGCTTTTTACATTCCAGCACTCATTGGACTTTGGCAAACTTGCCGTAAACAAGGACTACCGATAATTATTCCCTTAGGTATTAAAATTCCGCTTTATATTGTTTTGGGTTGCTGTTTGTTAACGCTGTTGTTTGTCAATGGTGGACAGCAGTTTAACCCACCTAGTGTCGGACTATTAGAACAGGCACCAAAAGAAATACCCTTGGGTATGGGAATTCTAGGACTTAAAGTACTTTTAGGCTATGTCCCTTTAATTGGTTGTGCTTATTATTTAATTCGTGATAAACGTGATTTTCTATTTCTATCGCGCCTCCAAATTGCCCTGATACTGATTTGCTGTGTGCTGGGATTAATTCAATACCTGTTATTACTAACTGGTATATGTAAAGGCACTAGAGGTCTTGAAGGAAATGCCCTATTTGTCACATCACTAGAAGCCCGGTGTTATTTTGGGGGAGCGCTCTTATATAGTCCCGAAGAAGGAGTTATTCGCTTACCAGGAACATTTGTAGCCCCTTGGCAATGGGCATGGTTCTTAATTTCCAGCACCTTTTTTACCTTTGCTACTGGCTTCACCGATCCTTCGATAATGTGGCGGTTAATCAGTTTAGGTGCTTTAGGTTCAGTGTTTATTAATGCTGTCATCTCCGGACAGAGAATTGCTTTAGCTTTAGTTCCAACCTGCTTTGGCATTCTGCTATTGCTCACTGGTCAAATTGGCAACCTGAAACGCTTTATCCCCATAGGAGTAGGACTGGCTTTAATTTTGGGAATAGCAATGGTAACTAACCCTGCTCTTGTCCAAGAGAGAACCGAGAGTTTTACTAGTCGTTGGGAGGCTTCACCACCTCAAGATTTTATCGTCCAGCAATTTGAAGAAAACTGGAAAAACGTAGACGGCCCTTTAGGTAGTGGCTTAGGTCGAGCAACTAACTCTGCTCGTTCAATGGGTTCAACTAAATTGGTAGAAACCTATTACCCTAAAGTACTTTATGAAATTGGAATTGTTGGAGTACTAGCGTTTTTGGGTTTAGTCACTAGTTTAACAATTATTGCCTTTAAAACCTATCGCTCGATAAAAAACCGTAATTTCCGCAGTTACGCAGCAGCTTTATGGGTGTTTATATTGTTTATTAGCTATAACACTTACTACTATCCTTTGGATGTCGATCCAGTTGCTGTCTATTATTGGTTTTTTGCAGGAGTTCTTTTTAAATTGCCAGAACTAGAAAAACAAGATCGAGAAGATGCTGACCCGAAGCAAAAAAACAAGAGAAAACGTCTAAAAACAATTTAAATACAATCAAAATGGTAAAAGTTATTATAGGAGGTCAAAAACACCTCAGCATTCCTAACCTACCTCGTAATTCTCGGCATACACTCATTCGTCCTAAATCTTTTCCTGCGGGCAGATATCCCATAGAAAAAGTTTGGTATCCTTTAGCTAGCTTTATTCCCTGGCAACCTTTATGGGGAAGATATCAAGCTATTCATTCTTTCAACAGAATTCTCTATACAAATAAACCTTGGTTTCTCACCTTTGAGGATCATCGTGTTTTATATAGAAATCCCAAAAATCAAGCTGAAGCAGCAATTTATGAATTATTAAATAATCGCTTGGCACGAGAAAATTGCCAAAAAATTATTGCTATTTCTGATTATGCCAAGTTGAGATTAAGCAAGCGAATACAAGGTTGGAGTATAGAAGAAAAAGTAAATCAGAAACTGGATGTGATTCATCCAAACTTTCCAATTAGGACTAACCAATCAAAACTTTATCAGGAAGACCAAAATCTCCAGCTTATATTTATTGGAAACCACGTTGCTCGCAAAGGTGGAATTGTTGCTTTAAGGCTAGCTAAAAAAGCGGAAAAATTAGCTTTACCTATCACTATACATATAGTTTCGGAACTAGGACATGGTTCCGGAGTCCCGACTGATTTCCCGGATCGCAGCAAATATTTAGCAGATTTTAAACTACTGAATTTAAATAACGTTGTCTTCCATAAAAATCTTCCTAATGAGAAAGTTATTGAGTTATTATCCGAAAGTCATTTTCAATTAATGCCTACATTACATGATACTTATGGCTATAGTATCATCGAAGGTTTTTCGGTTGCTACTCCAGCAATTACAACAAATGTATGTGCCTTACCAGAATTCATTCGTCATAACGAAAATGGTTATATTTTAGAATTGCCAATTAATGACATTAGGCACTGGGCTAATTGGCTGCACGGAGAAAAAACCAAAACCGATGAATATTGGGAAATTGTCAATAGCACTTACGACTATTTGGCAGAGCAAGCATTAGAACAAATCATGCAATTTTTTGAGAGAAACGATAAACGAGAACATTATGAATTTTTAAGTGCGGGAGCATTAGCTCAAGCGCAAATTGTGCATAATTCCCAAAAGCAAAATGAGTTATTTGATAATTTATATGCAGCAGCCGGAGGTATAAAATAGGTAGGGATATGGGGAGATGGGGAGACGTGGGGACGCAAAAAAACTAATGACTAATAATTAATGACCAATGACAAATGGTGAATGACTATTAAAATAGTAAAAATACTTAATAAAAATTATGAATAATTGGCCTTTAATTACCGTGGTTATCCCGACATACGGTCGGGAGGAACCGCTACGGGATAGTATTGTAGATGTCCTCAAACAGGACTATCCGAATTTTGAAGTTTTAGTAGTAGATCAAACTGCAAAACACCAACCAGAAATTCAAGCCTACCTAGAAGAAATGGCGGCGGCAGGTAAAATTAAATGGTTGCAGTTAGATTGGGCGAGTTTGCCAGGGGCGCGGAATTATGCTGTACGGCGGTCATCTGGTGAAATAATATTATTTATTGATGATGATGTTCAGCTAACGCCTGGATTGTTAGCAGCCCATGCCAAAAATTATTTGCAAAATCAAGAGGTGGGGGCTGTTGCTGGACGGGTATTTGACAGAATGAAATTGGGTGATTCTGGAGGAGATTTAGAGATTGAATATTTGCCTCCCGAAGCTATGGACCCAGGAATTGCTTGGTATCATATTGATTTAGTACATACCATCAAACCCCAGCAAGTACTAACAGCAAGGGGTTGTAATATGTCTTTTCGCCGCGAGATTTTTACAAAACATGGACTGAGTTTTGATGAGAGGTTTCGCGGTAGTGCTGTGCGCGAAGAATCAGATTTTTGTTTGCGGGTGCGAGAAACCGGATATAAGATTTGGTACGACCCAGAAGCTCATTTAGTGCATTTAGGCGAAGAGACGGGTGGTTGTCATGATATTAGTATGCGATCGCTTAAATATCAACTCACCTTTTATCACAACCATTTCCTACTGGGGCTGAAAAACCTCACTGTTATTCAAGCTTTACGCCTATACGCCCGTTTATTTGATTGTCATGTCTTAGGACGCCCACCTTGCCATAAAAGCGGTTCCCCAATCAAAATTATCACTCGCGGTATTTTTTATACTTTAGGTTTTTTCAAAGCCTTGGGTACTGTCATCGAATCGGTATGGAATGATGGTCAAATTTACACTCGTTTGGATCAAAAAGTATAAGTATTGAGAAGATAAGAAAAATAATTAATTCCTAACGACTAATGACCAATGACAAATTATAAATAACTATGAAAATTTTAGTTGCTAGTCACACTTATATTGTAGACCTCAACTGTGAAAAATTACGCGCTTTATCTCAGCTAGAACCTGATATTGAAGTAACAGTTGTAGTTCCAAAGCGATGGAATCCTGGCGGTGTGCAAAACAAAATTATTGAAACTCAATATCGCAATGAAGGGTCATTTAAAATAGTTCCGGTTTCTAACTTCAGTCAAAATCATCAAGGACTCCTGACCTTTGGCGCTGATTTGATATCTTTATTAAAACAATTTCGCCCGCAAATTATCCAGGTAGAACAAGGGTCTAGAGGATTAGCTTATACTCAAATGATTACTTTAAATAAACTCTTAGGGCTGAAAGCAAAAACTGTATTTTTTACATGGTGGAACCTACCTTATGAATTAAAATTACCCATCGCGTTATTAGAAAAATATCACCTTAATCATAGCCACGGTATTATTTCTGGCAATCAAGATGGAGCAGAAATTTTGCGACAGCGTGGTTATCAAGGACCAATTAAAGTCATGCCGCAATTGGGTGTAGACGAAAGTTTATTCACTCCCAAAGCACAACCAGATTTAGCAGCTAGTTTAGGTATTAAAAAAGAAGATTTTGTAGTGGGTTTTGTTGGACGATTTGTTCAGGAAAAAGGGTTATTAACGCTTTTAAACGCCTTAGTTAGTTTAAAAAATAAACCCTGGAAATTACTTTTGCTAGGACGGGGAGAGCTACAAGCTGAATTAATCAAAATAGCAACAGAAAATAGTATTAAAGAAAGATTAATTTTAGTAGAAAGTGTTTCCCATAATGAGGTGGCGAACTATATCAATTTAATGAGTACTTTGGTACTGCCTTCAGAAACAACTTACAAATTTAAAACCTTAACTTCTGCTGGTTGGAAAGAACAATTTGGTCATGTCTTGATTGAAGCAATGGCTTGTCAAGTGCCTGTGATTGGTTCTGATTCCGGCGAAATTCCTCATGTAATTGGTGATGCTGGTTTAATTTTTCCTGAAGGTGATGCCCAAGCCCTTGCTAATTGCTTGCTTGAATTAATGGATAAACCATATTTTGTTCGCACTCTCGGTGAAATGGGTTATCAAAAAGCAATGGTTAAATACACAAATAAAGCTTTAGCTAAACAGCAATTAGAGTTTTATCAAGAGTTGGTTGTTAGTCATTAGTCATTAATAAATAATACAGGAGAAATGATTAATGACAAATGACAAAGCACAAAGGACAAAGGACAAATGACAAAAAATGAAGATTTTACAAATTGTTCCCTCAATTTCTCTAATTTATGGCGGCCCTAGTCAAATGGTACTGGGATTAGCTCCAGCTTTGGTAAAAGAGGGAGTAGAAGTTACAATTCTCACAACAGATAGTAATGGCGATACAGGTCAAATACCTTTGGATGTGCCTTTAAATTGCCCAATTAAACAAGATGGTTATGAAATTATTTACTTTCGTTGTGCGCCATTTCGTCGCTATAAATTTTCCTTAGATTTACTCAAGTGGCTAAAACGTCATGCTCAGGAGTTTGACATTGCACATATTCATGCTTTATTCTCACCTATAAGTAGTGCTGCTGCTATTGTGTGTCGTCAGCAAAAGCTACCTTATATTTTGCGTCCTTTGGGTACCCTCGATCCGGCTGATTTACGCAAAAAAAAGCAATTAAAACAGCTTTATAGTGCAATTATAGAACGTCAAAATTTAGCTGGTGCGGCGGCAATTCATTTTACTAGCGAGCAAGAAGCTAAAATATCAGAACGATTTGGAGTTTCGACACCAGATTTGGTGATTCCTTTGGGTGTGAAAGAAGAGGGAGTAAGAGGGGGAGAGGGGAAGAATATAACGCGTCAGCGATTTAATATTGCTGCTGATATACCGTTGGTTTTATTTATGTCACGAATTGACCCAAAAAAAGGGTTAAATTTGCTGATTCCGGCGCTAGAAAAATTGTTAATGGTTGGTTATAATTTTCATTTTGTTTTAGCTGGCACAAATCCTCAAGATCCAGATTACGAACAAAATATTAAATCCCAAATACAAAATTCACTACTACGATCGCACACTACAATCACTGGCTTTGTGACTGGTGAATTAAAAGCTAGTTTACTACAAGCTGCTGATTTATTTGTTTTACCTTCCTACTATGAAAATTTTGGCATTGCTGTAGCTGAAGCGATGCTAGCAGGAATACCAGTAGTTATTTCTGACCAAGTGCATATTTGTCAACAAATACGTGATAGTGAGTCGGGTTGGGTGGGTACAACAGATGTCGCAGCACTGGTAGATTTACTCCAAGCAGCTTTGCAAAATCCTAGAGAACGCCAACGACGGGGATTAAACGCCCACAAACATGCATTGTCAAATTTTAGCTGGGATGCGATCGCTAAGCAAACAATCCAAGCCTATGAGAAAATTTTGGCAAATAAATAAACTATACCAATAGGACTTACGCAAAAATTGCCGAAAAGCTTAATTTATCGTAGACACGAAGTGGCTTGCCGCAGGCTACCGCCAAGACGCCTTCCTTCTCTACGAGAGGCGTCTCGTTCGCTCTTAGCGTCTCGTAAAGAAGAGAAGAACGCCAAGAATTCGTAGAGTGTGCGTAAGTCCTAAAGGAGCCAAAATCAGCTTTTAATCCGCGTTTTAAGAACTTTTGTTTTGGGTGGCTTTGAGACAATACGCTTGGATTAAGGACATTTATCCGTTGAGGCAGGGAGAGGAAGCAGGGGAGGTAGGGAAAGAAAAAAGTCGTCTTATCTGAAGTGTATTGGGCTTTGAGAATGATTTTCTCTGGCTTGTGAGAAATCCAGGTTAAAATTCCCAGCTGATAGAGCCGATGATTGTAAAGGGCGCTTCATTGGCATTAAAGGCAGTTATGGAAAAATTATTACGGAGTTGCCAGTTATCGCTAAACTTGTGGCTCAAAGTATAGCCATATTTTTGAGTGGTATAATCATTGCCATCAAGAGGATAACTTAAGTAGCGACTTCGAGGCAGCTTGAAGGTATTATCGCTAAAAACAGTAGTGAAAGTTTCGGGAATACCATTGAAATAAGTATACTCATAGTATAAGTTTAGTTCTGTTCGATCTCCCAATTTCCAAGTGATTGAGGGTGCGTAGGCGTAGCCCGCCGCAGGCATCGCTAATTCCTACCATCTGCGCTAATTCTAGTAATAGGGGTGGATTTTCTAAATGAGAGTGCAAAATTTCTCTAGCATGATGGATTCTGGCAGTAGTTTGCGACTTTAATTTCGGTGATGGTTGCAATCGGTCTTGATGTGCCAAAATTGGGGTTAGTTGCAATGTCATCAATTCCAAAACTTTAGCCTGCAAATACATCCGCTTGGTTACACCGTGATAAGGACAATTAATGATTTGCTGTACCACTCCTTGTATAGTTGGTGTAATTTCTGGATAAACTAAAGTTTGCCAATCATCACCTTTTGCTAACAGCTGCAACTGGGGCAAAATTTCTCCATCTGCTGTTGGGAAAAAGGTTTTTAAGACATCAGAGGACATATGAATATCCACACCCACACGCCGCATTTGAGGAATTTTCAGGGATATCTGGCGTTGGATACCACTACCAGAGATACAAGTGTATCCTTCTCCTACCTTTCCTCCGTATTCATCTATTGTGCTACCTGAAAGCGAAACGCCAAATTGCAAGGAGTGTTCGGATTCGGGACATCCGATGATGACATCATTATGATATTGATAGTCCATAATCGCCAGTGAAATTTCGGGATGTACTTCAATACAGCGAGAACCACCTTTGCCTAATTGCTTAGGCATTTTATAAGTAAATTCAAAGGGTTCTGAGATAGCATCACATACAACACTTTGAGCAACGTTATCCCACAGTTCCTCTTCTTCCTGCGCTGTCATTGTAATAATCATGCTTGGAGATTGATGGTAAACTTAATGCTAAAATTAGCAATAAGTTTACAGCGATTAGGGCAAGCTATGATGAGAATTCAATATTTACCATTTCAATGGTTCTGATTCCAGTTTACCTAATTGATGACATGCCATAGTCTCTACATGTTGCAATGCATGGTATGAATTTAACCCAACGCAGACAACAGTAGTTTTTGCCAAATAGGCGCTAGAAGTGCTTTGACAAGAATATCTGCAATCACAAAAGTAATTCCAATTAACATATAAGTTTTAGGAAAGGCAGATTTAGGAACTTCGCCCCTCATACGAGTTAATAAATTTAATCCTAATGCAGCTAAAGCTACTCCAGTTGCAATAAACCCAATTACCCGCAAAATTGACCAAGGATACCATCCTAAAATAGCTGCTAACCAAGGTTTAGCACTCATTTTTACCAATTGTGCAACATAGAAATTCATATAATTTAGCATCCAAGTGCCAAAGATTAATGCGATGCTACTAAGAGTCACAATGCAGAGAATACAAAAAATTCCGTAGTGCAATAAATGGTTTGGTAAAAACAAACTGAGTGTTCCTTCCGTACCTTCGCCTGTGCGAATCCAGTGGAACATTTCCATCGTGTATGACTGTCCGCGAGGGATGGCCTTTGCTGCTGTTTGTGGAGCGATCGCTGTTGCTACAATTACAGCAATACTTTGGAACACTGCCCAGAGTAACATCCACCAAAAAGTACTTTTATATTGTTGGCGACGTACTAGTAAAAAGAAAATAGGATAGGGGACAGCAGCACCCAAAAACGGCGTCAACCAAGGAATTCCAAAAACAAAACTCGCAGTTGTGCTGAGGATAACACCGACAATCAAAATTATTAATATCATCGTCAGAAAAAGGGAGATGAGGGAGATGAGGGAGCAGGGGAGCAGGGAGCAGGGAGCAGGGAGTAGGGAGCAAGGAGAAAGAGGTAATTTTTCATTCTCCCCTTTGCCTCCTGCCCCTCTGCGTGTTCCCCATGCCCAATGCCCAATCTTTTTGTACCTTATACGAGAGTGCTGACAACCTAAAATTTTGTTTCAAACCGCTAAAGCCCGATTGGGGAATAGGGGTTTTGTGTCATGATGGCAAAGTAGAACACTTATGCTTTTCTAACTACAGGGAATCTCACATGGCTCTCCGTTTAGGTGATACAGTACCCAACTTTAAGCAAGCCTCAACACACGGCGACATCGATTTTTACGAATGGGCAGGTGACAGCTGGGTTGTGCTGTTCTCTCACCCTGCTGATTTTACACCTGTTTGCACAACAGAACTCGGCACAGTTGCCAAGCTCAAACCAGAATTTGACAAGCGCAATGTTAAAGCGATCGCACTTAGCGTTGATAATGTTGAATCACACAATGGTTGGGTGGGAGATATCGAAGAAACTCAAAGCACCACTCTTAATTACCCA
Organism: Nostoc sp. S4; assembly: GCA_029379225.1. GTDB lineage: Bacteria > Cyanobacteriota > Cyanobacteriia > Cyanobacteriales > Nostocaceae > Nostoc. The sequence continues at coordinate 6,003 of JAQYWR010000054.1, read as the reverse complement.
ATTTTGGCAGATGAAGACCGCAAGGTTTCTGACCTTTATGATATGATCCACCCCAACGCCAACGCAGCTGTGACAGTGCGATCGGTTTTTGTAATTGACCCCAACAAAAAACTCCGTCTCACTTTCACCTACCCCCCCAGCACGGGACGCAACTTTGACGAACTTTTGCGGGTAATTGATTCTCTACAATTGACTGATAACTACAGCGTGGCGACACCAGCTGACTGGAAAGATGGAGAGGATGTTGTAATTGTCCCCTCACTCAAAGATCCAGAAGTCCTCAAAGAGAAATTCCCCAAAGGTTACGAAGAAGTCAAACCCTATCTGCGGTTAACTCCTCAACCTAACAAGTAAATCTGAAAATAATTTCCTGCATTAGACGCAAAGCCGCCAACCTATATCTTGGCGACGGGCAGTCCGCTCAAGTCAGAAAACCCACCCATGCGGCTGCCCAAGTCTTTGCAACGGACAGTTTGCAAGGGCGGGGGAACCCCTGCACGCAACTGTCCTTCTTGTCTTTGCGTGAAAATAAAATCAGTAGGCTAGGCTTAGTAACCTGGAGGAAGTCATCATGTTTTCATCCCCTTTGGTTTTGCAAATTCCGTCATCAATGCAAATGACAGATGAACAATTTTTTGAGTTCTGTCAGGTAAATCGTGATTTACGCATTGAGCGGAATAAATTTGGAGAATTGGTAATTATGCCTCCTACTGGTTCAGAAACAGGAAACCGAGAAATTAATATCTCAGGACAACTATGGGTGTGGTCAGAACAAGATGGCACAGGTATAACTTTTAGCTCTAGTACTGGATTTAAGCTATCAACAGGTGCAGAGCGCTCTCCAGATGCTTCCTGGATTAAACTAGAACGGTGGAATTCTCTATCTGCAAAACAACAAGAAAAATTTGCTCCTATTTGTCCAGATTTTGTAGTCGAACTCAAATCTCCCAGCGACAACCTCCAAACTTTGAAAGAAAAAATGGAGGAATATATAAATGAGCCGGGAATACAGTTAGGCTGGTTGATTGACCGTAAGCAACACAAAGTTTATATTTATCGTCCTGGATTATCACAGGAATGTTTGGATAATCCTGCGACTGTTAGCGGCGATCCCATATTGCCTGGTTTTATTTTAAATATGAGTAAAGTTTGGTAGAGAAAGTAAGGACGTACAACTATACACCCCTACAGCCGATTAATTTGCGATAAAAATTGGTATTATTACCTAGAAAACTCCCTAAAAACCAAAAAAACCCGCCGTAGCGGGGTTACACAACAAAACTATGAACAGTGAAAACTTGATTTAGTTAGTAATACTTCATCTCAGCTTCTAGTTGACGAATCAGCTGTTCGTCACCTTTGACTCTGGCTACTTGCAAGCGATGCTCTAGGCTTTTTTGAATATTCTCTCTGTGAGCTTCTCGTGCTTTTCTTGCAGCCTGTAGTCTACCTTGATTCATAGGAATTACCTCTTTAGTTTTTGAATTTATATCTTGTATTCTTAACATAACATACTTTTTGTAGCTGTTGCTACAGAAATTTTTATTTGAATATATTTTTAGTAAAATTATGTCTCAAGACTGGATCGGTCAACAACCAGTGGTGACTTTGCTGAGCGATTTTGGCGATCGCGATGTCTATGTAGGCGTAATCAAGGGAGTCATAGCCCAAATCAACTCTCAAATCACAGTGGTAGATTTGACGCACAAAATTCCGCCCCAAGACATAGCCGCAGCTAGGTTTTCGCTGATGAATGCTTACCCCTATTTCCCAGTTGGGACGGTGCATGTAGCAGTGGTAGATCCAGGTGTGGGCAGCAAACGACGGGCGATCGCAGTAGAATTTGCTCAAGGGTTTCTTGTGGGACCAGATAATGGCATTTTCAGCGGAGTATTAAGTCAAAGCCCGGCAATCGCAGTTGTAGAACTCACAAATCTTAATTATTGGAGAACTGCTCAACCAAGTAAGACTTTTCACGGTAGAGATATTTTTGCACCAGTGGGAGCTAATCTTGCCAGTGGTGTCCCCCTCAACCAGCTAGGACAAGAAATCGACAAAGCTAGTTTAGTTAAGCTGGATATTGAAGAGTGCAAGCAGACAACAACTGGTGTAGTGGGTTGCATTCAATATATCGATCGCTTTGGCAACTTAGTCAGCAACATTCCTGGAAGTTATGTTGAAGGTAAAACCTGGTGCGTGCAAGCTGCTGGATTGAGTATACCAGGGTGTGAAACTTATAGTAATGTCAAACTGGGAGAAGCGATCGCTTTAGTTGGCAGTCACGGCTGGGTAGAAATTGCCATCAATAGCGGCAATGCTCACTCACAGTTACAGCTTCATTTAGAAGGTGCGCTACAAGTCTTGTTTTTCTGACAAAACTAGAACTATTTATTAACTGTTGACGGTTAACAGTAGCTAGTACAGCACGGGAAAAATAAACCACCTATTCCAAATCGTTAAAAAGTCTACCCTCTAAGCTTTTTGACTTTTGAATGCCTGAATAACAAGGCACGCTAGTACCGCTCGCTGTTTTGGTGGTTCTAAGAGTTGAACCAACTGATTCTCAACAGTCAACCGTCAATAGTCAACATATCCGATCGCACACTTTTAATTAGATTTAAAAATCTAATTATTCATACATCTTAGAGCATACTTTGAGAAATACTTACATGAAATTCGTCTCATTGCCCATAATAATAAAAGTAACCACTGAGCAATTTCCTGTACCACTCAACTAACGAATCAATAATTATATTCTTTGACTATGACTACGCAAACACTACCTGTACCAAAAGTTTATCAAGGTCAGTTTGGGGAATTTACAATCACCCAGAGCGATCGCATTGGGGTAATTATCTACCGCGCTGGGTTAATGATAGCTGCACTCAGCTTTGCCATCGGTAGCGCTTTGGTTTTATTTAACAATAGCGCGAGTGTTGTAACTACGCTGACACCTCTATATGCTTGTTTTATTCTAGCTCTCGGTGTAAGTTTATTTACTATTCATATCTACATGAGCTTACTACACCGAATGTTGCAAGTTTTTTGGGCGATCGGTACTATCGCATCCGCAATCTTGGCGCTGTCTAGTAGTCAACCTTTGGCTGTTGCTGTTTACAATCAGCCTATTACCTTATTCGGAGTTGGTTTTATCTTCGTTGCTCTGACAGGTATTTATTTTAAAGAAGCTTTTTGCTTTAATCGCCTGGAAACCAAAGTTTTAACACCAATAGTACCGCTACTTTTGTTAGGACATTTGGTAGGAGTTTTACCAAGTCAGTGGGAAAGTATTTTATTAGGAATTTGGGCAATATTATTTTTGGTATTTGCTCTGCGAAAGACAGTGCAAGCAATTCCTGCTGATATTGGCGATAAGTCTGTATTTGCTTATTTGAAAGAACAGCGTTTAGCTAAAGTTTAATGCAGACAACAAAAAGTCGGCGTCGAAAATTCCCAAATATCAAACTAATAAAACGCCAAGAAATGTGGACACTTACGGCTCCGGGGTGGGCGATTGCAATCGCTGTGGTTGCTTATTTAATATTTTTGAGTATTACTCATGTACACTCATATCTCGCCGTAACTTCCCCTATCAAATCAGCAGAAATATTAGTTGTTGAAGGATGGCTGCCAGATTATGCTATAGAAGAAGCGTTAATTGAATTTAAAAATGGTTCTTATAGTCAAATAATTACGACTGGAGGTTCTTTAGGAAAAGGAACTTATCTGACTGGATACAATAATTTTGCAGAAGTGACAGCCGCCACCTTCAATAAACTCGGTTTAGAAGCAGAAAAAGTAGTAGCTGTTCCCACACCTTTTGTAGTTAGGGATCGTAGTTATGCATCTGCTGCTGAATTTTATCGCTGGCTATCCAATTCCAATTTAAAAGTAAAATCAATTAATCTTTTTTCTTTGGATGTTCATACTCGTAGGAGTTGGTTAATTTTCAAAAAACTCTTGAATCCTGACATTCGAGTTGGTGTAATTGCTGGTAAAACTCAAGATTACGATCCAAACAACTGGTGGGGTTCTAGCCAAGGTGTACGGACAGTTCTTGATGAAATAATTGCTTATTTTTATGCCCGGTTTTTGAGTTGGAAAAACTAAAAGTTGTTAGAATTCAGGAGTCAGAATTCAGAGTTGATCCCCAACTTATTCTAGAAGTTGGGGAGCTTGCCAGCTATTAAAAATAATCCTATATTTTCCCACTGAAGGCATTAGCCCTCGACCAAATGCGAAAGTTAGGAGGCAGGAGGAAAGAGGGTTTAAGCCTATTTAATTTTTCTTAACTTAGTTTTGTTTTTCCACATTTTTATACTTAAATGATTACGGGGCGCGATCGCACCCCGTATTAACATACATTGAAAAATAATTCTCCAAGTCACAATTGTTCTTGAGACAAAAATGGTTCAAATGAGTAGTAAGCTTCATAATTACGAAAATTTCTAGCGTATAAATCTACACCATTATTAGCTAAATTAAAATCATCATCCAATACTGAATTTACATCTATCACCTGTTTTAAAGACCAAGTAATAGTTTCTCCGTTCTCATTTTTGTAACTCACTTCTTGTTTTTTCCATAATTTACAGCTTTTGATTTCGCTTTCTCTAAAGAACTAGCTTTGAGCAGTACAAAACATTCCTGGTAAGCTAATCGGCACTTAAGTTGCATAATAAGAAGATGTAGCAGTTGAAAAGCAACTATGCCACCACCAGCCAAGAACTTTTTAATGCCAGAACAAGTTAGCTCTTTACAGCAAGCTCTAAAAGAGAGTGAGCAACCCCACGTCAGAGAAAGAATTCTAATTATTCTGCTACAGAATGATGGGAAACCACAACACGAGATTGCTAAATTTTTAGGTTGTTCACCCAGAACAGTAGCGTACTGGTGTATGCATGGAGATCCAGATGATTTAGAAACTTTATATAATAAAAGAGAATACGAACATTATCGAAAAGCTACTCCAGAATATATTGAACTGTTACTAAAAACTGTTGATACAGAACCATCAACTTTCGGATATGAATTTGGCAAATGGACAGCAGAGCGACTAGCCACATATTTAACTCAGAAAACAGGTATTGACTTAAGTAGTTCTCAGGTGAGGAGGATATTAAAGCGAAAAAAGTATAGTTATATCTGGGCTAAATATGACCTAGAAGATAAACAAGACCCTCAAGAAAGAGCAAAGTTTCAAGAGAAACTGACTCAATATTTATCAATAGCGCCAGAACAGCCAGAGCGATTACAGGTATGGTTTTGGGACGAGAGCGGTTTTAGTTTACGTGTGATTCGACGCAAGAATTGGGGTAAAAAAGGAAAACGTAAAAATGTTCCAGGGCAACGGCGTTGTGGTCGTGTTAATGTGATGGGAGCAATTAGAGATTTTGACCGAAAACGTGTATGCTTTTTTGTAAAAAAAGGTAATGCTGATATTTTTTATGAGCAATTACAACAATTAAATGAATTAATCAAACAAGAGTGGGTAAATCAAGGAAACCATTCTGAAGATTTTGCCAAGTATGGGGCGAAGATTATTTTGATTTTAGATAATGCTAGTTTTCATAAACGCAAAGATGTTCTAGCTAAAATATCTCAAGAGTTTCCGAATTTTGTTTTAGAGTTTTTGCCTGCTTACAGCCCTGATTACAACATTATCGAGTTAGTCTGGCACTCATGTAAAGAATATATTGCTCATCGCTTATTTAAATCAGTAGATGAATTACAATCACTGCTAGATAAGCTGTTGAATCAAGGTGAGTTAGTGATTAAGTGGCATCGAAACATCAAACATAAAGGTAATTTTAGCTATATTGCAGCTTAAATGCTGATTAGCTTACAACGGTTGATAATCCAATGCATCGGAAGATGATTCATACAAAATTACAGCAATATAGAAAGATTCTGTTTTATCTGCACTTTCAGGTTTCATTGAATAATTCTTCAAGGGGCGACAATCGCCTCTAAAGCAAGCCAGATGAAGGTTTGGGAGGTAGA
>JAQYWR010000093.1 GCA_029379225.1 Nostoc sp. S4 | reverse complement strand
CGACCTTTGTGAGGGTTGGCAGCTTGCAAAAAACACTTAACGGGAAAAGTCAGATGCAACGACAGCAACGCGGACAGACACACCTTTACGCGACATTCCTCAATCGATTCAGGTAGTGCCGCGACAGGTGATTGAAGATCGCAACACCAGAACGATCGCTGAGACAGTGGAAACCGTCAGTGCCGTTGTCAACCGTGGTAGCAACTTCGGTACACCTTCACAAGTACTGACTATTAGAGGATTTAACCAGCAGGGAAATTTCCGCAACGGCTTTCGCGACGTTTCGTTGTTTGAAATGGCAGGTGGTACTAATACGATCGATCGAATAGAAGTTCTAAAGGGTCCTGCCTCAGTTCTATTTGGACAAGTAGAACCTGGCGGTATCGTCAATATAGTAACTCGGCAGCCCCTGAGTGAACCGTATTACAATTTAGCATTCGAGGCGGGTAGCTTTGGATACTATCAGCCCATCATCGATTTATCAGGCCCATTGACTACCGATAAAACCGTGCTTTACCGCTTGATTACCAGTTATGAAGCATCGGACAGTTTTCAAGATTTTGTCCGCACTAACTTTACGACTGTTGCCCCCTCAATTACGTTTAACATTGGAGAGCGGACAAAGCTAAATCTCTACTACGAGTACCTGGACTACAATGCAAATCCTCCTACAGGTTATGCTACGCTTCTAAGTGATGGTCGCTTAACCCCTCGAGATCGCTATCTTTCTTACCCTGACATAGCGTCGGTTAATGTCACCACGCAGAAATATGGCTATACATTTAACCACAAATTTAGCGATAATTGGCAAATTCGCAACAATCTTGCTGTTGTCTCTAGTAAGACTAATAATATAGAACTATTCGGTTCCCTAGTTGACGATCGCTTCTTAGAGATAGGAGTGGGTAATACTAATTACACAAGCGATAACTATTCTGGGCAACTTGATGTACTAGGAAAGTTTAAGACAGGGTCGATCGCTCATCAACTCTTAGTCGGATTCGATTTCACCCTTGGGGTTAACGACGGTCTAGGTTTTTATGGGATAACTCTGCCTCCTCTAAATATCTTTGACCCCGATTATAATGTTCCAGAGCCTAATTATGGTCAACCGACCGATCGGTATAAAGGCTATACTCGAAATTACGGAGTTTATCTTCAAGATCAGATTGCATTTAGCGATAATTTCAAACTCCTAATTGGTGGTCGCTACGACTGGGCATTATCTGGAGGTGAAAGCTTTATCCCTGAAGATTCTGTGTTCACAACTGAAGGTAATGCCTTCAGCCCCCGCATTAGCTTGGTGTATCAACCAATTGAACCAGTTTCTCTTTATGCCAGCTACAGTCGCTCTTTTGTACCAAACTCAGGACGCAGCGTAGATAATGAACTGTTTGAGCCAAGCCGAGGTACGCAGTACGAAATAGGGGTAAGAGGTGAATTTTTAGACGGTAGGCTCTCAACTAACCTGGCAGCCTATCATCTTACCAAGACAAACGTGACCACCTCCGATTTGGATAATCCTGGGTTTTTTATTCTGACTGGAGAACAGCGCTCTCAGGGAATTGAACTCGATGTTTCTGGTGAAATTCTGCCTGGGCTGAAGGTGATTGCGTCCTATGCTTATACCGATGCAGAAGTCACTAAAGATAATGATATTCCCGTAGGTAATCGATTGCTGAACGTGCCAGAGCATCAAGCCAGTCTTTGGACAACCTATGAAATTCAACAAGGAGATTTGCAAGGTTTAGGATTCGGTCTGGGACTGTTTTATGTAGGTTCAAGACAGGGCGACTTGGCTAACTCGTTTCAAGTAAACGATTATTTGCGGACTGATACAGCACTTTATTATCGACGCGATCGCCTCAAAGCTGCAATCAATATCCGCAATTTATTTGATATCTACTATGTAAGCAGTGTTGAAGGTGGTAACACCTTTCTCGGAATTGGTGAACCTTTTACCATTGTTGGTTCTGTGAGTTGGGAGTTTTAACTAGATGGCTTTGTTGTTCTTTGCTTGTTTAGCCGACTTTATCCATTTTTTTCACAACGCGCTTGCGTAGGCGCACCCCGTCGTAGACATCGCTCAAACTTGATGCAACGCAAACACTTCTAATAGCGACCAAAAAAAACTCCCGCTAGCGACCAAAACAGCTTTCTCATGGCACCGGATTACTGATAGTGTTTATTGAAAAGAATTCTTGTTTGAGTTTGGTGTGGGGTAATAAGTGAAACAAAAGCAGTTAGTAGAGATATTCTTACTGACAATTTCCGTTTGGCTTTGGAGTGCAATTAGCGCAGTTGCTAGTGAAGTACCAAAGCAAGAGGGAGAAAGTAAATCAATAGCATCGGTACTACGCAATTCCCGGTCAATTAAAGAGATTCCAAGACTCAGTGAGATAGAGCGTCCAATTACCAGCGCTCAAATGCTAGTGCAGTCGCCAACACCAAGCCCACCACTTGTAACTCAAGTTGTACCTATCACAGGAGTAAAAGCTAATCCCACTCGTCAAGCTGTCGAGGTGATTTTAGAGACCCTGCTTGGGACTCAACTGCAAGTTACAAATCGTAGTACGGGTAATAATTTTATTGTCGATGTATCTGGTGGACAGTTGCGTTTACTGTCAGGCGAGGCTTTCGCATTCCGTTCGGAAAAACCACTTGCGGGAATTACTGAAATAACAGTCATAAACATTGATGCGAATACTGTGCGAGTAACGGTAGTAGGTGAAAAGGCTTTGCCCACAGTTGAGTTATTTGATGATAATGTCGGGCTAGTTTTTGGAATAGCATCACAGGCAACAGCGATACAGCCACCGCAACTACCCCAAACGCCTGCTAGTGAAACACCCCAAGAGTCACCAGCAGCCCAGCAGGATGAGCCGATTGAGTTGGTGGTGACGGGTGAGCAGGATGGCTATAATGCGCCAAATGCGACAACAGCCACAAAAACCGACACCCCGCTACGGGATATTCCCCAATCGATTCAAGTTGTACCTCGAGAGGTGCTCGAAGATCGTAATGTGAGAACTTTAAACGAGTCAGTGGAAACGGTCAGTGGCGTTTCAAATACTACAGACTCGAGCGGTGCGACTGGCGGAGCCAGATCCATCAGAGGATTTGCTGTGGAAACAAATTTACGCAACGGTCTTTCAGAAGGCAGCTTTACTTTGGACAACCTCTTGGAACCAGTTGGAACCATTGAGCAAGTGGAAGTTCTCAAAGGGCCTGCCTCGGTTCTGTTTGGTTCTCTAGAGCCTGGTGGAATTGTCAACATTGTCACCAAACAACCCTTAAGTGAACCCTATTACAAGCTCGAATTTGAGGCAGGAAGTTATGGCTTTTATCAGCCCCTGATTGATTTCTCCGGTTCCTTGACTGCCGATAAAACTGTGCTTTACCGCTTGATTGCCAGTTATCAGGGTGCAAACGGTTTTCAAGATTTTGTCAACACCCAACTGACCACCATTGCACCCTCAATCACAGTCAACTTGGGCGATCGCACAAGCCTGAATCTGTACTATGAATACACTCACTTCTTTGGAGATCCTCCTAGAAGTGTTGTTGCGCTCTTGAGTGATGGTAGCTTGACACCTCAGAGTTTCTACACGGGTTATCCTAATTTCGACTTGAGCGATATCACGACGCAAAAATTTGGCTACACACTAAAGCATGAATTTAGCAACAACTGGCAGATTCGTAATAGTACATCTGTAATTCTTAATCGTAGAACCCAAAATTCATCTGGTCCTAGCTCAATAGTGGACGATCGCTTCCTCACAGGCTATTCCGCTTCTGAGGGTGACATTAAACTTGAAAACTATTTTGGACAAATCGACGTGCTGGGGAAATTTAATACCGGATCGATTTCTCACCAACTTTTAGTAGGCTTTGATATAAACCGCTTTTTCCAGAATGAAGTATACATTTTCTCTAGTACTAGTAATTTGCCCGATCTGGATATCCTCAACCCAAATTACGACATTCCAAGACCCGAATTTGATTCAGGAGGTGAGGGTACGACCAGGACTCAATCATACGGGGTCTATCTTCAGGATCAAATCGCGTTTAGTGATAACTTGAAACTCCTGATTGGTGGTCGCTATGATTGGTTATCCGATAAATTTGAAGCACCAGATTCCGATCAGACGGTACAAAATGATGGTGCCTTTAGCCCCCGGATTGGCTTAGTGTATCAGCCCAGCAAAACGATTTCTCTTTATACCAGCTACAGTAGCTCTTTTAGGCTGTCTAGAGGATTTAACTTGGATCAAAGAGCCTTTGAGCCGAGCCGGGGAACCCAATATGAAGTCGGTGTCAAAGCAGATTTTCTAGACGGAAAGCTTTCGACAACGTTAGCTGCCTATCAGCTTACTAAGACAAATGTGCTAACCCCCGATCCCGATCCTGAACGAGCTTTGCGAGGTTTCTCCGTTCAGACCGGAGAGCAGCAGAGTCGAGGGATTGAGTTGGATATTGCGGGTGAAATTTTGCCAGGGCTGAAGGTAATCGGTTCCTATACCTATACCGATGCAAAGGTCACCGAAGATAATGTCATTCCTGTAGGCAATCAATTAAACGGTATACCCGAAAATCAAGTCAGCCTTTGGACAACCTATGAGATTCAACAGGGTGATTTGAAGGGGTTTGGAGGTGGTTTGGGGCTGTTTTATGTGGGTGAGCGGCAAGGCGATTTAGAGAACTCGTTTACACTCCGAGATTACTTGCGGACTGATGCAGCGCTTTTCTACAAAAGAAATGGTTTTAAGGCAGCGATTAATGTCCGTAATTTATTTAATACGGACTATGCAGAATCATCTTACAACATAGTTAATGTTCAAAGAGGTAATCCGTTAACAATCACGGGTTCCATTAGTTGGGAATTATAACTCGCTTGCTTTATTCAATTCTTGGTAGGCTACTTATTGCGGTGGTCAAAATAATCAATTTTTGTCAATAAATTACAGCGAGCGCTAGCTTTCTAGTTGTCTTAGATGTGGCTTTGACCAAACAGCGATGTCTACGACGGGCTGCGCCTACGCATAGACTACTTGAAGTGCAGAATGTGGGTTATAAAATTTATGCATCTATCGCGATAGGTAAATTGATAAAGTTTACCTGCTTAGAAATGTTAAGCAATATTTCGCCAACAGCATCTTCTTGATAATGGGACTTAGACAAAAAGTAGCCTCAAATGTATATACACAAAGACTCTAACATCTATTTGCCTAGTTTATTAATATATAGCAGGAGGCAGGAGGTAGAACTATCACTATTCCTAGCATTCATGCTTGTCATTATGTTTTAAAGGATGTGACTACGGCTATGTATGGGTTTTAAGCCTTTTTGAGCCTTTGATATATTTTCCTTGCCCTCTATGGGTTTGAGGCTTGTTTCTGCCCCAAAAATATTTAAGTCCCGCTAGACAAACGGTAAAGCGGATAACCTGATTAAATGCTTTGCTGCCCCAGAGAATCAAAACTTATATTAAAAGTAGTCAAAGCGCTGCGAAAGCCAGTCTCCAAGCTCAATTTATTACCTTTTCCTGCACCCTCATAAACATTTGTGCAATTACCTTAACCTCTCACTGATAGGTCAGACCAAATCTATGGAACTCACGTATAATTACAAATTAGTGTGTGAATCTTTTGCTATATTCTGTTGTTCCGGTAAGGCACGTATTCTATTCATCTGACTTAAAGCGTATCGTGCTGTTGCTTGCACTTCGGCATCTGGATCTTCGAGTGCATGAGAGAGTATTTGACTCATTTGACTCATCATGTCATAAACACGTGTCAAGTCACGGATTGCATTTTGCCGCACTTGTGGACTTTCATCTTGCATTGACATTGCCAAAGCACGGTTCATCGGTTTGAGTGTCCGGGCACCGATTTCGGTCAAAGCTGCCAAAATTAAACTGCTTTCTTGAGAATCAGCATCAATTATCAGGTCAACCATCGGCTGAATTGCTCGAGAATCTCCCTGCTGACCCAAATCCCAAATCGCCTTGCGCCGCTTCGTCGGGTCAGGACTGCGTAAATCTTGAATTAACTCCTCAACGATATTGAGTTTAGCAAGACGAGAAGTTTTTTCTGGTAGCAGCAATTGTGTAGTCGGTGGTAGCTGGGCTGTGTATGGACTAGTTAGATTCTCTGGTGAAGATGGTGTAATCGTGTCTTTTTTGACTTTATTTAAACTTTTATTATTTAATATTTCCGACTTTTGTACTTGCTTGACTTGAACAAACCATCTTAGCAAGTAAAGAAATGCCCCAACACTTCCTAAAACACCAACGGCAAATATTAACCACCACACAAAACCTCTCTCACTTGGCTGAGGTCTTACAGTTGGCTTAGGAGTCGCACTACCAGAGGTAACAATTGGAGAAGTTACAATCTGTTTTTTAGCTGCTAAAGCTACTTGCAGTTTCTCCCTAGTCTCTAAACCAGCAAGCCCATCTATTTTTAAACCCTTTACTTTCTGAAATTTCGCTACAGCGATTTCTGTAGCAGGGTTGTACTGTCCATCTACCACGCCTCTGTAATATCCCAACTCCTTTAATTGGGTTTGTAGTCTCTGCACATCTGATTTTCGACTACCATATCTCAAAACAGTCGGACTAGCAGAAACCCTCGAATTAGCTTGTGCAAGTTCTAAAACTTCAGCTACTGGGTTAGATGTAGCTGTGCTTGGGCGATTTAAGTAAAAACCCAGGCAATAAAAACAGGTAAATATCAGGATTGAGGAACGGCATAGCCTCATATTGCAAGTTTTAGCCTAAACGTGCTTTTGAAGTCATGGATATTACAATACCTTCAAGGCGTCCAAATGTTAACTGTTATTTGTTATTTGTTATAGGGAATTAGGGATTGGTGATTCAAATACCTATTATCCATTCTCCAGTCCCTAGTCCCCAGTGCCCACTGGGTTAAATTTTTTGGTAGATGCTTCTAAAACTGGTTGCTGTATATTAGCTTGTTCGCCAGCAGTAATCGTGTTATTCTGCTGTGCTAGAGTATCACGTTGATTAATCAGGTAGATGCTGATTAAAGTCAGGAAAACACCTAGCCACTGTAAGGGGCTGAGGACTTCTCTTAGGAAGAGATTACCAAATAGTAAGGCAAAGACGGGTGTGAGGAAGGTGAGAGAACTCAGACTAGTGAGACTACCACTAGAGGCAAAGTAGAAAAATAATCCGTAGGCGATCGCACTGCCGAATACGGTAGCATAACCCAGAGCCACTAAATCAGATGCTCCTAAATTCTGCCATTGCTGGGATTCCACAACTGATGAAATACCCCATAGTGGCAATCCACCCAAAATCATATGCCATCCTGTAGCGGTTACAGGGTCAGTATGTCGGCAGACAAACCGAATTAATACTGTTCCTACTGCCATTGATAAGGCTGCTAGCAACATCAACCACTCACCACTAGCAAACAAATCTTGCCAGTTACCAATTGTGACATTTGCACCCGAATCAAGAATATGAAAAATCCACTCCTGTGGTAAGCCAATCAAACTAATACCCGTGACTCCCAAGCCTAACCCCAGCCATCCCCAAAAACCAATACGTTCCTGGAATAACCACAATGACAGCAAAGCTACAGCCAAAGGTTGCGAGTCAATCATCACAGACCCTAACCCAGCACTGGTTCTGACTAATCCTTCTGCCAAAAATCCTTGAAACAATGTTCCATCTACTAAGGCAAATAAGGCAATCAATAGCCAGGCAGTCCAAGTTTTTGGCTGGGGTTTACCCATCAAGGCTGCTGCTATCAAAATTAACACCCCAGCTGGTAGCAGACGCACACCTGCCATAAATAAGGGTGTAGTGTGGGGTATCACTCCTTTCATTGCCACCATTGCTGTCCCCCATAGGAAAAAGGGGGCAATTAACAAAACAGGAGCGAAGTTAACTCGGAATGCACTGAGTTTCAGTTGCATGGGTTTGCAGAGGCCTTTGTTTAACAACCGTAAAAATTGCTTTACCTAATTTTACCGAATTATGTCGTTTTATGAAGAATAAATACTTATTTGTAGCTTTAAACACCTAGCGCTGGCTGCTAGATGGCTTAATTTTAAGTGCTATTTAATATAAAAATGATTTTAAATACAGAATTTGTGTATTACTGAAGACTTAACTTATTAAGCAAAAAGTTAATAGATAAGGGTCTTTTTGGATCTAAAATTTTCCCAAGAGCTACTCACACAAAAACCCACAGCCAAACATAATAAAAATTTCTTCCTCTATTCTCCACTCCCTACCTTCTAGACAGAGGATGAAGTTTTAAGATTATTGGGTTTGTTTGTGAAGGTAATCTACTTAGTCTAAACACGAGCCAGAACAGAATGAATCTTGCAAGTAATCTAACAAAATTGAGTATTAATCAAGAATTTAGCTATATGAATTGTGCTTTTTTAAATATGGAACAACTAATACGCTTGAATGGAGTATTGCTAAGTGTAAAATACTGAGATAATTATATATACATAAGAATGAGGATACCTAAGTTTCTCAAGCCTAGATATCCCCTTGCAACATAACCTAACAGTAATTAAACTGTTGCCTACATTCTAGTTGCTAAGTTTATTTATTCAAATACTTCTTAGGGAGATTTATATATTCTTTCTTTAGTAGGATGAAATATAATGTAATTTTAAAGAAATATAGATGAATCAAATGTAAATCGTATAAGCGCTTATTTGCTTGCTTATAAATGATTAAACAGGTACATAACCGCTTTATAATGTACCTGTTTTCTGGCTTCTAGGAGAAATTAGCAAAAGTAGACTTTTCTAAAGTCGCTACTAATTTCACGCGAAATTCTTCCTCAAATACTCCTTTTTTATAATCTAAACTCCAGAGTTCTAAGGCACAATCATCATCAAACTGTGATGGGTAAATCAAGAGATTGACTTGGCGAAATTGGGGATAATATTCACATTTAACTTGAGCGATCGCGCCAATTTGTCGCCGATCTAATGCAACAGCTAATCTTAATATGGCACTCAGTTGACTGACTATTTGTCGCTGCTGTTTAGTCAGCAAACCTTGATAATTCTCATGCTTTTTCTTGGGTGGAGATTTGCGGTGATAACGGGCTAAATTGGCAATGATTTCAATCTCAGTTTCTGTATAACCGAGTAATTCACCATTGCGAATTAGATAGTAGGAATGCTTGTGGTGAGACGAGTGGCTAATATAATGACCGCAATTGTGTAATATGGCAGCTGCCCACAGCAATTGTCGCTCATCGGCTCCCCAATGATGTAGGATACCTTGCATTTGGTCAAATAAACTTTGGGCAAATTTTGCCACGCGATCGCTGTACTCTAAATTAATATGGTACTTACTAGCAAGCTTTAGAACATTGCGTTCTCGAACTGAACTTTGATAGCGCAGCTTATCTTCAATTAAACCGTGAGAAAGCATCCAATCTACAATTACGCCTTCTCTAAGAGAACGTTCGCAGACTGTCACAGACTCAATAGACAAAAGGGTCATTGCTTCCTGTAAAATTACTGCCCCTGCAAGTATCACTTCCGACCGCTTTTCTGGCATTCCAGGTATAGCGGCCCTTTCTGCGTTACTCAGTTTTCGTAAACGATTTACCAACTCTCGTAAGTCCTTGAGACTAAACTGGTAACCATTGAGAGTGGAGGGAATAGCACCTGACTTTTCTCGCGCATGAATCATCGCTAGAGTTTCAATGGTGCCAGCCGTACCCACTAAACGCCTAGATTCTCCAAACTCCAGGTTTGCTAAGACTTCATCTACAGAACGTTCCAACATTCCGCGTGCATAAGCTTGCAAATATTGAAACTCGGCATTGCTGATGGGATCGGTGGTGATTAACTCGTTAGTAAGTCGCACTGCACCGACTTTGGTGCTGGTGAGAGTACGGGGTTGGTGACTATCTCCCAAAATTAATTCTGTAGAACCGCCACCAATATCAATGATTGTGTGGGGCTGGTTGTGAAATTCCATCCCCGACAGTACACCAAGGTAGATTCGTCGCGCTTCTTCTTGACCAGAAATCAAGTCAACGTTCAAACCCAATTCCACTTCTATAGTGTGCAAAAAATCTTTACCATTGGGGGCTTCCCGTACAGCACTAGTTGCTACAGCAATGATTGTTTCAGCGTTGATTGTTTTAGCAACTTCTTGGAAGCGTCCTAAAGCAGCGATCGCTTTTTTAATGACCTCTGGTTTGAGTTCTCCTGTAGCAAGATTGCGATCGCCTAATCTTACGGTTTCTTTTTCTCGAGCAATAATGCTGAAAGCTGGTAGTGTGGGGTCAATCTTCACCACTACCATGTGTAAAGAATTTGTTCCCAAGTCAATGGCAGCAATAATCCGGTGTTGGTCAACTGGTTGAGCTGGAATACTCTCCCAGCTAGGCGAAACTAAATTCTGCATCTAGTTTTCTCTCTATATTTAGAAGTGATGGCAAACGGTGGTATGTCGGGGTAGCTGACACTGATATTTATTGCAACACACTTGCTCAAATTCAGTGCTGAGTTCCAAGTTCTGAGTAAAGAAGTGAGATTGTCTACCTAGCGAGAAGTCACTAGCAGGGGCTACTTTACAGTTTTCTTATCAGAGTACCGTTTAGACCCTCAGAGGGCAGCTTGTCATTGGTGTAACGCTACGGGGAAGCAAGCTACACCTAACCTCTCTTAGAGAGAAAAGATATCTGAACTTTTCCCAAGGCAGACGCCAAGGGCGAACGCTGACTCAGCACTGGACACTCAGTTTGGTCGAGATTAACTGAGCTAAGTATATTTACTCGACTGCTTATAACTCCAATGACTATTTAAAGGTCTTTAAAGTTGCCACTTGGAGTTATGTTTTTACAAATAACAAATAACGTTATTCTATAGATGTAAAGATGTATGAATTAGGGAATAGGAACTGGGGATTAGAGACTAGGACTGGAGACTGGGGACACAAGGGAATAAAGTTAAAAATACTATTTTCTAATGCTCAGTACCCAGTCTTCAATATCTAATTTCCTGTTCCTACTTCTTACTCCCCATGCTATGTTAACGACACCAGAACGCGACAAAAAACCAATTTGGCTTGTAATTATTCGCCTTTTGCGCTGGCATAAACCAGAAGGACGATTAATATTGATGATTCCTGCCTTATGGGCTGTGTTTTTGGCAGCAGCAGGGAAACCGCCTTTGCCTTTGGTTGGTGTAATTGTATTGGGTACTCTCGCCACAAGTGCAGTTGGGTGTGTTGTTAATGATTTGTGGGATAAAGATATCGATCCAGAAGTGGAGAGAACGCGCGATCGCCCCTTAGCTTCTCGTGCTTTGTCTGTGAAAGTTGGCATTGTTGTCGCTATAGTGGCGATGGCTTGTGCAGCAGTTCTGGCTTTTTATCTTAACCCGTTGAGTTTTTGGTTATCTGTAGCAGCGGTGCCTGTAATCTTGCTTTATCCAGGGGCAAAGCGAGTGTTTCCTATCCCACAGTTAGTGCTTTCCATCGCTTGGGGTTTTGCAGTATTAATTAGCTGGAGTGCGGTAACGCAGAATATTTCTCAACCAACTTGGTTACTTTGGGGGGCAACTGTATTATGGACACTCGGATTTGATACAGTTTATGCCATGAGCGACAAGCAAGACGATCGCCGCATCGGTGTTAATTCTAGCGCTCTATTTTTTGGTGATTATGCCCCTGTAGCTATTGCAATTTTCTTTGCTGGCACAATCTTTTTATTAGCTTGGTTAGGTGTAGTAATAAATCTTCACTTACCTTTCTGGATTACCCTTGGACTGGCTACCATCAGCTGGGTTTGGCAATCTCTGCAATTAAGAAAGCAAAACTTACCTAACCCTGTTTATGCCCAGATGTTCCGGCAAAACGTATGGATTGGTTTTATCTTGCTTGCTGGGATGATTTTTGGCTCTTTGTATTCATGAATTAGCGCTATAGACAGATTTATCGTTGCAGGCGGCTGGCATCTTTACACCTAAAGGATTTAAAAAGTCAAATCTGAGTATTAACGTCATAATATTATGCTTGAGGAATTTTGACGTTAAAAATTTAAACGGACTTTTTTATAGCAATTGTCAGCAAGGGAGCGATCGCTGGTATTCCTGGCTTGAGTGGGGGCGATCGCTCCCTTGTTGGCTGTTAAGTAGCTCAACTTAACTAATTACAGCACTTTTCATTCGCATGAAGTACAAAGTTACGGGTTTTGAGGCAGGAGGCAG